>NZ_BBWK01000139.1 GCF_001463765.1 Aureimonas sp. AU4 | reverse complement strand
TTTATTTTTTTTTTTTCAAGCAGAAGACGGCATACGAGATGCTCAGGAGTCTCGTGGGCTCGGAGATGTGTA
>NZ_BBWK01000138.1 GCF_001463765.1 Aureimonas sp. AU4 | reverse complement strand
CCGTCTCCGTCTCGCCCGCGTCCACGTTGTTGTAGTGGATCTCGTCGGTATCCTTGGCATCGACGTTGTTGTAGTGGA
>NZ_BBWK01000137.1 GCF_001463765.1 Aureimonas sp. AU4 | reverse complement strand
GGGGGGGGGGGAAAGAAGAAGAAGGAAGAAGAGAGGAGAAGGAGGAGAGGGGGAGAGGAGAGGGGGAGAAGAGAAAGAGAGA
>NZ_BBWK01000136.1 GCF_001463765.1 Aureimonas sp. AU4 | reverse complement strand
GGGGGGGGGGGGAAGGAGAAGGAGAAAAAAGAGAGAGAAAAAGAGGAGAGAGGAGGAAGAGGAAGAGGGGGAGAAGAGAAAGAGGG
>NZ_BBWK01000135.1 GCF_001463765.1 Aureimonas sp. AU4 | reverse complement strand
GCAGGGATCCGTTCCAGAGCCGATGGCGCTGAAAGGAACGGGGCAGGACGTCGAGGGACGGGCAGTGCAGGGAGAGGGTTAGGGGGCAGACAGAAAGCGGCAGGCAGAGCGCAGAGGGCAGTGTTGCGG
>NZ_BBWK01000134.1 GCF_001463765.1 Aureimonas sp. AU4 | reverse complement strand
TCTTCAGCAACCCCCAAGGGCTCAGTCGGGTGGATTTTGGACGGTCCGCTTTGCGGCTTTTACGGCAAGAACCTGTCATGGAAGAGCAACAAGACGGAGGTGGCGCTATGCGGCACGAGCGTTCGCTAGGG
>NZ_BBWK01000133.1 GCF_001463765.1 Aureimonas sp. AU4 | reverse complement strand
CCCCGCCGCCGTGGAGCCCGCGCCCGAGCCGGCGGCGCCCGCGCCCGTCGAGGCGAAGGCGCCGGTTCTCCCCGAGGAGCCCGCTGCCGTCGTCGCGGCCCCCGCACCGGCGGCGCCTGCCGCCGAGACCCCTTCCGAAACCGAGAGTTCTAAGCCGCCCTTGAG
>NZ_BBWK01000132.1 GCF_001463765.1 Aureimonas sp. AU4 | reverse complement strand
GGGGCTGGAGGACGAGAACGGTCGCCTGAAGCGGATGTTGGCGGATGCGATGCTCGACAACGCCGCGCTGAAGGATCTCCTGGGAAAAAAGTGGTGACGCCCGCCGCCAAACGGGAGGCCGTAGCGTATCTCGCCGCGACCTTCCAGATGAGCGAGCGGCGGGCGTG
>NZ_BBWK01000131.1 GCF_001463765.1 Aureimonas sp. AU4 | reverse complement strand
CATGAACATCAAGAGCCTTCTTCTTGGCTCCGCCGCGGCGCTGGTCGCGGTTTCCGGCGCCCGCGCGGCCGACGCTGTCGTCGTGGCCGAGCCCGAGCCGGTCGACTACGTCCGCGTCTGCGACGTGTACGGCAAGGGCTTCTACTACATCCCCGGCACCGAGACCTGCCTG
>NZ_BBWK01000130.1 GCF_001463765.1 Aureimonas sp. AU4 | reverse complement strand
GAGTCCGCCCAACGACGAGGGACGGACGGATGAAGAAGTCACGGTTCACGGAAGAGCAGATCATTGCGATGCTGCGGGAGCAGGAGGCGGGCGTTGCGACGGCCGAGGTCTGCCGGAGACACGGCGTCAGCTCGGCGACGTTCTACAAATGGAAGGCCAAGTTCGGCGGCCTCGATGTGTCGGAGGCGCGACGCCTAAA
>NZ_BBWK01000129.1 GCF_001463765.1 Aureimonas sp. AU4 | reverse complement strand
GTCCGACCAGCTCACGGACGGTCGCCGCTTCCGGATCCTGGCGGTGGTCGACGACTGCACCCGCGAATGTCTGGTGCTGGCCGCCGACACGTCGCTGTCGGGTCTGCGGGTCGCTCGTGAACTCGACGCCATCGTGCGTCATCGCGGGCGCCCAACGACCATCGTCAGCGACAACGGCACGGAGTTCACCTCCAACGCGATCCTG
>NZ_BBWK01000128.1 GCF_001463765.1 Aureimonas sp. AU4 | reverse complement strand
CGCATCGCGCCGTCGGTTCTGGAAGCGGCGCGGGGCTGCGGCCTGACCGGCTGGCAGCGTCTGGTTCGCGTGGAGTTGCCGCTGTCCCTTCCCGGGGTTTTTTCCGGGATCCGGCTGTCGTTGGTGACGGGGCTCGGGCTGGCGGCGATCGGTTCGACGGTCGGCTCGCGCACGCTGGGCGAGGTGATCGTGGCGGGTCTTTTGTCGTCGAAC
>NZ_BBWK01000127.1 GCF_001463765.1 Aureimonas sp. AU4 | reverse complement strand
CATCGACGACGGTGGTGGCGCCGGGGCGGGTTGGACGAGGCGCTTTGGTGCTGGTCTGGTTTGCCGGGAAGTTGAGCTGCGGGTTGGTTCTGGGGGATTTCTTCCGGGGTTGGTCTGGCGGCTCGGTTTTGCGCCTTCTGCGTTTGGTGTCGGACGAGATCTGAGTATTCCTGAGGGATGCTTGAGGGTTTCTGGCGGGAGCTGGAGATCCGGACGACGGGCTTTTTTGGTCT
>NZ_BBWK01000126.1 GCF_001463765.1 Aureimonas sp. AU4 | reverse complement strand
AGGGTCTACGACCAGGACTTCGCGCCGGTTCCCGGCGTCCGCGTGTCGGCCAGTCCCCTGATGCTGGCGCCGGAAGGCTCGCGTCCCGTGATCGTCACGATCCCGTTTGCGGGAGAGGCCACGCGCAAGGTGCGCGTCTGCGCCGAGAGCATTCCTTTCCCCAACTCGCAAACCCAGGTGAGGGCCCAGATATGCGGCAAGTTCCTCGGCAAGCGCTTGTCCTGATCGGGACGGGCCTGACGGCACTCGGCCTCATGGCCGCGCTGGCCGC
>NZ_BBWK01000125.1 GCF_001463765.1 Aureimonas sp. AU4 | reverse complement strand
CCGGGTCATTGGCGCGGACCGGGCGAGCGTGCGCTACGCGGGAACGCGGCCTGACGATGGTATGCTTCGGCAACGGTTGAAGGAGTTGGCGGGCGAACGCCGACGCTTTGGCTACAGGCGGCTGCATGTCCTGCTGAAACGGGAGGGCCATGCGGTCAACCGCAAGCGCATCCAGCGGCTTTATCGGGAGGAGAAGCTGGCCGTCCGTCGTCGCGGCGGGCGCAAGAGGGCCATGGGAACCCGTCGCCCGATCGAACCACCCGTGGCCGCCAACCAACGCTGGAGCCTGGACTTCTT
>NZ_BBWK01000124.1 GCF_001463765.1 Aureimonas sp. AU4 | reverse complement strand
TCGGGTGATCGGGGCGGACCGGGCGAGTGTTCGATGCGAGGGGACGCGGCCTGACGATGGGTTGCTCCGAGCACGACTGAAGGAGTTGGCGGGCGAGCGCCGGCGGTTTGGCTACAGGCGGCTGCACGTCCTGCTGAAACGGGAGGGTCATGCCGTCAACCACAAGCGCGTCCAGCGGCTCTATCGCGAGGAGAAGTTGACCGTGCGCCGGCGCGGCGGGCGCAAGCGGGCCATGGGAACACGGCGACCGATCGAAGCACCCGTGGCCGCCAACCAACGCTGGAGCCTGGACTTCCT
>NZ_BBWK01000123.1 GCF_001463765.1 Aureimonas sp. AU4 | reverse complement strand
CCTGGGCAGACGAGACCTGCATCGGCTGGCATTACATTGCGCCCGGCAAGCCGCAGCAGAACGGCTTCATCGAGAGCTTCAACGGCCGTCTGCGCGACGAGCTTCTGAACGAGACCCTGTTCCGATCCCTGCCGCATGCCCGTGCCGTCCTGGAAGCCTGGCGACGCGACTACAACGAAGAGCGACCCCATTCCAAGCTCGGCTGGATGACGCCTCGGGACTACGCACGCGCCATCACGGACACCACCGGCCGAAACGCTGCGCTCATCGATGGCTCAGCGCTTCGGCCTCTTGTAACCGCCATCAACGATGGCTCAGATCACAACAGGACTCTCGCTCCCGCTGGATGAAAAACGGGGGTCACGTCA
>NZ_BBWK01000122.1 GCF_001463765.1 Aureimonas sp. AU4 | reverse complement strand
ACATGGGCGGACGAGACCTGCATCGGCTGGCACTACATCGCACCCGGCAAGCCGCAGCAGAACGGCTTCATCGAAAGCTTCAACGGCCGTCTGCGCGACGAGCTTCTGAACGAGACGCTGTTCCGATCTCTGCCGCATGCCCGTGCCGTGCTGGAAGCCTGGCGGCGGGACTACAACGAGGAACGACCGCACTCGAAGCTCGGCTGGATGACGCCTCGGGACTTCGCCCGCACCATCATGGACACCACCGGCCGAAACGCTGCGCTCACCAACGGCTCCGCGCTTCGGCCTCTTGCAACCGCCATCGACGATGGCTCAGATCACGACAGGACTCTCGCTCCCGCTGGATGAAAAACGGGGGTCACGTCA
>NZ_BBWK01000121.1 GCF_001463765.1 Aureimonas sp. AU4 | reverse complement strand
GAAGCAGCACGCACAAGTCTCCTGGCATGGCTTGAACGACGTGGCGGAACGGTCGATGATTACGCCTTCCCGAGCCGCATCGATCACTCCACTCACCTCAGCACACGACAGTATGCTCGCCTCGTCGATGAGTGGGTGACGGCGATCGGTTTGCGGAAGGAGGACTACGGCACGCATTCGCTGCGGCGGACGAAAGCATCGATCATCTACCGTGCGACCGGCAACCTCCGCGCTGTTCAGATCCTGCTTGGCCATACCAAGATCGAAAGCACGGTGCGTTACCTCGGCGTCGATGTCGAGGATGCGCTGACCCTTGCAGAGGGAACCGAGGTTTAGAGTCCCATAGCATCGCAGCATCTCAGCGCGGGACGGCCGCTTGCGAGCCCTGTTGGCGACCGTTCCGACAGCGAC
>NZ_BBWK01000120.1 GCF_001463765.1 Aureimonas sp. AU4 | reverse complement strand
GTGCCCGCCTCGTTGCGCTCCACCAGCCAGTCGTCGCCGTTGGGTGATCGATACACGGTCCGCAAGCCCGCCATGGGTGCTCTCAACGGTATGGTCGATGTGCGCACAACGCGCAGGTCAAACTGCAACAGGGTCGGCATGGGATCGTTGCAGGCTGCAACAATCACGAGAGACATCCATGCCCAACACCGCCGAGCGCATGATCCTGGTTTGGGGGCATCGCATCAAACGTCCGGACGCGACGGTCTGGAACATCGGCCCAAGCCATGCCGAGCAGACGGCAGCCGTCTGGCCCTCGCTGCGCCATGCCATCAACTACGTTGTCGGCATGCAGGCCGACCGGGAGGCGGCCGGAATGCACCCATGGATCCGCACGCCCCAGGGACACGTCTACTCGCCGGTCGTCATCGGGCTGATGGCCGCGGCCATGTTCGAGGCTGACGGACGGGAGCG
>NZ_BBWK01000119.1 GCF_001463765.1 Aureimonas sp. AU4 | reverse complement strand
ATGGCGAACCGCTTCGTCTGCTTCGCCGACGGATCCTACCTTCTTCTCAGCGCCTTTCGCGATCCGGCCGCCGCCTCGTCGGCATCGGCTGGCCCCGCTACTGGAGGCGGGCGAGGGATGGGCCGACTATTCCTATCTCGTCGACGACACGGAGAATGCGGCGGAGCGTCTGCGGCGCGCCGGCTTGCCGATGCGCGGCCCCTTGCGGGTCGCCAACACGCTGGCCGGCGGCGAGACCTGGTCGCTCGACCTCCTCCTGACGGGCATCGGCGCGGGCGGCGAGGAAGCGCTGCCGTTTCTCGTGGAGGACCGGGAAGGTCGCGCCCACCGCATCCCGCGGGCGGACCGCCATTCCAACGGCGCGCGCGGCATCGCGGGCGTGCGGCTGCGCGTCGCGTCCGCCGAGCCGGTCCTGCAGGCTCTGGCCACGATGCTGGGCGAGGCGCCGCAGCCGGTCGAGGGCGGCGAAGCCGGGACGCCGCGCTACCGGATCGGCGATACCTGGCTGGACATCCTGGAGGACGCGGCAACACCTCCGGGGCGGGGCGGGGC
>NZ_BBWK01000118.1 GCF_001463765.1 Aureimonas sp. AU4 | reverse complement strand
GAAGCGCGGCTTTGAACGCTTCGTCCCAGATCTGGACGAAGCAGAGATCCGCCGCCTGTCGCGCCATTGCCTTCGTTACCGCGATGCCGACGACCGGACCGCCTGGTTCCAGTTCGGTGCCACCTTTGCACTCTTTCTTCTGACGGCAGGGCTCCTGCTGTTTGGCGCAGCAACGGGGATCCACGCCCTTTTGGCGTTAGCCCTTCCCGCTGGCGGGCTTCTCGTGCGCTTGTTCGGTGTCCAGCATGACTGCGGCCACAACTCCTTCTTCACGTCGAAGCGGACCAACCGTGCCGTTGGTCGGCTCCTCAGCGTCTTCACCCTGACGCCCTTCGGCTACTGGAGCCGCTCCCATGCCGTTCATCACACCACGGCGGGAGACCTCGGTCGACGCGGGATCGGCGACGTTGATACTCTGACGGTCGCCGAGTATGCTGCGTTGGGCCGCGGCGCGCAGATGCGTTACCGGATTTATCGCCATCCGCTCCTGCTTCATGTCGTCGGCCCGCCGGTCTACTTCATCCTGCTGCAACGCTCTCCGTTCGGCCAAGCGCTTCCCGTACGGGATGCCTGGCGCAGCATCATGGCGTTGAACCTCTCACTCCTGCTCCTTTATGGCAG
>NZ_BBWK01000117.1 GCF_001463765.1 Aureimonas sp. AU4 | reverse complement strand
TCAGGACCCATTGATTTGGAAGGCATCGTCTGATTCCAGGCTCCGCGAGGAGACTGCGAATGAGTGACCTGTTTTGGCTGACGAACGAGCAGATGGAGCGGTTGCGCCCGTTCTTTCCCAGAAGCCATGGCCGGCCACGGGTTGATGACCGACGCGTGCTGAGCGGGATCATCTTCGTCAACCGCAACGGCCTGCGATGGCGCGATGCGCCGAAGGAGTATGGTCCCGCGAAGACGCTCTACAATCGCTGGAAGCGTTGGGGCGAGATGGGTGTCTTCGTCCGCATGATGGAGGGGCTGGCCGCAGCCGGTGCCGAGCGCAAGACGATCATGATCGACGCGACCTACCTCAAGGCGCACCGCACGGCCTCGAGCCTGGCGGTTAAAAAGGGGGGCTTGGACGCCTGATCGGCCGCACGAAGGGCGGCATGAACACGAAGCTTCATGCCGTGGCGGATGCCAACGGCCGCCCGCTGAGCTTCTTCATGACCGCCGGTCCGGTCAGCGACTACACCGGGGCGGCGGCGCTTCTGGACGAACTACCCAAGGCGCAATGGCTGCTCGGCGACCGTGGCTACGACGCCGACTGGTTCCGGGACGCTCTTGCAGCAAAGGGGATCAAGCCCTGCATCCCAGGGCGCAAGTCGCGCAACGCGCCGGTGCGCCACGACAAGCGCCGTTACAGACGACGCAACCGGATCGAGATCATGTTCGGGCGTCTGAAGGACTGGCGGCGGGTTGCGACCCGCTACGACCGATGCCCAACCGTCTTCTTCTCCGCCATCGCCCTCGCTGCCACCGTCCTCTTCTGGCTCTGAGCTATGAGTCCTGACCCT
>NZ_BBWK01000116.1 GCF_001463765.1 Aureimonas sp. AU4 | reverse complement strand
GGCCGTGCGCGAGCGTCTCGGCACGACGGTCGTGATGGTGACGCATGACATGAGTGAGGCGTTGCGTTTGGCCGACCGGCTCGTAGTCATGGGGGGCGGACGCATTCTGCGTTCGGGCAGCCCGGCCGACATCCTCGCCGATCCCGGCAGCGCCTTCGTCGAGGCGATGGTCGGCTCGGACGAGCGCTCCTTTCGCCTCCTTTCGCTGCGGCATGTGGGCGACGCGATGGAGCCGGGCGCTGCGTCGGGCGATGCGTTGGATGCGGGGATGGATGCCCGAGCGGCGCTGGGCGCTCTT
Source organism: Aureimonas sp. AU4 (assembly GCF_001463765.1). Classification (GTDB taxonomy): domain Bacteria; phylum Pseudomonadota; class Alphaproteobacteria; order Rhizobiales; family Rhizobiaceae; genus Aureimonas. Next base: position 544 of record NZ_BBWK01000116.1, on the reverse strand, counting down.
TTGTGGGCGGGACGCGAGGCGGCGCCCGTGTCGGTCGAGGGCCGCATCGCCGGCATCGTCAGGAGCGAGCGTCTGCTGGCACTGGCGCGGGGACCGGGCGCTTGACCCTTTGCCCCGGGTGGTTCCGGCGGTGAGACGACGAACGGTGATACGGCTCGTTCCGGTCGCGCTTCTGGTCACGTTCCTGATGATGCCGGAACGCTTCGCGCCGCTTCTTCAACCGGTGGCGGGACCGGGCAAGCCTGCGATCTATGATGTCTCGCCGCTCTGGTGGCTGACGCTTTTGCATTTGCGTCTGGTGTTTGTGTCGATCGGGGCGGCGTCCGCGACGGCGCTCGTGCTGGCGATCTGGGTCACGCGTCCCGGCTTTGGGCAGGGCCTGGCGCTTGCAAGAGCGGTTGTCTCGGCGGCTCAGACGTTTCCGCCGGTGGCGGTTCTGGCGCTTCTGGTTCCGATTCTCGGGTTCGGCGACGGGGCGGTCTTCATCGCCCTCTTTCTCTACGGCCTGCTGCCGGTGTTCGAGACGGCGCTGGCGGAGCTGACG
>NZ_BBWK01000115.1 GCF_001463765.1 Aureimonas sp. AU4 | reverse complement strand
CCTGTCATCCGCCGCTCTCGCACAAACAGCGACCCCAACGCCCGCACCGGCAAAGGAGGCAGCACACCCTGCCATGGCGCAGCCTGCGCCCGAGATGAAGGCCGTCCTCGATAAGCTGACCGAACTCGGCGCCAAGCCGATCGGCACGCAGTCCGTGGAAGAAACGCGCAAAGGCCCGACCCCGGCCGACGCTGCCATGGCCGTCATGAAGGACAAGAGCATCCAGCCCGATGCTACTGTCGCGGCGGTGAAGACCAAGGACATGATGATCCCGGGTGCGGCGGGCGAGATCCCGATCCGGATCTACACACCGGAAGGCACGGGCCCCTTCCCGATCGTCGTCTACTTCCACGGCGGCGGCTGGGTGATCGCCGACATCGACACCTACGACGCCTCGGCCCGCGGTATCGCGGCCGGAGCCAAGGCCATCGTCGTCTCGGCGGACTACCGTCATGCGCCCGAGCACAAGTTCCCGGCCGCGCACGAGGACGCGAACGCCGCCTACAAGTGGGTCGTCGAGAACTCCGGCTCGTTCAACGGCGACGCTACCAAGATCGCGCTCGTCGGCGAGAGTGCCGGCGGCAACCTGGCGGCCAACGTCGCCATCGCAGCCCGCGATCAGAAGCTGACGGCGCCGCTGGCCGAGGTGCTCGTCTACCCCGTTGCCGGCAAGGACATGATGACGCCGTCCTATGTCGAGAACGCCAACGCCATGCCGCTGTCGAAGCAGGCGATGGAATGGTTCGTCTCCAACGTGTTCACAAGCAAGGATCAGGCGGCCGACCCGCGCCTCGACCTCATCAACCGGACCGATCTGGCAGGCCTGCCGCCGACCACGATCATCAACGCTCAGATCGATCCGCTGCGCTCCGAGGGCGAGATGCTGGCCGAGAAGATGAAGGCGGCGGGCGTCACGACGCAGCAGAAGACTTATGACGGCGTGACCCACGAGTTCTTCGGCATGGCGGCGGTCGTACCGCAGGCCAAGGAGGCGACGGCGATGGCGGTTGCCGCACTGACGAAGGCGTTCGGGAACTGACCCGCAATCGGGCCTGATCGAGGGAGCCGTCGGCGCCGAGTGGGCGTCGGCGGCCCGAATGCCGTCAGGACACAAGCGGGCAAGGCAAGAGTCCGCCTGCACTCCCCGACCACGATGGTGGTCCATGAAGCCTGAATGATCCGATCGTCGCATTGGCGATTGGATCGGAAGCGACTAGTTTCCCCGCCATGGAGCAGACAACCGCCGACGCACCACTACGGGAGCGACTGATCGTTCGCGAGGTTGCAGCACCCGGCCGATCGATCGTGTGCGATGTGTGCCTGGAGGCGGCGCCGATGACCGTCGATCTCTGCATCGCGGGCGGGTTCACCGCTTCGA
>NZ_BBWK01000114.1 GCF_001463765.1 Aureimonas sp. AU4 | reverse complement strand
GCACACATGACGTCCCATCAACCGTCTCCGGAACGATCGTTTCCCCTATCGGCCGGTATCTTCTTCGGGCTAGGCTTGGGCGGCTTCTTCGACGGGATCGTGCTTCATCAGATCCTGCAATGGCACCACATCGCCACGAGTGCCGGGTATCCCGCTGATACGGTCGAGAACCTGAAGCTCAACACGCTGCTGGACGGCCTCTTCCACACCGTGACCTACGTCTTCGTGGTGACCGGACTGATCATCTTGTGGCGAGCGGCCCATCGCAGGCACCTTTGGTGGTCCGGCCGGTTGCTTCTGGGAAGCCTTCTGATGGGGTTCGGCCTCTTCAACCTCGTTGAGGGTCTAATCAACCATCAGATCCTCGGCCTACACCACGTCAACGAGACGGTGCCGCAGGACGGATGGGTCTATTGGGACATTGGCTTCCTCATTTGGGGAGCCGTGATGCTGATCGGGGGATGGGCAATCTATCGATCCGGGAAGTGGGTGACGGACTAAGCCGGTTCCAGTTCGGACGAACCGTAGTAGCTCCCATACGAAAAAACGCCCTGCCGGGGGAGGGCCGACAGGGCGCTATTAAATGAGCCCGCACGACTGGGAGGAAGATGTCGCCGAGCTAACCGCATCTGTTTCTGGGATGATGAACAGCTGCGACGCTCATCAAACCTTATTAACCTTGCGTGGTTCCGACTTGGTTATGTGGTGGGGTAACAATGCACTGCTGTTGGGACCACGATCGGCCGATGCTACGAAGCTGTTCGCGCCAAGCCGCGCCTTTGGGCTGCGCTGGCAACGAAGCCCGTCAGTGTTTGGGAGGGCACTGGCGGGCTTCTCTCGTTCTGCGCTGGTCTGGCAACTCGATCGTTAGTTCGTAAGCCCGCTGACGGCGTTAGCCTATGTCAGCAATCGATACACAAGAAAGGCGACTAACCCGATGAGGACGATGTGAAGGCCCATCAGCGCCCGCATCGTTCGCATGAGCGATCGGTTCTGCCGAATGATCGTACTCGAATTCAAAGCAGCATGGGCAGCGTCCTGCCGACCATGAACCAGAACGATGTCGCGGGTTCGGTTGTCCATGACATAGCCACGAACGCCCGGACCATAGTCCCCCAACTCTTCACGCAGCACGTTTTGGGCGATCGTGAAGTTCAGGGCTTCGTCCCCGTCGTCGCCTGCCTCACGCATTGTCTTCAACTGGGCACGAAGAGCCGTCTGAGCTTTTTCATCACTGGTCGCAGGACGTTCGGTCAATCGTCGGTGTCCCGCACGGTGATGCCTCTATCGTCAAGAAGCCGATTCAACTTCACCTCGATGCGGTGAAGGAAGAACAGGATTGACCCCCAAGCCAGCGCACCGAACGCCAGCGAGGGTTCAGCGCTAGCATAGCCGACGCCGGCCCACACGAGGGCGACAATTCCGATCCACGTTCCCGGACGAATGTGCATGGAGACGTCCTACCCGATACGACGCGCCCATACACGGACATGCCGGCAAGGCGATCATACAGGTTTAGAGAGCTTCAGCACCGGCTTAGGCGGGCAACTCAAGTGCTCGACAGCCTTCTCCATCGCCAACCGAAGTTCGCCCTCATACCGCTTCTGGACGACGAACCCGTCATGGATCGGGATGATCGGCAGTCCAAGGTCCACGAACTGGCCGATGACATTCAAGGCGATCTCGGACTCCTCGAACTGAAGCTCCCGCCACGAGCTGGTGCATCGGAACCGGTCGATACGGGCATGGTAGCTCCAGAAGGCATGGTAGACTTCGCCAGCCTGCTGCCATGTCAGATTAGGCCAGGCAGCCTTCCTCGCTTTGTCTCGGATCGCTGCGATCGGGTTCGTCTCCTTGTCGCAACCAACGGAGATCGTGAAGGCGAGCTTGGCGAGTCCCCGATATGGGGGATCGATGCCAGGCACGAGGTAGAAGTCGGTCAAGGCCGGGGAGGGGAGTCCTTCCAATGAGTAGGCTAGGG
>NZ_BBWK01000113.1 GCF_001463765.1 Aureimonas sp. AU4 | reverse complement strand
GGTCGTTGCGGTTGTCCATCAGGCCAATCCGGCATCGGGCGGCACGCGCACGCCCGTCGGCGAGTTCCTGGAGCGTGCCGGCAGCGGCCCCGAGGTCACCGCGGTTCGGGCAGCCATCGCACGGTGACGTCGGCGATCACGCCTGCCCACTGCCGCGCCGCCCGGGGGGCTTCTCGACTGGACGCTGAAGCGTCTGTCCGTGCGATCGGGGATTGCGAATTTTGCGCTTCGCGACTTCGAGCGCGACCGGCCCCTCCTCTCTGAGGCAGCACTGGGCACGCTGCGTGCCGCGTTCGAGACGGAAGGCGTTCAGTTCCACCCCGCAGACACTGGGGGCAGGATCGGTGTCAGGCTGCGGGCAGAGCCGAACGGGCTACCAGACCCCGCATCCAGTCCCCGGAATGGTCGTCGCTGACCCGGTAGGTCGGTAGGCCTTCCGTCTTGCAAAGGCGCGCCGCCCGGCTCTCGGCCTCGGCTGCCTCGGCATAGACCTCGACGGTCGGGACCGAGCCCTTGATCGGCGGTATGTAGACGAGAGTGTTGCGTTCCCCTGCCGGCCGCACGACCAGCACATCGGCACAGGGTTCCGCCTGCGGGTCGACCTCGTACTCCGTCCGTTGCAGCATGGCAGGCTTCCCGTCCCGATCCCGTCTTGGACAGGTTCAACGACAGGTACGCGTTGCTCGCAGGACCTCTGGCGACCAGGCGCGGTTTTGTCCCAAGCGAGGCGTTCAAGACGACGAAATGGACGCTGACATCGGATCCTTCCGCGCTCGACCCAACTTAGTCGCCCAGAGCGACGTTGCATCCATTTCAAGAGCGGACCATCGGCATATAGGTCGTCTCGTCGATGACGGTCACTTGGTGGTGATCGCGGAAGCCGACGTTGACGCCGCTCCGTATCTTTCTGTGTTTTGAAACGAACATGGGAATCGGACATGAAGAAGAGCGCGATCCTCGTCACCGGAGCGCTGTGCCTGGCGGCATCGTCCGCCCTTGCCCAGCAGTCCATGCAGGGTGTGAAGGCCGTCGATCAGGACGTTTCGAACGGCATTGTCAGCGCTGACACTGTCATGGCCGCGAAGAACGGCTGGCTCGTCATTCACCGCACAGATGCCGCGATGAAGCCAGGTCCGGTCGTCGGGCATGCCCCGATCCGGGCCGGCACCACGAACGACGTGGCGGCGATCCTGACCGAGGACGTGAAACCCGGCGACATGCTGATGCTGATGGTTCACGCAGAGGACGGTGGTATGAAGAAGGGCGTGTTCGAGTACACGCTGGGTGCCAAGGAGGACGGTCCGGTCCGCGTCGACGACAAGCTCGTCATGACCATGATCAAAGCCCAGTAGCCCGTTGGGGCCCGCCGGCATCCAACGGCGGGCTCCTTCACCAGCGTTGCTACCCTCCTATCCGCCGCGCCGCTTCGCGGAAGCTGCATTGACGGCGGGACATCTCGAGAGCCTCTCGGGCTAGTCTCGAAGCTGCTACCTTGAGATCGAGGCAGCGGGCGCGCCGGAGAACCTTAGTTCTGGATCTGCGCCGCGATATCGTACAGCGCCTTGATGATGCCGCGCGGCGGGTAGGGCTTGGCGAAGAACAAACCGTTCTCCGGCATGTCCGTCGTTTCGACCTTCACACGCCCCGACGTCACGATGATCGCGACCGGCGGCCAACGGTCGCGCACGGCCCGGGCGAGCTTCAGCCCGTCCATCGTGCCGGGCATCTCGACATCGGTGAACAGGACGCGAATGTCGGAATGGCGCTCCAGCATGCGGATCGCTTGGTCGGCGTTCTTCGCCTCGTAAGCCGTGAAGCCCGCCTCCTCGCACAGGTCCACGGCTTCCGCACGCACGAGAGCATCGTCTTCCACGATCAGAACGGCGTAGCGGCTGGGATCGAAGGACTGGGCCATGGCTGAGGTCAGGCGCTCGGTTGGTTGGTGGGCTGCGCGAGCGCTCCCGTCAGGATGAAGCGGATGCCGGCGGTGTCGAAGTCGATGTGACCCTCGCCGTCGAAGTAGCTGGCGACGATGCGCTCGATCAGCTTGGAGCCGAAGCCGCGTCGTTCCGGTGCTCTAACTGGCGGACCGCCACTTTCGATCCAGTGGAACACGAACGCACCGTCAGCCACGTCCCAGGTCATCTCGACGTGGCCCGTCGCGTTCGACAGGGCACCGTACTTGGCTGCGTTCGTCGCCAGCTCGTGGATCGCAAGGCTGAGACCTAGCGCCTGCTGCGCCGTCAGTTCGGCATGCGGCCCTGTCATGATGACCCGGTCGCCGCCCAGGCGATGCGGGGCGATAGCCGCCTCGACGACCTCCCGCACGTCGGCCTCGGTGAAGTTCGTGCGCGTCAGGATGTCCTGCGCTCGCGCCAGCGCCGACAGGCGGCTGGAGATGGCCTCGCGGGCCTCGTCCATCGTCTGGGCCTGACGCAGCGTCTGCGTGGCGATGGCCTGCACCATGGCCAGCGAGTTCTTCATGCGGTGCGACATCTCCTGCGTCAGCACACGCTGCGCGTCCTCCATCCGCTGGCGAGCCACCGCCGCCCGCACCCGGTCGCCGACCTGCTCGACGAACTGGCGCTCGCCGTCCGTCCAGACATGGAGCGTGCGCGAATGGGCGAAGACCACGGCGTAGAGGCGGCCGTCGAAGCTGATCGGCAGGTCGAGGAAT
>NZ_BBWK01000112.1 GCF_001463765.1 Aureimonas sp. AU4 | reverse complement strand
ATGGTTGCGGCGGCCAAGGCCACGGCCAGCGAGGATACGGGCTTCATGGAAAATCCTTTGTAAGAGATATTTTCCTAAGCCACGAAGCTGGCGGATGTTCCGAGCGATCTCCGGGATGATCCCGTAGGTGGTGTCCGCTTTTGAGCCCGTTCGTGATGGCGCTGCAGGTCTGCGTTGGGTCGCTTGCGGTCGGCCAGGTTTGAGTGCGCGTACCGTTGGCACCGTTCGGCTCCGTCGACCTGACCTGCTGGGATGACTTCAGGGGTCGTCATCTGCCGGTTACGAACTTGATCTCTTGGCATCGAACTCATCAACGAACAGGCGTTGCCCGGTGTCCTACTCACCCTGCGGCGCACTGTTTGGGGCAAAGCCGATCGCACAAACCGTTACGCTGCCTGTGAGGCGCGAGACACTTTCTGGTCATACATTGCCCGATCGGCGACGCGCCGAAGGTCCTTTGGCGTCATCGAAGAGTCCCATAGCGCGGCACCAAGGCTGATCGTCGCGGGAATGACAATGCCCGCGCTTGTGACAGGCCCGCTGAAGGTGCGCCCAATTCGATCGAGAGCGAGGGCAACAGCGCCAGGCGTCGCTGCAGACACGATCGCTGCGAACTCGTCGCCGCCGATGCGTGCGACCCGGTCACCCTGGCGCACGCCGGACCGCAGCCTGCGCGCCGTCTCGCGTAGGACCTCGTCCCCGACCTCATGCCCGAAGGCGTCGTTGATGGACTTGAAGCGGTCGATGTCGGCTAGGACGAGCGCGAAGGGCTTTCCCGTATCCATTGACGTCGCCATCGCCGCCGCGAGATCAAGGTCGAAGCGACGTCGGTTGCCGATACCCGTGACCGGATCGCTATAGGCCTCCGACCGAAGTTGCTCCTCGGTCCTTTTGCGTTCGTCGATGTTACACGTCAGCCCGAGGAGTTGAACGACCTTTCCGGCATCGTTGATGACAGGTGAGAGAATTGTTCGCCACCAGCGCGTCCCGGAAGGTGTGGTGACGCGTTCCTCGTACTCGTCCATGACACCGGTTGCGATGCATCGGCGATAATTCGCTTCCCAATCGCGAGCACCATCCGAAGCGAGGACATCGCTCGGCCTCCGTCCAACGAAGCCTTCTTTCGTAAGCCTAGTAAGCGCGCACAGCGGGGCGTTAATGCCATCGAAGAAGACCGTTCCGTCGTCATCGATCGCGACCGAGAAAGCTGGGACAGCGAGAGAGTCGACGTTGATCTTCGGCATGTCCGCAACCCGTGACGCGATTACGGAAAACTACGAGGTGATCGGTAAATACAGCGTCAAGGTGGCGCCTGTTTCTGACGCTGAGGAAGGCCTTTTACATGCTACCCGTCACGCTCGTTCTACGTGCCCGGCGAACATGCCGATCCTCACCGACGAGCTCGGCTCGGGCGGCCATGGCGAGAAGCGACCGCTCCGCCTAAGACACCGCTCCCGCACGTTCTCAAGGCTCACCGTTGTTGCCTACTCGTCTTTTGGCTGCGGCGAACCGGCGGAAGTAGTCGCCGTCCTCTCGTATCCTTCGATATGCCATCGCCAGACCCCCAAGCAGGTGCTCTTGAGCCGTTAGGCGGCGTAGCGGCGAACGGCAACGCCGGCTCGGCCCTGTCTTGGACAAAGGGTCTCCGACGTTCAGCAAACTGTCACACTTGATCGGCGGTCGCGCTGTCACAATCAACGTCGCCTGGCGCCACGCTCGTCTTACCGAGGGTGCCGCGGCTTTAGAGATGTCCGCTTCTTGGTTGGGCGGACGGCCTGTCGAAAGACAGTGAAGGGTCGGAAGCGGATGGACCGCTTCCGGGCGTCCGTTTCCCCAACGCTGATCAGCGATCTGGGGTGGGTAGCCGACCGTCTGGTATTGGTCGATCGACAGGGGAAAGCGAACGAATGTTTGGCTGCAATTCAAGTGTCACTCATCTACCGAGGTGCGACTGCGACCCGATCGGCGCGCAGACCTATTGTCGAGCTAAAGGAAGTCTAGCGTACTACGTATTTCCCCTAATGGTTGTTAGTTAACTACCGTAAGTTTCGAACACGCCTCGCGAGTGATGATCTGGTGTCACCACATTTCGCGAGCGAACACATGTCACGCATGAGAAAGGCGTTCTGGCTGACCAGTGCCTTGGCCGGCGGATCCATTCCGGCCAGCGCGCAGGCTGTCACCAACACCGTCACGTTCAACGGCACCGTCACGACGAACTGCTCGATCGCGATCGTCAATGGTACCGGCGTGATGACCACCAGCGGCACGCTCAGCAACCTCAGCTCCAAGAATGCTGGCGGCTCGCCGGCCCAGGTCTCCATCACAACCACGGGCGGCGTGCGCGTCAGCCTCGATGCGGTTACGAGCGCAACCACGCCCGCCGCCGATACGGGGCCGACGGTCTGGACGCCGGTCTACTCCATGACCGGCACGCAAAGCGTCGCCGAGACGGGGGCCTCGACGCTGATGACCGGCTCCGGGACCAGCAACATGAACGTTCATCTGACCGGCACCAAGCCCAGCACGGACTCGTTCCGAGGCGGCAACTACTCGGCGACGGTGACGGTGCGATGCGAGTGAAGCGCGCCGCCATCCCGTCGATCCTGGTTCTGGCGGCCGTGCTGCTCGCTGGGGGCGCCCGAGCCCAGTCGCTGACCCCGATGCGCGGTGAGGTCCGAAGCGTCAGCGACGCCTTTGCGGTCCGCGTCTTTCCGTCCAACCCCTACGATCGGCCGATCCGCGTCGAGGTA
>NZ_BBWK01000111.1 GCF_001463765.1 Aureimonas sp. AU4 | reverse complement strand
CGTAAGCGTCGTTTCCGCACCACGGCATAGGTTTTTGGGACGTATGGGCCAGTCGGATGGTTTTCCCTCTTGCGTCTTTCGCCGTAAGTTGCGGACGCGTTGCCAGCAGCGTCCCGGGACGCTGCTGGCAAGTTGGCGACGAGTTGGCTGACATGGTCAGAGTCATGGCCTCATACGGCGAGCAGGTTACGCCGTCGTCGGGTTTTGACCTTTGTCCCGAGTTACGCCGTGTCTGGGACTAACGGGGGCGTTGGGGCTGTTGAGCGAGTTACGCCGTAATCGGCTTGGTCGGCGTCCGGCAGGGTGCCGCTAGCCCGGAACCGATGCTCTGCTCAGGCCACGGCGGCGAGGTTGGCTTCCGGCGTTTTGAACCGCCACGGCATGAGGTCGTCGATATCGCGGTTGGGATGCGCTTGAACGATGCGGGTGATGACATCGGCGAGGTAAGCCTGGGGATCGACGACGTTGAGCTTGGCTGTCTCGATGAGCGAAGCGATAACGGCCCAGTGCTGGGCGCCCGCGTCTGATCCGGCGAAGAGCGCGTTCTCCGGGCCGCGGGTCCCTCCGAACTGCGCGTCAGGGCGAGCGGGCGGATCGCGCGCTCGACGGTGTTGTTGTCGAGTTCGACGCGGCCGTCATCGGTGAAGCGGGACAGCCCCTCCCAACGTGAGAGCGCGTAGCGGATCGCCTCGGCAAGCTTGGTCTTTTGACTGATCAGCGTGAGCTTCTCGCGCAGCAAGGCTTCGAGCGCGTCGAGAAGCGGACGGGTGCGGTCCTGACGCACGAGGCGGCGCGCCTCGGCGGACCATCCGCGGATCTCGGTCTCGATCTGGTAGAGTGCGGCGATGCGCTCCAGCGCCTCGGTGGCGATTGGCGCGGGACCGGCGGCGGCCAGTTCGTAGAACCTGCGACGCACGTGGGACCAGCAGAAGGCGAGCTTCACCTCGCCCTTCTCGGCGAGCGTCCGGTAGCCGGCATAGCCGTCGACCTGCAGTGTGCCGGCAAAGCCCTGCAGATGGTCGATTGACCGCTCGGCCTTGCGGTCGGGCGCGTAGACAAAGACGACGGCGGGCGGATCGCTACCCTGCCAGGGGCGATCGTCGCGGGCATAGGCGAAGAACTGGCCGGTCTTGGTGCGACCGCGGCCGGGATCGAGCACCGGCGCGGTGGTCTCGTCGGCGAAGAGCTTGGACGAGGCCTTCAGATGCCCGAGCATCCGTTCGTGGATGGGTCGCAGCAGGAAGGCGGCACGCCCGACCCAGTCGGCCAGCGTCGAGCGGTCGAGATTGACACCCTGCCGGGCGTAAATCTGCGCCTGACGATAGAGCGGCAGGTGGTCGGCGAACTTGGAGACGAGCACCTGCGCGACGGTGGCTTCGGTCGGCATGCCGCCCTCGATCAGCCGCGCCGGCGCGGGAGCCTGGACCACGACGCCCTCGCACGCCCGACAACCGTAGCGCGAACGCCGCGTCACGATCACCCGGAACTGGGCGGGCACGATATCGAGACGCTCGGCGACATCCTCGCCAATCACGTGCAGCCGATGCCGGCAGCAGGGGCAGGTCTTGTCCTCGATATCGACGATAGTCTCGATCCGCGGCAGATGGGCGGGCAGCGAGCCCCGGTTGCTACGACGCCTGTCAATACGCTCGGCCTTTGCCGCCGGAGCGTCTTTCTCTCGGGAAGCCTCGTCGGCGGCCACGCCCTGCTCGACGTCTTCCAGCCCGAGCAGGAGCTGGTCCTCGGGTAGCGTCTCGGCGCGGCGGCCGAAGCGGTGACGCTGCAACTCCTTGATGATCTGCTCGAGCCGTTCGGCCCGCAGGCGCTCGGCGATCAGCATCGCTTTGAGCGTGCCGGGATCGTCGGGAAGCGTGTCGGCCACCAGGGTCATGAGGGGAGTGAATCACCTCGTCATGCCGGCGGCAACTGGCTCCGTCATGCCGGCCTCAGCTCGGCAGAGCCGGCACGCGTGTCTCACGCACAGCATGCACGCGGCGCCAATCGAGACCTTCCAGAAGTTCCGAGAGCTGGGCCGCCGTCAGATGCAGAACGGCGTCCTGCGCCTTCGGCCAGCGAAACTCGCCGTCCTCCAGACGCTTGGCCACAAGCACGACGCCCGTGCCGTCCCAGAACACCAGCTTGATCCGGTCGGCCCGCCTGGCGCGGAACACGTAGACTGTGCCCGAGAACGGATCGGCCCCATCGTCTCGCGCACCAGAGTTGCCAAGCCCTCCGCACCCTTGCGGAAGTCCACCGGCTTGGTCGCTACCATCACGCGCACCGCGCCCGACGGGCCGATCACGAAGAGCCCTTCAGCGCCTGTATCACCGCCGTGATCGTGCGTGGCTCGGTACCCTTGAGGATCCGCACCGAGACGCCGTCGATCTTCAGTTCGATCGTCGGGCCTGTCTTGCCGGCTGAACGCGGGCGTCGCTTGCGGGCCGGGCCCTTGTTCTCCCCGCTCGGCGCCGCGACCACCACCGGCACGAAGCGTTGTTCCGTCACCGACGATGGCGAGGCCAAAAGCGGCGAAGGACCAGCGGCGTCATTCATCGGTGCGCGAAGCTGACCGCGCCAGGTGAACAGCTGGGAATGACCGAGACCATGACGACGGGCCAACGCGCTCACGCTCTCCACACCCGAATAGCTCTCGGGCACGATCGCGGCCTTCGCCTCGTCGCTCCATTCGCGCCGACGGCCCGCCCCCGTGAACACCTCGAACCTCCGAACCTGCTCCGAGCCAGCATCGGCACATGACATCGACATGGCTCCAGGCCCTCCTGCAACGCGAAGGGCTCAGACTCGACGCCTACGTCATCGTCAGCAAGGTGCGGACGGGACGACGCTTA
>NZ_BBWK01000110.1 GCF_001463765.1 Aureimonas sp. AU4 | reverse complement strand
TGCACGGCGGGCATGGATGACAATCGATGGATCCGATAGCTGGACCCTGCAGACGGCCGGGTCGATCCGCTTCGTGGCACGCCTTCGACAGGCGCGCAATTGACGGTACCGTGCTTCAGCCGATCGCTCGGCACGCGACCATGATCAGGCCCGTGTCGATCGGTTGCGCACGGCGTGGCGAAACCAACGATTGAACCACATCTGTCCAGCGAGGGTCGGATCGGGACACGGCCACAGCACCTAGCGACCGGCTTTCGTTGCAGAGTGGAAGTCAGCGGGCTTGTTGGCGACCCACTTGACGAAACGTGCGACTACCTCGTTGTCGGTCAGCGGTGTTCCCGCTTCCGCACGACGGACCAGTTCGCTGGCCGTGAAGTTGGCATCAATGGTTTCCCGGCAGATGGGATGGACGGCGACGGTATCGCGACCGCCACGGCTCTTGGGTATTGGATGAAAGCGGTCCACTGTCTTTCCGAGCGGTCGCCCGCAAAGCCAGCACGGCTCGGCAGGTTTTGTCTCCGCAACGTCATTCGTGAGCCAATCCGCTTCTCGGTTTTTGCGTGCCAATTCAAATCCCCCGAAAGTCGGAAAGGCAGTGGCAGGCCGCAATGGCGCCATCAGCCTTAAAGCGACTGATGAGACGGTCAGAAGCCTTGGTCAAGCCAACGACCGCATCAAGGTGGCCCATGCCTCCCTAAAGCGGTCGCCTTGCGCCTAGTAGGGTCGGCCGTCCTTGTGCGTGAATTGCCACCCGGCGTCAGATCGAACGGCGACGAGGTCGTCCCGTGGATAGGTGACGCTGTCCCCTGCTTGCCGGTCTCCGACTTCGAGGTAGGTCGCGACCTCGCCCGAGCTGTTGACGAGGTGATGCGCGGTGCCGCCGTGGACGAACCCAGCGCACATGCCCGGCAGTAGCGTCGTCTCACCCCCGTCGTGGACAAGCGTGATCTCACCGGTGAGAACCATGACGAACTCATCTTGCACGGTATGACGGTGGTGAAGTGCCGACACCGCTCCCGGTGGAAGCGTGACATGGTTCACACCAAAGCTTTGCAGCGCGAACAGGTCACCGAGGGGACGCTTGATGCGTCCATCCATCAGCGACGCGAATGGCTCGGGGTAGTTAGATGGCTTGGTGCGCGCAGGAGCTTCGTCGGCCTGAACTGCGACAACCGCCAGCGTCTGGGACATAGCCACCCTCCGAACCCCCTACGTCCGGGCAAACAAGGTTCCCCTTCTGCCGGACCAGAACGTCCGCTGCCGTAGCATATCGCCCCGAAGCCGACAGTCCGTTTTCCACCCCGTCGAGCCGCTCGACCCTGCAGAAGCGGACGCTTGGAAGCGGCCCTTCCGCTCTCGACCCAACCCGGTCGCCCGAAATGCCGCCGAGGCTTCTCTGAAGCGGTTGTTCGCCACACCCCTGCCGACTTCTGATCGGGGCGGCAAGCTATTCCTCTCCCGTGGCATCAGATGTGTTGAGCAGAGGCTGGCGGCTGCATGAACTCGATCGTCGCGCCGTCAGGGCCAACAGCGTAGATCACCCTCGTTCCGGCCCGCGCACCGCTTGCGATCGGCTGCGGAATGCCCTGCGCCTTCCAGCCGAAGGCGGCGATCCGCGCAAGGAGCGCGTCGATGTCATCGACCACGAGGGCCAGTTGTGCAAAGCCCGGGTCGAACGGCTTGGCCGGCACGGTTGGCCGATCCAGACCCCGATATTCCAGGAGTTCGATCGTCTGATCCGCCAGCGAGACGATCGCCATGCGAACCTGTGTCCCATGCGCGCCCGTCACCTGACCGAGGAACTCGCCCCCCATCTCGCCGGTCCGCACAAGCTGCGCGCCGAGCCCATCAACCCAGAACCGAAGAGCCTCGTCGAGGAGGGCGACCGCGAAGCCGACATGATCGGCGCGACGCACGTGGATGCTCGTGTGTTCCGTCATGAAAAACGATCCTGCCGGCAAAGGGGTCAATCGCCTACAACGGGTCGTCGCCGGTCTTCTGGCTATGTCCCCTTCCATGCATTTGCCATTTGGAAGCGGACTAGCAGCAAACCAACCTGTCCTGCCTCGGGCGGCGATTGAACTGGCCGTTCGGAAGCGGTCGGTCCGCTCTCGACCCAACTCTCGCCTTCCAGACCGAGGGAATTCATTGCGGAAAGCGGACATGGAATCCGAGCGAAGGCCGGGGTGTAGCTGCACCTCCCCATGACGAACGCGACAAATACGAGTTGGGCTAATCGAGGACCGATGCATCGGCTATTTATCGAGCGCACTAGTCTTTTGCTAAATACCTACAAGCCGATTATGGCCTGTTAGCGATTGATCCAATCGAGGGCTGCGGCGAGGCAGAGGACGCCGAGAAAGCTGGCGACGGTCTTCTCGTAGCGGGTGGCGACGGCGCGCCACTCCTTCAGCCTGGCCCACAGGCGCTCGACCCGATTGCGGTTGTTGTAGATCCAGTCCGGGCAGGCGACGGGTGCCTCGTTGCGAAGCGGCGGAATGGCAGGCCGGGCGCTCGAGTCCCTGATGCGCTGGCGGAACGCATGGCTGGTGATGCCGCGGTCGGCCACGACCCATTTCGGGACGCCCGGCAGATGGGCCAAGAGCGCAGCGGCGTGCGGCAGTTCGTGGGCCTGTCCCGGGGCGAGGCGAAAGGCGATGGCGCGCCCGGCGCCGTCGGCTATCACGCAGGCCTTGGTGCCGTAGCCGCCACGAGATCGGCCAAGCGCTTCACGGCCGTCTCGCTCTTTTGCAGATCCCGTTTCGGCTGGCGCCAGCCGTTTTCTAATGCGTGCGGATGCGGGTCCTGTCCAGGAACACCATGCCGAGCCTGACGCCGCGCTCCTGGACCTGCACCAGCAGCCTCTCCCAGACGCCGAGCCGCGCCCACCGGATGAAGGTCTGCGCCGCCATCCACCAGGGCCCGAACTCGGTCGGCAGCGATCGCCACTTCGCCCCGTTCCGGTGACGCCAGAGGATCGCCTCGATGGTCCGTCGCAGGTGCGGGCTCGGAACCTTCGCATGCGGGCGGCAGGCCTCGATCAACGGTTCCAGATCAGACCACCGCTCGTCGCTCAACATCTGCACGCTTCTCCTCATCGGAAAAGGCAGCGACATGGAGTCGGCTTCAGGCGCTAAAAGACCCGGCATTGGATCGCCTGATCCCAAGTCGGCAGCGCCTTGAATGCGTACGTACGTGGCGCGGGGACCGGTTGAATTGATCCGAACGCTTCAAGCGCCGAGGGCTTCTCAAATGCTGCCAGCGCCGGAGAAGGGGCTGGCGGCGGGGTGGGCTCGACCGCCGTCACCACGGTCTGGGCCCGGCCCTGCTCGGGCGTCAGTGCGCCATCGGCGACGAACTGATCATGGATCACGCCTGCCGTCTTCGGACTGACATGTGAAGACCAAGCTGCCTCCGCCACCATGTCACCCGACAACAGGCTTTCCCGGACCGCTTCTCCGGCAGCCGACATCCCCACAAGGCGCCGCCCTGCCTAGTCGGGACCCACGCCGCGGATCCGACGATTGACGGTGCGCGCGATGACGCCCTTCCGGACGCCGAGCAGGTCGTCGATCCCGCTGTCTGTGAGACCGCGGTGGAGGCCGTCTGGGGCAATCCGGATGGTCGCGGTCTCGTGGATCACCATACTTTCCTGTCGTCCGATGGGAGGTGCAGGGTCAGTGGGATGTTGGCGTGCAGAGCCGGAAGGTCGTCCAGCTGGTCCAGCGCGTCCTCGACGATGCACGTTTTCTCTGCGGCGTCCAGCCCGTCCAGGTCTGAGACCAGCAGGCGGACCCAGCGAGGGGCTCGGTGGCTCCGGAGCGACCAGTGCATTTCGACCACCAGGACGGCGTCGGCACCGCGCAGGTCGGCGAGGGTGGGATCGAGAAGCCGGTCGGGGCTGGGGTGGCGTTGAGTGAAGAGCGGAGGTACGGGTTCATGCCGCCCTCTCAGCCGCATAGGCGTCGGCGACCGTCTAGAAGATGTGGCGCCGGTGCTCGGCGTGATCGGGATCGCCCTCGCGTGCCGGCAGATGTCCGCAAACGAGGAGGATGTCGCGCCCGATGTATACGTCGCCGTAGACCGCCTAGCCAACGACGTTGGACTTGACGAACCGCGTCTTAAGGACGTCGAACGGACGAAGGGTCTCTTCCTGTTCAGGTGTGTCGCAAACGGCCATCATGACCTCCTTGCGGGACGACCTCCTATCGCCGGATCAATCGTTCCGATCGGCTTAGGCGTTCGGTGTCCGGTACTGGCCGA
>NZ_BBWK01000109.1 GCF_001463765.1 Aureimonas sp. AU4 | reverse complement strand
TGTGACGGTGCCGTTGAACGTGACGGTGTTGGTGACAGCCTGCGCGCTGGCCGGGAACGACCCGCCGGCGAGAGCAGTGGAGAGCCAGAACGCCTTTCTCATGCGTGACATAGATTTGCTCGCGAAATGTGGTGACACCAGATCATCACTCGCGTGGCGTGTTCGAAACTTACGGTAGATTAGTAACAACCGTTAGGGGAAGTACGTACGTAGTGCGTGCGGAGCGGACTGGATCGGTTCGTCGTACGAATGGCCGTCGCCAGACAATGAGCAGGTCTACGTGGGTAGAGACGAGCGACTCGATTGCGCTTTTGGAATGTCTGCTTCTCAGCGTTGTTGACCCAAACCCGACAGTCCGGTTTCCACCCGTTCGAGCCGATCAGCGCTGGTGAACCGGACGCTCAGTGGTGGTCCATCCGCTCTCGACCCTTCCCGGACGTTGGCCACCCAAGCGGCCGCTTCCAAAAGCGGATATCTCGCTCGCACTATTCGATCGTCTGTCCTGCGTCCCGCCAGTCCGCCACGAAGCCTTCGAGACCCTTGTCGGTGAGGGGATGCTTGACCAGCGCCTTGAGCGTCGCGGGCGGCACGGTGGCGACGTCGGCGCCGAGCAGGGCTGCCTCGCGCACGTGGTTGGCCGTGCGGATCGAAGCCGCCAGGATCTGCGTCTCGAAGTCGTAGTTGTCGTAGATTCGACGGATGTCGGCGATCAGCTCCATGCCGTCGATGTTGGTGTCGTCGAGACGCCCGATGAAGGGCGAGATGTAGGTCGCGCCGGCCTTGGCCGCGAGCAGCGCCTGGTTCGCCGAGAAGCAGAGCGTGACGTTGGTCTTGAGGCCCTGCTCGGTGAACTTCTTGCAGGCCTTGAGGCCGTCCAGCGTCAGCGGCAGCTTGATGACGATGTTGGGCGCGATCTCGGACAGGATCTTGCCCTCGCGCATCATGCCGTCGAAGTCGATCGAGGCGACCTCGCCCGACACCGGACCGTCGGTGACGTCGCAGATCTCATTCAGGAGCTCCTTGATCGGGCGGTTGGCCTTCAGCACCAGCGAGGGGTTGGTGGTGACGCCGTCGATGAGGCCAGCCTCCTGCAGCTCGCGAATCTCGGCGACGTCGGCGGTATCGACAAAGAATTTCATGGGGGGGGCTCGCTGGGAACGGCGATATCGCGCGCAGGCACGGCGCTTGGCGATGGACGTTCAAAAGGCGAAGCCGGCGTAAGTTGTTTCGTTCCCGTTTTAGTACGGTCCGACGACCTCAACAGGATAAGCGGACTGCAGTCTAGAACAGGAAAGACCGAGAGCCTTCAGGCAGCCTGCTGCATAATCGTGCGGGCAAGGTTCGCCTGGGCTCGTTGGGCGTTTTGGGTATCATCGAGACAGAAGAGCATGTTCTGTTCAACCTTGCCCAATCCTGCCTGTGATGCGTAGCTCTTCATCGTGCCGAAGGCTGCCATCCAGTAGTGCAACGCAAGCTGGTGCGAGGCGAAGATACCAAGGTCGCGAGATAGGTCGTCCTCGGCACCTTGGCGAAGCTTTCTCGCGGCATCGTAATGCGCCTGGAGAATTGGGTTTTCGACCTCATCGACCCCGCCGACTTCCTGCACCGCCTCGTCGATACGGTGCCTCCAAGTTGCCGAGGTCCGGCGGCTTTGCGCCAAGGCCGCGCACAGGCTTGCATCCTTTGCGTCTCGTTCGATTTCATCGATTGCCAATTTGGCAACTTTGCCCCCTGCTTCCAAAGCAGCAAGACCCTGCGCGATCAGCATTTTCATAGCATGGTCAGACATAATCAAAGTTTCCTTCCGGTTCGACGAACGGTCGATCGTCATAGGCAAAAGCTGATCGCGCCCTCCCTGCTCTCAGCCCGCTAGGCGCGTTGCACCCTCGCGGGACATTCGAGGCTGCCCTATCGATCGGCGAGCGGAGAAGCGTCGTACTCGGCTAGAAGCGTTGCGACGTCCCGGTAGATCCGGACCGCCCCCGCTTCTCGCAAGGCCAGATCCGAGAAGCCGCCCGATCGCACTGCGATCGTGGCAATCTGGGACTGGAGGGCGGCCTCGATGTCGTAGGGCGTGTCGCCGACGACGATCACCTCAGCCGGGCCGATCCCATCCAACTTGCCGAGGGCGGTTGCGAAGATGTCGGGCGCGGGCTTGGTGCGCTCGACGTCCTCGCTGCCGGTTGTCGCCGTCACAAGCGAGCGGGCGTCGAGCAGGTCGAGATAGTGATCGAGTTCCTTGGCGGAAGCGGACGACGCCAGCACCACCTTATGCCCGGCCGCATGCGCCTTGACCAAAAGCGCCCGCGCTTCGGGAAAGGGCCTGGCGCCGGGCAGGTATTTCGACTGGAAGATCGACCCATGGGCTTGGCCAAGCTTCTTCGTCGTCGCCTCGTCAGCATCGGGCAGAAGGGACGGAACCAGCATGTCGGTGCCCTTGCCGATCTGGTCGTGGATCGTCTGCCGCTGCAGCGTGACGCCGATGCCAGCGAAAGCCTCCTCCCAGGCCAGTACGTGAAGGTCGTTGCTGTCGATCAGCGTGCCGTCGATGTCGAAGAGGATGGCTTTGATGGGCATAACAGAGAGTCTTTCCAAACGAGCGTTGTGTTCCGGCGGCCAACTCGCGCGACCACAGAACGGCGATCAGTCCCGCGGCTTCAGCGGGACGATGCCACCCTCATCGTTGTCGGGGATCGCGCCCGCCTCGCTGTCTGTCAGAGCATTCGCCAAAGCCTCCGGATGGTAGTCGGGATCTGGCGATGTATCGGTGCCGACAAGAGTATCGGACACGCGCGGTGTACCTGCGTTCGCAGGAACTCTGTCCTTCTCCACGGCGGAGTTGTGAGAGAAGACGTGCGTCGTGGACTTGGCCATGATCACCTCGCCTCGATGTCGTGGGCGTGAAACTCGGAGAATGCCTGGCGTATAACTGCAGCCCGGTCTTCCTCCTCGATATCGACGGATACCTCGATCGATCCGTTCAAAGGAGCGTCGTCCCGCTGCGGCATGCTGGGCTGGTCCGCTTTGACATCCGACCCTGCGGGCTCGACGCCTGCGGTGTTGGCGTCGCCTGCGGCAAACACGAAGATATCGCTGCGCTCGACGCCATGTTCTTGCACCAGTCGCTCGACCGTCATCTCGGCGTCGCGACGCGTCTCAAACAGCGCGGTCAGTGTCGTGCTCATAGCTCATGCCTTTCGGTGCTCTCTGACCGACAACGCAGGGGCGAGGAAAAAGGAGAATTACTTTACATAGCTGGGCATGCAGTTGGGCGTTATTTTCACATATGAGGTTGGACTGCGTTAACCCGACCCAATTTGTTTGCCAGGCAGCGATAACTTGGGAACAATCCCAGTCAGCAGGCCTTCCTTATACATATCCCACAAACGAGGCTCCCCATGCTGACCACCCACTCACCGTGGAGGGCTGCGCGACCTGCATCCTCTGTTTTCAATACATCTAACCTATCCGAACGCGTCGATGCCGCCGACACTGTCACTTCCAATGCTCCCTTGGCTGAACCCGCAGCCGATGCGGACCAAGCCAGCCGGGATGCGATCGAAGGGCGCGACAGTGCAAAGCCCGCCAACCGTCGTCGGGCGGTCGGCATCATGTTCGGCATCGATCCAAGCAACCTCTACGAGCCGTCGGATGACGAGCAAAATCGCGACTCAGCCGTGCGGGATCTGGACTGAAAGCTTGAACGCCCCCTTCCACAACCCCGTAGAGGACAATGACATGCGCGCTTCCACCCTTCTTGCCGGTGCCGGTATCGCTACGCTCCTGCTGGCACAGGTCTCCATCGCTTCTGCTCAGACCACGTCGCCTGCGACTACAACGACCAACACGACAAGAGCTGCCGCTCCCGATGACAATGGCTTCGATATGGGCTGGCTCGGACTACTGGGACTCGTAGGTCTCGCGGGACTTCGCCGGCAGAAAGTTCACGCGGTCGATACAGCTCGTCGCACGAACTAACGGTCGATCCAACTTTCGGAGCGTCATCGGTCGAAGACCTTTTGGCGCTCCCTTACTTCACGCCGCGGCTACGTCGTTGAACTCGACAAGCGATGCCTGCGCGATGCGCCATCCTTCCAGACCGGTGAGCACGCGAACTAGGCGGATGCCGACTGTCCGCGTCGGGTGAGCGACGACTACGGGCTAACCCCTTCGAAGGCACTGCGGTCATTTGACGACCACGCCCTTCATCACAGTGCAACGCCTGTTCCCTGCGTAGCTCACGTAGACCAACGACCAATTCAGAAAGGAGCCTTCTCATGAAGCTTCTAGCGACAACCCTTCTTTTATCCGCAACTGTCCTAACCGGACCCACCCTTGCGCAGGCACCGTCCGGAACAAGAACAGTGCCGGCTCCCGGCGCGACATCGCCCGCATCACCTGGCACTACTGCCCCTGCCCCAACGACCGGGACAGCACCTGCAACCTCGGCAGGGTCTGGTGCTTCCACGCCTCCAAGTTCAGAGGACCAGGAAGCAAGTGCGGCCAACACATCTGCAACGGCAGAACAAAACCAAGATGGCTTCCTGACCTATCGCCAAGGCGACCAGATGCTTGGGTCGGGCTTGATGGGCGCGCAGGTCGCAGGTGCGGCGGGTGAGAACATCGGTGAGGTCAGCGACCTCGTGTTGGATCGTGAGGGTCAGGTCGTAGCGGTCGTAGTCGGCGTTGGAGGCTTCTTGGGTCTTGGGGAGAAGGACGTCGCCATAGCCAATGATCAGTTGAGCTTCGTGTTGAGGCAGGATGCTGAAGCTTCAGGTACAGGCACGACGTCGACAACAGCGGGTGCAGCCACCGCGCCTGGCACAGCAGCGTTCGGAACGGGCGAGGCAGCAGGCACATCGGCAGCCACCGGCTCGGGCACGGCCGACGGCACGGCTCCAGCGGACGGCACGACAAACCCCGAGATGGCGCCAAGCGCTGCCAATTCGCGGGATAGCCTTCTGGGAACGCGCCGTGGCGCGATGAATAGAGGTTGGAACTGGACGGGCAGCGGCATAGACCGCATTCAAGTCAACTTCACCCGCGAGCAACTCGAAGCCGCGCCGGCCTTCAAGGATGCTGACTGACTAAGTGGTATTGGAAGGAAAGGCGTTTTGCCTTTCCCTCTGCCCCTGACTTTCGGACATTGAAGCTGCTTGCTGAATGACCGTTTTCTGCAACAGGCGACGCGAAGTGGACGGACGGGTTTCCACCCGTTCGAGCCGATCAGCGCTGGTGAACCGGACGCTCAGTGGTGGTCCATCCGCTCTCGACCCGACTCAGACCTGCAGCGCCATCACGAACGGGCTCAAAAGCGGACACCACCTACGGCATCATCCCGGCGATCGCTCGGAACATCCGCCAGCTTCGTGGCTTAGGAAACTATCTCGTACAAGGGATTTTCCATGAAGCCCGTATCCTCGCTGGTCATGGCCTTGGCCGCTGCAACCGTT
>NZ_BBWK01000108.1 GCF_001463765.1 Aureimonas sp. AU4 | reverse complement strand
AGGGGCGTTTTTCACGATCTACGTAATAGGCATATTCATGAGCTCGCTCATTGCCGCGATCGTTATAGTCTCCGCAAAGCGCATGGAGGACAGTTTCAACCTCGATATTGCTCCAGCCCGAGCGGCTATCTGTCCAACGCGCGTCGTAGAGGCCGTCGAACCTGTAGGCGCCCTTGTCGTAATGCAGAGCTATAAGGCCAGGAGTGTCCAGATGGACCGCCGGATCCACCAGCAGGCCGGCTTGCTCAAGATTGCCATCGGCCGTGCCTGCCCCCTCAAACGAAGGCGAGCGATGGACTGGCGCACCGACTTCACCGAACGCCATATGCCACAGCACCCCACTGACACAGGCACCTCCAGCCTGCTTGTCGTAGAAGAATGGTACGAGGGAACTCGCACCCTGCCCCGGAAGCGGAAGCCGCAGCAGGTTTGCCAAGGCAAAGGTCGGGCCGCGCTGAAACTGCTTTGGCTTGAAATTCTGAGCGGCCTTTTCGGCCAACGTCTCGATCACTTTCCTAACTGACCACGGATCGTAATCGCTGTTGGTTCCAAACGGTCGATAGGGCGCACTCTCACCAGATGCGATCGCGATCTTCTCCCCCTCGCGAAGCTGCCGTTCGAGTTCGATCTGGACGTCCATGCCTTCGTCCAGCATCTCAGGGAGACGCTGCGGAGCGGCGACTATATCCAGGGCCTTAACCTCGATGTAAAATTCGAGACTCTTCGGCTTTCCGCTTCGCTCGGTTCGCAACTCGCATTTGAAATCGGGGCCCGGCTCTTTGCTCTCAGGGATTTTCTCGATCGAGAGATGGCCCGCCCCGCGCTCAAGCAGAAGTCGATAAACGAGAGCCTCTGAATAGACGTCGAACACCTGCCGAAAGACGTCGTGTCGGGGGCGGTTCGTCGTCGCTCCAAGCTTCTTCAGCATATCATCGACAAAGGTGCGCATCGATTTGCTGCGGAGCGCCTCGTCCTCCATCCGTCGGATCATCCCAAAGTCGAAGCAGGCAAGGGTGTAGTCGCGGGTGATGTCGTTGATCGCATGGATCTCGTCCAAGAGCGCGCATGCCAGCGGATACGCATGCTTGCGCGCTTGACCATAGAGCTCCAAGAAGCGCGGCTTGAACCTATCACCTGCCGAAACTGGATTCGAAAGGAGATTCAGCATTTCATCTGTCATCCGGCCAAGCGCAGCATCATGCGCATTGTCCGCGCGAATGCGCAGCACGTTGAGCCATTTCGTTTCAGGATAGCTCAGCGCAAACTCCGGTCTGCCTCGGTATGTTGAAACGTGCTGCGTAAAGGCGTCACCAAGATCTGTGGTAACCGCTGCATCACAGACAGGCGTGTTCGCAATCATGATCGCCCTGATATGTAGTTTGCTGAACCTATGGTGGGACCCTAGCACGGGATCGGGCAAGGCAGCTTGACCGTTTCGAATGTTCCCAGTGCAGATCGCCCACCCTACGCGCTGATCTGGCATGAGTGGGAACATTTGGAGGACGTCATGGCAGGTCATTGCTTCAAGATCGGAGACTTCTAAGCGAAGCCGTTCGACGTCCGCTCCTGGTCAGCACAACTCGTTCCTTGTTGGTCCCAGATGGGTCGATAGCTGTCCGACCGCTTCCGGACGTCTACCCTCGAAGCGCCGATCGGCGCGACCGGGCAGATATCGGGCGCTGTTCCAGCGTGGTCAGTAGTCTCGCGTGGTAGCAGGCGGCTGCATGAACTCGATCGTCGCGCCGTCAGGGCCAACAACGTAGATCACGCGCGTTCCAGCCCGCGCACCGCTTGCGATCGGCTGCGGAATGCCCTGCGCCTTCCAGCCGTAGGCGGCGATCCGAACCAGGAGCGCGTCGATGTCGTCGACCACGAGGGCCAGATGCGCAAAGCCCGGGTCGAACGGCTTGGCCGGAAGGGTTGGCGGATCCAGCCCCCGGTACTCCAGGAGTTCGATCGTCTGATTCGCCAGCGAGACGGTCGCCATGCGAACCTGTGCCCCATGCGCTCCCGTCACCTGACCGAGGAACTCGCCCCCCATCTCGCCGGTCCGCACAAGCTGCGCGCCGAGGCCGTCGACCCAGAACCGAAGAGCCTCATCGAGGGAGGCGACCGCGAAGCCGACGTGGTCGGCGCGGCGCACGTGGATGCTCGTGTGTTCCGTCATGCGGTCCGTCCTACCAGCAAGCGCGCCGTTCGTCTGCAAAGGGTCGAACGTGGGGACCGCTTCCGAATGTCCGCTTCCATGACGGTGGTCGGCTCAGTTGGGTGGAAACCGGCCTGTCGGGTTTGGGTCAACAACGCTGAGAAGCAGACATTCCGGAAGCGCAATCGTGTCGCCCGTCTCTACCCACGTAGAGTTGCTCATCGTTTAGCGACGGCCGTTCGTTCGACGAACCGATTTAGTCCGCTTGGCACGCACTACGTACGTATTTCCCCTAACGGTTGTTACTAATCTACCGTAAGTTTCGAACACGCCACGCGAGTGATGATCTGGTGTCACCACATTTCGCGAGCAAATACATGTCACGCATGAGAAAGGCGTTCTGGCTGACCAGCGCCTTGGCCGGCGGATCCATCCCGGCCAGCGCGCAGGCTGTCACCAACACCGTCACGTTCAACGGCACCGTCACGACGAACTGCACCATCGGCATCACCAACGGCACCGGCGTGATGACCACCAACGGCGCGCTCAGCAACCTCAGCTCCAAGAACCCCGGCGGCTCGCCTGCCAAGGTCACCATCACAACCACGGGCGGTGTGCGCGTCAGCCTGGATGCAGTCACCAGTGCGACCGCCCCCGCAGCCGATACGGGATCGACGACCTGGACGCCAGTCTACTCCATGAGCGGTGTCCAGACGGTGAGCGAGACGGGCGCCGCGACCTTGATGACCGGATCGGGCTTGACCAACATGGACATCCATCTGACCGGCACGAAGTCTAGCACGGACTCGTTCCGCGGGGGATCCTACGCCGCCACGGTGACGGTGCGATGCGAGTGAAGCGCGCCGCCATCCCGTCGATCCTGGTGCTGGCGGCCGTGCTGCTCGCTGGGGGCGCCCGGGCCCAGTCGCTGACCCCGATGCGCGGTGAGGTCCGAAGCGTCAGCGACGCCTTTGCGGTCCGCGTCTTTCCGTCCAACCCCTATGATCGGCCGATCCGCGTCGAGGTGCGCGTTTATGATCAGGACTTCACCCCGGTTGAAGGAGCCCGCGTCTCGGCCAGTCCCCTGATGCTGGCGCCGGAAGGCTCGCGTCCCGTGATCGTCACGATCCCGTTTGCAGGAGAGGCCACGCGCAAGGTGCGCGTCTGCGCCGAGAGCATTCCTTTCCCCAACTCGCAAACCCAGGTGAGGGCCCAGATATGCGGCAAGTTCCTCGGCAAGCGCTTGTCCTGATCGGAGCGAGCCTGACGGCACTCGGCCTCACGGCCGCGCTGGCCGC
>NZ_BBWK01000107.1 GCF_001463765.1 Aureimonas sp. AU4 | reverse complement strand
GCCGTCACGGGCGGAAGACCGGTACTACCTCAATCAGAGCCAGAGCGGCTTCAACCTGCCGGGCGTCTCGCTGCCGCAGGGCCAGGACGAGGTGCGCGCGGCCGACGGGACGACCTGCCGCTCGGCGGTCGGGGGATCGGGTGCCTACCTCGATGTCGGCGCCATCAACGGCAGTGGCAATGGCAACAGCTACGACAACGGCAACATCGCGACCTACGGCCGTGTCGTGATCCCGCTGAGCCAAGGCGGCAAGCGCCTGAACTGCACCGAACTCTACGACCTGGAGATCGCACGCCTGCGCGCCGAGCTGAAGCTTCTCCAGATGGGGCTGGCGTCCAGCCCTGGCGACGTCGCAGCCTCGACGAACGGTCATGCTCCCGGCGACGACATGAGCGGCAAGCAAGCCAACTGGGCGAACGAGGGCTGGAGCGATGGCAAGCCGAAGCCCAAGCGCAAGTAAGCTCCACCTCCTTCGACGCTTGCGCCGGATCGGAGGCGCGACCGTCGCGCTGATGGCGGTCTCGACGCAGCCCGCACTTGCCTTGGTGGACGCCACGATCGGCACCTGCACGATCGTCGTGGTCTCGCC
>NZ_BBWK01000106.1 GCF_001463765.1 Aureimonas sp. AU4 | reverse complement strand
AGGAACGCTGACGGCCTCGACGGACCTCAGGTCGCTGTCCTCGACCAACGCCGGCGGCCAGGCCGCCCGGGTCAGCGTCACGACGCTCCTGAACGGCGGCGTCCCGCAGTCGACGTGCAGCCTTCTGGTTCAGGTCAACTGCTTCCGCGTGACGTATGTCCCGCCGACAAACTTTGCGTTCGCTCCGGCGGGCGCCGACGCGAGCGTCCAGTTCACGGGGCGAATGCAGCCCCAAGGCGGCGCATCGCTGCTCGACCTTCTGTCGGCGGTGGTCCTGCTTGGAACGCAGAACATCGACCTCAGCTTGAGCGCCACGAAGACGGCGGGCGTCTTCACGGCCGGGACCTACCAGGCCCAGCCGACGATCCGCTGCGAGTAGGCGGCGCCGGGCCAGCGCGAAGTAGGGCCGGGCAGCACCGCAAGGCGACGACCGCGCCCCGAGCGTGGAAGGCACCCATCCAGCATCATCACCCTTCCGTTCCACCCAAGCCGAGGAGACGAGCCATGCTCTCCCCCGATCCCATCGACGTGCAGGTCGGGCGCATCATTCGCACCCGGCGTCTGGCCAAGGGCCTGACACTCGACGAACTGGGGCGCCGGCTCGGCGTGTCCTATCAGCAGATCCAGAAGTACGAGAAGGGCATCAACCGCGTCAGCGTCTCGACGCTTTACCGGATTGCAGCGATCCTCGGCGTCACGCCGACCGCCTTCTTCCGGGACCTGAGTACCTACTTCCACCTGCCGAACGGCCGATGACGCAGTTGCACCATTGGGTTGTTGCAAGGGGGTGAAGCGTGGCTTGCGATCAAATTTGGTTGGCGCCCTGATGCAGACCGGTGAGTGAACCACGTACCGGCCTGGAAGCGATCCGCTGAGACGATCCTGGCCGCACGGGAGCAACCGTCAGCCGCGACCATGGCGGGCATCGGCTCAGTTCAGAAGCTGGATTGCGGTTGCGCCATACCATCCGGCAAAGCCGCTGACCCAGGCCAGCCAGGCGCCGATGGCGCCCACGATGATCGTGCGCAGGTGGGCGAGCCAGTCGACCTTGCCATCAAACATATCGCTCAATCCGATCTAGAGAGAACGTATGCCACGATATGAGACGAGCGTTGCGCAGTCGTGAATCGACTACGTAGGCAAATGCGTAGGCGTTCGACCTGTCGGGCCAGTTGGGAGGAAAGATGGATTGCGGATGGACCGCTGCCCGACGTCTTCTTTGACGTGACCCCCTGAATTTCAGCCACGGATGGCTAGAGTCCGCCCAACGACGAGGGACGGACGGATGAAGAAGTCACGGTTCACGGAAGAGCAGATCATTGCGATGCTGCGGGAGCAGGAGGCGGGTGTTGCGACGGCCGAGGTCTGCCGGAGACACGGCGTCAGCTCGGCGACGTTCTACAAATGGAAGGCCAAGTTCGGCGGCCTCGACGTGTCGGAGGTCCGGCGGCTGAA
>NZ_BBWK01000105.1 GCF_001463765.1 Aureimonas sp. AU4 | reverse complement strand
GGGGGGTGGAAAGGCGACCGTCCGCTTTTCGGCGCGTTCGAAGGATAGCTGACACTCGGCATAGTTCCCCATCGGGGCAGAAGCGCCTGCGTCGCCACCGCGATACAGTTCGATCATCCGGATGGGCGCAGTCGCCTTGACTGTATGGGGAATTCCGCTACGCGAATGTTTCATCCGATAATGAACGATCGGACGACGGCCCGTCGCATGGGAAGGCAGGTAGCATGTCCACTTCCCGAACCCGCGACGTGACCAAGCTCGACGTCGGCGCCCTGGACGAGGCTGCCGTGCGGGACGCAGCGCGCCTTGGCATCCTTTCGAGCTACGGCGTCCTCGATACGCAGTCCGAACAAGGTTTTGACGACATCGTGCTTCTGGCGACGCAGGTCTGCGCCACGCCGGTCGCTCTCGTCAGCCTCGTCGATCGGGACCGCCAGTGGTTCAAGGCGCGGGTCGGTTTCGAGCCCTGCGAGACTTCGCTCGACCGATCCGTCTGCGCCCACGCGCTGGGGCGCACCGACATCCTTCAGATCGAGGACCTGACGCAGGATCCCCGCACGCGGGCGAACCCTTTGGTGACGGGCGAGCCGTACCTGCGCTTCTATGCTGGCGCTCCGCTGACGACGCCGGAGGGACAGACGCTCGGCACACTCTGCGTCATCGACCACGTTCCACGTCCGAACGGACTGACGCCGGCCCAGGCGGAGGGCCTGCGGGCACTTGCCCGCCAGGTCATGACGCTTCTCGCCCTGCGACGGAACGTGCTCGACCGCGACGACATCGTGGTGGACCTCGACGCGGCCTGGCAGACCGCCAGCGACAGCCATCTGCGCCTCGACGCCATGTTTCAGCAGGCGCCGAGCTTCATGTGCATGCTGCGCGGTCCCGAGCACCGCTTCGAGTCCACGAACCCGGCCTACCAGCGCCTGATCGGCGACCGCGACGTCGTGGGCTGCACCGTCGCCGAAGGGCTTCCCGACGCGGCGGCGCAGGGCTTCGTCGCTATCCTCGACGAGGTCTACCGGACCGGCGAGCCCTACGTCTCGAAGGGTGCGTTGTTTGCCCAGCAGGCCGTGCTCGGCGGCGCTGTAGAGAACCGCTACCTCGACTTCATCTACCAGCCCGTCCGGGGCGACGACGGGACCGTGACCGGCATCTTCGTGGAAGGGTCCGACGTCACCGACCGCGTCGTGCAGGCCCAACGTCTGGCCGCCCTGTCGGACCTCAGCGAGCGGCTACGCGATCTTGACGACGCTGACGCGGTCGTTCACGCCGCCGCGGCCTGCCTGGCCGAGACGCTCGGCGCGACGCGCACCGGCTTTGGTACCGTCCGGCTCGAAGACGAGACGATCGTCGTGCCACCCGACTGGCACCTTGCGGACGTCGCCAGCGTCGCGGGCCTGCATTCGTTCCGCACGTTCGGCAGCTACATCGACGAGCTGAAGCGCGGCGAGACGGTGGTCATCTACGACGTCGCCACCGATCCGCGCACGAAGTCGAGCGCCAAGGCGTTCGAGGCCATCCAGGCGCGGTCTATGGTCAACCTGCCGATCATGGAGCAGGGGAAGCTCGCGCTCCTCGTCTTCGTCCACCAGCGCAACCGGCACCCCTGGAGCCGGGACGATCTGCTGTTCATCGGTCAGGTCGGCGACCGGGTGCATGCCGCGCTGGCTCGTCTCGGTGCTGAGCGGCAGCAGCAGCTCGTCAACCAGGAGATCTCGCATCGCCTGAAGAACACGCTCGCCATGGTGCAGGCGATCGCCACGCAGACCCTGCGTCAGGTCACCGAACGCGATGCCGTGAAGGCGCTGACGCAGCGCATCGGCGCCTTGGCGCGGGCGCACGAGATCCTTCTCCAGCAGAACTGGTCGGAAGCGCGCATCCGCGACGTGACGAAGGCTGTCCTTTCCACGTTCGAAGGTGGCGAGCGGTTCCGGGTCGAGGGGCCGGACATCCTGCTCGGACCGCGCACGACGCTGAGTTACTCGCTGCTCCTGCATGAGATGGGCACCAACGCGCTGAAGTACGGCGCCCTGTCGGTGCCGGGCGGCCATGTCGAGATCGAGTGGCGTGTCGTGGGGGACGGTGACGAGGCGACGCTCGACTTCCGCTGGCGCGAGGTCGGGGGACCGCCCGCGACCGCACCGTCGGGACGGGGCCTCGGCTCCCGCCTGATCGGCATGGGACTGATGGGAACCGGGGGTGTCGATCTGGCTTATGGACCCGAGGGTCTGACCGCACATATGCAGGCGTCACTGTCGCAGATGCAGCAGTCGTGACAGACGGGATGCATCCGATGACGCCGCCAGCCAGCCCCTACCGTCCGATCGTGCTGGTGGTCGAGGACGAGCCGCTCCAGCGCATCATGGCCATCGACATGATCGAGGAGGCAGGCTTCGCGGTGGTCGAGGCACGTGATGCTGGCGAGGCTGTGCGCATCCTGGAGAAGCGCACCGACATCCGCCTCGTGTTCGCCGACCTCGACGTTCCCGACAGCGTGAACGCGCTGAAGCTGGCCGCCCTCATCCGTGACCGCTGGCCGCCAATCCGCATCATCCTGATTTCGGGACGGTATGGCCGCCGGGAGGTGAAGCTGCCAGCTGACACAGTGTTCTTCACCAAGCCCTACCCGCAGGACGACGTGGTGCGCGAGATGCAGCGCATGACGTCGCTATAGGGCGCCTTCGACAGCGCGCCCAACGTCGGCTTTCGGCTCGATGGGCAGCAGGCACCGTGGTCCCGGATGAGTCGGAAGCGGATGGACCGCTTCCGAGCGTCCGCTTCCCCGCCGCCGATCGGCTCGACTGGGTGGAAACCGGTCAGTCTGCTATGGGTTGAACAAGGCGCGATAGCAGACCTTTGGTTTGAGCCGTCCCTTTGCTAGATCGCTAGTCATCAGTGAACTCCGCCGGCACGTCGCCGAACCGCGACAGCACGATCGGATCCTCCAGCACCTCGCCTGTCTCGGTGTCGACCGTATGCTGCAGGGCGACGACTCCGATCGCCGTGCTCGATGCGCGCTCTGCGCGGGCGACAGCTTCCTCGGCCTTTCGGAAGTCCAGCACCCGGCCGGCGATCAAACGCTTTCCGCTGCGCTCGAACTGCTGAACGATGAAGAACGTCTTGGCCGGCATCGCCTAGCCGAGCCCGTGAAGGAATGGCCGACGTCCCATGAACGAGTTGACCTGCGCATGCCGCAACGCTTGCATGCGCTGATGGCCCGCCATCGTTGCCAGGGTGGCGATCGCAGGACCGGACGCTTCCCACTCCCCGCAGTGTTCGCAGGCCGTGGCCGAAGCGATCTGATTGATGGCCGGGATCGGCTTTGCCGGCCGGCTGCATATCAGGCAATGCATGGGGAACGTCCTGTCTCTGTTTTGGGGAGCGAACGGCCTGATGGGCAACTGTCTTCGCGGTGACGTTCGTCGGGAACGGTTGGTAACCCCGAAAGGGGCTACGGCATCATCGCGAGTTGGACCAAGTCGTACTCGCGGCCGTTCCAACGCCGCCACACCTGCCCGCCATCGTCCCGGCTCATCCGCCCGTTGGTCAGATGCCGCGGCTCATCGAACGGGATACTCTCCCAGCGCCATCCCCGGCGCAGGGCGCGAAGCGAGCGTCGTGCGGGGCGAAGAAGGCGCAGCAACGCAGATGCGATCATGGTCGGGCCTTGGGTTGGAGATGGTCGGGTGGCGTCGAACGGGTCGGCACACACGTTGGCGAGGGGCGCGCGGGACGTGTCAGTCCAAATCCCGCACGGCTTGGTCGCGACTTTGCGCCTCGCCCGGCGCTTCGTAGAGGTTCCGCGGGTCGATACCGAACATGATGCCGATCGCCCGACGGTTGCTGGTCGGCGTCTCGGTGTTCCGCCCTTCGATCGCAGCTTGGCTTAGCTGGTCCAGATCCGCCGAAGGCTTCATCGCATTCGAGCTTTGTTTGCCATCAGCCTGCAAGTCACTCGCAGGTGCCGATGCGGTCGCGAGAGCGCTACGGGGTGCGACACCGGCAGCGCTGCTTTGTTCCTGATGGGTGAACGGCATGACGGGACCTCGTTGTCGGTTTGCAGGAAGTGCGCAATCGGCTGTCAGCCGCTTTGCGTAGGGCGGGCGATCCTGTCGCGGATCACCTGCTGCGCTTCGCCGACGATGATGTCGACGCCGTTGTGCGCGGACGATGCCGGCAGCTCGACATGCAAGCGGCTTCCGTCCGGATGCTGCGAGATCATCACGACCCGATCCATGTTCACCAGCAAGGGATCGCCCTGCTGACTCGTCAGTTCAAGCCACATGCCGATCTCCTATTGGGATACGGGGCCGGGAACGGCCCTGCTGGTTCGTAGCGATCGAGGCGTTCTGTGTTACGTGGTGCGTCAGGCGTCGGGACGGTCGGGAAAGTCGGGCCGTTCGTAGAGCGCCGCGATCTCGTCCTTCTCGTATCGACCCTGATCTGTGTCGATTGCGTACTGGAAGCGAGGCTCTGTCGTATCGGTGACCAGAAAGCGCACGGCCTCGGCCAACGTCGGGAAGGTCTGGAACCGCATCGACCCCTTGGGCATCTGCCGCTTCGCGGAACTGCACCAGAACACATCCGCCGTTCCTGCGTAGTCGATAGTTGGGACTGACATGATGAGGGTCGGCTTTCGACAGGAGGATTGAGCGCAGGGAATGAGCCTGTTGACCCAGCGGGGAACTCGGCTCGATAGGAGGTCCTGCGGTGTTCAGCAGGACATGACTTGGTCGGATGTAGCCTGACCGAGGTCGGCGCGTTGAGCGATTTGCTCCTGCGTCCACCCGTCGAGCCACGACAGCTTCTGACTTGAGCCATCGGCATAGCCGCTGGTGGACGTCGGCTGACCGGCACGGAAGGCTTCGATGCCGGCGGTCTTCGGATCGGTGGGGAGGGTCATGTCGTGTTCCTACGGTAGCTTGATGGGTGAAAGGGACGAAGCAAGGCTCGGCACGCGGATCGCATTCACCTCATCCTCGAGGTCCATGCGGATCCGCCGCAGACGTTTCTCGGCCGCGGTCGCGATGATGTCCCGCATCTCGACACTGCGAAGCCCCGGCATGTGGTCGAGAACGATGCGCAGATGGGCAAAGCGGGTCGCCCGGAAGTCGAAGCTGGACATGGATGAGCCTTGCGTCAGGTGACAGGGCCTGCTGGCGATCTGGGCTGGTCAGCTCAGAAGTGCTTGCCTTGCGTCCAGCGATGGACCTCGGCGTCCGCTTGGTCCTTGGGCAGCCCCAGCCTGTCGCGCACCATCGTGGCGAGCTGCTGCTCGTTGTGGATCGTGGTCACATCGAACCGGGTCAGGAACGGCCAGCGCTCGCGCGCCTCCGCCATATAGCCGCGCTTGCGAGCGACGGTCTCGCTGCTTTCTCCACCCTGATAGCCGAACATGAGGCGAGGCTCCGAGAGGGTGGAAGCGCCAGAGGCATGGGCCTCGCCGAACGTCCCGGCAGCCCGTATTCTTCAACACCCAAGCTTCTAATATGGTGTATTTTTAATTGGTGGCTAGGAGATATCGAATTGAATGATAGATATTTTTGTTTTCAACGCGGTGGAACCAAATTCCCATTCTTGATCATCATAGCATTGTGGTTTACTTTTCCCGTCTTGCTAAACGCATGCACTTCGCGTTTTTTGGACCAATCTATTCGCACGTGCCGAAGTTAATGAGAGATTCCGCACGCGGTGGAAAGCTGAGTTTTTTGCAGGCTTGATGGCCAACCCTCCATTGTACACGCAAGCCGAATTATTGATTGCGCCCATCTCGGCACCATGCCACGAAGCGGATCGACCCGGCCGCCTGCAGGGTCCAGCTATCGGATCCATCGATTGTCATCCATGCCCGCCGTGCC
>NZ_BBWK01000104.1:0-2500 GCF_001463765.1 Aureimonas sp. AU4 | reverse complement strand
TCTATTTAGGTAGAGCGTCGACCGAATACCCCAGGGGGTAGAGCACTGAATGGGCTAGGGGGACTCACCGTCTTACCAAACCCAATCAAACTCCGAATACCTGGGAGTACTAGTCGGCAGACACACGGCGGGTGCTAACGTCCGTCGTGGAGAGGGAAACAACCCTGACCACCAGCTAAGGTCCCCAAGTCATGGCTAAGTGTGAAAGGATGTGAGAATCCCAAAACAACCAGGATGTTGGCTTAGAAGCAGCCATCATTTAAAGAAAGCGTAACAGCTCACTGGTCTAGAATTAAGGGTTCTTGCGCCGAAAATGTAACGGGGCTGAAGCCATGCACCGAAGCTGTGGGTAGCGATCTCCTTGCGAGACGCTGCGGTAGCGGAGCGTTCCCTAGGCTGATGAAGGAGGACCCGTGAGGGCCTCTGGAGGTATGGGAAGTGCGAATGCTGACATGAGTAACGATAAAGGGTGTGAGAGACACCCTCGCCGAAAGTCCAAGGGTTCCTGCTTAAAGTTAATCTGAGCAGGGTGAGCCGGCCCCTAAGCCGAGGCCGAAAGGCGTAGGTGATGGGAACCACGTTAATAATCGTGGGCCTGGTGGAGAGTGACGGATCGCGTGTGTTGTCCAACCTTATCGGATTGGTTGGGCTTCGAAGCGGTTCCAGGAAAGAGCCCCACCGTACAGACCGTACCCGAAACCGACACAGGTGGACTGGTAGAGCATACCCAGGCGCTTGAGAGAACTCTGCTGAAGGAACTCGGCAAATTGCACGCGTAACTTCGGAAGAAGCGTGGCCCCACAGGACGCAAGTTGTGTGGGGTGGCACAGACCAGGGGGTAGCGACTGTTTATCAAAAACACAGGGCTCTGCGAAGTCGCAAGACGACGTATAGGGTCTGACGCCTGCCCGGTGCTGGAAGGTTAAGAGGAGGGGTGCAAGCTCTGAATCGAAGCCCCAGTAAACGGCGGCCGTAACTATAACGGTCCTAAGGTAGCGAAATTCCTTGTCGGGTAAGTTCCGACCTGCACGAATGGCGTAACGACTTCCCCGCTGTCTCCAGCAGAGACTCAGTGAAATTGAATTCCCCGTGAAGATGCGGGGTTCCTGCGGTCAGACGGAAAGACCCCGTGCACCTTTACTATAGCTTTACACTGGCATTCGTGTCGGCATGTGTAGGATAGGTGGTAGGCTTTGAAGCGTGGGCGCCAGCTCGCGTGGAGCCATCCTTGAAATACCACCCTTATCGTCATGGATGTCTAACCGCGGTCCGTCATCCGGATCCGGAACAGTGTATGGTGGGTAGTTTGACTGGGGCGGTCGCCTCCCAAAGAGTAACGGAGGCGCGCGATGGTGGGCTCAGACCGGTCGGAAATCGGTCGTCGAGTGCAATGGCATAAGCCCGCCTGACTGCGAGACAGACAAGTCGAGCAGAGACGAAAGTCGGTCATAGTGATCCGGTGGTCCCGCGTGGAAGGGCCATCGCTCAACGGATAAAAGGTACGCCGGGGATAACAGGCTGATGACCCCCAAGAGTCCATATCGACGGGGTTGTTTGGCACCTCGATGTCGGCTCATCGCATCCTGGGGCTGGAGCAGGTCCCAAGGGTTTGGCTGTTCGCCAATTAAAGCGGTACGTGAGCTGGGTTCAGAACGTCGTGAGACAGTTCGGTCCCTATCTGCCGTGGGTGTAGGAATATTGACAGGATCTGTCCCTAGTACGAGAGGACCGGGATGGACGTACCTCTGGTGGACCTGTTGTGGCGCCAGCCGCAGTGCAGGGTAGCTATGTACGGTCGGGATAACCGCTGAAGGCATCTAAGCGGGAAACCCACCTGGAAACGAGTATTCCCTATCAGGGCCGTGGAAGACCACCACGTTGATAGGAGGCATGTGGAAGCGCGGCAACGCGTGAAGCTGAGCCTTACTAATCGCCCGATCGGCTTGATCGCTCTCATTCGCCCATGTCCATTGCGAGGCAATGTCATGGGTCTCTTCTCTCGCCTTGCGCCAACCGGCTGTGGCCGGTTGTCTGCGGCGGGCCGGAACCTGACGGTTCCGCCGACCCACGAGGGGTCGGGGCTGTCCTCGCTCTTCCGAGCGCTCGGACGGTGGCCAACCGGCAAGGTTCTCCTGAAAAACCAGCTTCCAGAAAAGATGCGATGCGCCGACCTGGTGGCTTCTGCGGGGTGGCCGCACCCGATCCCATTCCGAACTCGGCCGTGAAACGCCCCAGCGCCCATGATACTTCGTCTCAAGACGCGGGAAAGTCGGTCGCCGCCAGGTTCGCCCATCGCATCCCCTCTCTTCCATCCACACCAAAACGCCCGCCCCAGGTGAAAACCTGCGGCGGGCGTTTGGTCGTCGCCCGTCCACAAACCCACAACGCCACGCCGTCACACCCGGCCGCCCAGAAGCCGGTCGCATACCGCGTCCAGACACACCGAGACACCCAGCGCCGTCAACGCAATCAGACCCGCCCCCGTCAGAACATACGAGCC
>NZ_BBWK01000103.1 GCF_001463765.1 Aureimonas sp. AU4 | reverse complement strand
GCTTCGTAGCCCTTGGCTAACTGAGCGCCGGCGTTCCAGCTTCGTACCACGCCGTCTGGGTCGAGCATGTAGATTGCATAGTCGGTTACAGCGTCGACCATGAGACGATACATGTGATCGTCGATCGCTTGATTTGTCACGATTGGCCTCCGGTTTGAAACCAGAGCTAGCGAGTGTTCGTCACCGGCAAGTTGACATCGCCTGACAGCATAGTAGCGGTTCACGACTATGGTTATCGACGACTACCAAACCATCCTCACAGGCGCGGAAACCACGGTGCGCAGCCCAGGCCGGTTGTCGTGGGTCTCCAACGTGCCACCGATCTGGGACACCACCGCCTGCAGCATACGCGAGCCAAACCCCGTCCCCTTCACGGTCGATCCCTTGCCCGCTCCCCGATCGGCAACGATGAGTCGGAAGCGATCGTGGTGCTGCTCGAGCGCGATGGCGAGCGGCCCGGGTTGCCCGTCGTAGGCATACTTGCTCGCGTTGATCACCAGTTCGGTCACGATCAACCCAACGGGGACGGCCCGGTCGGCGGAGATCAGAACAGGTACGAGATCGAAGTGGATGCGCTCACGCCATCCCCCTTCCATCGATGACACGAGGTCCTCAACCAGTTCCTCCAGATAATGTCCGAGATCCACGACCTCGACGCTCGCGCCCGTGTAGAGCCGGCGATGCACGAGCGAGACCGCACCGATCCGTCGTTGAGCTTCCGCCAGATGCGTCACGGCCTCGCTGCCGGACGCCTCCAGCGCCTGCATCCGCAGGAAGGTCATGACGAGCTGAAGGCTGTTCTGGACGCGATGGTTGACTTCCTTGAGAAGGAAGTCCTTCTGCCCGATCAATGCCTCATTCTCGCGGATTGTGAGCGCCAGTTCCTCGTTCAGCACCCGAAGGCGTTGCGTGGCACGCTCTTCGCGCAAACGGCGCACCAAGCGGTCGGCAGACTCGATCTCAGCCAGAGACCACGGCTTCGACCGACCGCGGACGGTCTCGGTCCAGTCCTCGAAGGACGAGCGCGGCGTCAGCACGGCCGTCGGATCAACGGCTACATTCTTGTGCGGATTGCCGGCCCAGTTGACCACCTCCAGCTTCTCGGCGCGGAACCAGAGAAGAAGGGTCGGGACTTCCGTCGACATCACGACGCTGAGGAGACCGCTGGCCAAGGACCGGTATCGTTCCGCTTCCGCCAACTCCTCGGAAAGGCGGTCGGTCGCAACTGGCGTGTGGGGAACGGAGCGGCGCGCAAACGAACCCAGCTCACGGATCGCATCATCGTCCGGGCAGCGCCCGTTCGTGAACAAGTCGCCGCCCTGGATCGCGGCAAACCCGTCCGCACCGAGCATCTTGCGCAGGTCTGCACCCGCATCGCGGAAAAACTCGGTCAACGTCGTGTCACGTCCGAGCCGAGCGCAGGCTGCGTCCTCGCTCGCCCGCAACCGGATGCGCTCGCGGTACAGGACAGCTTCGTCCTTGGCTCGAATCTGACGCGCCAAGCCGCTGGCCAGCGTGCGCGCTGCAACGCGGGTGCCGAGCGTCAGGTGACGCGGCGTGCGGTTGTGGCAGGCGATCAGTCCCCACAACACCCCGTCCCGGACGATCGAGATCGAGGCGGACGCCGCGACGCTCATGTTGCGCAGGTATTGGACGTGGATCGGGGAGACGCTGCGCAGCGATGCGTCGCTGAGGTCGAGCGGATGAAGCGGCGCCTCTCCGCCACGGAGCGGGGCCGGTTCGTAGCCGACGTCCGGTATGACCCTGATGCGGTTGCGCACATACAGATCGCGCGCCTGCCGTGGAATGTCGCCAGCCGGGAAGTGGTGGTTCATGAAGGAGCCGACGCCGTCCGCGTCGGACTCGCCCACCACGACACCAGCCTCGTCCTCCAGAAAGCGGTAGACCATGACGCGGTCGTAGCCGGTGAGTTCGCGGAACACCTCCGCGGCTTCGCGGTACAGGTCGCTCAGGCCGATCGCCCGCTCGAAGCGCTGACTGGCGGATTCCAGCGTAGCCAGCATCGCAAGCGGACGCTCCCCTGCCGCCTCAGCCGGTTCGAGTTCCACGAGAACATGCTCGCCCGATAGATGAGCCGAGATGTCGAACGTCTCCTTTTGACCGATCAACGGCTCCAGGACAGCAACGTCGCCTGCCGATAGCGCCGACGTGTCGAGCGGCTGGCCGATCAGGTCCATCAGCGGAACGCCGAGCCAGTTCGGGGTGAGCCGTCCCTCAACGTCGCCTGCAACGGCCTGCACCATTCCGGTCCGCGGATCGGTGACGAGAAGTAGGCCATGCGGCTGAATGGAACCGGGGATATGGATCGGCTCCCGGTCGCAGAGCGTCAGGTCGAGGGCGGCGGGGGCTTGGAGAAGCACGAGGCCTCCGGGCATGAGAAGTCGAAGCGATCTGTGCGTCCGTATACGGGACCCGGAGATCGTCGGGCAACGAAGCGTTCGGTAGGAAGCGCCAGGTTGCACGTGGCCTTTTGCCGTAGCCTGAGCGGCTACTAGACATTGAGCGCTGCGCCATCCATCGGCTGCGCTATGACCTGGCCAAACGATGCAGCTTGATGGCCTCGGTGACCCGCTCGCGCTCCGGCGTCATGACCAGACTGCGCGGCTTGTAGGGCGAACGGCTGCCCTGCACCCCCGGCGAGCTGTAGTGAATCCGGTAGGCGAGATCGTCGAGATAGGCTGTCCCGCGATCACGCCACAGTGCGACCTCGTCGTCGCTCAGGCGAAGCAGGAACAGGTAGTCCACCGCACTGTGGCTGCATAGCACGTCGAGATAGAAACGCCCGTCCTCTTCCAGGAGGACCCAGCCGTAGTGCTCGTCGACAACGATCATGCCGATCCCCGCTTCCGCCGAACGCGATACGCCAAGCAGCCACGTCACTTGGTGGGTGAGGTCGGCCGATGGATGAGAGATACTCCAGTATCCAACGGTGGCGCATCCTGTGATGGTACAGAACCAGCCGGCAAAACCTCTCGAATGCGTTCGGCTAGTTGGCGCAGCGAGACCTCGGTCTTGGACAGGACCTGGTCGGCTGCTGCGTTCAGCGTCTGCCGCTCGTCGGCGCTTAAGTCCTTCGAAGACAGCACAACGACGGGAATGTCGGTGCGGCTTGGATCGGCGCGCAGTTCCGTTAGGAAGTCGAACCCATCCATCACCGGCATGTTGAGGTCGAGCAGGATGAGATCGGGACGGCGCTCTTCAACGCGTTGCAGGCCGAGCCGACCGTTGGTCGCCGAGGCGAACTCGAAGCCTTGCCGTTGCAGCATCATGGCGTAGCGCGAGAGTGTATCCTCGTCGTCGTCGATGGCGAGCACAAGACCGCCCGGCGCGTCGCGGTAGCGGTCCATGATCTCCTTCAAGCGATCCCATTCGACCGGCTTCACGAGGTAGTCCGAGGCACCTAGCGCGTAGCCGATGCGCTTCTCGTCGAGGCTCGACACCATGACGACGGGAACCGCCGAGAGCCGAGGGTCCTCCTTCAGCTCGGCGAGCACCGACCATCCGTCCTTTTTGGGCATGGTGACGTCGAGAAGGATGACGTCCGGCACGAGCGCTCGCGCCATCTCCAGTCCGGCGACCCCGTCGGAGGCGGTGCGCACCGTGAAGCCCTCCTTGGTCAGGAAGCGCGTGACGAGATCGCGCGCATGCGGATCGTCGTCGATCGCCAGCACCGTGCCGGATGCCCCCGCGACGGCCGTGTCGCCGCCCGTCGGGATCGCCGTCTCGTCGATCGTCTCCTCCACGATGGCCGGGATGCGGATCGTGAAGGTCGTGCCGACCCCTTCCTGACTTGTGACGCCGATGTCGCCGCCGAGCAGGCGGCAGAAGGCCCGCGTGATGGCGAGCCCAAGGCCGGTGCCGCCGAACTTACGCGTCGTGGTCTCGTCGGCCTGCGCGAAGCGCTCGAACAAGCGCTCGACCTGCTCGGGCGTCATGCCGATGCCGCTGTCGGTGACCGACAGGGTGATCCAGTCCCGGTCCCCCACGGTCGAGCGTTCGGCGGCCAGGGTGATGGTGCCGCTTTCCGTGAACTTTGAGGCGTTCGACAGGAGGTTCAGGAGGCACTGGCGAA
This sequence comes from Aureimonas sp. AU4, assembly GCF_001463765.1. Classification (GTDB taxonomy): domain Bacteria; phylum Pseudomonadota; class Alphaproteobacteria; order Rhizobiales; family Rhizobiaceae; genus Aureimonas. Next base: position 2,201 of record NZ_BBWK01000103.1, on the reverse strand, counting down.
GCTTGACCTGATCGCTGTGCATCTGGCCGAGCCGACCGTCGTGCTCGATCAAGAGGCGGTTGCTCTTCTTGCCGATCAGTGACCCGACCGTCGAGCCAACTTCGTCTAGGACCGTCGCCAAGTCGAAGGTCTCGGCGTAGAGGTCCATGCGCTCGGCCTCGATCTTCGAGAGATCAAGGACGTCGTTGATCAGGCTCAGCAGGTGGCGGGCGTTGCCCTCGATCTTCTTGAGGTCGGGCAGAAGATGGGTTTGGCCAAGATCTTCAACCTCCTCCTCCAGCATCTCGGCATAGCCGATCACGGCTGAAAGCGGCGTGCGCAGCTCGTGGCTCATGTTGGCAATGAACTGCGACTTGGCCCGGTTGGCGTTCTCGGCGACCTCCTTGGCCGCCAGAAACTCCTCCTCCAAGGCCCGCTGCTTGGTGACGTCGGTGTTGGTGCCAAACCAGCGGACGACCTGCCCGTCCCCGTTACGGATCGGCACGGCTTGGGTCAGGAACCAACGGTACGTGCCGTCCGCAGCGCGTAGCGGGAACGTGTCCTCCCAGGGTTCGCCGGTAGCCACCGCAGACCGGTAGCCTGCATCGACACGCTCCGTATGCTCGGGCTCGATGACGTTGGACCAGCCGTCGCGCGCCATGCTGTCGGCATCGCTTCCTGTGTAGTCGAACCAACGGCGGTTGTGCCAGACGATGCGTCCCGTAGGCTCGGCCATCCAAGCGAGCTGGGGAATGTTGTCGCCAATCGCGGCCAACTGCGCGCTCGCCTCGTCAAGAGCTGCCATCGTTCGCTGCTGCTCAGTCGTCTCCAGCACGAAGACGCCGACCCCGCCCTTTAGCCTGTCGGCTCCCCTGGTCGGGAACGCGGACACCACAGCTCGACGCTCGCCTGCGTCGCCGAAGACGAACCCCGTCTCATTCAGGCTGGTTCGTGTCGCAAGCACGCGGTCGAGGACCGGCAGGAGCCAGTCCTTCGCTGTCACCGTACCGGTCGCGGAGACGACCCCTGCGAACTCGTCATTGGCACGCCGTAGGTGGCGGTCGGCATCAAAGAAGGCGACCCCGACCGGAGCTGCCTCCATGACATCGGTCAGGAGGTCGGCCCCAGCGCGCACCTGCTCTTGGCGTTGCCGCGCCAGCCTTGCGAGATAGCCGGCCGCGCCGAGTGCGGGTAGCAGGAGCGCTAGTTGCGTCCAACCCAGCATTTGGCCGACCCGCATGTTGTTCTCGATCACCGCGTTGGATCCGGCGGTCAGCTCGCGCGTCGCGGACCGCAGTTCCGCCATGATCTCTCGCCCGACCCCGCTTGCGACCAGCGCAGAGGCGGCTTCAAAACCTGTTTGGGCTCGGGCCTCGGCCGCGGACTGGATAAACGTCATCTGCTGCTGAGCGAGATCGGAGACGACCTCCACCTCTTCGCCATCAACTCGGGCGGCTGCGAGGGTTTGGGTCACGGCGTCGAGGGCGGAGGGAAAGGCCTCGAACGCCTGACGATAGGGATCAAGGAAGGCGTCCGTGCCGGTCAGGACGAAGCCTCGCATGCTGCTCTGCGCGGTCGTGACCGTGTAGAGGAGTTCGGCTAGCGCACCGTTTAGTCGTCCCTGCGCCTGACTCGAGGCCGTGCGGGATTGGCTGGCCCACACCGTCCAAGACAGCGCGAGCGCGGTGAGGCCGAGCACGATGGTTGCCGCGACGAACCCGATCGGTCGATCCTGTCGTCGGGATCCCCCGATGATCGATACGTTGGTCCCGATGGTCGCAGTCGTCATACGTGGATCCTGGTGGTCGGGGTCTGAAGGTGGCGGATGGGGTACGGGCGCAGCGTCCTTATCACTGCGTCGATCCGGTCATAGGTACTGCATCTGATGCGGGTGTTTCCCTTGTCTCGTCAGTGACCCATCTCAAGGCGACCGGCAATCCATCGGAACGTTCGACGACGACCCCACCGTGGCGGAATGCCTGCTCGATGCGAGCTAAGTCCACGGCGGGTACGCGGCGTCCGCGCTCCGCATCGAACACCGTCTTGACCGCCACGCCTGCCATCCGGGCCAGCTTCGGCGTCGACCAATTGAGATAGGCGCGGGCCGCACGGTATGCGCCCGCTGACAATGCAGGTCCGATCACCGAGATGCGGCGTTCCGATCTGAAGCAGGGTGGGAGGTTCCGCGTTCCAAGTGAATGTTTTCTTCGTTGACGCGCGAG
>NZ_BBWK01000102.1 GCF_001463765.1 Aureimonas sp. AU4 | reverse complement strand
CTTCCTCGACCTGCCGATCAGCTTCGACGGCCGCCTCTACGCCGTGGTCTTCGCCCATTCGCGCACGCTCCATGTCTGGACGGACGGCGAGCGCCAGTTCGTCGAGCAGGTCGGCGACCGGGTGCGGGCGGCCGTGGCTCGCCAGCGGATGGAGGACGCGCAGCGTGTACTGACGCAGGAGATGTCGCACCGCATGAAGAACCTTCTGTCCATGGTCCAGGCGATTACCGCACAGACCATCCGACAGGCTCGCACAATGGAAGAGGCCAATGAGGCGGTCTCCACCCGGATCTTAGCGCTCGCCCGGGCGCAGGACATCCTGACGCGATCGAACTTCGAAGAAGCGGACGTCGGCGAGGTCGTTGGCGCCGCGATGGCTCCGCATCAGACCAAGGATCATCGGATCGAGGCGGGCGGTTCCCGCCTTGGTTTGACCGCACAACAGGCTCTTGGCCTTAGTCTCGCGATCCACGAACTGGCGACCAACGCGGCCAAGTATGGCGCCCTCTCGAACGAGACGGGCCGCGTTGCCATGTTATGGGACGTCGTTGACGGTGCGTTCCAGTTCCGCTGGAGCGAGGCCGGCGGTCCTCCCGTTAAATTGCCGGAACGGCGAGGCTTCGGCTCCAAGTTGATCGAGCGCATCGTCGCCAGCTACTTCGACGGCGCAGGTCACATCGACTTCGACCCCGCCGGCATCCGCTTCACGTTGACCGGGGCACCCGCTCGCCTCGCGCCGACCGCCTGAGACCGACCGCCGACCATGGGCCAGTCCTTCGATCCGAACCGTTACGCCGTCCTTGTTGTCGAGGACGATGCCCTCGTGCGCGCGGAGGCTGCGGACCTGTGCGAGGACGCGGGCTTCACGACCTACGAAGCAAGAAATGCCGACCAAGCCATCCGCATGCTGGAGCGCCATTCCGACATTCGCGTCCTGTTCACCGACATCGATATGCCCGGCACGATGGACGGGCTGAAGCTCGCCCATGCCGTGCGCGACCGCTGGCCGCCTGTCACCATCATCGTGACGTCAGGTCGCGTGCAAGTCACCGTCGATCAGATGCCCGTCAACAGCACGTTCTTCACCAAGCCCTATCCGCCCCGCGCCATCCTCGACATGCTGCGAGACATCACTCTGCAACTTGGTGGCTGACGACGGGTAGCCTTGCAACTCGTGGATGGCGCGTCATATCCGATGATACAGCAACGGATCGCCAACCAGATGGTCTGTGGAATGTACCCATAGAGGCGAGTAGACCACACTTGGCGACGAAGGATCTGACGCGCATTCTGACGACGCCCGGTGTGCAGGCCAGGGTACGTGCCGCCATGCAATCGTCCCCGGTCCATCGGGCCGATCACGCGCTGCCGCAGCAATTGTCCGACCTTCTTGCCGAGTTGGACCGCCGAACGGGCGGACAGGATGTGCCTAAGCCTGAGTAGGCGGCGGGATCGTCGATGCCGTCCGCTTTTGGGAGCTGCTGAAGCGACATCGTGAGTCTGTGATGGGTCGAAAGCGGATCGACCGTTTCAAGCGTCGGCGTCTATCGGCCATGGCGTGTGGATTGCGGTCCGCCAGCTTTCAGGGACAAGGGCGCTGAAAGCTGCCGCGCGTGTCGCTGACTGCGTGTGTTCGCGGAGTTCCTCCCAACGTCCGCTTGAACGCCTGGCTGAATGCGCTCTGGGAACTGTATCCGACTTCTTCGGCAACGGCGGCGACACTCGATCCTGCATCCAGTTTCTGACGGGCCAGAACCATTCGCCAGTGGGTCAGGTAATCCATCGGCGGTCGACCGACACGCCGAACGAACAGGGAGGTAAACGCCGAACGAGACATGCCGACCTCTTGTGCAAGGAGGGGCGCCGTCCATCGATGGGCAACGTTGTCGTGCATCAACCCGATCGCTCTGGCCAGGCGCGGGTCCCCCAAGGCGGCGATCCAACCAATGTCATTGCCTGACCCCGCCGCGACGAAGGCGCGAACGGCCTCGGCGACGAGAATTTCGGCCAGACGGGCAGCAATGAGCGAACTGCCAACACCTGGACTTTGAACCTCCGCCCACAGCGAAGCCAAGGTCCGTGAGATGGCATTCGCGCTCGGCGACGCCCGATCAATCCGAAGGAACCTCGGCAGAGCCTCCAGAACGAACGGGGCGCAGCCGCTTGCGAAGCCGCTGCCGCCTCCGATCATCGCCGTGTCGCCGCCATCGCCCAACCGCACAGCGTCCTGTCCCGGACCGGCGTAGAGCGTCATGCCATCGACCGGTTCAATGGTGGGATCGCTTGCCACGATGTAACGCGTGTCACCCAGGAGAACGACGTCGCCGTTCTCCATCGGCTCCGGCTGCTTGTCCGGAAGCAGGAGCCAGCATCGACCGCGCGTCACTGCCACGAACTTCAGGCGTGTTCGGCCGTCGAACGACAGTGACCAGTCGCCGGACGCCTCGAGGCTGGTCCCTCGGACGCTCCGGATGGCGAGGAGTGACACGACTTGGGAAAACGGATCGATCATGGTCTTGGCGGATCGCGACAGAGAAGTGGCTGATCTAACATAGATCCGCTTGCGGTGCTTCCATAAGGCTGGCGATGTGTCACCGAAGGAGCTGATCATGGCCGTTGCGAACAAGATCGTTGCCATCACCGGGGCAGGACGCGGGATAGGCCGAGCCACGGCACTGCATCTCGCCGCACGAGGTGCTCACCTTGTACTGGGAGCGCGGAGCAAAGCTGAGATCGCCGCAGTTGCCGGGGAAATCGAGCAAAAGGGGGGACGTGCTGTCTTCCGAACAGTCGACGTGACCCAACGGGCGGATCTCGAAGCCCTTGTTGACCTCGCCCGACATCGGTTCGGCCGACTGGATGTGATCGTCAACAATGCCGGGATCGGGCCCATCTCCCGGTTCGACGCCCTGCGGGTCGAGGACTGGGACGCGATGATCGACGTCAACCTGAAGGGTGCTCTCTATGGGTTCGCAGCGGCGCTGCCGGTCTTCAACGATCAGCGGAGCGGCCACGTCGTGAACGTCGTCTCGACCGCCGGACTCAAGATTGTTCCAACCATGGGCGTCTACGCCGCCACGAAGAACGCGTTACGGACGGCAACAGAGGCTCTTCGGCAGGAATGCGTGCCGGGCCTTCGGGTGACCGAGGTGTCCCCAGGCTTCATCGACACGACGTTTGTCGACTCCTCGGTCACGGATCCCGTCGTTAGGGCAGCGATCAGCCGGCAGAAGGAGGAACTCGCCATATCACCGGACGCCATCGCGCGAGCGGTCGCCTTTGCGATCGAGCAGCCCGACGATGTCGAAATCGGGAGCATCGTCGTTCGGCCTACTGCCCAGGATTGAAGACAGGAAGATAATCAACGTCCGCTCTTGGCCACGGCACGAGGCACCCCTAGTGACCTAAACGGGTCGTTTGGGGTCAGCCAATGCCCATCAGTTAATGTAGCACACTCTCGCATGACGCGGACGCCGGATCCCGTCCGCGTAACGTACTCTTCCGGGACGGACTTGAGTGGAAAGCCGTCAATCCGCTTTTCGAGATCGATCGGCATTAAGCAGTCGTCGGAGCACGACTTCTCTACCGCCGATTAGCCACCCGTTGGTGCTGGTGGTTGCTCGCTCGCAGTGGGAGGGGGATCAGCATGCAGCAGATGCCGCTCGCGCCGACCCGACATGGCGGACCGTGCGATCGCATCGAGCACCCGGTGGTGATCGAGCGCGACCGCAAAGTCCGGCGCCTCGTCAGTTCCATCGCGAATGTCGGCCGCGAACTGGGCGTAGAGGCGGGCCACGCCCGCTGCTGCTGCGCCGATTGGCAGGTCAGAAGCCGCATAGGCGGGCGGGACCTGGAGCTGCTGGACAGGCTCGCGGCCGCGGCGGAACGCGATGGCCAGGTCGCCGAAGTGGACGTAGCCCGACGCCGTCTCGACGCGAAGGCTGCCCTCGGTGCCCTGGATCTCCCATACCATCGCCGGGCCGGCCGGCTGCCCGGCACTGTAGTGAAGCGAGGCGACGATCCCGCCCTCGAGAACGCCGGCGACGACGATCTCGTCCGGCGTGTCCTTCGGGAGCGGCGCGCCGTCCGACAGGCGGACGCCGTCGCCGCGCCGATTGGCGACGACGGCGGACAGGCTCTCGAACGGGCCGAGCACGCGCGCGAGCGGTTCGAGCGCGTGGCCGAGCGCGATGCTGAGGAACGTAGCGCCGTGCTCGGCGCGGGCCATGAACTCGAACGGCGGGTTGTATCGCCCGACCCACATGTCCTCGGTGGGATGCGCCCGGATGCTCGTGCTGAGTGGCGTGCCGATCGCGCCCTGCCGAACGAGGTCACGCAGGAAGCGGATCGGCGGGTGCAGGCCGCCCTGCAACCCGACGATCGTCCGCAATCCCTGTCCGCGAGCGAGACGCTCCAGCGCTTCGGCTTCCGACTGGTCACGAGCGAGCGGCCATTCGCAGTAGACCATCTTGCCCGCGGCAAGCGCATCGGAGACGATCCGCGCGTGCTCCGGCACCTTGACCGCAACCACCACGAGGTCGACCTCCGGCCGCACGACCAGCGCCTGATGCGTGTCGAAGGCGAGGTCGACACCGAGCCGAGCGGCGGTTGCGCGGGCGCTCTCGATGCGGGTCGTGCTGACCGCACGGATCTCGAACGCATCGAGTGCTTTCAGTGCCGGAATGTGCGCCACCCCGGCCCAACCCCGGTCGGCACCGGCACCCACGATGCCGACACCGATCCGGGATCGGGCGTTCGCGTGGTCGCTCATGTGGGCGCGTCCTTCCTGCGCAGCCCGGGCACGACCCGCCGGGCTGCGTCACCATAGTTTCGGATATGGACGAGTGCTTCGGCGCCTAGGCCAGCATTCCGCCGTCGACCGTGACGATCGATCCCGTGATGTGCCTGGCGGCCGGGCTGGCGAGGAACGCAACGGCGGCGGCGACATCGGCCGGCGTGCCGAAGCGGCCGAGCGGGGACAGGCTGCGCTGATAGTCCGCGCTTTCGCCATCCGCGGGATTCATGTCGGTGTCGGTCGAGCCCGGCTGCACGAGGTTCGCCGTGATGTCCTTCGGTCCGAGTTCCTGCGCAAGGCCGCGGGTGAGGGACTGGAGCGCGGACTTGGTCATGTAATAGACCGTGCCCGGCGCGCCGACGATGCGATCCGCCCCCGCGGAGCCGATGCTGATGATGCGTCCACCGGCGCCGAGGTGCGGGATGGCCGCCTGGGTGGCGAGAATTGGCCCGCGGATATTGACCGCGAGCAGCGCGTCGATGTCCTCGACCGCGAAGTCGGCGATGGTGTTGTAGCGCGCGATCGCGGCATTGTTGACAAGGATGTCCAGTCCACCGAGTGCGGCGACGGCATCCTCGACCGAGCGCCTGATTGCGGCCGGGTCGCCGCTGTCGGCTTGGATGGCGACCGCCCGTCGGCCCAGCTTCTCGATCGAGGCCACCACGTGCCTGGCGCGGTCGGGCGAGTTCTGGAACGTCAGCGCGACATCGGCGCCATTCTCGGCGAGGGTCAGCGCGATGGCCGCGCCGATCCCGCGAGAGCCACCGGTCACGAGGGCGCGCTTTCCATTGAGGTTCGTCATCGTCAGTACCTTTATGCAGCGATCACCACTTCGCCCCGTTCCGGTGACGCCAGAGGATCGCCTCGATGGTCCGTCGCAGGTGCGGGCTCGGAACCTTCGCATGCGGGCGGCAGGCCTCGATCAACGGTTCCAGATCAGACCACCGCTCGTCGCTCAACATCTGCACGCTTCTCCTCATCGGAAAAGGCAGCGACATGGAGTCGGCTTCAGGCGCTAACAGGCCCTAATCGCTCTCGGGTCTGCGGGTTGCGCGTAAGCTCGACGCCATCGTGCGTCATCGCGGTCGCCCGACGACCATCGTCAGCAATAACGGCACGGAGTTCACCTCGAGCGCGATCCTGACATGGTCGGACGAGAGCTGCATCGGCTGGCATTACATCGCGCCCGGCAAGCTGCAGCAGAACGGCGTCATCGAGAGCTTCAGCGGACGGCTGCGCGACGAGCTTCTGAACGTCGGAGCTGCCCTCGCAGCGGAGGGCTGTTCCGCTCTCTGCCGCATGCTCGGACCGTGCTGGAAGACTGGCGACGCGACTACAACGAGGAACGACCGCACTCGAAGCTCGGCTGGATGACGCCCTGGGATTTTGCCCGCACCACCATAGAAACCACCGGCCAAAACGCTGCGCTCACCAACGGCTCCGCACTTCGGTCTCTTGCAGCCGCTTTCGACGATGGCTCAGATCACGACAGGACTCTCGCTCCCGCTGGATACAAGAATGGGGGACTCGTCAGCGGGTTGGGATCCTATTCGCCGACTCCATCCGAGCTCGTAGCCTCCGAAGTCTGCATCAACGGGCCCGATACAAGACTGCATCCGTCCAACGCGCTGAGAGATCAGATTGCCTCATGCAACAGGGAAGCAATCCACACCAGGGAGCCGGCTATCCTCTCGCTATGTCGATCAACATCGAAAAAGCGGATATGCAAAACCAGTCCGACATCACGTCAGTGCCTCAAC
>NZ_BBWK01000101.1 GCF_001463765.1 Aureimonas sp. AU4 | reverse complement strand
TTCTCGTGGTACAGTCCAGGCCCCGTCGTCCGCCAACGACGAACCGACCTGTGGGATCCATGCCGCCAAGGCGCTGGGCATCTTCAAGCAAGCCTAGACCGCACACCGTATTGCCTTCAGGCGGAGTGGCGTCCGCTTATGGGTAGGTCGGTGCCGGCGTCGTCCGACCGACAAGCATCGATAGCGGATGGTCCGCCTCCGGGCGTCCACTTCCTCGGAGCCGATCGCCTCGATCGGGTGGAAAGCTGCCAGTCCGCTTCCGAATGAGATCGGCAAGAAGCTGCCATTTGAGTTGGTAAGGAGCTTTCCCCGCAAACTACGGCGTCGTGGGAAACGCCGTGCGCAGCCTTCGGTCCAATTGGTAACTACCTTTCAGCGGCCAAGGTGGTCAGCCGTTCACGCAGCCAGCGTTGTGCCGGATGGTTGGTGGTCCGGTCGTGCCAGACACTCACCACGGTAAAGCCAGGAATGGTGAGCGGCGGTTCCAGCACCTGCACCCGGTCCGACCAGCCATCGGCGATCCGCCGTGGGATCAAGGCGATCATATCGGACCGCGACACGACCTCCGGCACGATCAGGAACCCCGACGTGGACAGGGCTACGGTGCGGTGGCGACCGATGGCCTCCAGTGCCGCATCGGTAGGCCCCGAGAACCCGCCGCCTTCGGGAGACACCACAACGTGCTCCAAAGTACAAAACACGTCTAGGCTGACATATCCCTGTACGGCCGGGTGTCCCTGCCGGGCGATCACCGCGTAATCCTCGCGAAAAAGCTGACGCTGACGCATGGCCGCCGGTGCATGGTCCGGGGTCGCCAGGGCCAGGTCAACCTCGCCACGCTCCAACTGCGTGGCGAGCGCCAGCACGTCGAGGGTACGCCAGGCGATGCGGACCATGGGCGCCTCGGTCCTGAGAGCAACCGAGAAGCGGGTGAGCAGCGCAAACTGCTGGTAGTCGCTCGCGGCGATCACCAGGGTGGCCTGCATAGTCGTCGGGTCGAATGGCGCTCCATCTGCCACAACCCTGCGGACACCCTCCAGCGCGTCATGCAGCGGCTGCTGAAGCTCGATGGCGCGCTGGGTCAGGACCATTCCACGCTGTGCCGGGATGAGGAGATGATCACCAAGGGCGTCGCGAAGCCGCGCCAGCCGGGCCGACAGGGCAGGCTGGCTCAGGTTCAGGCGCCGGGCGGCACGTGTGACGTTCCCTTCCGCCAGCAAGGCTTCGAGGGTGACGAGCAGGCCGAGATCAAGGTTCTTGGTATCCATCTGGTTGATAACAGCAGGCAGAAAGTTCGATTTCAACACCGCATCGTGCGGCTTCATATGGAGATCGCAATCAAGTTGCCGGGGCACCTACCCCTGAAGCTGGAGGCTGGCATCGATGCGACCATCCGGACGAACGCCTCCAACCTATTCGAAATCCCCTTGTCCGAGCTTGGGCAACCCACGGTGACCGCGCTCGATAGGCATCACCCATGCCATTCAGGAGAATATCATGTCTGACCTAGACAACGCCTTCATGCGTCGCTTCGTGCAGTTCATCAACACTGCCGACGAAAAGCTTGGCGACGAACTCATCGCGCCGAATGCGGAGTTTTACGTTCCTTTCCAAAGCGAACCGCTCGTCGGGCCGACGGGCTGGCTCAAAGCCGTCGAGGTGATGCGCGGCGGCTTCCCAGACGTCCAGTGGACGCTCGAGGAGTTGGTCGTCGAGGGTGAGAAGGTCGCCGCGAGATACACGATGCGTGGCACACACGAAGGAACCTTCTTCGGAGTACCGGCGACCGGAGAAAAGATCGCCGTCCAAGCCATGAACTTCTATGACGTGGTCGACGGGAAAATCGTCGGCGAGCGCGGTCTGCCCAATCTCCTCGGGTTGATGCAGCAGATCGGTGCCGTGCCAGCGCCCAGTTGATCGCGACGGCAGATCGACCCAATGGCACGGCGCTGCCCGGCGGATCGAGGCGGGGAACGCTTCTGATCCCGGTTTCGAGGCTGGCCGGTCGGTCCAACCGCCGCCACCCTTGGCTTCGTCTGCAACGGCAATCGTCGGCATGTCATGCCAACGGTAATGGCTAGATGCTCGCCGGCAAAGACAACTATCATCAAGAGACCATCATGAAAGTTCTGATCGTTTACGCGCATCCCGAACCCACTTCGCTGACGCGGCAACTGGTCGATGTGACCGCTGATACGATGTCGGCCGCGGGACATACCGTGATGCATTCGGACCTCTACGGCATGAAGTGGAAGGCGGTGTACGACGCCGATGACTTTCCGGTCCGCGACAACCCCGAACGGCTGTCATTCATCTTGGAGTCGGGCCATGCTTACGGAAGCGGGCATCAGACGTCCGACGTGATCGTCGAGCAGCAGAAGCTGCTCGCGGCCGATGCCATAATCCTACAATTCCCGTTGTGGTGGTACGGCGTGCCCGCGATCCTGAAGGGTTGGATCGAGCGGGTCTATGCCTTCGGCTTTGCCTATGGCTATCAAAACGGCTCCAACCAGTTCCGCTTCGGCGAGGGCATCCTCAAGGGCAAGCGAGCGCTGGTCAACGTGCAGGCCGGCGGCCCGGCGGCCGACTATGGCCCGCGGGGCATCAACGGGCCGATCGAGCAACTGCTGTTCCCGTTGACTCATGGCGCACTGTTCTACCCCGGCATGGACGTGCTCCCGACACATGCGGTCTATGGTGCGGGTCACGTTTCTACGGCGGAGGAGGTGGAGGCCATCAAGGCAGCATGGCGTGTGCGTCTTTCAGGGCTGTTCACCGACACGCCGATCCCCTTCCGGTCGCAAAACGGCGGCGATTTCCCCGACCGCCACACGATGGCCGAACACGTTGCGCCGGGCCAAACCGGCCTCGCCGCCCATTTTGCCGATCTTGCTGGCGCATAGAAAGCAACGTCGATGTCGCCCGGTTGGTCAACTCAGATCGCCGGGGCCTTCGGAGCATGAGGAGTTGGAAATGGATGTAGCACTGATCGGGCTCGGGCAGATGGGTTCGGGCATGGCCAACAATCTCGTGGCGGCCGGTCACCAGGTTACCGTTTGGAACCGGGATCGAGCCAAGGCCGACCCATTCGCCGCTCGGGGCGCGAAGGTCGCCATTGACCTAGCCGCGGCGACCCGGGCTGGCATTGTCATGACGATGCTGGCCAACGACGCAGCCGTCGAGGCGGTCGTGTTCGGAGACGGCGGACTGCTCGCGGCCGGTCCCGATCTGCTCCATATCTCTTGCAGCACGGTCAGCGTGGACCTCACCACCAGACTGGCGGCGGCGCACGCCGCGGCGGGACAGCGTTTTGTGTCTGCGCAGGTTCTGGGCCGCCCGGATGTGGCGGCGGCCGGCAAGCTGTCGGTGATTGCGGCGGGCGCGGAGGAGGATCTGGATGTTGCACAGCCCTTGTTCGACGCGATCGGTGCAGGGACGCAACGGGTCGGCGACCGCCCGGTGATGGCCGCGGCGGTCAAGGTTGCGCTCAACGCCGGCATCCCAGCCATCATGCAGATGCTGACGGAACAGTTCCGCATCGTTGCCGCCCATGGCATCCCCGCCGATCGAATGGCGGCGCTGTTGCTCGACGTGAACTATGGCAATCGCTTGATCGGAAGCTACGGCCCGATCATCGCGGAGCAGCGGTTTGAGCCGGCGGGGTTCCCGATGCGGCTGGGCCGCAAGGACGTGGGATTGGCGCTCGCGGCGGCAGGCGACGCTCATCTGCCGTTAACTGAGCTGATCGCCTCGCGCATGGACGCGATCATTGAAGCCCATGGTGGTGAACGGGACTGGTCGGCGATTGGCCAATGAACTGACGTGTTGCAGGGTCTCTAGCATCACACGAACGTTCGGTTAAGAAGCATCGGCAGGTAGCACGCCTGGCGCCGGGAGCAATCGGGGGTTCACGACCCTAAGATCCGAAACTTCACCTGGCTATGTCCGCTTCTCGGACACGTCGATCCCTGCGGGAAGGGCAACGTTGGGTCGTCATGCGACGTCCTGCATCCGGGATGCCGAACGCCCTATCGTGATGCTGGTCAGCTTGTGGAGTGTCTTGACGGCGTACATCTCGGCATCTGCGGCTGCCAAAATCTCGTAGGCGTCGTCCCCCGGCCGCCAGACAGCACCGCCGGCGCTGAGGCCAAGCGGCTTGTCGAGATTGGAAACGTAAAGGCCGTTCTCGACAAGTACGCGAAGGCGGTCCAGCCGACGATCAAGGTCTTTGCGCGTTGGTTCCAGAAGAAGAATGTAGAACTCGTCGCCTCCTACACGGGCCACATCCTCGCCATTCCGCAGGAAGCCCACCAGCGTCCGACCGACAGATCGGATGGCCTCATCGCCTGCCCGGTGGCCGAACGCATCGTTGATGCCCTTGAGGTCATCAAGATCGACCACCACCAGCGAGAACGCTTCGCCACTGTAGACCGCCCGATCGCAGTTCGTTGTCACGGCCCGGTCGAAGCCGCGACGGTTCAGAAGACCCGTCAGGGGATCCTCGAACGCGGCCTGCTGCATCTCGATCTGCAGCCGCTTGGCGGCGGTGATGTTCTGCGAGATCGACATGATGCGCCACACGGCACCGGTGACGGGGTCTAGACAGGGTGACAGCGTTGTCCGAAACCACTGCCGACCGTTCGCCAGGTCGGCGAACTCCTCGAACTGATGGGCTCGGCGCGTACGAAGGCAGGTGGCGTAGCGATCCTGCAGAACGTCTGCCATGCGCTCGCTGAAGGCTTCCTCGAACAAGCGCCCTGCGATGTGTGAGACGGGAAAACCGAACTCATGGCTGGCCGTCACGTTCATCCCGACCATACGGAAGCGCGGCCCTTCCTCGATGTCGACCACGAAGACCGAAACGTCGAGAGCATTCAAATCGAGGGTCAGTTGCACGCGTGCACTCCTAAATCGCGCACGACCCTACGGTCGGCTTGGTTGATGAAGCGTTCAGTTGCGGTGAAACGGACAGCCGTGCGACCCTCGATGCGAGGCAGGCCAACGCGCTACGAACGGTCGATCAATCCGGTGTAACCGTCGAACCGGAGGCAATAAGAAGGTTCGTCACCTCGAGCTCTGGCAGAGGACGCGAGAAGAGGTACCCCTGACCATAGCGGCACTGCATCGCCTGCAGGCGTTCTGCTTCCGCTTCCGTCTCGATCCCTTCCGCGACGACGCTCATGCCCAGACTGTGCGCCATGGCAACGACAGCCCGCACGAGCGGCTCGCTTGATGCGACACCGTCCATCCGGCTGACGAACGAGCGATCGATCTTCAGCGTGTCGAAGGGCAGGGTCTGAAGGTAGCTAAGCGACGAGTAGCCGGTCCCAAAGTCGTCCAAGCTGATGCCGACGCCGATCTGGCGGAAGCGCTCTAGCGTCGCGCGAACCCAACCTGCGTCTTGGACTGTAATGCTTTCCGTCAGCTCAAGGCGAATGGTGCTGGGCGCGACACCGCTCGACTGAACGATACCGAGGACGCGGTCCGCGAAGCCGACCTGCTGGAACTGGCGTGCCGAGACGTTGATGCTCATGGTGAGGCCAGCCCAGTCCGGGTTCCCCGACTGCCATCGACCAAGAGCCGCGATCGCCTCACGCATCACCCAGTCGCCTAAGGGGATGATCAGACCGGTGTCCTCGGCCACGCTAATGAAGTCACCGGGCGCGACCAGTTCGCCCGTGGAGCGTCGCCACCGCACCAGCGCTTCAAATCCGATGACCCGGCGCGTCTCCAACGGGACGATCGGCTGGTAGTGGAGCTCGAACTCGCCGCTCCGCAGCGCTTGGCGGAGGGCACCCTCGGTTTGGAGGCGCGTGGCGACATTCGCCTGCAATGCGTGGTCGAAGCATTCGACGCGTGAGCGGCCCTGCTCCTTCGCCCGATACATGGCGATGTCGGCTGCTCGCAGCAGATCGGCCACGTCCGCGAAGCGCTCGCTTTGGATCGCGACGCCGATGCTGGCCGAGGTGTGCAGCGCCATCTCGCCGATCTGCATTGGCTCGCGCAGGGCATCGCGCAGACGATCCGCGACGATCAGGGTATCCACGTCCATGGTGCTGCCGTCCACCAGGACCACGAACTCGTCGGCTGCGAACTTGGCGAGGAGCATGCCGGTTCCCTGACCGGAGAGTTCGCCCAGAACACGCCGGAACCGATGGGCGACCGCGACCAGCAGCGCATCGCCAATCGCATGGCCGAGACTGTCGTTGACGAGCTTGAAGCGATCGAGATCGATGAACAGGATCGACAGCGGGAGTCCTGACGCCGCAGCCGCCTTGAACAGGCTGCCCGCCTCCTGGAGAAAGCCGAGCCGGTTGGGCAGACCTGTCAGGGCGTCGTGAGAGGCGTCGAAGATCAGTCGCCGGCGAGCCTGCTCGCGCTCCATAACGCGTCCGAGCTGCGAGCCGATCTGCGAGGCGAGCCCAAGTAGTCCATCGTTGGCATCGTTCGCCTCGCGAAAGAAGAACTCGAACACAGCCACGACGTCCGCCCCCACCAGCACTGGGAATGCGAAGGCCGATCGCAGACCTGCCTGACGCGCGCTGGATGTCCGTAGGAAGTTGGTGTCCGTCGTGACGTCGCGGATCCAAACGGCTCGCGCCGAGGCCAGCACACGACCCGGAAGCCCGTGCCCGTGCGCGAAGGCAATGCGGTTTGATTCGTCGAGGAAGGCGTTGTGTCCGTCCGCATCGTCGCTTTCGACGAGACCGGACGGCACGAGAGAGGTCGGGTCGTCGGCAGCGCGCAGGTAAACGTTGCCGACCGCCGCACCGATCTGCAGGCGGATCGCACCAATGGCGAACCGCAGCGCCTCATCGATGATCTCGCTCTGGTTGGCTTGGGTCGCGATACGTTCTAGGAGGGAAAGGTACTGGCCGCGCTCGTAGAGGTCGCGCAAGCCCCGCTCGGCGATCGCCTCGGCCTCGACACGGGCCGCCCGCTCGCGTTCCAGACGACGCTCCAGACGCCGGATACGCTCATCCCGCTCCGCCAGCGCTTCCGACGAAGCGGGAGCTAGTGTGTCCACCGGATCTCCATCAGGCACCGGTCGGCACCGTGGTTCATGCAGGTGTGGTGCGTGATCACGACCTCCTCACAGTAGAGGTTCGAGGCGCCCTTCACGAAGCCATGGGCGAGATCGCACATGCGGCGCGACGACTCGTAGCCCATCATCACCGATCCAGCCTCGCCCTCGCGGAAGTGGAAGAAGGGGCAGCTTGCGCCCGCATACAGCTTGCGGACCTCCGGATGGATAATGCGGTTGACGCTGAGGATGAAGTCGCGTGACGAAGTATGCCCCTCGAACAGTGCTCCATAGCGCTCGCGCAGGATCGGCATGGCGCGCTCGCCGAACCAGCGCAGCACCTCGGCGTTCGTGATCTTCAGCGTGGTGGCAGCCGTCGCGACGAGCTGGACGATCTCCTCATCATCGTAGTTGCCAAGGGAGGAGTAGGCGCCCGACGCGTTGGCATCGTCCACGAGATCGTCCCAGGTGTCGGGGCCGAACTCGCGTGTCACCGCTTCTTCCAGAAGATTGAAGACGACACCCTTCATCGCGCTTGCCTCACCCCGACGATCCGTCCCATCGACGAAGGCCATGCATAAGCATGAGTCATGAGCGATTGCTTAGCGCGCCAGCTAAATGGCGCTCTTACTTCTTCACTGAGGCCGAGAAGGGCAGGACCAAACGTCGCGCTTCATGAGCTACAGTCGACGTATCGTAGAGTGTCGACCAATCGGGCTCAGCGACAGCCGAATGACCGCAGAGGTATTGGTAGTATCAATCGAATGACGCATAAGGGTCGAAAGCGGATGAACGGTTTCGGGACCGACGGGTGGGATAGCTTGGAAGGTCGATGACGCGGTTAGTCCAAGCGGCTCGACTGCCGCGCCGCAACCGTCACGCACGCCGCGCAGA
>NZ_BBWK01000100.1 GCF_001463765.1 Aureimonas sp. AU4 | reverse complement strand
CCTGATGCTGGTGCTCGGTCCGGCCTCTGTCGCACTCGCGGTGCTGCCGACGGCTTTCGTCGCGTCCTGGATCGGCGGTTGGTTGTTCTTCGTCCAGCACCAGTTCGAGGACACGCACTGGGAGGAGTCGCCGGACTGGAGCCAACAGCGCGCAGCCCTCAGTGGCAGCTCGTACTACGTGATGCCGAAGATGCTGCAGTGGTTCACCGGCAATATCGGTCTTCACCACATTCACCATCTGAACCCGCGGATCCCGAACTACCGGCTGCAGGCCTGCCTGGACGCGGAACCAGCGTTGGGTTCCCTATCGCGCCTGACGATCGGCGAAAGCCTTCAATGCGTTGGGCTGTCCTTGTGGGATCCCACGAGGCGTAAGCTCGTCGCTTTCTGAGCCGAGCCTCAGTTACGGTCCAGCAGTCCTACTGTAGTTCGTCCAGAAAGAAGCGCAGCATCTCGCGTGAAGCATCCGGGCCGGCAGCGTCCGCATAAGATCCGTTGGCGTCGCCGCCGGACCAAGCATGGCCGAGCCCCTCGACGCGCCAGTGTTCGACATCCGGTTCCTCGTGCGTGGCGGCCATTACGCTGCGGATGTAGTCGCGGCCGTTGACCGAGCCGCCTTGCGTGGTAGTGCGGTTGGTTCCGACCTGCTGCAGCCCCGCCAGACATTCGCCGTTGGCCGGGTGGACCGTCGTGTCCCGCGCGCCGTGGAAGACGATGGTGCGGACCCTTCGCCTGCTTCCGCCCCCGCTTTGTCTACCGCTCCGCATGACCGAGAGCGCCGAGGCAACGTTGGCTGCCGAACCGTAGGGCAAACCGGAATGGATTCCGACACCTGTGAAGACGTCCGCGTAGGTCGCGCCAAGAACCGCCGCCATGGCTCCACCTGCCGATAGGCCGGCCACGAAGATGCGGGTCCGGTCGACGGAATGACGGCGCGCGATGTCTTCGGTGATGCCGGCGATGATCGCCGGCTCCCCCGCATCTCGTCGCTGGTGGGCGGGCTCAAACCAGTTCCAGCAGAGCGAGGGATTGGCGGCTCGCACCTGTTCCGGATAGGCGACGAGAACGTTCCGCTCTTCTGCTAGCTGGTTCATGCGCGTGCCGAGGGCAAAGTCCTCAGGATCCTGCGTGCAGCCGTGCAGCATCACGATCAGCGGTCGCGGCCCGCTAGCCAGCGTAGACGGCACGTAAAGGCGATAGCGTCGCGCTCCTGAGGGTCCCTCATGTTTGAGATGCAGGAACTCGGCGCCGGTTGGCACCATCAGAGTCGGCCTATTGGAGTTGGAACGAGCTGTTGCTACGCCCGGTCGAGGAAAACGGGGCCGGCTGCGCGGTGGAGCGTCGGTCGGCGCTTCTTGCTGACCCCGCTCAACCCGCTCTGCCCGCAGCTCGATTGTCGGGCCCTGGAACGGTTGTGGCGATGCCGCGGCCGTGTCGGTGGGCGAGCCGCCGAGCCGTGCTTGAATCAGCGCCGTAGCGTCCAGGAGACGGTTGGCGGCGACAAGGCGACGGGCGTCATCCATGAAGGAGGGGATAGATCGGGGCATTGGACGACTCCTTGCGGGCGGAACGTTGGATGACGTGAAGCGCGAGGCCTTGAGCGTCAGCGGATGCGGTCCGCCAGGACCGCCTTCACCGCTGCGCTCGCTTGGAGGGCGCCGAGAACGGTGATCGATCCGATCGTCTCCTGTACCAACTCCGGCGATACGTCGTCGTCGAAGCTGGCGAGTCCCAGGACGCGCACGTGGAGCAGGCGCTTCTCGTCGCGCGCCCGTTCGAGATCGGCTCGCGTGAAGCGCCGAAGGCCTAGCTCCAGCGTCAACTGCTCGGCAGAACGCTGTATCGCGGCGTCGTGCGCGTCGAGATGCTTGCGGATCGCGGTGCGGATGACGTCGCTGCGATTGGCGTAGAAGCCTTCTCGTACGAGAAGATCGATGCGGCCGAGATCGATGAAGCCGAGATTGATGGTCACCTTCTCGGTATCCGGTCCGCGCTCCTGCCCTTCCGCCTTCTTCGGCATCATCAACTCACGACAACATCCAAGTGGATGGCAAGTGGTGGGGATGCGTTCGACATTCAAGGGGGGTACGGCAAGGCGAACCAAGCGTGACGTTAGCCGCCGACCGTCCTTGCCATCGCTATCCTCAAGTCAGATGGATTGGCTGTCCGAGGTCCGGTCTCCCCATTGTCGCGAAGTAGCCTTCCTGATGGACCCAACCGCCTACTCCTCGGGTTCCTGTCCATGACCTCAACCGACTGGCTGCCCGATCCCTACATCCTCCTCTTGACCGGGGCCGGCTTCCTGATCGCGCTCGTGGCTTGGTTGCCGCTGGTTCTGAAGCGTCTGCCGCTTTCACTTCCGATCGTGTGCATGGGCATCGGCGCAGGCCTGTTCCTACTCCCACAGATCGTGCTTCAACCGCTGCCGCTCCGGTATCCCGACATCACCGAACGCTTTAGCGAGCTGGTGGTCATCATCGCCTTGATGGGTGCGGGGCTGAAGATAGACCGTGTGTTCGGCTGGCGACGCTGGAGCGTGACGTGGCGACTTCTCGCCATCACCATGCCGCTTGGCATCCTCCTGCTTACGCTGCTCTCGGCTTGGGCACTCGGGTTGTCATGGCCGGTCGCCCTGCTTCTGGCTGCAAGCCTTGCGCCTACCGATCCGGTGCTTGCCTCCGATGTTCAAGTTGGTCCACCTAAGACCGGCGAGGAGGACGAGGTACGCTTCGGCCTGACCTCGGAGGCCGGCCTCAACGACGGCGCGGCCTTCCCCTTCGTTCATCTCGCGATCCTGCTGGCCGCGGCTTCCGCCACAGGTGAGCCCTGGCTTGGCGAGTGGCTAACCTACCGCGTGGCCTGGGAAATCGCAGGTGGTGTCTTGGCGGGCTGGCTGATCGGTCGCGCCTTCGGCTGGCTGACGTTCCACGTGCCGTCCGAGAACCGTCTAGCCAAGACCGGCGACGGCCTGATCGCCCTTTCCGCGACGCTTGTTTCCTACGGCCTGACCGAGATCATCCACGTCTACGGCTTCTTGTCGGTCTTCGTCACGGCCTTGACCTTCCGCCATACCCATCGCGAGCATGAGTTCCAAACCGAGATGCACGAGATCACCGAGCAGGTGGAGCGGCTCGTCATGATGCTGCTTTTGATCCTGTTCGGTGGCGCCTTGGTAAGCGGCCTGCTGGCTGGGGTCACGTGGATCGATGTTGCCGTTGCCGGCGCAATCCTGCTTCTTGTGCGTCCTTTGACGGGCTGTCTGGGTCTGGTTGGCCTGCCGATCGACAGAAGCGAGAAGCTGACGCTCGCCTTTTTTGGCATTCGGGGCGTCGGGTCGATCTATTATCTCGCCTACGGCATCAACCATATGGCTGTGCCGCAAGCGGAGCGCCTGTGGGGATTGGTTGGACTCGTGATCCTGTTCTCGATCCTCCTCCACGGCCTGACGGTCACGCCCGTGATGCGCCTTCTCGATCAGCAGCAGGGACGTGACCCCGATACGGGATCGGCGGCGCCGCCAGGCCTGCAGGGTCCTGCCGCAAGGAACTGAACGTCGGGATAACCGTGCCGGAAACAAAGGATATGTCGTGATCGGTCCTACATACGAATGACCTGCGACATACGAATGACCTGCGAATGCATGATAGGTCGACGGCGTTAGAAACTGTCGCCTTATTATCTTCCAAGTCCGGATAGTGGTGCCACACAACGTCCGCTCTTGGGGATCTGAACGTCAGCACGAAAGACTTGGAAGGGTCGATATCGGGCAGACCGCTTCCCGGCGTCCGCTTTCATGGAGCCGATCGGCGAAGCCGTATGGTTTCGTGCCTGTCTGCTTTCGGGTGTCGGGGATAGCAAGCGGACAAAAAAGTTAACGACGGCCGCTTGCTTTCCGATGGGCGTTCCCACTTGCAAATGCAAATCAGAAACATTCAAGCCATTGTTTTTATTTGACTTTCAGTCGCCATCTACGTATCCACTCCTGATCGGGGAGTAGCTACCGTTCGTGGAACGGGGGCGCGTCAACACACTCGCGCATCAGCGCGTGGCGCGTTCAGCCGGACAGGCCCAGCAAGACCGTGGCGAACGACGCACCGCATGCGGACGGGTGTGGCGAACGCCCGGTTTCGCATGTCCGTCGGATAATCTCATGTCACCCTTCACGATCGCCGTCCTCGCCGTCAGCATGTCGGTCGATGCCTTTGCCGTCTCGGTCGGTCGCGGCGCTGCGATCGGGCGCCCACGTTTCTCGGAGACGCTGCGCACCGGCGCCGTGTTCGGCCTCGTCGAGGCCATTACCCCCGTTCTTGGCTGGGCCGCGGGGGTCGCGGCCAGCAGCTTCGTCGAAGCGGTCGATCATTGGATCGCATTCGGCCTCCTCGCAGCCGTCGGGCTTCACATGCTGTTCTCGGCCCTTGCGAAGAAGGAGGCGAACGAGGCTCCCGTCGGCCGATCGCTGACCGTGCTGGTCGCGACCGCCATCGGCACGAGCCTCGATGCCATGGCGGTCGGCGTGTCGCTGGCATTCCTGAACGTCAACATCGTCGTCATCGCCCTGGCGATCGGGCTGGCAACCTTCCTGATGTCGTCGGGCGGCATGCTGGTAGGGCGGTTGATCGGCGAGCGGTTCGGGCGGGCCGCAGAAGCCGTCGCCGGGGTTGCGCTCGTTGGTCTCGGCGCCTCGATCCTCGTCGAGCATCTCCTTACCTGATGACCGGCGCGGCGCACGAGCGCAGACTCATGAGCGGCACTCTATCGCAGGACGTTCCCCGTGTTCATCTCCCCTCGGTCACCATAATGAACCCCGCCATTCGGCATGTCGGCGATATTTGGAACGGCCGGGTGCGGCTGAGCCGCCTCTTGTGGCGAGAGATGCTGGTGTTTGGCACCGCGATCAATTTGTGCGCCATGACGCTCACGCTGACGCTGGCCGGTCTGAACGCACCGACGCCATGGGTGCTCCTGGCGTGGCTCGCGTGCTGGCCGATGAACGCGTTTCTGTGCATCAGTGTCTGGCACACCGCCGGCGTGCAGCGCCACCCGCTTGTCCTCTCCCTGGTCGCCCCTCCGCTGGCGACGATCTGGCTGATTGTCGTCTCGGTCCTCTGACACCGCCCGGAACCCGGGATCGCAAGCCTTGCCCGCGGGCGCTCATGCCACCACGGGCACGCCCACCTGCTCGACCTTGCGTTCGGGCTCGACATGGATCGTCACATTGGCGCTGGGCACCATCTCCATGATGGCATCCTCGATGCGGTCGCAGATGTCGTGCGCCTGTTCCGTCGGCATCGCGCCCGGCACAACGAGATGGAAGTCGATGAACGTGACCCGCCCGGCATGCCGGGTGCGAAGCGCGTGGACTTCTAGCGCTCCCCCTGCATGCGCCGAGATCGTCCGGCGGATCTCCTCGAGTTCCGCCGGCGCGACCGCCTCGTCGAGGAGACCGCTGGTGTTCTCCCGGATGACGCCCCACCCGCTCCAAAGCACATGGAGCGCGACCAGGGCGGCGATGGCGGCGTCGAGTTGAAGGATGCCCGTCAGGACGACCCCGACGACGCCGACCAGGACGCCTCCCGATGTCACGACGTCGGCCATCAGGTGCTTTCCGTCGGCAACGAGTGCCGCCGACCTATGCAGGCGGCCCTGACGGATGAGGTTGAGGCTCCAGAGCGCGTTCAGAACGGTTGCCGCCAGACTGACCGTCAAGCCCTTCCACGGTGTCTCGATGGGCGTTGGCTGAAGGAAGGCCCCGTAGGCCTCGCGCAGGATGGCGAGGGCCGCGACGATGATGAGGGCCCCGACCACCACGGCGGAGATGTATTCCGCCTTGCTGTGGCCGTATGGGTGCTCCGCGTCGGCGGGCGTCGCCGCGATGCGGATCGCGATGATCGCGGCGACCGCGGTCGCGACGTTGATGATGCTCTCCAGCGCATCCGAGTAGAGCGCGATGCTGCCCGTCAACAGGTAGGCGGCATACTTGATCGCGAGGACCACGACGCTCACCCCGAGGCTTCCGATCGCGATCTTCAGGGAGCGATCCATTCGCAGTCTCCGCTGTCGGGGATGGGTCTCGAGCGCCGAACCTATGGTCCGGGTCCGGAACGGCAATCTGTCATGTACGGCGACGGCCTACGCATAGTTCGAGGACAGAAGTGCAAAGCCCTCCGCAATGTCTGCTTTGAGCGAATCCAGACGCTGGCCTGAATGGCCATCTTGGGTCGATAGCGGATGCACCCCGTTCGGGTACAGATCACCCTTCACCGATCAGCAGGGGCTGGGACAAAACCGCGCCCTGTTGCGAGACGTCTTGCCCGTGCCGCGCACCCGTCGTTGAAGTTGTCCAATAAAGGACTGGGACGGGACGCCTGCCATGCTGCAACGGACGGAGTACGAGGTGGATCCGCAGACGGAGCCCTGCGCCGATGTGCTGGTCGTGCGGCCAGCGGGGGAACCGCACGCACTCGTCTACATACCGCCGATCAAGGGCTCGGTCCCGACTGTCGAGGTCTATGCCGAGGCCGCCGAGGCCGAGAGCCGGGCGGCGCGCCTTTGCGAGACGGAGGGCCTGCTGACCTACCGGGTCAGCGACGACCATTCCGGGGACTGGATGCGAGGTCTGGTGGCTCGATCGGCTGCGCCCGCAGCCTGACGCCGATCCCGCCATCGGCATTGGCGTTCTGGAACTGGACGCCGGCGGTTTCGAACGTAGTCCGCAGCGTGCCGAGCGCGGCTGCTGACAAGGCGGGGCGGTCGCGCTCGAAGTCCCGAAGTGCGCCGTTCGCAATCCCCGATCGGACAGACAAACGCTTCAGCGTCCAGTCGAGGAGGGCGCGGGCGGCACGGCAATGGGCGGGTGTAATCGCGTCCGTCATGTAGCGGGGGTTGCTTGCATCATAGAAAAGCCCGCCACGGATGACCGGGCGGGCTTCTGCATAGTTGAGGATCGGGATCGGACAGAAGACCGAACCGGTCCCCCGCCACTCGTCAGTTGAAGCGGTAGGACAGCTTCGCCGTGACGGTGTGGAAGTCGAAGTCGCCGTTCGAGCGGAAGTCCGTGAACTGGCCCGGCACCACGGCCGTGCCCGAACCATCGAAGGGGCCGCCGTTCAGGCGCGTGGACGAGTCGCTGTCGCCCAGGTTGGTGTAGAGGTACTCGGCGCCGAACGAGATGTTCTGCGTGACCTTCACCTCCATGCCGCCGCCGACCGAGTAACCGAAGTCGTCCGAGTCCGAGTTCACGGCAGCCGGGAAGGCAGCCGTGATCGCCGGGCTGTTGGACGTGAAGCGGTAGTCGCTTTCGCCGTAAGCAAAGCCGCCAGTGGCATAGGCCAGGGCCATATCGGTCACGAGGTAACCGGCGCGCAGGCGACCGGTCACAAGGTAATCGAGGCTGCGCTCGGCCGTGTAGAAGGCCGGGGTGTTGGAGAAGGCGCTGGAGCGCTGCGCGATGTCGAGGGCGTTGATGTCGACAAGGGCACCGACCACGAAGCGGTTGATCTGGTAGTCGTAGCCGATGTGGGCGCCGCCGATGAAGCTCGAGTCGAACTCGGAGGAGAAGCTGTTGCCGAAGGCGTTGGTCAGGAACGTTGCGCCGGCACCCGTGAAGTTCGGGACGATCGACAGGTTGTCGCCGTTGTCCGGGTTGAAGGCGCCGCCGCCTTGCACACCGAGGTAGAGGCCGGTCCAGTTGGACACCGGAGCCATGACCATCGGAGCAGCGGGCTCTTCGTAGACGACGTCGGCAGCCAGGGCCGGTGCCGCGAAGGCAGCCGTTGCGGTCAGGGCGAGGAGAAGACGCTTCATGGCGGGCGGGATCCTGATGGGTCCACCCGGAGCGGGCGAACTGCTTGTGTCGGGATACTAAGTCGGATCCAGACCCCTACCCGCAAGGGAGCGCCTGACGCTTGCGCCACAGGTGTGGCTCAGATGGTACGGCACCAGACGGCTAGTCCCGATGCCGAGGCCGTTACCTAACCGTACCTCGCTGCGTGGTGCGTAAGACAGGTCTCGCGATGACCTGCGCTCTCACGGTTAGGTTATCCGTGGTGCGGAGATGCCAAAAGGTCGGCGCCTCCTCCCAGACGACGCTGGCACCCCAACGATATGATCAGTCCAGACGGCTCGACTGCCGTGCCGCAACCGTCACGCACGCAGCGCAAA
>NZ_BBWK01000099.1 GCF_001463765.1 Aureimonas sp. AU4 | reverse complement strand
ACTCGACGATGGTGGCGACGATACCGGCGCCGACCGTGCGGCCGCCCTCGCGAATGGCGAAGCGCAGCTTCTCCTCCATCGCGATCGGGACGATCAGCTTGACGTCCATCGTCACGTTGTCGCCCGGCATCACCATCTCGGTGCCCTCGGGCAGCGTGACCACGCCCGTCACGTCCGTCGTGCGGAAGTAGAACTGCGGACGGTAGTTCGTGAAGAACGGCGTGTGGCGACCGCCCTCCTCCTTGGTCAGGATGTAGGCCTCGGCCATGAAGCGCGTGTGCGGCTTCACCGAACCCGGCTTGCACAGAACCTGACCGCGCTCCACGCCCTCGCGGTCCACGCCGCGAACCAGCGCGCCGATGTTGTCGCCCGCCTGGCCCTGGTCCAGAAGCTTGCGGAACATCTCGACGCCCGTCACCGTCGTCTTCTTCGAGTCGCGGATGCCCACGATCTCGACTTCCTCGCCCACCTTCACGATGCCGCGCTCGACGCGACCCGTCACGACCGTGCCGCGGCCCGAGATCGAGAACACGTCCTCGATCGGCATCAGGAACGGCTGGTCGACCGGACGCTCCGGCGTCGGGATGTAGGCGTCGACCTCCTTCATCAGCTGGCGGACCGCGTTCTCGCCGATCTCCTTGTTGGAGTCCTCGAGAGCGGCCAGCGCCGAGCCCTTCACGATCGGAATGTCGTCGCCCGGGAAGTCGTAGCTCGACAGAAGCTCGCGCACCTCGAGCTCGACCAGCTCCAGAAGCTCGGCGTCGTCGACCTGGTCCACCTTGTTCAGGAACACCACGATCGCCGGAACGCCGACCTGGCGCGCCAGCAGGATGTGCTCGCGCGTCTGCGGCATCGGGCCGTCCGCCGCCGAGCACACCAGGATCGCGCCGTCCATCTGCGCCGCGCCCGTGATCATGTTCTTCACGTAGTCCGCGTGACCGGGGCAGTCGACGTGCGCGTAGTGCCGCGCCTCCGTCTCGTACTCCACGTGCGCCGTCGAGATCGTGATGCCGCGTGCCTTCTCCTCCGGCGCCGCGTCGATCTGGTCGTAGGCCCGGAACTCGCCGAAGTACTTCGTGATCGCCGCCGTCAGCGACGTCTTCCCATGGTCAACGTGACCAATCGTGCCGATGTTCACATGCGGCTTGTTACGCTCGAACTTGCTCTTGGCCAT
>NZ_BBWK01000098.1 GCF_001463765.1 Aureimonas sp. AU4 | reverse complement strand
GTCGTTTCCTTGGGAGCTAGGCTGAACAGGGCCGCGACATAACGATTGGGCAACACAAACACAAGGCGGAGCCCTCTCGATGACCGGAGGCGCCCCTTAATCTCGCCCGTACGAGGACCAGAGGACGATTCGGGACCCGCTTCGAACCGATCACCGCAGATTGAGAAACGGCGCTGTTGTTCCCGGCACCATGGTCGTCGGCAGAACGCCGTTCCAGCGCTCGGCCTTCGTCAGTTCGATCAGGTTGGGATTGTCCGCAAGGGCGGCGGCGCGCGCCCGGATGGCGGACGCCTCGGCTTCGCCCGCCAGTCGCGTCGCCTCCGCGCGAGCTTTCGCCTCGGCGACCGACGAATCCGCGCGCGCCTTGGCCTGCGTGACGGCGATCTCGGCCTGTACCTTCTCGCGCTCCAGCGTCTGGCGCTGGGTTGCGACACCGGCTTCCGCGGTGGCGCGTGCCTCGACGGCCTGCTCGTAGCTGTCGGACCAGTCGATGTTCTCGAGCTGGAACGAGACGATCTGGAAGGGCGCGCCCTGGATGTTGTTGCGTATCGCCGCCTCGTTGTCCGCGTTGAGCTTCCCACGGTCCCGGATGGCGCTGGCGGCCGTGTATCCGCCGAAGATGGTCTTGACCTCTTCGTTGACGTGCGGAGCCAGAACGCGGCTCACCATGGCCTGGACCGATCCGAACTCGCTGTAGATACGCGCGACTTCGTCCGGCACCGGCTGCACGTTGACCGACAGGACAAGGGTGCCGATCTGCTGGTCCTGTGAATAGGCGGAGACGTTCTCGAAACGATATTTCTCCTGTCGGATTGAAATCGTGACGGTGTCCCCCAGAAGCGGCGTCTTGAAATGCAGACCGGGTTCGGAGACGCCGCTGACACGCCCGTTGTAGAGAACGACAGCTCTTTCGCCCTCGTCGACCGTGTAGAAGGAGCCAAACGCCGCGAGCACGACGAACGCCGCGCCAATCCCCATCGAGATCCTACCGATCAACGTTCTTCTCCTTCGCCCACCGATAGATCGCCTGAACGCCGATGATGATGAGGGCCCCCACGACGACGGCACCTATGACCTTCAGACCCATCGACGGTTGCCCTCCGCAGTCGACACACCCAGGAATTGACGAGGCCTGAAATAGCACACGTCCGCATTTCCGCTCGGTGGATTCGACGACAATCGCTCGCGCCATGGTCCGGCAGCTGCGATGGAAAATGCTGAAAGAAACAGAAAGGTCGGAGAACGTGGATTCCCGAACCGACAGCTCGGAAAATTAAACGGCGTTCATTACGAACGCGGCGAAGCATCTCCTGGGCTCAGGAGCGGTCTAGAGCGGCTAGAGGGAATCGAACCCTTGTATTCATATTGGAGGGCTCCAGCTCGCCGAGTAATATCAAAGGCCCGTTTCACTGATGGTCGGATCGGATCGGCCATCGCATGACACGGGCGGTCGCCGCTTCAGACCGCGAAAAGGGCCCGCCCGGCTTGAACCAAGGCCGGCTCTCGCATGCTATGCCGGAGCATCATCTAGCTAGGACGATGCCAAGGCCGGCGCCTTTACCTTCCTCGGTCTCGCGTTTGGGGCTGGCGCGTAGATCTGCGCCATTAGGTAGGTGACTCACCAAAGCCATTAAGTGACCGTTGCGATTAGAGCACTGGCGGCGAGATAGTTGATGGCGAGGCGATCGTATCGGGTCGCGATGCGCTTCCAATTCTTGAGCCTGCCGAACATGCGCTCGATGACGTTTCGTCGGCGATAGGCCTTGCGGTCCGACGGGCAGACGATATCACGGGCGGCCCGGCCCGGAATGACCGGCTCGATCTGATGATGGATAAGCCAAGTCCGCAGCTTGTCGGCATCATAGGCTTTGTCTGCTATCAGGCGTTTCGTCAATCTCATGGCCTCTAGAAGCGCAAGCGCCATGGTGATGTCGGCGATGTTGCCGGGCGTTAGGGCCAGGGCGACGATCCGGCCACGAGCATCGGCCAGACAATAGATTTTCGTCGTTCGGCCGCCGCGCGAGATGCCGACCGCTTGGCTGAACTGCCCCTTTTTCGCCCGAAGCCGAGCGGTGTGTTTTGACATGAGTGCTGTTGGGGCAAAGCTCGTGAGGGACAGCGCCTGCGGCGGCGACCTTGGCCAAGATCCGCTGCCAGACGCCACGCCGTGCCCATCGAGTGTCGCGGTTATAAATCGTCCTGGCCGGTCCGTACTCAGGCGGCACATCCCGCCAGCGACCGCCGGTCTTCAAAATATGGAGGATGCCCGAGATCACCCGCCGGTCATCGACCCGCGGCTTGCCGGGTTGGTTCATTAGCAGGTGCGGCTCCAACACCGCCCATGCCTCGTCCGACAGCCAGAACATATCGCGCCTGATCGTCTCCATCCAAAAGACCCAATACCGGATGAAATCTGCCAATCCCGGCAATATGTCCGGCGGGCTCCCTACTTAAGGAACGGCAAGAGGCGGCGATCGCCTTCTTCATCTGCGCGTGCGTAGTCGGTGTGGTCGCCGAGTTCCCATAGGCTCAGGACCTATTAATTTGTTTTGAGGCGTGATTCAGTTAGGAATTGGAGGAATTTCCGATGGCCAAGCTGTTTCTGTTAAGCGAGCGCCAGATGGGGCGGATATCGCCGCACTTCCCACTGTCCCACGGGGTGCCGCGCGTCGACGACCGGCGTGTGGTGAGTGGCATCGTCTACGTGGTCCGCAACGGCTTGCAGTGGAAGGACGCGCCGGCGGACTACGGGCCGCACAAGACCTTGTACAACCGCTTCATCCGCTGGTCGCGGCTTGGCGTCTTCAACCGCATCTTCGCCGCGCTTGCGGGTGAAGGATCAAGACCGGAGCGCATCATGATCGATGCCACGCATCTGAAGGCGCACCGCACGGCGGCGAGCCTGCTCAAAGGGGGGATGTTCCCCGACGTATCGGACGCACCAAGAGCGGCCTGAACTCCAAGCTGCACGCCGTCTGCGACGGACAGGGGCGCCCCCTCGTCATGACGCTCACCGAGGGCCAGACCAGCGACTATCGTGGCGCCCGCCTGATGCTGGCGCACTTGCCGCCCGCCAGGGAAATGCTGGCCGACAAGGGCTATGATGCCGACTGGCTGCGCCACGCGCTCGCCGAGCGCGGCATCGCCGCCTGCATTCCGTCACGGGCCAAGCGCAAGAACCCGCTCCCCAACGATCCCGTACTCTACAGGCAGCGCCACAGGATCGAGATCATGTTCGGCCGCCTCAAGGACTGGCGACGCATCGCCACCCGCTACGACCGATGCGCCCACACCTTCTTCTCAGCCATCTGCATCGCGGCCGCCGTCATCTTCTGGCTCTGATCAACGAGTCCTGACCCTAGTTTCAACGTTAACTTCTACCGCCCCAGCCCCGCCAACCGCCGCATGATGGGCAGTCCCTCGTAGGTGACCTGCCTGCGCTTCCACGCCCGGTTCTCGTTCTCCACGATTTTGACCTGCCGTTCACGCAGATCCTGCTTCAGCGGGAAGAACCGCTGCTATAGATTGCAGACGTAGCGCAGCGTCCCGCGGTAGAGCGCCCTGCGCGGCGCGGCCACCATGGGCACGGGGATGCGGATCGTGAACTTCTGCTGTTCGCCTTCGACGACGCGCTGCTGGGCAGAGATCGTCCATTCGACATCCATCTCGTCGATGATGTAGCGGAAGGCAACGATCCCGCAGCGCAACGACAATGTCACGTCGTAGTCGATCTGCAGGAAGTCGCCCTGCCGCACTTCGCGCGTCAGCACCTCGGACATGTCCGAGGCTACCGAGCAACGGTCGACGATCCCCCAGTAGAGGACCGGCACCCTCGCCAACACGATGATCGCCGCAGCGATATCCTACTGAGTGCGGTGGTTCAGGAAGGCGGGGAATCGCGCTCGTGATAATCGCGCTTGATTGTGTCGATACGGGTTTAGGTAACGCGCGGGTCGAGGTCGGTTGTGGCTCCAGCCTCTCGGGTCTTCTGCTCCCAGATGCAACGTTCGGTCTGCGCACCTTCTTCGCGAGCGGCCGGGATGGTGAAGGCTGCGCTGTAGCCTTCATGGACGGCTCAGCCAATCGTGAGGCCCATGACGAGAACGACGGCCGCTCCGATCGCGTCGAGCGCGCCCGTCAGCCCAACCCTTCCAGGCACAATGGCGTTCATTCTGTCGGCGGTTCGTCAGGTCCTTCACGACCTAGCCGCAAGCATTGTTCCAAGCCAACAGAGCATCGCAGACGCCGCGAATGTCGCCAGCGTTCAGCCGTCCAGCCATCGTGGATCCAAAGAAGTCACAGGTGCCGATGTTGTAGGTGGCCGACAACATCGCGGCATATGGCTTATCGGGAATGGCGTCGGGCGCTCGCAGGTAGGCGCGCATACCGGTGTCGAACTAGTGCACAGGCCCCGCCAGCATCGCGCGGCATTCGTCTATCGTGTATCGGTCGCCCATCTTCACGCCCTGCGTCTATCCGAAGCAGACGGTGGAGATGCCGACTCCGTCGCAATAGGCGACGGTTCGCATCCCTCCCCATGCGCCGATGGGGCCGATGACAAGGGCGAGGATAGTGCTGCCCTTCTTCAGGCGGGAGCCGCCGACGCGCAACGTCTTGGTCGGGGCGCTGATGCCTTGCCCTCCGACACGGCCGGCTGGACGATGAGGCGAGCGACGAAGGCGGCCGTTGAACACAGACCCGACAGGACGATGAAGGTCCGCGGCGGTAGGCCAAGCGTCTCCTCGAACGCTGATAGCATGACGTCGACCGCGATCTGCGCGAAGGTGAGGACGATGAACCGGACAGGGCAGGCGTGCGTAAGCATCCGGCGCTAGTTGGCGACGAGAGTAATAGGAGCAGAACATTTCGGACAAAGAAATTGGCGCGCTGTAAAAGGCGCCTTGGGCGTCGGGCCTTAACTAGTTGATAAAAAACTCCTTGCTGTGTTTGCAGCTCGGAGTACGTTCAGACAAAAGATCGATTCACTACATCGCAACACTCTGGCCTTATATCAATGCGCCCTACCGTTAAGTTGAACTACAGCCCGAACCCTTGGGCAAGGTGGTTCGCATGGCATCCAGTAGCACTGCCCGTTTGGTATAGCGCCAAGGCATATCGGATTGTTTGGCTGCGGTGGGTTCTACGGCGGCGAAATCGCAAGGGCGCATGGCAGTACCGGTTGCTCCAAGTGGTCGTTCGACCGGCATGGATGGAGAGCCGCATCGGAAGGTCAGCGGCGATCCTACCGCCTGAAGCGCCGCCTGCTGCCTCAGAACTGCAGCCAAGCGACAAGTATGAGAAGCCAAAGAATGCTGGACAGCATTAGGCCATAAATAAGGCCTAACGCGGGTCTCAACCCAACTGGCGTTTGTCGCTGGGCGATCCTTCCCTTGTCGGCATGCAATCGCGCTGGAAGCACGTCATTTTTCATCGGAATGTCCCATCCAACGATCGTAGGCCTGCTTTCTGTTATTCCGACCTCCTTCTAATGACGAGTGTACGCAGCTGACCTAGTGGCATTGTGACTAACAAGGTTATAAACTCGCTGACGTGCCGCCGTAAAAACGGACTGTTTTGAGCTGGAATTCTCCACTTACGATCCAAGAGCCGGGACGAGGAGAGTTCCATGAAGAAGTCGAAGTTCATCGAGGCGCAGATCGCGTTCGTCCTGAAGCAGGCCGACGAGGGAACGGCTGTCGCCGAGGTTTGCCGGAAGGCCGGGATCTCGGAAGCGATGTTCTACAACTGGCGCAAGCGGTATGGCGGGGTGATGCCGTCCGAGGTGAGGAAGCTGCGCCAGATCGACAAGGAGAATGCTACGGTGAAGCGGCTCATCGCGGCCCTGACCTTGGACAAGGCTATGCTGCAGGACGTTCTGTCAAAAAAGCTCTGAGGCCTGCTCGCCGCCGCCAGTTGGTGGATGAGGTCCGGGCATCCTGGAAGGTGTCGATCAAACGGGCCTGCTCGGTTCCAAGGGTCGGACGCTCGCTCTACACCTACAAGTTCCGGCGCGGCGATCAGGCCGATCTGAAGACCCGGATCCAGGAGATCACGCGGACACGGGTGCGATACGGATATCGTCGTGTCCACGTGCTCCTACGACGGGAAGGCTGGGCTGTGAACCCAAAGCGGATCTACCGTCTTTACAAGGAGATGGACCTGCAGCTCGGGAATAAGGTGCCCAAGCGGCGCGTGAAGGCCAAGCTGCGGGACGACCGGACGGTGGCGACCTATGTGAACCAGACATGGGCCATGGACTTCGTCCACGACCAACTCGCAACAGGCCGAAAGCTGCGCATCCTGACGGTCGTCGACACGTTCTCGCGCTTCTCGCCGGCGATCGACCCGCGGTTCAGCTACCAAGGCGAAGACGTGGTCCGGGCGCTGGAGCGCATCTGTGGCGAGGTTGGCTACCCCAAGGCCATCCGGGTCGACCAGGGATCGGAGTTCATCTCGCGAGAC
Organism: Aureimonas sp. AU4; assembly: GCF_001463765.1. GTDB lineage: Bacteria > Pseudomonadota > Alphaproteobacteria > Rhizobiales > Rhizobiaceae > Aureimonas. The sequence continues at coordinate 1,373 of NZ_BBWK01000098.1, read as the reverse complement.
CTCGACCTTTGGGCCTACCAGAAGGATGCCGTGCTCGACTTCTCACGGCCTGGCAAGCCAACCAACAACGCCTTCATCGAGAGCTTCAACGGCAAGTTCCGAGCCGAGTGCCTGAACACCCACGGGTTCATGAGCCTTGACGACGCGCGGGCTAAGATGGAGGCTTGGCGTAGAGACTACAACGAAGTCCGCCCTCACAGCGCGATCGGCCACAAGACCCCGATCGAGCTGATGAAACGCTCGAACGGCAGACCGCCCGCCTGAGCAATCATCTCCGGAAATCCTCCAACCGGGCGATCCAAAAACCGGGGCACGTCAGATCACGACAGCACTCTCGTTCCTGCTGAATGAAAAACGGAGGTCACGTCACCGTAAGCTCATTACAGGCAAAGCAAAACCCGGAGCGATAGCTGGGCAAGGAGTGTTCGAGGTTGGGTGTCGTCAGGCTACGACCGGCACGTTCCAGCTAGGACGGGGGTCTGAGAACTTGCGTCTAATTGGGCGCGCCCAATACAACTTATATGGCGACGTCCGTAAGCCGATCGCGTAGACCTGCGAACTGCGGAGCAGCTTGTCGAAGGTGGTGGCGGGCTATAGGATCGGTGGTGTGATCAGCGACTGTTTGCGCCCGCCTGCCGCGCTCTTCGTCGTGCCGTAGCCTCCGGTGCCGTACGGGTGCCAACCGGCATGAGCTCAAGCGCGTCGGGCGCTGGCGGTCGTATCGGCAGGGTGCATCGTCAGCCAGACCATAGCGACCTCCTCTGCGTCGCCGGTTACCTCGGCCTAAAGGTAGGCGCGGATCAACTCGGCCGTGACCGTCAGCTCTACCACGTTAGTATCGGTGATATTGAATTCGCAAACGTTGTTCGCCATCGAGGTGCCGTCCGGAATGATCCCTAGGCTCTGTTGTGTGATCTAAGCCGTGCCAATCATCGCTTGCAACGCCTGACGCGACGACGCCCGTGACGCGCGTCAGCTTGGCGTCAGTGGCGACGCCGCCCGACGCGATAGCGGCCTTGGGGCCTGGGTTACCGGCAAGCTGGCTGACTGTCGCGCCAATCAGGTTGGGAACGGTCGGGTCCTGGTTGCAAACCGAACCGGTCGTGATCATCGTCGCAATTAGCGGCGCAAGGACGTCATGGCCGATGATAGTCTCGCTCTTGGCGTCAATGTGGATGCGCACGCCTGTGTCGATTGAGAAACGAGTCGGGTTCATCGTGCCATTCACCGTGAGCGGCTTAGTGGTATTGGTCACCTTCACGTCGTCGCGGCCCGCCTGTGCAAAGATCCAGGCGTTGACATGTCCAAAACGCCGTAGCGAAAATCGCCTGTCGTTCTGACGTGACCCCCTGAATTTCAGCCACGGATGGCTG
>NZ_BBWK01000097.1 GCF_001463765.1 Aureimonas sp. AU4 | reverse complement strand
AGTCAACGCGGTTGTCCATCAGTCCAATCCGGCATCGGGCGGCACACGGACGCGCACGCTCGCCGACGAGTTCCTGGAGCGTGCCGGCGGCGGCCCCGAGGTCACCGCGGTTCGGACAGCCATCGCACGGTGACGTCGGCCATCAAGCCTGCCCACTGCCGCGCCGCCCGGGGGGCTTCTCGACTGGACGCTGAAGCGTCTGTCCGTGCGATCGGGGATCGCGAACTCCGCGCTTCGCGACTTCGAGCGCGACCGGCCCCTCCTCTCTGAGGCAGCACTGGGCACGCTGCGTGCCGCGTTCGAGACGGAAGGCGTTCAGTTCCACCCCGCAGACACTGGGGGCAGGATTGGCCTGCCCCCGTTAGGTGGCCCGGTTCAAAACTAATGCATCGTGGGCTTGGCGGCCACAGTTGAGGTGGCCTTTGAGCCGGGTTGGGGTGGCGCTTTCGGCCACGGCACGGCGGCAGGCGCCGGTGGACGGTAGCCCAGCGAGGCGTGCGGTCGCCGGGTGTTGTAGTGCCCTCGCCAGCCCTCGATGACGATCCGAGCCATGGCGAGGCTGGAGAAGATCTCGCCGTTCAGGAAATCGTCGCGAAGTTTCGAGTCGAAGCTCTCGCAGGTGCCGTTCTCCCGCGGACGGCCCGGCTCGATGAAGGCCGTCCTGGCGCCAACCGCCATGATCCAGTCCCTCACAACCTTGACCACGAACTCGGGGCCGTTCTTCGGACCATCGATTCACCGGATCGATGGCTGCCCCTCAGAACTCGGAGCGGAAGTCTCCGGGCACGCCGCGGTGAATGAAAAGGTCGGACAGCACGTCGATCACGTCGGCACAAACACGCAGCGTTTGCCGCCAGGCAGGCGGAATTTGCGGCCGTCATGGGTGCGGTCCTCCACGAAGTCATGGGACCAGACATGGTTGGGTCGCTCGGGCCGAAGTCGGACGCGCGAGCCGTCGCTCAGCCAGAGCCGACCCTTCTTGGCGTGCTTGGCTGGCACCTTCAGTCCCTCGTGCCGCCAGATGCGCTCGACTTGGCTACGTTCACGCGCCAGCCGGCATCGCAGCAGGGCCGTGATCCGACGCCCAACGGCCTTGCGCAGGCGCTCGTTCTCCTTCTCCCCCGCCTTCGGCCGCCTCACCTGATCCGACTTCAGCCCGCCGAACTCCTGGCGCCAGCGAAGTCACGTGAACGGCGTCACGCCGATCGTGCGGATCGCCCCCGCCATCGGGCGACCCTGCGACAACAACACGTCCACCTGCCGCAGCTTCGCGACGGTCTCCTCGAGCCTGTGCTTCTTCTGCGGCATTCCTGGCATACTCTAGCGGCTCGAAAGCCTGCCTCAGGCAGGACCACTCTTCAGGGGGCAGACCAGGCGGAGGCGACCGTCAGAAGGGCGCCGTCGAGTGCCTTGCCTTCTTCGTCGAGCAGCGCCGCCTTGATCAGGCGGCGGAGCCAGGCGCCTCCGTCGGCCTGGCGCCGGAGGATCGGCACGGCGGACAGGACGCGGTCGAACTTGGCGTTTCCGCGCGCATGGGTGTCGGAATAGCCCTTCACCAGGCGGCGGGCCGAAAGGATCGCGACCGCGAGGTCGTAGTTCTCGGGCAGGACATCGCGGGCGAGCGCCAGCCAGCGCGTCCAGTGCTCGGCCTCGCGCTCGAAGCGAAGCGAGCCGCGGCGGAAGCGCTTGAGGCCGGCGACGAGGTAGAGCGCAAGGAACCAGTGGATGCGGTCGGTGCGCACGCGCCGCCCGCGATTGACCACCCTGTCGAGCGCGGAGAAGAGTTTCGGCCGGTTCTCGATGGCATGCCCGGCCCAGGCCGGCAGCGTGCCCGCCACCTCCTCCATGCGCGGATGCATGTATTCGGTGAGACCGAGGATCTGGTCGTCCTTCGCGCCGACCTCGCGCCGGATGCGCGGCGTGCGCGCGGCCCGCGTCTTGAGGTCGGCGACGCGCACCACGTCGTCGTAGGCCATGGCGACGGCGAGATACTTGGCCGCGGCGTCCGTGAACGCCCAGCCATTCCCGGCCCCGCCGTTCCCGGCGTCTTCCGCATGGAGAGCGGCCAGCGCCGTCAGGTACTCGCCGGCATAGGCTGCGTCCTGATAGTCGACGAGGCGCTTCACCCCGGCAAAGGCCATGGGACGCACGGCTTCGGGCAGGGTGCGGAGGCGCGAGAGGAGCGCGTCGAGCTCGGGCTGTCCGACCGAGGCCGGCGGCTCGGCCAAGTCCTTGCCGGGCGCCTTGGGCACGATCTCGCGCGCGCCGCTGCCGACCCGGTCGAACCCGGCGGCGAAGGCACGCAGGCTCGGCTCGACGCCCTTGCCGCCCGCCCGGATCGCCGCCTCGAAGCTCTCGCGCCCAAAGGGCAGGACGCCCGATCCCGCCAGCGCCCCGAACATGGTGGCGGAGATCACGCTGCCGTTCCGCTCCGCCAGCGTCTGCATGTCGAAGGCGACGATGCGGCGGGCCGCGACGCCGGCCGCCGCGACCACGCTCTCGGGATCGCCGACGCCATCGCCCGGCACTTCCTTCTCGCCCACAGCATAGGAACGGTGCGACGAGGTGATCAGCGTGGTGCGGTCGGGCGTCACGAGCCCGCGCAGCATGGAGCGGCCCGCTTCCATGAACTCGGCCGCCAGCACGACGTCCACGTCGCCGGGCGTCGGCATGAGCGAGAGGATGGGCGCCGCGCCCCCCTGCCCCGCCGGCAGCATCTCCAGATAGTAGATCGTCGCGCCCGTGCGCTGGGCAACGCCGGGCACGGAGGTGGACTGCGCCACCCAGCCCGCCCCTTCCGCCGCGGCGACGATCCAGTCGGCGAGAACGCCACCGCCCTGCCCGCCCATGGCGAGAATGGCGAGCGAGAGGGGCTTGTCGGTAGACAGGCGCGCGGACGCCGCGCCGGAAGGAAAGCTCGGGTGAACGGTCACGGTCCCGGTCCTCAGGCGAAGGCGAGGCGGCGCGTCTCGCGCCGGCGCTGCAGGAAACCGATGACGCGGGCGCGCAGGCGCGCCAGCCAGCGGTCGGTCCTGGTCGGGTTGAAGACGATGTCGGCTTTGTAGAAGGAGGGACAGAGGATCGCCGCCTCCGACACCTCGCCGCAATTGCCGCAGCCGACGCACCCGTTGTCGATCGCCGCCACCGGATCGTCCTTCAGGGGATCGGCGGTGTGCTTGACCGAGAGCGAGGGGCAGCCGGACAGGCGGATGCAGGCGTGATCGCCCGTGCAGACGTCCTCGTCGACGCCGAAGCGCTCCTTCACCACGCGCTCGCCGTTCCTGACCGCCTTGGCGAAGATCGGCTTCACCCGCCGCTGCTTGTTGAGCGAGCATTCCGACGAGGCGACGATGACCTTCGGGCCCTTCTCGGGGCTCGTCAGCGCCGCCTTCAGCGTGTCGCGCATCCTGGCCACGTCGTAGGTCCGGTCGACATGGCGCACCCACTTGGCGCCGACGCCCCGCACCGCCTTGACGATGGAGTTGTTGGTGGAGCGGTCGGGGTTCTCGGCGCGCGACGACAGGATGTCCTGTCCGCCGGTCGCGGCGGCATAGTGGTTGTCCACCACCAGGATCACGCCATCCTGCTTGTTGAAGACGGCGTTGCCGACGCTGGTGTTGAGGCCGTTGTGCCAGAAGCCGCCGTCGCCCATGACCGAGATCGGGCGCTTGCCCGCCTCGACGTTGAAGGCCGAGGCGGAAGCGGGCCCAAGGCCGTAGCCCATGGTCGTGCCGCCGATGTTGAAGGGCGGCAGGATCGAGAAGAGGTGGCAGCCGATGTCGGCCGAGACGTGGTGGGGCCCGAGTTCCTTCTCGACGAGCTTCATCGCCGCGAAGATCGGCCGCTCCGGACAGCCGACGCAGAAGCCGGCGGGCCGCGCCGGCACGACGCCGGCGAGCGCCTTCACCTTCGGGTCGGCCAGGACCACGTCGGCGCTCGGCACGGGCGGCCGGTTGCCGAGAAGGTCGCGAGCATGCGTATCGAGGAAGACGCCGACACCCTTGGCGAGGACCTGCGACGTGTACTCCCCGCTGCGCGGCAGGACGTCCTTGCCGGCGAGCCTCGTCTGGAGGTCGTGCCGACGCAGGATGAGGCTCAGCGCCTGCTCGATATATTCGGGCTGGCCCTCCTCGATCATCAGGACGGCGTCCTTGCCCGCGCAGAAGGCGACGAGTTCGTCATCGATCAGCGGATAGGAGACGTTGAGGACGTAGAGGGGGACCGTGCTCGCGCCGTAGACGTCGGCAAGGCCGAGATGCTGGAGCGCGCGCATGACGCTGTTGTAGAGCCCGCCCTGGACGACGAGGCCGACGCGCCCCTCGTCGGGTCCGAACCGCTCGTTCAGCCGTCGCGAGCGGACGAACTCGACCGCAGCCGGCCAGCGCGTCTCCAGCTTCTCCTTCTCGTGCAGGTAGGCGGCCGGCGGCAGGACGATGCGGTTCACGTCGCGGCGCGGGTTCTCGACGGCCTCCTTCAGCGTGAAGGCGGGCCGCTTGTTGTCTTTGGCGACGAACTCGCCGTGAACGTGGCAGGAGCGGATGCCGACCTGGAGCATGACAGGCGTGTTGGAGGCCTCCGACAGCTCGAAGCCCGTTTCCACGGCCTCGACGATCGAGGCGAGATTCGGCCGGGGGGTCAGGAGCCACATCTGCGACTTCATCGCGAAGGCGTGCGTGCGCTCCTGCATGATGGAGGAGCCCTCGCCGTAGTCCTCGCCGACGATCACGAGCGCGCCGCCCGTCACGCCGCCCGAGGACAGGTTGGAGAGCGCGTCGGAGGCGACGTTGGTGCCCGCCGTCGACTTCCACGTCACGGCCCCGCGCACGGGATACATGACCGAGGCCGAGAGCATGGCGGCGGCGGCGGCTTCCGAGGCCGAGGACTCGAAGTGGACGCCGAGCTCGTCCATGACGCCGCGTGCGTCGGCGAGCACGTCCATCAGGTGCGAGATCGGCGAGCCTTGGTAGCCGCCGACATAGGACACGCCCGATTGCAGCAGGGCCTTGGTGATCGCGAGGATGCCCTCGCCGCGAAACACCTCGCCCTCGCCGAGCTTGAGTTCTTCGACTTCGCGAGCAAAAGACCGTTCCGCCATGGACCGCTCGTCATGATGTGAGGAGAGGGACCGATCTGTCGGCCCCGATATCCATGCATCCTCATGCTTTTTAGAACGGTGTCAAACGAATTTGGTGAAGTGGCTGCTCGGTTTCGAACTCTTGGCAGTCTGAAGAATAGGCATTTGCACAGATAGGTGGAGACGCGGCGCCGCGCGCCGCCCGCGCCTGCGCCTCGTACGGCGAGCGGACCTGTCGGGACGCGAGGCCCCGCGGCCCGTCAGAGGTCGTTGCGGCGGATGTTGCCGAGGATCCGGTGGAGGAGCGCGACGAAGGTTTGATACTCGTCTTCCGAAACGCCTTCGAACATCTGGGAAAAGCGGCCGTACATGGTCGGCCAGACGGCCGCGAAGGCCGCCATGCCCTTCTCGGTGATCGCCGTCTCGCGCACGCGTGCATCGTCGGCGCGGGGCGTGCGCAGGACGAGCCCCTGCTCCTCCATCGCGTCGAGCGTCCGGCTCATCGTGGACTGCTCGGTGACGGCGTAGACGCTGAGCTCGTTGATGGCGAGGCCGTTGGAGACGCTGAGGATGGCCAGGACGCGCATCTTGGCCGTGGTCATGTCGAAGCTCTTCAGCTCCTCCGACATGTCGGCGTTCCAGCGCGCGGCGATCCGGTTCAGGAGGTAGGGGGCGAAGTGGTTGAGCCCCAGCTCCCCCATGGAGGGGATCGCGCCCTTGCGCTCGTCCGCGCTGCCGAGAACACCGCGACCGTACCTGCCGACCATGACCTACCTTGGGTTTGGGGTCGGGTCGAAGCCCGGTCCCTCGCCGAGCGCCGGCCCGGCATGACGGAAAACCCCGCGCGCCGGAAAAGCGGCGGGGCAAGGGCCCGGTGATTAGCCGACCCCTCGCGCGCCCGCCAGAACAAAACCGCGCGACGGCGCGGGTGGCCCTTCCCTCAGCTTTTCGGGACGAGGGCGATGACGCGCACGGGACTGCCGGTTCCGTTGACGATCTTCAAGGGCGCGGCGACGACGAGCGCGCCCGTGGCGGGCAGCTTGTCGAGGTTGACGAGGCTGGCGAGACCGTAGCGCCCCTTCTCGAGAAGAAGGTGGTGGGCCGGAAACGGCGGATCGAAGGAATGCGCCATGCCGGCGTCGGTGCCGACGCACTCGCTGCCCCAGCCGGCAACGTTCTTGTCCACGAGATACCGGATGCAGTCGACGCTTGGGCCCGGCGTCTGGCCGCCGTTGAGGAAGGCTTCGGAGGATGTGTTGCGCGGATACCAGTCGGATCGCATGAACACCCAGGCGCCCGCCGGGATCTCGCCGTGCTCGGCCTCCCAGGCCTTCACGCCGTCTGCGGTCAGGATGAAGCCGGGATCGGCCGCGACCTGCGCAGAACAGTCGATCACGCAGACCGGGGCCACGAAATCCTTGGGCGGCAGCTTGTCGGTGGTGTTGTCGGGCCGGTCGCGACCGGAGATCCAATGGGCGGGCGCGTCGAAGTGGGTGCCGGTGTGCTCGCCGAGCTCCATCCAGCCCCAGGCCCACCAGGGGCCGTTCGCATCGTAGGCGGAAATCTCGTTCATCTTGAAGCGCGGCGTGTTCCGGCCGAACTCGGGCGGCAGGTAGAGAACCGGCGTGTCGGGTCCGAGCGGAGCGGTCAGGTCGACCACCTCGATCGCGCCGGCGGCTAGGGCGGACGCGACGGTCGACAGGCTTTCGGCAGCGGACATCGGCAACCTCGACAGAAAGGAAACGGGGGATCGCGGCACCGGGACGACGGGTCGCGCATCGGAAGGATGACGAGCGATAAATGAAAATGCAAGCATCTCCCCTCGGGAAAGCGTTGAGCGTGGTCGCTGGCTGTCACGACGTTGCACGATGTGCGGTGCAATATCGCGCCGCGTGCCGCTTGCATGGGCACGGCGACGCACGATCCGGATGCAGATGCACATAAATTCCAAACGCTCTTGACCGCGTCGGTCACCGAATTTACTTTAGATCTAAATCACTTTCCCAACCCGAACGATCGTCCCGGAGGGGCTCCATCATGCGCATCGTCTGTATCGGTGGCGGTCCGGCCGGCCTGTATTTCGCGCTTTTGATGAAGCGCAACCATCCGGAGCATTCGATCACGGTGGTCGAGCGCAACCGGCCCTACGATACGTTCGGCTGGGGCGTCGTCTTCTCCGACGCGACCATGGTCGCGATGCGCAAGTGGGATCCCGAGAGCGCGGCCGAGATCCAGGACGCCTTCAACCATTGGGACGACATCGAGCTCGTCTTCAAGCGCACGCGCCAGCGCACCACGGGGCACGGCTTCGTGGGCATCGGGCGCAAGAAGCTTCTCAACATCCTCCAGAACCGCTGCGAAGCGCTTGGCGTGGAACTGCGCTTCGAGACCGAGGTGAACGGCGACGAGGACTTCCCCGACGCCGATCTCGTGATCGCGTCCGACGGCTTCAACTCCAAGATTCGCAACAAGTACGCCGACATCTTCGAGCCCGACCTCGTGAAGCGGCCGAACCGCTTCGTGTGGCTCGGCACCAACAAGCTCTTCGACGCCTTCACCTTCGACTTCCGCAAGACCGAGCACGGCTGGTTCCAGGCGCATATCTACAAGTTCGACGACAAGACCTCGACCTTCATCGTCGAGACCACCGAGCGGGCCTACCAGGCGCACGGGCTGGACGCGATGAGCCAGGACGAGTCCATCCGCTTCTGCGAGCGGCTCTTCGCCGACACGCTGGGCGGCGCCCCCCTGATGAGCAACGCGCGTCACGTGCAGGGCTCGGCCTGGCTCAACTTCTCGCGCCTCATCTGCGGCAAGTGGAGCCACTTCAACGGTCACTCCCACGTCGTGCTCATGGGCGACGCGGCGCACACGGCTCACTTCGCCATCGGTTCCGGCACCAAGCTCGCACTCGAGGACGCGATCGAGCTGACGCGCCAGTTCAATGAGCACGGCCACGAGCGCGATGCCATTCCCGCAGTCCTCGACGACTACGAGGCGATCCGCCGCGTCGACGTCGCGCGCATCCAGAACGCGGCGCGCAACGCGATGGAATGGTTCGAGGTGGTGGGCGAGCGCTACGCCGACCAGCTGCCGCCCGAGCAGTTCATGTATTCCATGCTGACGCGCTCGCAGCGCATCAGCCACGAGAACCTGCGCCTGCGCGATCCTCGCTGGCTCGAAGGCTACGAGCGCTGGTTCGCCGCCCAGGCGGGCGTACCGGCCAGGGAGGGCGAGCGGCCGCTGCCGCCGATGCTCACCCCCTTCACGATCCGTGGCGTGACGCTCAAGAACCGCATCGTCATGTCGCCCATGGCCATGTACTCGGCGCGCGACGGGATGATCGACGACTTCCACCTCGTCCATCTCGGCTCCCGGGCCATGGGGGGCGCCGCGCTCGTCTTCGCCGAGATGACGTGCGTCTCGCCCGATGCGCGCATCACGCCCGGCTGCCTCGGCCTGTGGAACGACGCCCAGGCCGAGGGCTGGAAGCGCCTCGCCGACTTCGTCCACACATCGACCGACGCCAAGCTCGGCATCCAGATCGGCCATGCCGGCCGCAAGGGCGCGACCCGGCTGGCGTGGGAGGGCATCGACGAGCCGTTGACGGAGGGCGCCTGGCCGCTCCTGTCGGCCTCATCCCTGCCCTATCTCCCGCACTCCGCGGTGCCGAGGGCGATGGACCGGGCGGACATGGACCGGGTGCTCGCCGACTTCACGGCCGCCACGCGCCGCGCGGCGGAGGCCGGCGTCGACTGGCTGGAGCTCCACTGTGCCCATGGCTACCTCCTCTCCTCCTTCCTGTCGCCGCTGACCAACCGGCGCGAGGACGAGTACGGCGGCTCCCACGAGAACCGGGCGCGCTATCCCCTGGAGGTGTTCCGCGCGGTGCGCGGGGCCTGGCCGCAGGACCGGCCGATCTCGGTGCGCCTGTCCGCGCACGACTGGGCCAAGGGCGGCAACACGCCGGACGACGCGGCGATCTTCGCCACGATGTTCAAGGACGCGGGCGCCGACATGATCGACTGCTCGTCGGGCCAGGTCTGGAAGCAGGAGAAGCCGGTCTACGGCCGCCTGTTCCAGACGCCCTTCTCCGACAAGATCCGCAACGAGGTCGGCATCCCGACCATCGCGGTGGGCGCGATCTCGGAGGCCGACCACGCCAACTCGATCATCTCGGCGGGCCGCGCCGACCTCTGCGCCATCGCCCGGCCGCACCTCGCCGACCCCGCCTGGACGCTGCACGAGGCGGCCAGGATCGGCATCCGCTCGCTCGCCTGGCCCCGGCAGTACTCGTCCGCCAAGCGGCAGTTCGAGACCAATCTCGAGCGGGCGGCGGCGCAATGAGCGAGGGAACCGCACTCGCCGGCCGGCACGCGCTCGTCACGGGCGCGGGCTCCGGCATCGGCGCGGCGATCGCCGAGCGGCTCGCCCGAGCCGGCGCGCGCGTCACGCTCGCCG
>NZ_BBWK01000096.1 GCF_001463765.1 Aureimonas sp. AU4 | reverse complement strand
CCCTAGGTCCCCGGCCAAGCCGGCGACGAGATCCCCGACGACCGGCACTGCACTCAGCGCGTCGAGGTCGATCGTGAGATCGATGCTGAGCAGCGCGGGCGCGAGACCGTTCCCGCCGATCAGATCCTCATTCGCATCGAAGTCGGTGATGGTGTCCCCGGTGTCGATGATGAACGTGTCGGACCCGTCTCCGCCCGTCAGCGTGTCCGCTCCCGGACCGCCGATCAGCGTGTCGTTGCCGGCACCCCCATCAAGGATGTCGTTACCGGCACCACCCGCGAGACTATCGTTTCCGTCACCTCCGAAGATCGTATCCGATCCGGCACCGCCTTCGAGCGTATCGTTGCCGAGCCCGCCATCGAGACTGTCTGCACCTTCACCGCCAACGATGCTGTCGTCGCCATCGCCGCCGAAGATGGTGTCGTTGCCGGCGCCACCCTCCAGCGTGTCGTTGCCGGCACCACCGTCGAGGCTGTCGTTACCGTCGCCACCGAGGATCGTATCCGATCCGGCACCGCCCTCGAGCGTATCGTTGCCGATACCGCCGTTGAGGCGATCGTCGCCTTCACCACCGACGAGGCTGTCGTCGCCGGCACCACCGATGAGCGTGTCGCTGCCGGCACCGCCCAGAAGCGTGTCGTTGCCGGCGCCGCCCACGATACTGTCGTCGCCGGTGCCCCCGTCGATGCTGTCGTTTCCACCACCACCGAGCAGGATGTCTCCGCCGGCCGAACCGATGATCGTGTCGGCCTGGGCCGAGCCGCGCACGTAGAGCGTATCGTCCGCGGCGTTCTCGGTTCCGTTGTTGAACAGAACCTCGATGCGGCCGTCACCGATGCCGTCGAAGGTCAACGTCGTGTCACCGAAGGTGAGGATCGGATCGTCCCCCTCGCCCAGCACCACGTCGCCGGCACCGATCCCCGCCAGGCTGACGACCACCGTGTCCTCGGCCAGCGTGTAGTCGGCGATGACCTTCGCGCCGATGCCGTTGATCGCGAATGTGTCGATCCCCGCACCGCCGACCAGCGTATCGTCGCCTTGGCCGGTGGTGAGCAGATCGTCACCCGCGCCGCCGATCAGAACGTCGTTGCCGGCCGTACCCTCGATCGTATCGGCGGCTGCCGATCCGCGAACCAGCCGTACGTCGTCCGCGGTGTCAGAGGTTCCGTTGGTGAACAGCACTTCGATGCGGCCGTCGCCTACGCCGTCGAAGGCGATGGTGGTTCCGTTGCTCAACGCGATGACCGGGTCCCCGGCTGCGTTGACCGTCAGACCGTCGAAGGCGACCCCTGCGGTGCTGACCAGGACGGTGTCCTCGCCTGCAACATAGTCGGCGATCGTCTTCGCGCCGGCGCCGTTGATGTCGAACGTATCGTTGCCCGCGCCACCGACCAGCGTGTCGTTGCCCGCGCCCGAGACGATCGAGTCGTTGCCGCCGTTGCCGTAGATGACGTCGTTGCCGTCGCCGCCGATGATCGTGTCCGCGCCGTCCGCCGAGTCGTTGACGCCCGTGCCACCGTAGACCGTGCTGTTGCCCGCAAAGCCCGACAGATCGATGCGATCCTCGCCCGGTCCGCCGAACACCGTCACCGAGCCGCCGGAGCCGTCCACCGTGACGAAGTCGTTGCCGAGACCGCCGTAGAGCACGGCCGAGGTCCCGGCCACGAGATTGGCCTCGATCTCATCGTTGCCGCCGTTCGCGTAGACGGTGGCGGCACCCCCGGCGTCAGTAAGTTGGACATTGATATAGTCGGCGTCGTTGGCCGCGTCCGTCTCGCCGTTGCCGCCGTAGATCGTGGCTTGGCCGGCACCGTAGTAGTAGATCTCATCGTCGCCGTCGTTGCCGTAGATGACGGCGGTGCTGCCGGCCTCGGTAGCGCCGTTATAGCCGACATCGATCTCGTCGTTGCCGACGCCGCCGTAGATGGTGACCGCATTGGCCCCGAACTGGTCGACGTTGATGTCGTCGTTGCCGCCGTTGCCGTAGACCACGGCCGAGGCGCTGTTGCCCTCCAGATCGACATAGATGTCGTCGGCGTCGGCGTCGGCGGTCGGATCGGTCACGCCGGTGCCGCCGTAGATCGTGACGTCGCCGTAGCCATAGTACTCGACGTCGTCGGCCCCGTCGCCGCCGATTACGACGGCCGAGGTGCCGGCCTCCGCATAGTCGAAGTAGCCAACGTTGATCTCGTCGTCGCCCAGCCCACCGTTGACGGTGACGGCCGCGTTGTTCGCCAGATCGACATTCACCTCGTCGGCGCCGGCGTTGCTGTAGATCTGCGACGCGCCGCCGAGCAGGATGGCGTTGACCGTGGTCGTGCCGTCATTGGCATCCGTGATGCCGCTGCCGCCGTAGATCGTGTTGTTGCCCGAGCCGAGAAGGTTGATCGTGTTCGTGCCCGTGCCGCCGACGATCAGGTTGTCGCCATCCGCCACGCCGTCCCCAGCAACGCCGATCAGGTCGGACAGGTCGGCTCCGGTAATTCCGAGCTCGTTGCCGACCGTTTGCGCAAATGTCACGGCGTTGTTGAGCGCACCCGGCGGCAGAGCGCCCAGCGCCGAGAAGCCGAGGCCGGCGAAGTTCGCGCCCACGATGATCGTGTCGGAGCCCGCGCCGCCGTAGATCGTGTTGTCGCCGTCGCCGATGACGCCCAGCAGGTCATCGCCGCCGTTGCCGTAGATAAGGTTGTCGCCGTCGCCGATGACGCCGAGAAGATCGGCCTCGTCGTTCGCCGCGTTCACGGCATTGCCGCCGTAGAGCGTGTTGTCGCCGCCGCCGATCACCAGCGCGATGTCGCTGTCGTTGGCGCCGCCGACCACGAGGTTCGAGCCGTTGCCGATGATGCCGACCACGTCGTCGCCCGCGCCGCCATAGACGGTGTTCGCGCCGTTGCCGCGGATCGCGATATTGTCGCCGCCACCGTTGCCGTAGACGAGGTTGTTGCCCGTGCCGTCCACAATGATCTGATCGTCGCCGTCGGTCGCGTCGTTGATGCCGCTGCCGCCGTAGATCGTGTTGTTGCCGTCGCCGTTCACGCGAATCTCGTCGGCGTCCGCCGTGGTGCCGCCGCCGTAGACGAGGTTGGCGCCGTTGTTGTTCACGGTGATGGAGTCGTTGCCGAGGCCGCCGTTGACCGTGCTGGCGCCGAGCGCATCGACGGTGATCGTGTCATCGCCCGCATTGCCGTAGACGAGCGCCGAGCCCGCGCCCTCGGTGATCGTGATCGTGTCGCCGCCGTCGGTCGTGTCGGTGAGCGCGCCGCCGCCGTAAACCGTCACGGTCTGGCCGCCGTTCGCCTGCGCGGTGATCTGGTCCTCGCCGAGGCCCCCATAGACGAGGTCGTTGCCGGTGCCCGAGTCGATCGTGTCGTCGCCACCGTTGCCGTAGAGCGTGTCGTTGCCGGCGCCCGACGTGATGGAGTCGTTGCCGTCGTCGGGCTGGGTGTAGGAGCCGCCGCCGAAGACGAGGTTGTTGCCGCCGCCGGCATCGATCGTGTTGGCGCCCTCGCCGCCCACGATCACGTCGCCACCCGCGGTGCCGGTCGCCGAGCCAGCGGAGTTCAGGACCGTGAAGTCGCCGCCCGAGGCGAGTACGATGGCGTCCGCGTTGGCGGCGAGTTCGGCATAGGTGACGCCGGTCAGCGTGAGCACCGTGCCGGCCGTGGTGACGATCTGCGTCGACCCGTCGGTCTCGCGGATGTCGAAGATCTCAGCGGTGGTGAGGTTCAGCGTCAGCGTATCCGCGGCCGGATCGAAGTCGTCGATCGACCGGGTCGCCAGACCCTCATAAAGAAAATCGGCCATAGTCTCTCCTGGAGCCCCAAGGGTTCGATGAGGGGGCGGGCGTGCACACCGCGCACCCTCCCGTCGCAGGCGTCATTACAACCGGGTAATGCAACCATACGGCGAGCTGTATGGATCGGAGCGCGTCGCGAGACAAGACGACCGTTCTGGTATTTTGCATCCCATGGTTGCGTGTGATGCCAAACCGACACAGGCCGGGAAAGCTCCGGAAAAGCTATAAACGATGGAGAATAGAGCGGCATTCAGCGTTTGAGCGACCCGCAATTCCCGCTTGACGGAACCCGCCCGCATCATAAGAACTCTACAACCGGAGGCAGCGTCGCGGCATGAGCTCGGCGCGGATGCCTCGAGCATCTGACACCTGGCAGCGGTTGTAGTGCGATGACCATGGAGGATCTTCTGGCCGAGCTCCGGGCGCGCGGCTGCGCGGTGGAGACCGCGCCCCCCGCCTTCCACCATCTCGTGGTGCGCCGGGGTGCGCGCTCGGTGGTCCTGCCGGCCGACGTGCCGGATGCCGCGCTCGGTCCTCTCTTTCTCGCCCAGGTCGCGCGCCGGCTCGACATGCCCTCGTGAGGCGCCGGCGATGATGCGGTGGTACGAGGCGCAGCCGGCTCAGGAAGGCGACCGGGCCTGGGTCGTGACCTGCGCGGCCTTTCCCGAGCTCGTCACGCTCGGGCAGAACCGCACGCGGGCCTTCGCCAATGCCAGCCTCGGCGTCCAGGCGGCGATCGCCGCGCGCATCGCCGACCGCGCGCCCGTGCCTTGGCCCGAGACCGGGCGGGCGGGGACGCGCGCCTCGATCACCCTGCCCCCGCTCGCCTACATCAAGCTTTCGCTCTACGCCCTGATGCGCGAGGGCGACGTCACCACGGCCGAGCTCGCGCAGCGCCTCGGCACCGCCGAGGACCGCGTGGAGCGCCTCCTGCGCATCGAGCACAACTCGCAGATCGACCTTCTGGCGAGCGCCATCTGGGCGCTCGGCGGAACGCTCGACGTCGAGGTGCGCCGCCGCTGAGGCCGCACGTTCCCGCCAAACGCGAAAAGGCCCGCCGGGGGGAACGCGGCGGGCCTTTCTTAAGCGATCGGGAGAATGCCCTCAGGCGGCGGCGTCGCCCGCTGGGGCCTTGGCCTTCGGCGCGCCGATCATGCGCCAGTTCTTGTAGAACATCGCCTTCATCTGGTCGGCGATCGCCGAGACGCCGCGCAGGAGGAAGCTCAGCACCCCCGGCACCGGGCTCGGCCGGATCACGTCCATGAAGACGTTGTAGCGCCGCGCGTCCACCTCGTTGACCGAACGGTGGAACAGCGTGTCGTCGAAGATGTAGAGCGGGTCGTCGCGCCACAGGTGCTGGCGGCCCTGGCACTCGATGAAGACGCGGTCGCTGTCGGCGGGCTTGAGGTTGAGAAGGACGCGCAGCGTCAGGCGCAGCGGGCCGTAGTGCCAGGTGGTCGACTCCTTGCCCGAGAAAACCGAGACCGCGATGGTCTTCACGTAGCGGAAGTCGCGCTCGAACTCCGGCACCGTGCGGATGTGCTGCTTGCCGTACCAGCGATAGACGTACATGCCGCGCCGCCCGTCGTGAAACTTGGCGTCGATCTCGGCGGTGATCTCTTCGCGGCGCGCGCGGAACGTGTCGAGCACCGTCTCGATCTCCTCGCGCCAGGCGGGCGGGAAGTCCTCCAGGCGGTAGACGCCGGGATTGCGGTAGCTCATCGCATCGACGAGGAGGTTGAAGGGCGACAGGAGCCAGGTCGGAATGCCGTTGCCCGTGAAGTAGCGGCTGACCATGAGACGCGTCTTCGCCTTGTTGCGCGAGAGATCGACGATGCCCGCCACGATCCACACCAGCGTCGGCCAGAACAGGAACCACAGGAGCAGGGCGGCCAGCGGCACGGCGATCAGCGTGCGGCGCAGGGCCTTCTTCGTGTTGCGGGTCATCGGGGCGCCTCCGTCGTCACGTCGCCGTGATCGTTAGCGCGAAAGGATACGGGGGCTCAAGGCGCGAGCGTATGGCCGGCCAGCGCGGCGGGACGCCGCAAGGCGGGATCGCGGGCACCCGACGACTGGTCCCCGGCGACGCGCGAGCCTAGATGCCGCGCCATGGGACGACAGCGCAAGGCGAGACCGCACAAGGACAATCGCTGGGTGGAGGGCGAGGAGGAAGCGTCCCGCCTCGGCGACTGCTGGCTCTGTGCCCGCCCGCTCGGCGCCCGCGTTGAGTGGCACCATCCGCTGCCCAAGAGCCGGGGCGGCCGCGACACCGTACCCGTTCATCCGATCTGCCACCGTGCGATGCATGCGAGCTTCACGAACCGGGAACTCGCCGACATCTCCGCGCGCGGGGAGAAGCCCTCGGACGATCCACGCCTCCATCGCTTCCTGGCCTGGATCGACGGCAAGCCGCCGGACTTCCACGCCCCGACACGGGCGGCTCGCTGACGGGAAAGCGGTTTGGAAAAGAAAAAGCCCGCTCGGTGGGAGGACCGGAGCGGGCGAAGTTTATGCATCAATCTGGGAGGAACAATGCCTCTCCCTTATGCCATGCGACCCCTTGCCTGAGAATTGCTCATGTCGCATGGCTCCCATGCGTGCAATGCAATATGCAGGGTGGAGGACGGCGTCAGTCCTTGGCGCGCTCGACATAGGAGCCGTCCGCCGTCATCACCACGATGCGCGTTCCGGCCTGGATGTGCGGGGGTACCAGCGTGCGCACCCCGTTCGACAGCACCGCCGGCTTGTAGGACGAGGAGGCCGTCTGTCCCTTGGTGGTGGGCTCGGTCTCGGTGACCTCGAAGGTCGCGCGCTGCGGCAGCTCGATCGACAGCGGCACGCCGTTGTGCTGCGACAGCATCACGGCCATCCCCTCGATCAGGTAGGGCGCGGCGTCGCTCACCACGCTTTCGGGCACGGCGACCTGGTCGTAGGTCTCGGGGTTCATGAAGTGAAAGCCCTCGCCATCGGCATAGAGGAACGTGTGCTCGCGGTCCTCCACGAAGGCGCGCTCCACCTGCTCGGTGGTGCGGTAGCGCTCCGACACCTTGGTGCCGTCCGAGATGCGGCGCATGTCGAGCTGCGTGACCGGCGTGCCCTTGCCGGGATGGATGTTCTCGGCCGACAGGATCACATAGAGCTTGCCGTCCTCGCGCTCCACGACGTTACCCTTGCGGAGCGAGCTGGCGATGACCTTCACCACGGGCGAAAACCTTGTATCGAAGAGGAATGGGACGGCGGACAGGAGCGCCCGCCGGAGGATGTTTGGCGCCTCGCCTAGCCCATCTCGCCCCCTGGCGCCAGCTTTCGCCGCTTTGCGCGGGAGCCGGCAGCCTCTAAAGGGCATCCCATGATCTCCGCCCCCCGCTCCCCCTGGTGGACGCGCCACGTCCATGCCGACCGGCGCCCGGCGCTTCTCCAGCGCAACCGCCTGCGCGGGGCCGTGCGGCGCTGGTTCGAGGATCGCGACTTCCTGGAGGTCGAGACCGCCGCCCTCCAGCGCTCGCCCGGCAACGAGATGGGTCTCTCGGCCTTCTCGACCGTGCTTCACACCGCCGACGGACGCGAAACGCCTCTCTACCTCCACACATCGCCCGAGTTCGCGGCCAAGAAGCTTCTTGCGGCCGGTGAGCGGCGCCTCATGGTTCTCGGCCCCGTGTGGCGCAACGGCGAGCGCGGCGCGCTTCACGCGCCCGAGTTCACCATGCTCGAATGGTACCGCGCGAACGAGCCCTACGAGCAGCTGATGCGCGACTGCGCGGCGCTTCTCGCGCTCGCCGCCGAGACGGCGGGTGCGAAGCGGTTCCGCTTCCGGGGCCGGGAGGTGGACCCCTTCGCCGAGCCGGAGCGCCTCACCGTGGCCGAGGCCTGCGATCGCTTCGCCTCCGTCGACCTTCTCGCGACCGTCTCGTCCGGCGGCGAGACCGACCGCGAGGCGCTGGCGGCCCAGTTGCGGGCGGCGGGCATCCGCCAGGCTCCCGACGATACCTGGGGCGACCTCTTCACGCGCATCCTCGTGGAGCGCGTCGAGCCCGCGATCGGCAACGGGCGCGCCACGATCCTGATGGAATATCCAGCGCCCGAAGCCGCTCTCGCGCGGCGCTCGGCGCGCGACGGGCGGGTGTCGGAGCGCTTCGAGCTGTTCGCCTGCGGCGTGGAGCTCGCCAACGCCTTCGGCGAGCTGACCGACGCGGCCGAGCAGCGCCGCCGCTTCGAGGCGGAGATGCGCGAGCGCGAGCGCCGGTTCGGCTCGCGCTACCCGCTCGACGAGGACTTCCTGGCAGCGCTTGCCCACATGCCCGAGGCGTCGGGCGCGGCGCTCGGCTTCGACCGTCTCGCGATGCTGGCGACGGGCGCCTCGCGCGTCGAGGACGTGATCTGGACGCCGGTGCCGGGCGGCGACTGGTGAGCGGCACCCCCGCCCCGATCCGCGACGCGGACGCGCTCGCCCGCGCCGGCCTCGTGCCTCCCGATCAGCTGGAGGCGATCCGGCGCGTGGCGGAGCGCTACGCCGTCGGCCTCACCAGCGACGTCGCGGCCCTGATCGAGCATCCCGACGATCCGGTGGGCCTCCAGTTCGTGCCACGCGCCGCGGAGCTGGAAACGCTGGCGGAGGAGCGCGCCGACCCGATCGGCGACGGGGCGCACGCACCCGTCCCCGGCATCGTCCACCGCTACCCCGACCGCGTGCTCCTGAAGCCGCTGCATATCTGCCCGGTCTACTGCCGCTTCTGCTTCCGCCGCGAGATGGTGGGGCCCGACGGGCTCGGCTCGCTCTCGGCGGACGAGATGGACCGGGCGCTCGGCTACGTCCGCGACCATCCGGAGATCTGGGAGGTGGTGGTGACGGGAGGCGATCCCTTCCTCCTATCGCCGCGCCGGCTGCGGCAGATCGCCGAAGCGCTCCGGGCCATCCCGCATGTGCGCGTCCTGCGCTTCCACACGCGCGTGCCGGTGGTCTCGCCGGCGCTCGTCACCGGCGAGCTGGTGGCGGCGCTTCGCGCGTTTGGCCGCGCCGCCTTTGTCGCGCTCCACGCCAACCACGCGCGCGAGTTCACGCCGGACGCGGAAGTCGCCGTGGCGCGGCTGGTGGACGCGGGCGTGCCGGTGGTCAGCCAGAGCGTGCTCCTGCGCGGCGTCAACGACACGGCCGAGGCGATGGAGGCGCTGATGCGCCGCTTCACCGAGAACCGCGTGAAGCCCTACTACCTCCACCAGGGCGACCTCGCGCCGGGCACGAGCCACCTGCGCGTGCCGCTGGAGGAGGGCCGCGCCTTGATGCGCCGGCTGCGCGGGCAGCTGTCGGGCCTCGCCCAGCCGACCTACGTCCTCGACATTCCCGGCGGCCACGGCAAGGTGCCGGTCGGCCCCGCCTATCTCGAACGGGACGGCGAGGCATGGCGCGTCGAGGACCCGCAGGGCACCCTCCACCCCTATCCGCCCCCCGCCGGCGACACGCCGGCGGACTGATCCAGAAAGACCAAGGGAGTTCTCGTTCATGGACCTTCAGATCGCCGGCCGCCGCGCGGTGGTTCTCGCCTCCTCCAAGGGCCTCGGGCTCGCCATCGCGCGCCAGCTCGCGGCGGAAGGGGCGCACCCGCTTCTCGTCGGGCGTGACGAGAACCGCCTGCGCGTCGAGGCCGAGCGCATCACCGCGCACGGGGCGGGCCAGGCCTCCTATGTCGTCGCCGATCTCGGCCAGCCCGGCGCCGTGGACACGATCGCGGAGGCCGCCGAGCGGCTGGGACCCGTGGATCTTCTGGTCAACAACTCGGGCGGTCCCCCTCCGGGCACCACGAGCCAGATGACCACCGAGCTCCTCCAGCGCCAGGCCGACACGATGGTCTTCCCGCTGATCGCCATGACGAACCGCCTCCTGCCCGGAATGCGCGAGCGCGGCTTCGGGCGCATCCTCACCATCGCCTCCTCGGGCGTGCAGCAGCCGATCCCGAACCTCGCCCTGTCGAACACGCTGCGCGCCGCGCTCCACGGCTGGTCGAAGACGCTGGCGGCCGAGGTCGCGGGCGAGGGCGTCACCGTCAACATGCTCCTGCCCGGCCGAATCGCGACCGACCGGCTCGAGGAGCTCGACCAGGCCGCCGCCAAGCGCACCGGCAAGGCGGTCGAGGACGTGCGGGAATCGGCGCGCGCCGGCATCCCGGCCGGGCGCTACGGCACGCCCGAGGAGTTCGCCAGCGTCGCCACCTTCCTCCTGTCGGGCCCCGCGGCCTATGTGACGGGCACGACCGTGCGCTGCGACGGCGGGCTCGTGCGCGGCGTCTGAGGCGGAACCGCGCGGGCTCCTCACCCGTTCGTGAGCGTCCCGTGGGCCCGGCCTTTCGCCGGGCACCGGGCGCTTGCGGGCCCCTTTCATGAACCAGCATGCCCCTCCCCGCGCCGACGCTCCGCTGGGCGCGCTTCTGGCCGAGCTCGGCCTTTCGGGCGCGGGCGGGCGGCTCGACCTTCGCCGTGCCGCGCTCGGCCGCGAGGCGCTGGCGGACCGTGCGGCGGCCCTGCGCGGGACCCGTGCCGAGAGCGTGCCCGCACCCCCCTGGTGGGACGAGCGCGAGGGGCGCCTCGCCCTGCGCGGCGCCGACCTTTCGCGCGCCCAGCTCGACGGGGCGGACCTGTCGGGTGCCGACCTCGGCTCGGCCGACCTGTCGGGCGCGGTCGGGCGCGGCGTGCGCCTCGACGGCGCCTTGATCGAGGAAACCGACTTCACGGGCGCCGACCTGTCGGGCGCCTCGTTTGCGGGCACGGTCGCCGGACAGGCCGTCCTGGCGAAGGCCATGCTGGAGGATGCGGCCTTCGGCGCGGCCTCGATGCGCTTCGCCAAGCTTTCGGGCGCGCTGCTCGACGGGGCGGACTTCGCGCAGGCCGATCTCTGGGGCGCCGACTTCCAGGGCGCCGACGCCGACAACACCGTGTTCCGCGCCGCGCGGCTCGACGAGGCGAAGCTCGCCGACGTCAACCTCACCCATGCCGACTTCACGGATGCGAGCCTCAAGCTCGCCGACCTCTCGGGCTCGCGCCTGCGCGGCGCGCAGTTCGCGGGCGCCCGGCTCGACGGGGCGAAGCTGCGCGGCGCGGACCTGTCGAACACGACGCTGGTGCGCGTGAACCTGTCGAGCTGCGACCTCACCCATGTGCGCCTCGCCGGCGCCTGGATCGAGGGCAGCCGCATGAGCGTCGAGCAGCTCGGCGGCATGGTGGGCGAGGAGCGGACGGGCGACTTCGAGGCCGCCGCGCAAAGCTACCGGGCGCTGGAAACCAACCTGTCCAGCATCGGCGCCAAGGACGAGGCGAGCTGGGCCTACAAGCGCTCGCGCCTCATGGGCCGGCGCGCGGCGGGCGCCCGGGCCCTCTCCGCCTGGCGCGCCGGGCGGCGGCGCGAGGCGCTGGCCGCGGG
>NZ_BBWK01000095.1 GCF_001463765.1 Aureimonas sp. AU4 | reverse complement strand
TCGGACGAGTTGTCCGGCGAGGCCGCCGGGCTGATGGAGCGCGCGGCCTTCTTCCGCTCCGGCGAGACCGCCGAGGCGGCGGTACCGGCGACTCCAGCCGCGACAGCCAAGACCGCGCCTGCGAGGAAGCCCGGGCTTCCGGCCGCGCGTCCGAAGGCTTCGGCGGCGGCGCCCGCCGAGGAGCCCGCCCCCGTCAGCGGCAGCATCCGGGACCTCCAGAACCGCGCCAGCGGCTTCCGCCCGGCGGCCAGGGACGAAGGCTTCGCGCTGGACCTCTCGGACGACGGCTTCGAGCGCATGAGCCGCTGAGGCGTTCCGAACGGCGAGGCTGGACGATGGATGCGCGCCGCCTAGCCTCCCCGCCATGAGCTTGCGGGAGCCGACCTTTCCGACCGCCGCGCCCGATGCGGCGGTCGACGCGTTTCTGGATGCCCTGGCCGCACTGCCGGGCAGCCCTCGCCTTTTCAACTTCTACCGCGACCACGACCCCGCCGTGGAGGATGCGGATGCGCCCTCGACCCGTCGCCGGAACCTCGGACGCGTTCTCGCCTGGTACCGGGCGCGGGGCGGCTGCGACCTCTGGCTCGGCGAGGCGCCGGCCTGGTCGGGCACGCGGCAGAGCGGCGTGCCGTTCGTGGGCGAGCATGCCTTGCCGCTTCTCTCGAGCCGCCTCGGCCTCGACCCGCCGCTGCGGCGCGCGACGCGAACGAGCGAGCCGGCCAGGGCGACCCAGACCGCGCGGGAAATCTGGCGCGCGCTGGAAGCCGCGCCCGTGCCGCTCTTCTGGAACGCCGTGCCGCTTCATCCGCACGCGCCCGGCGAGCCCCGCCGCAACCGCACGCCGGGCGCGAGCGAGATCGAGTCGGCGCGTCCGCTTCTGGAGGCGCTGGTGGAACTGGCCGGCGTCCGGCGCATCCTCTGCGTCGGACGTGTCGCGGAGCGCGCGGCGGCCCGTCTCGACCTGCCGCGCGTGCCGGTGCGTCATCCCGCGCAGGGCGGCGCTGGAGCCTTCCGGCTCGGCGCCGCCCGCTTTCTCGATCAGACGTAGCGGTTGAGAACCGCTTCCAGGCGCTCCTGCCCGCCCGAACGGGGCTGCGGGTCGAGCGAGCGGCCGCGCTCGGCCACCTGTTCCAGCGTGCGCTCGCCCTTGAGGATGGCCTGGTTCTCGGCGCTGTCCCAGCCGGCGTAGCGCGCCTCTAGCGGCTTCTCCAGCGCGCCGTCGGCCAACATGCGCTCGGCCGCCAGCAGCGCCCGGGCGCAGGCGTCCATCGAGGCGACGTGCGCGATCACGAGGTCCTGCGGGTCGATCGACTGGCGGCGGATCTTGGCGTCGAAGTTGAGGCCGCCGGTGGTGAAGCCGCCGTGCTTCAGCATCTCGTGGAAGACGAGCGTCATCTCCGAGACGTTCATCGCGAACTGGTCGGTGTCCCAGCCGAGCAGATCGTCGCCGCGATTGATGTCGAGCGAGCCGAACAGGCCGCTGGCATAGGCGAGCTTGACCTCGTGGTCGAAGGAGTGGCCGGCGAGGATCGCGTGGTTCTGCTCGAGATTCAGCTTCACGTCGTCCACGAGGTCGTACTTCTGTAGGAAGCCGAACACCGTCGCCGTGTCGTAGTCGTACTGGTGCTTGGTCGGCTCCTTGGGCTTGGGCTCGATCAGGATCGGGCCCTGGAAGCCGATCTTGTGCTTGTAGTCGACCAGCATCGAGAGGAAGCGGCCGAGCTGGTCGAGCTCGCGCTTCATGTCGGTGTTGAGCAGCGTCTCGTAGCCCTCGCGGCCGCCCCAGCAGACGTAGTTCTCGCCGTTGAGCGCGTGCGTCGCGTCCATCGCGGCCTTCACCTGCCCGCAGGCATAGGCGAAGACGTCCGGGTCGGGGTTGGTGGCCGCGCCCGCCATGTAGCGCCGGTGCGAGAAGAGGTTGGCCGTGCCCCAGAGGAGGCGGACCTTGGCGCTTTCCATCTTCTGCGCGAAAAGGTCGGTGATGCTCTTCAGGTTGTCGATCGACCCCTGGAGGGTGTCGGCCTCGGGTGCGACGTCGGCGTCGTGGAAGGTGAAGAAGGGCGCGTCCAGCAGATGGAACAGGTCGAAGGCGACCTCGGCCTTCTCGCGGGCGCGGGCGAGCGGATCGCCGGACGCCATCCAGGGCCGGTTGAAGGTCGCGCCGCCGAAGGGATCGCCGCCCGGCCAGGTGAAGGAGTGCCAGTAGCAGACCGCGAAGCGCAGCTGCTCCTCCATCGTGCGGCCCATGACCTGGCGCTTGGGGTCGTAGTAGCGGAAGGCCAGCGGATCGTGGCTTCCCTCGCCCGCGAAGCGGACGGGCTCGGCGAGGCCGAAGAAACTGTTGGCGGACATGCGGCAATGCCTCCCTGTCGGGTCGCCGGTCCTTCGCCGGGCCCCATGAGCTACGTACCTCACGCTTCGCCGAGCGACAATCCCGCACGCGGTCGGTTCAGTCCGGCAGGTTGTCGGGCAGCAGGATCTCGACGCGGATGCGCTCCTGCCGCTCGTCGATCCGCGCGCCCGACAGGGCGGCCTCGACGACGCGCAGGGCCGACCGCGCCTCGTGGCCGGGGTCCTGGACGATCAGGGCGTCGATGCGGCCCGAGACGAGAAGCGGACGCGTCTCGGGCGTCAGCTCGTGCGCGACGACCACGGGCCTGAGGTCGCGCTCGGCCAGCGCCTCGCACAGACCCGCATTGCCCGCGCCCGCGCTGTAGATGGCGAGCGGCCGGGGCTGGCGCTGAAGGATGCGCGCGACGGCCTGGCGGGTCGCGCCCGGCTCGTCCTGTCCCTCCACCACGCCCGTGACGTCGATGAGGGGAAAGCGCTCGGCCAGCGCCTCGCGGAAGCCGTCGAGCCGGTCGCGGTGGTCGCGCAGGTCCCGCGAGCCGAGGACCACCAGGATCTCGCCCGCCGCCCCGCCCGCGAAGCGTCCGAGAAGATGGGCGGCGACGCGCCCCGCCGCGCGGTTGTCGATGCCGACATAGCGCAGGCGCGCCGAGCCGGGCACGTCA
This sequence comes from Aureimonas sp. AU4, assembly GCF_001463765.1. GTDB lineage: Bacteria > Pseudomonadota > Alphaproteobacteria > Rhizobiales > Rhizobiaceae > Aureimonas. The sequence continues at coordinate 9,181 of NZ_BBWK01000095.1, read as the reverse complement.
GACACGAGGGTCACGACCGGCACGCCGCGCGCGACGGTCGCATCGATCGCCTCGCGCACGGCCGGGTGGTCGAGCCCGACCGCGACCACCGCATCGGCCCCCTCGCCCGCCCGGAGGATCGCCTCGGCCAGCGGCTCGGCCTGGAACGTGTCGGCGGCCTGGATCGAGAGATCGAGATGACGCCCCGCGCCCGTGCGCGAGGCTTCCTCCAACGCTTCGCGCAGGCGGCCCATGAAGGGATTGGCGCCCGCGTCCGGCAGAAGGCAGACGACGCGGTGGCGCACGCGGCGCGCGAGCTGCGCGGCGCCGAGATTGCGCTCGAAGCCGAGGTCGCCGACGGCCTTTTCGACCCGCCGGATGGTCTCGGCGCGCACGCCGGGGCGCTTGTTGACGACGCGGTCCGCCGTGGCGAGCGAGACGCCGGCCCGTTGCGCGACGTCGCTGAGCGTCGGGTGACGGCGCTCGGTCCGGTCCTCGCTTCCGCTCATCGGGCGATGCCGCTCCGCGGGCCGGCGGCGATGAACCCCACGCGATCCCGCCCGCATCGGCTGGAGGGCATGCTGGCGGTGCCCGGCTGCGGCGGCATGAGCAAGACCTTTCGTGTTCCGGCGACCATATTTGCCGCAAAGCTCGAGGAGCGGAAGAGCGGAGCGGCGCGGTCGTCCGTCCGCCCACAGAAGCCTCCCCGCCTCGAACAAGTCTTTGTAACGGTTCCAGAAATTGTTGCCGCGACGACACACGCGCCCCAAAGCGAGGCGCAACCCAAATTCTTGACTTTTCGAGTCATGAATTCCGGTGGCATGACGAGGCCCTCGTCACGCCATGGATTCGATCGCTCATGCGACTCCCTTCCCGTCTTCTCGGCGCCACCGCGCTGGCTCTTCTCGCCGCCCATCTGCCTGCCCGCGCGCAGGAGGGAGACAGCGTGACGCTCGACACGGTGGTGGTCGACGGCGAGGCGGACGGCGGGACGGGCCCGGTGGAGGGCTACGTCGCCCGGCGGACGCTGACCGGCGCCAAGACCGCGACGCCGATCGAGGCGGTGCCCCAATCGGTCTCGGTGATCGGCCGCGAGGAACTCGACGACCGCGCGGTCCAGACCGTGACCGACGCGCTGCGCTATACGCCCGGCGTCGTCACCCAGCCCTTCGGCTTCGATTCCGACACGGACTGGTTCTTCGTGCGTGGCTTCCAGGGCACGCAGACCGGCGTCTATCTCGACGGTCTCAACCTCTACCAGTATGCCTTCGCGGGCTCCACGATCGATCCGTTCTTCCTGGAGCGGGTCGAGGTCCTGCGCGGTCCCTCGTCGGCGCTCTACGGCGGCGGCAATCCGGGCGGCGTCGTCAACCTCGTGTCCAAGCGCCCGACGGGCGAGCGCCTGCGCTACGTGGAAGGGGCGATCGGCGACGAGCCGAACGGCTGGGCCGCCTTCGACATGGGCGACCGCGCCGCGCCGGACAGCCCGTGGAGCTACCGCGTCCTCGGGCGCGTCCAGGGCGGCGAGACGCAGACCGACTATGCCGACACGTTCCGGGGCATGATCGCGCCGAGCCTGCGCTACGAGCCGGACGCGCAGACGCGTGTCGACGTCTACGGCTTCTTCCAGTACGACAACCTGCGGCACTCCACGAACTTCCTGCCCTACGAGGGAACGGTCGTGGACGCACCCTTCGGGCGCATCCCGCGCTCGCTCTACACGGCTGAGCCCGACCTCGACCGCTACCTGTCGCGCCAGATGCTGGCGGGCGTCGACGCAGAAACGACGCTCGACAACGGCGTGACGCTGCGCTCCAACACGCGCGTCTCGCGCACCGAACGCGAGGAACTCTTCCCCTACACGTTCGGCTTCACGGACCCCGCGACGGGCGGCAGCTTCCTGTCGGCGCCGGTCGATGCCAGCTCGCTCCTGACGCGGCTGAACTTCGGGCACGACACGGCAGCGGACTCGCTCACCACCGACAACAACGCGACGGTCCGCTTCGACACGGGCGCGCTCGACCACACGCTTCTCGCCGGCATCGACTACAAATTCTACCGCATCGACCAGGAACAGGCCTCCGGCACCGCATCGGCGATCGACCCGATCCGCCCGCGCTACACCAACGTCCTGCCGCCGCTGGGCAGTCCCTATATCGACGAGCGGATCGACCTCAACCAGCTCGGCTTCTACGCGCAGGACCAGGTCCGCTTCGGCGGCGGCTGGATCACGACGCTGAGCGGTCGCTACGACCGGGTCTGGATCGACCGCGACGACCATCTGGCGGCCGACGACGACTACGACGGCCGCGAGGGTGCGCTCAGTGGCCGGGCCGGCCTCGGCTACGAGTTCTCGAACGGCGTCGTGCCCTACGTGTCGGTCGCGACCTTCTTCAACCCGCAGCTCGGCACGACCGGCGACGGACGGGCGGTGGAGGCCGAGGACGGCGAGCAGGTCGAGGGCGGAGTGAAGTGGTCGCCCACGGACTTCGACGGCACGTTCACGGCCTCGGTCTTCGACCTGACGCGCCGCAACGTCGTCCAGACCGATCCTCTCACCTTCCTGCCAGTGCCGCTCGGCGAGGTGCGCTCGCGCGGCGTCGAACTCGAGGGCAAGGCGAACGTCACCGACGGGCTGAAGCTCATCGGCTCCTTCAGCTACATCGACCTCGAGATCCGCGACGACGTCGACGTCGACCTGATCGGCAACCGGCCCTACCTGATCCCCGAGGTCACGGCCTCGGCCTGGGCGGACTACACCGTTCTCGGCGGCGCGCTCGATGGCGTCTCGTTCGGCCTGGGCGTGCGCTACCTCGGGGAATCCTACGCCGACAACGAGAACACGGCGAAGGTGCCGGACGCGACGCTGGTGGATGCCGCGATCCGCTACGAGCAGGCCGACTGGGGCGTGTCGCTCAACGCCAGCAACCTCTTCGACAAGCGCTACGTCGCGGGCTGCCAGGGCCTTTTGAACTGCGGCTACGGCCAGGGACGCGAGGTCATCGCCAAAGCCCATATCAGCTGGTAGCCGCCGGGCACGGCACGAGACGAACGAAAAAGGCCGCTCCGGTTTCCCGGAGCGGCCTTCTTCGTGGGCGGGTGGCTTCGATCAGAAGTCGCGCTGGAAGCGCAGGAAGCCGGTCACCTGATCGGTGTCGCCGATGCGGTCGAAGTCGACGTTGCGGTAGACCACCTCGGCGAGCGAGGCGAAGTTCGGGGTGAACTTGTAGCCGAGGTTGCCGACGAAGGCGTAGTAGTCGCCGGTGGTCGAGAAGGTGCCGAACTGGCCGTTCGGCAGAGCGCCGAAGAACTGCGTGTCGAAGGTCTTGCCGTACTGGCCGGACACCGCGATGCCGAGCTTGCCGATGCCTTGCGCGTAGCCGGCGCCCGCCGCCCATTCCAGGAAGATCGGCACCGCGCCCGGAGTCGGGTTCAGGACGTTGGGGTTGTCGGCGGTGAAGGCGGAGGTCGTGGCGAGGCCTGCGATCGAGGCGTAGACGGTGGGGTCGAAGGCGTAGTGGCCCTCCACCTTCAGCTGCGACTCGGGCAGGAGCACGTCCTTGAGGTAAACGCCGCCCTTGAGCGCGAAGGCGTCGTTGCTGCCGTCGTTCAGGACGCGCGGCAGACCCGGCAGCGAGATCGGGAAGGTCTCCACGCCGTTGAAGTCGAACGGGTCGAGCCCGATCGCATCGCGCGCGTCCTCGAAGTTGAACGTCTCGTCGTAGACGGCCGAGAGATACGCCCCGCCCCAGGTGCCGAGATAGACCAGCTTGGCGTGGACGTCCGGCACCGCGTCGCCCGTGCCGTCGTCCTCGAGGCCGAGCGTGAGCGAGAAGCCGTTGGCCGCGAACGTGTAGTTGATCTGGTTGGTGTTGAAGTCGCCCACCACGAGGTCGGTATCGGTGAGAAGGCCGTCCTCGATGTCGCCGATGCCCGACGACCACATCGTGTCGCGGTAGCCCGCCAGAAGGCCGCCGAGCTGCAGGAAGGCCTGGTCGATCTCGACTTCGTTGTCGGCGCCCGAAAGGTTCGTGTTCTGCAGGCGGATGAAGGAGCGCAGCGTGCCGAGGTCGGTCTCCTCGCGCACGTCGAAGTTCAGGCGCGAGCGCACGGCGGTCGACACCTGGTAGTCGTCGCCCTCGAGGTTGGTCGCCGGATTGCCCGCCACGATCGTGTCGAAGCGGACGTAGCCGTTGAACGAGAAGCAGCTTTCCGTGCCGGGGATGTAGTAGAAGCCCTTGCCGTACACGTCGCAGACGCGGACGTAGTCGACCGGCTCGGGCTCGGGTGCGATGACGGCGTCGGCGGCCTTCGCGCCGGACAGGGTCGACAGCAACGCCGCAGAGCCCAGAAGCCACGTCTTGATGGTCATGGAAGGTCCCCTCGAAAATCTGCGCGCGCCCGTGTCCCCCGGGGCGGCGAAACGCATCGGACCGGCCTGCGGAAGGAGACGGGCCGGCAATCGGATGCCATCCTTACGATGCATCAGCATTCGTGGAACTGGCGCAAGCGATTCGGCCCCCAAAAAGCCGCAAACCGGAAGAGTGGCCGCAACCTGTGGCGGTGGGGGCACGAAGCCTGCCGGAATAAAGGATCGCGCGACACCGGTGCCCCGGCATGACCTTGTCTTGCAATCACGGGGCGCGTCGGCTGTAACGGAGCCATGCAGGACGCTTTCGAGCCCGCCGGCGAACCGGCCGACCCCTTCCGTCTCGGGCGCTTCGTGGAGGCGCAGGCCCGAACCTGGGAGGTCGCGCTCGGCGAGGTCCGGGCCGGCCGCAAGTCGAGCCACTGGATGTGGTACGTCTTCCCGCAGATCAGCGGGCTCGGGCGTTCCGAGACGGCCCGCCGCTACGCCATCGGCTCGCTGGACGAGGCGCACGCCTTTCTCGCCCATCCCCTCCTCGGCCCCCGGCTGCGCGAGATCACGCGCGCGGCTGCCGGCCTTCCCGGCGGCTCGGCGCGCGACGTCTTCGGCACGCCCGACGACCTGAAGCTCCGCTCCTCGCTGACGCTGTTCGACCGCATCGAGCCGGACGGCCCCTTCGCGCTCGCGCTGGACCGCTTCTTTTCGGGCGAGCGAGACGGCGAGACGCTGCGCCTCCTTGGGCGGGCGGGCGATCCGTGAGCGCCCTCACCGCGACCGATCTCGGGGAGCTGGCCGGCTGGCGGCAGGCGCTCCACGCCATGCCCGAGATATCGGGCGAGGAACGAGAGACGGCGCGCCGCGTGCGCGAGGCGCTCGAACCCCTGTCGCCGGCGCGCGTGATCGAGCGGCTCGGCGGATGGGGCGTCGCCGCGCTGTTCGCGGGCGCGGGACCGGGTCCGTGCGTCCTGGTCAGAGCCGAACTCGATGCGCTGCCGATCGAGGAGCGGGGCGCGGCCGCGCATCGCTCGCGCATTCCCGGCCGCGCGCACCTGTGCGGCCATGACGGGCACATGGCGACGCTGCTCGGCCTCGCGCGCCGGCTTTCCCGGTCGCCGCCCCGGTGCGGGCGCGTCTGGCTCCTGTTCCAGCCGGCCGAGGAGACCGGCGCGGGCGCCGCGGCCGTGATCGCCGATCCGCGCTATCGCGCCGAGATCGCGCCGGACCACGCCTTCGCTCTCCACAACCTTCCCGGCGTGCCGCTCGGCGAGGCGATCGTGCCCGTCGGCCCCGCGAACTGCGCCTCGGCCGGCCTCCTCATCCGCCTGCGGGGACGCACAGCCTATGCCGGCAGTCCCGAAACGGGGCTGGCGCCGACGCCCGCGCTGGCCGCGCTGCTTTCGCGGCTGAACGACCTGGGAACGCCCGCCCGCCCGGACGGATCGCTGCCCGACGCCTTCGCCATGTGCACCGTCACCCACGCGCGGCTCGGCGAGCCCGCCTTCGGCATCGCGCCCGGCGAGGCCGAGGTCTTCGCGACCCTGCGCACGTTGCGCGACGGCGAGATGGCGGCCCTGCGCGGCGAGGTGGAGACCTTGGCGCGAAGCCTTGCGGGAGCGCACGGGCTGGAGCTGAGCCTCGAGGACCACGAGGTCTTTCGCGCCTGCCTCAACCACCCGGAGGCGGCCGCGATCCTGCGGGATGCGGCCAGCGAAACCGGCCTTCGCTGGCACGCCGGCCCGCCCCTGCGCGCATCCGAGGACTTCGGCCGCTTCGGCGAGGGCGCGCGCTCGGCCATGCTGTTTCTGGGAGCCGGCACAGCGCATCCGGCGTTGCACGATCCGAACTACGACTTTCCCGACGCGCTGATCGTGACCGGGGCGCAGATCTTGGAGCGAGCGGTTCGCCGGCTGACCGACTGAAGCGACAGGGCACGCGACCTGACGGAAAACGTGCCATGCCTGAGCATGGCAGCCTCGCCCCGGGGCGGAAACCGCAGCATCCATCAAAGCCAATTATCAAGTGATCAGAGCGTCTTGGAACAATTCCAATCCGCTCGCGGCCGCCTGAAAAATCTTGACTCTAATGCTCATGTAACTTCTACCGGGATCATTGATCCGTCCCGGCAGGAAGCCGTCGTTCCGCCGTTGCCCGCTCGCGGCCCTGGCCGGCGAGCCGGTCGGCGACGGGCTCCCGTCGCTCCTGCCGTCCATCGAGGTTTGCCGATGCACCGAACGCCGTCCGCTCCGCCGCTCCTTCGCTTCACGCTCTGCCTGGCGGTCGTTCTGACGGCGGCGAGCGCGCTTCCCGTGCAGGCTCAGGAAGCTGTGGACGAGGCCGCGCAGAGCGCGGCGGCGTCCTCGTCCACGATCGACGCGACGGTTCCGGCCAGGGCGGAACCGGCATCGGCCGGGGCCGTATCCGGCGCGGCCCCATCCCCCGTCGCCCCGGATGCCTCCTCGAACGCCCCGTCCGGCCCCGCGCCGACGACGATGGTCGAGGTCGAGCCGGCCGCGCTGCCGCACGACCTGTCGCCTTGGGGCATGTTCATGGCGGCCGACTGGGTGGTGAAGGGCGTCATGATCGGCCTTGCCTTCGCCTCGCTGGTGACCTGGACCATCGCGCTCGCCAAGATCCTGGAGATGGCGGGGGCCCGGGCCCGCGCGCGGCGCGGCATCGCGCGCCTCGCGAAGGCCGCGACGCTGCGCGACGCGCTGGGCGATCAGGGGCGCAGCTGGCGCGGTCCCGTCGGGGCGCTGGCCGAGGCGGCGGAAGAGGAGCGAGCCCGCTCCGAGGGGCTTTCGGCGGACGGAACGAAGGAGCGCGCGGCGGTCGCCCTCCAGCGGATCGAGGCGCGCGCCGGACGGCGCATCGCGCGCGGCACCGGCATCCTCGCGACCATCGGCTCGACCGCGCCCTTCGTCGGCCTGTTCGGCACGGTCTGGGGCATCATGAACTCGTTCATCGGCATCTCGGAAAGCAACACGACGAACCTCGCCGTGGTCGCCCCCGGCATCGCGGAGGCGCTGCTCGCGACCGCGATCGGCCTCGTCGCGGCCATTCCCGCGGTCGTGATCTACAACCTCCTCGCCCGCCAGATCACCGGCTACCGGACGATCCTGGCCGACGCGACGGCCACCGCCATGCGCCATCTCTCGCGCGAGCTCGACCGGCGCGACAGCGGCGTCGTGCGTGACCCCGCGACGCGCGGCCGCCTTCAGGCGGCGGAGTAGCCGCGATGGGCATGTCCCTGAAGTCCGGCGAGGGCGAGGACGACCTCGGCGAGGTGTCCGAGATCAACGTCACGCCCTTCATCGACGTGGTGCTGGTGCTGCTCATCATCTTCATGGTAGCCGCGCCGCTCTCCACGGTCGACGTCGCGGTGGACCTGCCGAGTTCCAACGCTCCGCCCGCCGAGCGGCAGGGCGAGCCGGTCTATCTGACGCTGAAGCGCGACCTGTCGCTGGCGCTCGGCGAGGAAGCCGTGGCCTCCGGGGCGCTGGCCGCCGCGCTCGACCGGCAGACCGGCGGCAACCGCGAGGAGCGCGTCTATCTGCGCGCCGACGAGGCCGTGGCCTACGGCGACCTCATGGAGACCATGAACGCGCTCCGCACGGCCGGCTACCTGAAGATCGCGCTGGTCGGGGTCGAGGCCGCGCCGCCGGCGGGCGCGCAGCCCCCCGCCCCGCCCGCGCCATGACGACGTTCGAAGGACGATTCGAGGCCGAGCACGGCTGGTCGCCGCTGTTCCTGCGCTGGGGCGTGGCGGGCTCGCTCGTGCTGGCGCTGCACGGCGCGGCGGCCTTCGCGCTCCTGAACCACGTGCCGCCCGAGGCGCCGCCGGCCGGCGCGCCGGAAGCGGCGATCCTGATCGACCTCGCGCCGCCGGCCGAATCGGCCGAGGCCCCGCCCCCGCCCGAGGTGACGCTGCCCGAACCCGTGGCCGAGCCGCCTCCACCGGAGCCGATGGAGGAGCCGCCGCCCGAGCCTGTCGCCGAGCCGCTACGCGAGCCGCCGCCGGCGCCCGTCGCGGAACCGCTGCCCGAACCGGAACCCTCCCCGCTCGACCCGGTGGTGGAGGAGCCGCCTCCGGCGGAGGCGCCCGTGATTGAGGAAGAGGTCGCGCCGGCTCCCGGCAACGTGCCGCTGCCGACGCTGCGTCCGGCCCCGCCGCGCCCCGCGCCCGAGCCGCAGGCCGAACGTCCCCGCCCCCAGCCCGAACGGCGCGTGGAGCGGCGCGAGCCACCGGCCCGCCAGGTCCCGCGACGCCAGGCGCCCCAGCCGCCGGCCTCGCTCGCCTCGCGCGGCGCGCCCGATCGGCAGGCGTCGCAGGGCGCCCCCGTCTCGGCGGCGAGCCGCGACCGGTGGCAGAGCCGGATCCAGGCGCGCCTCAACCGCTTCAAGCGCACGCCGCGCGGGGGCGGCGAAGGAACCGTCGTGGTGAGCTTCTCGGTGGACGCCTCGGGCCGCGTGACGGGCGCGCGCGTTTCGCGCTCGGCGGGCGGCGCGCTGGACGAGGCGGCTCTGGCGCTCGTGCGCCGCGCGGGACCCTATCCCGCGCCGCCGTCGGGGACGGGTCTCACGATCACGGTCCCGATCCGCTTCGACTGACGCTCAGGCGCTGAGGCGCTCGAACCGTTCGTCGCCGAGATCGAGCGCCATGCCGGCCGCCGGGCGTCGCGGCATCGCAGCCTTGCGGGCTGGCAGCGGCTCGGCGGCCGGTGCCACCACGGCGGAAGGCGTTGCGGGCCGTGCAGACGCGACGTTCGCGGCTTCAAGGCGAAAGAAGCTCGTGCGGTCGTTGAGCCGCTGCGCTTCCGAGGAAAGCTGCTCGGC
>NZ_BBWK01000094.1 GCF_001463765.1 Aureimonas sp. AU4 | reverse complement strand
CGCTGAAGTCCTATCAGGTGAAGCGTCTGAAGGACCTTGAGAAGGAGAACGAGCGCCTTTGCAAGGCGGTCTCCGGCCTGACGCTCGAGAAGCTGATTTTGAAGGAAGCTGCGTCGGGAAACTGGTGAGCCCCGCCCGCCGTCGCCAATGCATCGAGCACGTCATGAAGAAGCATGGCGTCAAGGAGCGTTTGGCGTGCCGGGTTCTGGGGCAGCACCGATCAACACAGCGCGAGGCGCCGAAGGGGCGAGCCGACGACGCGGCGTTGACGGCCGACATCATCGAGTTGGCGAGACAGTATGGACGCTACGGCTATCCCCCTGGCCGACAGGCGATTGCTTGCAATCGCCGATAGGCGTCGGATCGCAGCCCTGCTGCGCGAGGCCGGATGGCTCGTGAACGTAGCCAAGTCGAGCGCATCTGGCGGCAGGAAGGTCTGAAGGTGCCGGCCAAGCAACCCAGGCGCGGTCGGCTGTGGCTGAACGACGGCTCGCGCGTTCGGCTTCGGCCCGAGTATCCCAACCATGTATGGTCCTACGACTTCGTGGAAGCGAGAACCCATGACGGCCGCAAGTTCCGGATGTCTGGCGACAAACGCTGCGCGTTTGCGCCGACGTGATCGACGAGTTCACCCGCGAGTGCTTGGCCATCCGGATCGACCGGAAGCTGCGATCATCGGACGTCATCGACGTTTTGTCCGACCTCGTCATCCTGCGTGGCGTGCCGGGGCACATTCGTTCCGACAATGGCCCCGAGTTCATGGCCAAGGCGGTGCGGGACTGGATCACGGCGGTCGGTGCCAGGACGGCGTTCATCGAGCCCGGCAGCCCATGGGAGAACGGCACCTGCGAGAGCTTCAACTCGAAACTCCGCGACGGGCTCCTGAACGGCGAGATCTTCTCCAGCCTCGCCGAGGCCCGCATCGTCATCGAGAACTGGCGCCAGCACCACAACACCCGGCGACCCCACTCGAGCCTGGGCTACCGTCCACCGGCACCTGCCGCCGCGCCGTGGCCGGCTGCGCCAACCCAACCCGCTCCGCCGGCCACCTCAACCGTCGCCGACAAGCCCACCGTGCATTGGATTTGAACCGGGCCACCTAATGGGGGCAGGCCAGTCATCAATGCGCTGCGAGAGTGGAAGCTCGCATGCCCACGGCGGGATACGGGGAAGCGGGACGAGGCCGGCAACCCGATCCTCAAGCTCGACCTCGCCTTCCCGAACGGGTCGGGAAGGTCGAGCAACTCAACAACATCGTCCGGCGGGGCTACCAGCCCGCACAGGTTTCAGCTGGCGTCGCGATCGAGACAGGCGAGAGGGACGATAAGAGCAAGCCGATCTTGGCGGCGAAGTATCCTGGCCTCCACTCGCTCCGACATTTCTACGCGTCGTGGTGCATCAATCGGCGGGAGGATGGTGGCCTCGGCTTGCCGCCGAAGGTCGTCCAGGAGCGGTTGGGCCATTCATCAATCCGGATGACGATGGACATCTACGGGCACCTCTTCCCGCGCGGCGATGACGCCTCGGAACTGGCTGCCGCGGAGGCCGTGCTGCTGGGCTGATGCGACATGGATGCGACATGGCATCCTCAATGATCTGCATTGTAGGGATTGATGGAGGATTGTGGCTCCGAAGGTCGGCGGTTCGAACCCGCCCAACCGTACCATTCCCTCCACCTGACGACATGACGGCCGCGAAGGCCCTGTCTGGGTCCGTTTCACGTCCGGCGGCGAACCGCGCGTGCCGCCTGCCCGGGCGCGCGGCATCGAACCGAGGATAGGCCCGCGAGGAGCCCGGCGTATCGAGCGGTCCGTGCGGCAGGGTCTGCCCGGCCTTCGCGGTCAGGGGGCGCGATCGAGCGGCGCTTCGCCCGCCACGATGCGCTCGCGCTCCGCCTCGTGGCGGCCATGCAGTTCGAGGTAGCGCGGGTTCGCGCTCATGGCTTCACCATGCTCGTTGCGCCGCGAGAGATCGAGATATTCCTCGCTCTCCTCGGCCGTCAGGCCGACGAAGATCTCCCGTCCCTCCGCGTCCAGCGTGATCGCGCGCATGCCGCGCAGGAAGGCCTGTTCCGCCTCGCTCAGGTTCATCCGCTTCCTCCACTTCCCATCCTCTTGGAATATGGCGGACGGCGCGGCGACGGCCACCGGTAGGGAGGCGGAACCGTTGGAGGGCCGCGCCTACTCGATCAGGGCGCGGCGCAGGTTGTGCAGCATGGCGAGCGCCAGGACGTCCGCTTCGTCCTGGCTGTTCTCCATCGACATGTGGAGGGCGTCGGCGAACTGGCCGGGCTTGAGGGCACCGTTGTCCTCCAGGCAGCGCACCAGCGCCCGCATGGACAGGCGGTGGGTCTCGATCAGGGCGGACAGGACGTCGCGGTCCGGCGTGGGCTTGGCTTTCATCGCCCGAGCCTACACCGCCGGCCCGCCGCTGGCACGGGCGAAAGCGGGCCGCCCCTGGCGCTCAAGGCGTCGCCGGGCCGCCATTGGTGGCCGTGCCCGGATTGTTGGACGAGCCCGCCCCTTGCGTCGGCCCGGCGCCGCTGCCGGCCTTCTGGGCCGTGCCGCCGCCCTCGCCGTTGCAGCCGGAAAGCGCCATCGCGGCGCCGAGTGCCATCGCGGCCAGGGTCAAGTTGGATGTCATGTGCCGGGTCTCCCGTTGAGGTGAACCGCAACGGCCGGGCGCGCGATCGGTTCGCGACCGGGCCCAGGCCATTTGCCGCGCCGGGCGGGCGCGGGCCTTCACATCATGCGCTCGTGGAGGTTTCCCAGGATCCAGATCGTGCCGCCCGCCATCATGGCGATGATCAGCGAGGTGAAGAGGATCAGCTGCAGGTCGTCGCGCGTCGAGCGGTCGAGGCTGATGTGGAGGAAGAAGCGGAAGTGGACCGCGATCTGCGCGAGCGCGGCGACGGCGACCGCCGTCAGCACCCAGCGCCCGCCGAGGCCGGCGGCCACGAGCGCGAAGGGAAGGGCGGTGAGGAGGACGGCGAGCGCGAAACCCGTCAGGTAGGAGCGAAGCTCGGCGCGGCGCCCGGCCTCGCGCCGCGCCGCGCGTTCGGCGCCGGTCTCGTGGGGCATGTGCGCGCTCATGCGGAAAGCCCCACGAGGTAGATCACGGAGAAGAGGCCGATCCAGACGACGTCCAGCATGTGCCAGAAGAGCGCGAGGCGCATGATGCGCAGCTTCACCGCCGCATTTGTGGCGAAGCGGAAGACCTGCGCGATCATCACCGCGATCCACAGGCAGCCGATCGCGACGTGCAGCCCGTGCGTCGAGAGAAGCACGAAGAGCGCCGACAGGAAGCCGGAGCGCTGGGGCGGTGCCCCTTGCGCCGCCCAGTCGGCGAAGTCCTTGAGCTCGAGTCCGAGGAAGGCGAGGCCGAGAACCAGCGTGAGGGCCAGCCAGCCGACGAGCCGGCGGCGCGGCTCGCCGTATTTGAGCGCCAGCGAGGCCATGCCGAACGACAGGCTGGAGAGGAGGAGAAGCCCGGTCTCGAAGGCCGCCGGCCCGAGCTTGAGGATGTCGCGCGGACCGGGGCCGCCGTCGGTCATGGGCACCGTCGTGGCGTAGACCGCGATCAGCAGCGCGAAGAGCACCACGTCGCTCATCAGGAAGACCCAGAAGCCGAACACGGTCTCCTCGGCTTCGGCATGGGCGAACGTGTCGGTCTCGGCGAGGTTGAGGCCGGGGTGGCGGGTGTCGTGTTCGCCGGTGGTCCGGCTCATGCCCCGGCCTCCGCCAGACCCCTGTTGCGGGAGGCGGTCTCGTCGTCGCGCCCGACCGGCTCGGCCGCCCGGACCGCCGCCAGCCAGCGCGCCTCGTCGCGCGCGACCCGGGCACCGGGGATGGTCTCCTCGGTCTCGGTCTGGAACGAGCGCGCGATCGTCGCGGCCACCACGAACAGGAGCGAGGCGATGGCGAGCCACCAGATGTGCCAGACCACGCCAAAGCCGCAGGCCGCCCCTCCCATGCCGATCAGGAAGGCGACGCCGGTGTTGCGCGGCATCTCGATGTCGGTGTGGATGAAGCCGGGTCGGTAGGCTTGCCCTCGCTTCTTTTCCTGCGCGAAGGGATCGCGCTCGTCGACGACCGGCAGGGCCGCGAAGTTGTAAGACGGCGCGGGGGCGGGGATCGACCATTCCAGCGTGCGCCCGTTCCACGGGTCGCCGGCGGGAACGGCAAGCGCCTCGCGCCGCCGGATCGAGACCGCGAGCTGCGTGACCAGCGTCGCGAGCGCGGCGAGAAGCAGCGCCGCTCCGAAGGCGGCCACGATCATGTAGGGCAGGTAGGCCGGGTTGTCGTAGGTCACGGTGCGCCGCGTCATGCCCATGGCGCCGAGCACGTAGAGCGGCATGAAGGCAAGCGTGAAGCCGCTCACCCAGCAGCCCCAGGACAGGCGGCCCCACCACTCGTCGAGCCGGAAGCCGAAGGCCTTGGGAAACCAGTAGGTGTAGCCCGCCAGCATCCCGAACAGGAGGCCGGGAATCAGCATGTTGTGGAAGTGCGCGACCAGGAACAGCGAGTTGTGGACCTGGTAGTCGATCGCCGGGTTGGCGAGGAGGATGCCGGTCAGCCCGCCGATCACGAACAGCATCATGAAGGCCAGCGCGTAGAGCATGGGCACGGCAAAGCGCACGCGGCCCCGGTACATTGTGAAGATCCAGTCGAAGATCTTCACGCCCGTCGGCACGCCGATCGTCATGGTGGCGATGCCGAAGGCCGCGTTGATGTCGGCGTCCTGGCCCATGGTGAAGAAGTGATGCACCCAGACCGTGAAGGAGAGGACGGCGATGCACATGGTGGCGGCCACCAGCGCCCTGTAGCCGTAGAGGACCTTGGACGAGAAGGTCGAGACGACCTCGGAATAGACGCCGAAGGCCGGCAGGATCAGGATGTAGACCTCGGGGTGGCCGAACAGCCAGAACAGGTTGGCGAAGTTCATCATGTTGCCGCCCCCATCGTTCGTGAAGAAGTGCATGCCGAGGTAGCGGTCCATGGCGAGGAGCCCGGTCGCGACCGTGAGCGGGGGCAGGGCGAAGATCATCAGGATCGAGGTGCAGAGCGCGGTCCAGCAGAAGAGCGGCATGCGCAGGAGGTGCATGCCCGCGCAGCGCCGCTTGTAGATCGTGACCGCGATGTTGACGCCGGTCAGCGTCGAGCCGATCGAGCCCAGCGTCAGCGCCACGATCCAGTAGTCCGGCCCGACGCCCGGGCTGAAGGTCGCGTCCGTATAGGGCGGGTAGCCGCTCCAGCCTCCCGTCGAGAACTTGCCGAGCACCAGCGAGGCCATCATCAGCCCGGCGCCGCCCGCCGTCAGCCAGAAGCTGATCGCGTTGAGGAGCGGAAAGGACACGTCGCGCGCCCCGATCTGGAGCGGCACCGCGAAGTTGATGAGCCCGGTCAGGAACGGCATCGCCATGAAGAAGATCATGATCGAGCCGTGGGTGGAGAAGAGCTGCGCGAAATGCTCGGGCGGCAGGTAGCCCGGCGCGTTCAGCGCCAGCGCCTGCTGGAGGCGCATCATCGAACCCTCGACGATGCCGCGCGACATCATCACGAGCGAGAGCACGACGTACATGATGCCGATCCGCTTGTGGTCGAGCGTCGTCAGCCACTCGCGCCACAGCCAGCCCCAGCGCCCGGTCCAGGTGAGAAGCGCGACGACGGCGACCGCGCCCACCACCACGAGCGAGGCGGCCGCCGTTGCGATCGCGCTGTAGAAGGGCAGGGCGTCGAAGGAAAGGCGCCCGAGGAGAAGCGTGCCCCAATCAGTGCCCATCGTGCGCGCCCTCCATCTCCGGCATCGGGTTCGCGTCGGCCAGGGGCGCGGCCGGTGTCGAGCCGTCCATGCGATGCGCCATGGCCGGGCGGTGGCGCGCGACGAAGCGCTCGAAGAGCGCCGGCTCGACCCCGGAGAAGACGATCTGGTCGCCCGGCGCGCCGAGCGCCTGCGCGGCGTCGCGCGCGCTGCCCTGACGCGTCAGGGTCGCCAGCGCCGCATCGTCCAGCGGACGGTCGGCGAGCTGCGCCGCCCGCACGAAGTCGGCGAAGCCCGGCGAGGGCAGCGCCGAAACGGAGAAGCGCTGGTTCTGGAAGCCCATGCCGCTGAACTGCGTGTTGTGGCCGCGCCGCTCGCCGGGGCGGTCGGCCAGGAGGTTCAGCTCCGTCACCATGCCGGCCATGGCGTAGATCTGGCTTCCGAGCGCGGGGATCGCGAAGCTCTGCATGACCGTGTCGCTGGTGAGGCGGAAGCGCACCGGGCGCCCGGCGGGGATGGCGAGCGTGCCCACCGTCGCGATGCGCTCCTTGGGGTAGATGAAGAGCCACTTCCAGTCCAGGCCGACGACCTCGATCTCGAGCGGCGCCTGCGTGCTCGCCGAGGGGATCGGCCGGTAGGGATCGAGGCTTCGCGCCTTCCAGATCACGCCTCCGAGCACGATCACGATCGTGATCGGCACGGCCCAGATCGCGATCTCGATCGGCCAGGAGAAGCGCCAGTCGGGCGTGTAGCGGGCGCGCGTATTGGTGCGGCGGTAGCGCCAGGCGAAGAGCGGCACCAGCACCAGCACCGGCACGACCACGATCGACATCCAGCCGACGACCTGGAAGAACATCGAGCGCTGCGCCGCCGCCACGGGTCCGAGCGGGTCGAAGAAGGACAGCGGTCCCATGGCGCAGCCGCCGAGCAGGAGCGGCAGCGCCAGGATCAGAGCCCTGGAGGCGGCCCGGCGGCCTTGCCTCGCATGGGTCGGCGTCGGCCCCCGATCGATCCGGTGAACTCTCGGCACGTCGTCTCCTCGGTGAATCCCTGGCGAGACACGTCCGCGTGATGTCCCCATGGCGGGCGATATAGGGGCGTCCGGCGAGCCTGTAGGGGGGCGACGTCGCGCCACGGCGAGGACAGGCGGGCAGGCCGGTCTTTCCACAGGCTGTCCACAGGTTCGCCGGCTCGGGCGACGGGAACGGCAGGCGGCGTTGACTTCGAGTGGCTGGACGCAGAACAAAAAGGGAACATATCGCCCTGACGCCTCGTGATTCGCATTTGGACCGCGCCCATGCCGGACCCCTCTCCATCCGCCGCCTCGCTCGACGAGCTGCGCCGGCGCGTCCGCCGGCTGGAGGGGGCGCTCGCGCCGGGCCGGGCCGTCCTGCCCTTCGGGGTGGAGGAGATCGACGCGCGATTGCCGGGCGGCGGCCTGGTGCTGGGCGCGCTGCACGAGGTGGCGCCGGGGGGCGTCCGGCTCGCGGACCGCTCGGCGGCGACGCTCTTTTGCGCCGGCATCGCGGCCCGCACGAAGGGCTCCGTCCTGTGGTGCGTCGCGCGCCAGGACCTGTTCGCGCCCGGTCTCCACCAGGCGGGGCTCTCCCACGGGCGCGTCCTCTTCGTGGAGGCAGGCGAGGACCGCGGGGTTCTTGCCTGCTTCGAGGAGGGACTGCGGCACGGGGGCCTGGGCGCCGTGGTGGCCGAGGTCGCGCGGCTGTCGATGACCGCCTCCCGCCGCCTGCAGCTCGCCGCCGAGCGCTCGGGCGTGCTCGCGCTCGCGCTGCGGCCCTCGCCCGAGGAGGATGCGGGCCTGCCCACCGCCTCGCTGACGCGCTGGCGCGTCGTCTCGGATGCCTCGGTGCCGCTGGTCGTGCCGGGGCTCGGGGCCGGGCGCTGGCGTCTCGAACTGGTGCGGTGCCGCGGGGCCGAGCCCGCCGCGTTTGAAGTGGAAGCCGTCGATGGGTCGGGTCGTCTCTCTCTTTCTGCCCCGCTGGCCGACCGATCGGCTGCGCCGCAAGTCGCCCGGCAGCGCGCCTGACGCCGAGACGCCGCTCGTGCTCGTCGAGCGCGAGGGCAGCCGACGCGTCGTGCGGGCCGCCGACCGGCTGGCCGAGGCGGCGGGCCTGCGCGTCGGCCTGCCGGCCGCCAAGGCGCAGGCCATGGTGCCGGGTCTGGCCGTCCTGGAAAGCGACGCGCCGGGCGACGCCGAGGCGCTGGGGCGCCTCGCGCTCTGGGCCCTGCGCTTCTCGCCGGTGGTCGCCGCCGATCCGCCGGACGGGCTGGTGATGGAGATCACGGGGACCGAGCATCTTCACGGCGACGAGGAGGCGTTGCTCCGCCGCCTCGCGGACCGGCTGGCGGCTTCCGGGGTCGAGGCGCGGGCCGCCGTCGCCGACACCTGGGGCGCCGCCCATGCCGCCGCCCGCCATAGTGGCGCGCGGCTCGCGATCGTGGCGGCGGGCGAGACGCGCCAGGGGATCGAGGCGCTGCCCGTCGCCTCGCTGCGGCTCGACCCCGCGCATCTGCCGGAGTTGCGCCACCTCGGCCTCGTTCGCGTTCGCGACCTTCTCGCGCAGCCGCGCGCGGGGCTCGCCCGGCGCTTCGGCTCCCGGACGCTGCGCCGCCTCGACCAGGCGCTCGGGCACGTGCCCGAGCCGATCGAGCCGGTGCGCGAGCCGGTGCCGGTCGAGGTGCGCCGCGTCTTCGCCGAGCCGATCTCGGCGCGCGAGACGATCGACCGCCACCTGTCCGCGCTCATGGCACGGCTCTGCGCCACGATGGAGGAGCGCCGGCTCGGCGCGCGCCGGCTCGACCTGCTCGTCGGCCGCGTCGACAACACGCGCCAGGCGCTGCGGGTCGGGACCGGCCGCCCGGTGCGCGATCCCGCGCACCTCCTGCGCCTCTTCGCCGAGCGGCTGGGAAGCGTCGATCCCGGCTTCGGCATCGAGACCATGCGCCTGTGCGCCACCGGTACCGAGCCGCTGGCCGAGCGGCAGATCGAGAGCGGCGCGGGCGAGGCCGAACCGCGGGAGGCCGACCTGTCCGCGCTGATCGACATTCTCGCGACCCGCGTCGGCGAGCGGCACGTCTACCGCTTCGCCCCGGCCGAAAGCGACGTGCCGGAGCGCTCCGTGCGCCGCGTCGAGGCCCTGTCGCCCGACGACGGCTCGAGCTGGCACGATCGCTGGCCGCGCCCCGCGCGCCTCCTCGCCCGACCCCGGCCGATCCAGACGCTGGCCCTCCTGCCGGACCATCCGCCCGCCTCCTTCACGCTGGCGGGCACGCGCCACCGCGTGACGCGCGCCGACGGGCCCGAGCGTGTCTTCGGCGAGTGGTGGCGCACCGAGCGCGAGACGGCGCTGTCGCGCGACTACTTCCGCGTCGAGACGGACGGGGGAGAGCGCTACTGGATCTTTCGCGCGGGCGACGGCGAGCGCGCCGAGACAGGCTCGGGCGCCTGGTTCCTCCATGGCGTGTTCGGATGACCGAAAGCCCTTTCGGATAGTGGACGGGCCGCGCTACGCCGAGCTCCAGGCGACCTCGCACTATTCCTTTCTGCGCGGTGCCTCCTCGCCGAACGAGCTGTTCGCCACCGCGCGCCTCATGGGCCTCGAGGCGATGGCGATCGTCGACCGCAACTCGCTGGCCGGCATCGTGCGCGTGCAGGTCGCGGCGGAGGTGACGGGCCTGCGCCTCGTGGTGGGCTGCCGGCTGGATCTTGGCGACGCGCTGCCGGTGCTCGTCTATCCGACGACGCGCGAGGCTTACGGGCGCCTCTGCCGACTCCTCACGATCGGCAAGGCGCGCGGCGGCAAGGGGCGCTGCGTCCTCGCCTTCGCCGATCTCGCGGCCCATGCCGAAGGGCTTCTCGCCGTGCTCGTGCCGGACGAGGCCGACGAGCGGCTGGCGGGCGAGCTGGCCCGGCTGCGGCAGGTCTTCGGCGACCGCGCCTACATGGCCCTCACGCTGCGCCGCCGGCCGAACGACCAGCTGCGCCTCTTCGAGCTGTCGAACCGGGCGGCGCGGGCCGGCGTGCGCGCCGTCGTCACCAACGACGTCCTCTTTCACGCGCCGGAGCGGCGCATCCTCCAGGACGTCGTCACCTGCATCCGGCACGGCGTCACGATCGACGACGCCGGCTTCTTGCGCGAGCGCCATGCCGACCGCTACCTCAAGACCCCGGCCGAGATGCACCGGCTCTTCGCGCGCTATCCCGACGCTCTGGCGCGCACGGGTGAGATCGTCCGGCGCTGCCGCTTCTCGCTGAAGGAGCTGGAGTACCAGTACCCGGAGGAGCGCCGCTATCCCGAGCTGTCCCCGCAGGAGACGCTGGAGACGCTGGCAAGGGAGGGCGCGCGCTGGCGCTACGGGGAGGACGTGCCGCACAAGGTGCGCAACGCCCTGGCCCACGAACTCGCGCTCATCGCGAAGATGAAGTACGCGCCCTACTTCCTGACGGTCGATGCCATCGTGCGCGAGGCGCGGCGACGCGGCATCCTGTGCCAGGGGCGCGGCTCGGCCGCCAACTCCGCCGTCTGCTTCTGCCTCGGCATCACCTCGATCGACCCGACCGTCCACGACCTCCTGTTCGAGCGCTTCGTGTCGGAGAACCGCAACGAGCCGCCCGACATCGACGTCGACTTCGAGCACGAGCGGCGCGAGGAGGTGATCCAGTGGGTCTACGAGACCTACGGGCGCGAGCGCGCCGCGCTCTGCTCGATCGCCGTGACCTATCGCCCGCGCGGGGCGCTGCGCGACGTCGGCCGCGTTCTCGGCCTGCCGCCCGACCTTCTCCAGGCCCTGTCGCGCTCGGTGTGGAGCTGGTCTGAAGGCATCGAGGCGAAGCACGCGGCCGGGCTCAACCTCAACCTGGAGGACCGCCGGCTGCGCCTTGCGCTCGAGCTGGCCGGGCAGCTCATCGGGACGCCCCGCCACCTGTCGCAGCATCCCGGCGGCTTCGTGCTGACGCGCGACCGGCTCGACGAGCTCGTGCCGATCGAGCCCGCCGCCATGGCCGACCGGCAGGTGATCGAGTGGGACAAGGACGACATCGACCACCTCAACTTCATGAAGGTCGACGTGCTCGGGCTGGGCATGCTCACCGTCCTGCGCCGCGCGCTGGCGATGATCGGGGAGCACAAGGGCGAGACGCGGACGCTCGCCGACATTCCGGCGAACGACGGGCCGACCTACGAGATGATCGGGCGCGCCGACACGGTCGGCACGTTCCAGATCGAGTCGCGCGCACAGATGTCGATGCTGCCGCGCATGAAGCCGCGCGAGCTCTACGACCTCGTGATCCAGGTCGCGATCGTGCGCCCCGGCCCGATCCAGGGCGACATGGTGCATCCCTATCTCCGGCGGCGCGAGGGCAAGGAAACGCCGGAATACCCCAAACCGGAACTCGAGGCCGTGCTCGGCAAGACGCTCGGCGTGCCGCTCTTCCAGGAACAGGCCATGCGCGTCGCGATCGACTGCGCGGGCTTCACCGCCAACGAGGCCGACGAGCTGCGCCGCGCCATGGCGACCTTCAAGCTGACGGGCGGCGTCTCCCGGTTCCGCGACAAGCTGGTCGAGGGCATGATCGGCAACGGCTACGAGCGCGACTTCGCCGAGCGCATGTTCCGCCAGCTGGAAGGCTTCGGCTCCTACGGCTTCCCGGAAAGCCACGCCGCCTCCTTCGCGCTGCTGGCCTACGCCTCGGCCTGGATCAAGTGCCACCACCCCGACGTCTTCTGCACGGCGCTCCTCAACTCGCAGCCCATGGGCTTCTACGCGCCCGCCCAGATCGTGCGCGACGCGCAAAGCCACGGCATCGAGGTGCGTCCGGTCTGCGTGAACCGCTCGGACTGGGACTCGACGATGGAGCCGGCGGATGGCGGCTTCGCCGTGCGGCTGGGGCTGCGCATGGTGAAGGGACTGTCGGAACGCCAGGCGGCGCGGCTCGTCGCGGCGCGGGCCGCCGCGCCCTTCGGCAGCGTCGAGGACCTGTGGCGGCGCGCCGGGACGCCGGCCGACGTGCTGCGCGAGCTGGCCGATGCCGACGCCTTCCGCGACGGGCTCGGCCTGTCGCGGCGCGAGGCGATCTGGGCGACGCGAGCGCTCGCCGACGAGCCGCTGCCGCTGTTCGCCGCCGCGGCCAAAGCAATCGCGCGCGACGTGCCCGAAATCCGGGAGGCGCCGGCCCGTCTCCTGCCCATGCCGGAAGGGGGCGAGGTGGTGGCCGACTACGGCCATGTCGGCCTGTCCCTGCGCGCCCATCCGCTCGCCTTCCTGCGCGCGGATCTGAAGCGCCGCCGCATGGTGACCTGCGCCGAGGCGATGGCGGCGCGCGACGGCGCATGGGTCGAGGTCGCGGGCCTCGCGCTCCTGCGCCAGCGTCCGGGCTCTGCCAAGGGCACGATGTTCATGACGCTGGAGGACGAGACGGCGACCGCCAACCTCGTGATCTGGCCGAAGGTCTTCGAGGCGAACCGGCGCGCGATCCTCGGCTCGCATCTCGTCTCGGCGCGCGGGCGCATCCAGCGCCAGGGCCCGGTGGTGCACCTCGTGGTGCGGCGCATGGCGGACCTGTCGGACGCGCTCAGTAGCGTGTCGTCGCGCGGGGCCACCGGAGACGCCACCGTGCCGCCCCCGGGCGAGGGCGGCCTGCGGATGAAGACGCGCGACTTCCGCTAGCTAGAAGAGGTCGCCCTGCACCGCGTCGGCCTCGGCGCGCTGCTGACGGCGCTTGGGCCGTGCCGCCCGGGCCACCGGCACGGCGGCGGCCGCAGCCACCGCCTCCTCGCCGCCCTCCAGCGGCTCGGCGCGCCCATCCACCGCGACGGCCGCGCGCCGGCGCCCGCGCGCGAATTCCAGCTCGAAGCGCGTGCCGGGCGCAAGGTCCTCGGGCCGCGTGATCGGCATGTCCCCTTCGCCGCGCACGATCGCGTAGCCGCGCTCCAGGACGTTGCGCGGGTTGAGGCTGTCCGCCACACGCCAGGCGTTGTTCAGCGTTCCGCGCCGGCGCTCCAATGCGGCGAGCTGCGCCCGGTCCAGCCGGTCGCCGAGGGTCAGGAGGCGATGACGCGCCTCGGCGCTGCGGCTGGCGACCGCGTTCGGCCGGAGGCTGGCGCCGAGGCGGTCGAGCCGGTGACGCCGCGCGGCGAGAAGCGCGCGCGCCCCTTGCAGAACCCGCGCCTCGGCATGGCGGAGGCTCGCGCGCTTCTCGCGAAGCCCCGCCTCGAGCTGGCCGGGGGCAAGCCCCGCCGCGACCTCGGAGAGCGAGCGGCGCCGCTCGGACAGAGACAGGCGCAGCGAGCGGCCGAGCGCGCCTTCCGCCTCGTCGAGCCGACGGCGCGGCAGCGCCAGCAGCGCGTCGACGCCCGGCAGCGCGCGCGCGAGCGACACCAGCTGCCGCCGCTCGCCCTGAAGCG
>NZ_BBWK01000093.1 GCF_001463765.1 Aureimonas sp. AU4 | reverse complement strand
CGCGGGAAGGGCTTTGCCGTCGTGGCCTCCGAGGTGCGCAAGCTGGCCGAACGCAGTCAGGGAGCCGCTACGGAGATCGGGCAGCTTTCACAGGAGACGCTGGTGACGTCGGAAGAGGCCGGACGAATGCTGGACGCACTTCTTCCCGACATCAACCGCACAGCGGAACTTGTCTCCGAGATCTCGGCGGCCTGCCGTGAGCAATCGGTCGGCATCGAGCAGATCAACCAGGCCATTCAACAGTTGGATCAGGTCACGCAAGCCAATGCCGGGGCGGCCAACGAGATGGCGGCAACCTCGGGCCAACTGTCGGAGGAGGCGGCGCGGCTGAACCAGCGGGCTGGCTTCTTCACCTTGGAGGAGACCAAGAACGCTTCCATCACTCCTGTTCAGTCACGCCTTCCGATCTCCGTCACGCCGCTTTCTAACCGTCCGGTCCATGCCATGCAGGAGCGAGCGGCGCAGTTCGCTTCCTTCAGGCATGACGGTCGCTCGCCGTCGGGTGCCGTTCGGCCGACCGTTGGCCGCGATCGGGGCGTCGAGCTGCAGTTGGCGGATGAAAGCTTCGAGCGCATGAGTGGCTGACGAAGCTTAGCTACACATGCGGGATAGGAACGGCCTGTTAAGTCGGTCTACGTATTTTCCCCATGACGTCGGGGAAGGCTTTGGTATGACGCGCACAAACATACCAGCCTACCGCGACCTGCCCGACGATGTGGTCGCCGATCTGACGGCCCGCATGTACGAGTCGCGCACCGGCGTCCGATGGATGGTCCTCATCGCCGTCGCGCCGACGGTTGCAGCCGTGCACCAGTCGCCGTCCCTCGCAATGGTAGTCGCCGCGATCGCTGTTTGGCTCGCCTGCCTCATTCGCGTCGCTGTGGCCGAGACCTATGAGCGGTTCGGCGACCGTTCGCAGTCGCGCCCAAGCCAGATCCGTTGGCAAACGGCTTACGGCATTGGCGGCATTGGCCTCTCGGTCGCGTTCGCCGCGTTCACGGCGCTTGTAATTCTCAGCGGCGACTCAGCAATGCTGAACTGGGCGCTCGCGACAGCGGTCGGCATGGCCTATGGCCCGATCCCCTACGTCGCCCTGCAGCCTAAGATCGGCTACCCGCAAACGACGATCCCGTTGGCGATACCGGCGATCTTCCTGACGACGTTGGACGACACTACCAGCACGTATCTCGCAGTTTCGATGCTTGTCGGCATCGTATCGGTGCTGGGACACTGTCGTTTGCAGTACGCACGTGCGGTCGAGGCCTTGCTGGACCGTCGCTCCGTTGATCGGCTGGCGACGACGGATCACCTGACCGGCCTTTGGAACCGCCGTCATCTTGAGGCGGTCGTGCGGCAGGTAATCGAGGAGAAGCTGGATGGCCTCCACTGGCTCTGCATCGATCTCGACCGGTTCAAGTCCGTCAACGACACATTGGGGCACGAGGCGGGGGACCTAGTCCTATGTGCTGCGGCACGACGGATCTCGATGATCGCAGGAGACGACGCGTTCGTGGCCCGGGTCGGCGGAGACGAGTTCGTCGTGCTCCTGTCCGGCGATCGCCAGCGCGCCCGCATAGTGGCAGGGCGGATCGCGGACGCGCTTCAGCAGGCGATTGCAGTGCCACAGGGGACCGCTCGCATCGGAGCCAGTGTCGGCACGACGGCGATCTGTTCGCACGACACGATCGATGGGATCGCGCGCCGGGCAGACGAGCGCATGTATGCCCGCAAGGCCGTAATGAGAAAGGCAGCCTGAACCGCAATCCCGTTATTACGATCCTGGACATCCAGAATGTCCGGTTTGGGGCGAGCGTTGGAAGGCCGGCGGCGTCTGAGTTGGGTCGATAGCTGTCCGACTGTATTGGGCGTCCGCTTCTGCGACGCCAGTCGGCTCGAACGGGTGGAAAGGTGACAGTCCGCTCTGGAGCTTTCACGGTCGAAAGCCGCCACTGCCTGCTACGAACGGGATAGCAGAAGGCGCAGACCTGCGAAGCCGAAGAAGGACGCAAGACCCGCTTCGATCCACCGCGAGGCTCTCCGGTAGCCCCGGACTATTGCAGGGGTCGAGAAGACGAGGGCATAGCCACCGAACACGAAGATGCCGAGCAGCGCACATCCCGCGATCACCGCCTGTAGCGTCCAGGTCGGCATGCCCGGTTGAAGGCCAAGCGACATGATCGCAACCCAGGCCAGGATCGCCTTGGGGTTGGCGATGTGCAGGAGAAACCCACGGCGGAACAAGGCGCGATAGCTCGGGGCAGAAGGCACTGGTGCCGCGTCCATGGGGCGGGCTGCCAGGGCGGAGCGTGCCGAGCGATAGGCGAGGTAGAGAAGATAGAGGCCACCGATGATCTTGATCGCGAACAGGGCGTGTGCCCAGGCCGTGAGAACGACGGAGAGACCGGTCGCGGCCAGCATCGCCCAGGTCATGCTGCCGGCAACGACGCCTGCTGCGACAGCCAACGCAGGTCGACGCCCTTGGCTCATGGCCACGCCCATGATCGCCATATTGCTGGGTCCAGGGCTTGCCGTCGCCAGGAGGTAGGCGCCGTAGACGACCAGGAGTTGGTTCAGGACATCGGACATGGGACCGCTTCCAGGAGAAAGGATGTGGCCGGGCTGGCGGTCCCGGACGCTAGCTTGTGACCTCACCGAAGTGAACGATGACGCCGTCGGCTTCTACTAGGACCACCCCATAACCGGGCGCTTCGAAGCTAACGGGAGCATCGCTCCGCATCGTGAAGTCGAGGGCGATCTGGTGGCTTGTTCCTCGAACGCCGGTGAACGGCCACCCGCGCCAGGATCCGGCGACATTGCGATGGAGGTGGCCGACGAAGAGATGCCAGATGCTCGCGTTCGATCGCGCCAGCACGGAGGCGAGTGCATCGCCGTCCTGGAGACGGATGCGGTCCATCCGATCAAAGCCGACCGGAAACGGCGGATGATGCAGGAACAGAAAGAGCGGGCCGGACCAGCCCTCGATCGCCTCGCCAAGCCATTCCAGCCGCTGCTCGCACAACCGCCCCTCTGGGCGGCCTGGCTCGTGAGTGTCGAGAAGCACAAATCGCCCCATCGGCGTGTCGACGACCTGCTGGACAAAGCCGTGCCGGTTGCGGGGAGCATCGGGGAATGCGGCCCGGAATGCGTCGCGGTCGTCGTGATTGCCGATCATCAAGTGAACCGGCATCGGAAGGCGAGACAGGATCCGCGCCGCTTCCCTATAGGCGAGCGGATCGCTATCATGGGTCAGGTCTCCACTCACGACGCAGAAAGCTGCATCGCCGTGTTCGCAGGCGATCTGTGAGACGCAGGCTTCCAAACGCTCGCTTGGACGAAGGCCGTGCAACTCATGCCCGTGTGGGACGAGGTGCAGGTCGGATAGGTGGATGAACTTCACCTCATGGCACCGTTGTGTTCGAGAGCTGCTTGCTGAGGATCACGCTCCGGTAATTCGTATGCGACCACTGCGCATGCTCGACGAAGCGGTAGCCGAGACGCGTGTACCAGTCGACGAGGTGCGTGGCGGGCTCGGCCGTGTCGAGCGCGAGCTCACCGGCGCCGCACCCCGAGCCAAGCCGTTCGACCTCACGCAGGAGCCGATGCCCGATCCCACGCGCCTGGATCTGCGGATCGACTGCGAACTGGCCGAGCGAGGCGACTTCGGGCCGGTCGTACCATGGGCACCCGATGGTCTGTTGCGGACTGCGGAAGAGGATTGTCCCGACGACCCTGCCACCATCCACCGCGACGAGGCAGGTGCCAGCTTCGATCCGCTCGCGGGTGACGGCCTCGCTCTGATGGGTCGCCATGTAGCGCAGCCCCATCCGCGCCAAGCGTCCATAGGCGGAATGGAGAAGCGCCGTCAGCTCCGCGAGTGAGTCGGAGGGTAGGAGCGGGCGGACGAGGAATTGTTCGGTTTGGGGCAACGGGGACATTAGGGGTTCCGTCTTTGTCCCCTTTTGTGGTGGTCTTCCCGTCTACGGACAATCGAGTTAGCCTGCGGCACCCGTCAGGAAAGCTCACGAATGAGACGCCGCCTTCCGCCTCTGAACGCGGTGAAAGCGTTCGAAAGTGCCGGCCGGCTCGGGAGCTTCGGTGCCGCCGGAGCCGAGCTTGGCGTCACTCACGGCGCCGTCAGCCGTCAGGTCGCCATCCTGGAGGACTGGCTAGGCCTGCGCCTGTTCGCCAAGGACGGGCGCGGGGTCGCGCTGACGACTGAGGGTCGACAGTTCCTTGCTGATGCGACGGCGCTTCTCGACGGGCTCGCCAGCGCCAGCTCAGACCTGATCCGGCAGGATGGGCCTCACCTGCTTCGGGTGAATGCACCCCAAACCTTCACGATGCGATGGCTGATCCCGCGTCTGCCGAGCTTCGCCATCCATCATCCGGAGATTGAGGTGCGCCTGTCCGCCTCGATCGCGCCGGTCGAGTCGATCGCGGACGCGTTCGACATCGCGATCCGGCGCGGGGCGATCGGCACCACCAGCACGCCCTTCCTGGACGAGACCTGCGTTCCGGTCGCAAGCCCTGCTCTGCTCGCCGCTCGCCCGATCCGGGACGTTCACGATCTCGATGCGCACACGTTGCTTCATGCCGAGTCCGTAGCCCATCTCTGGCCGGACTGGCTGATGCTGGCAGGCGGTCCGGACGTGCGGGGACACTCCCAACTGCGGTTCGAACCCCTGTACCACTCGCTCCAAGCGGCGATCGACGGCGTCGGCGTCGCCATGGGTCCAAGTGCGCTCGTGGCGGCCGACGTAGCTGCCGGGCGTCTGGTCCCGTTGTTCCCTGAGCGTCCGCTGGGCTTGGCCGCCTTCCACCTACTGATCGTGCAGGGTCGCGATGCGGGCCACAAACGACGGACGTTTCGAAACTGGATTGAAAGAGCGGGCGCGCAGGTCGAATGACCGTCTCACCGCCAGGAGGTTTACCCGATGAGTATTGCTGCCCGACACCATCCCTTCCGTGGTTTGTCGGCCTTTCCCCTGACGCCGACTGATGCCGACGGGCGCGTCGATGTCGAGATGCTCTCGCGGCTGCTGGAACGCCTTTGCAAGGCGAAGGTCGCCTCGATCGGTTTGTTGGGCTCTACCGGCACCTACGCCTACCTCACGCGCGAGGAGCGTCACCGTGCAGTCGCGGCGGCGGTCGAAGTGCGTGGACGGTCGCGTGCCGCTCGTCGTCGGTGTCGGGGCGCTGCGGACGGACCACGCCATCGATCTCGCCCGCGATGCGGAAGTGTCCGGCGCCGACGCGCTTCTGATGGCGCCGGTCTCCTACACGCCTTTGACCCAGGACGAGGCGTTCGAGCACTACCGGGCGGTGGCGTCGGCATCCGTCTTACCCCTCTGCGTCTGCAACAACCCTGGCACCACTCATTTCAGCTTCGCCACCGAGCTTCTGGAACGCTTGTCCCGTCTCCCGACGATCCAGGCCGTCAAGATGCCGCTTCCGACGAATGGCGGCATCTTCGGCGAGTTGACGACCCTGCGCGAGCGGACCGATCTTTCGGTCGGCTACAGCGGAGACTGGGGTATGGCGGATGCATTGCTGGCGGGAGCGGATGCCTTCTACAGCGTGCTCGGTGGTCTCCTGCCGCGTCCGGTGCTGGCGATCGCGCGGGCAGCGAACTCCGGTGACGTGCAGGAAGCTAGGCACCTCGACGAGGTGCTCCGGCCGCTGTGGAACACCTTCAAGGCCTATGGCAGCCTGCGCGTGATGTATGTGCTGCTCGAAGCACTCGGGCTTGGACAGGTGCAGCCACCACGCCCACTGCTTTCGCTCGATGCCAAAGCGCAAAGTGAGGTCCTCACCGCGGTTGATCCCTTCCTCGGCGCCGGTTGAGTTGGAGGAGCACGATCGTCCGTAGGGTCGTCTGCTTCTGGGCAAGCGCGACGGCGTGATCAACAGCCGAGAAGGGTCGATAGCGGATGGACGGCTTTCGAGCGTCCGCTCGCTCGACACCGATCGGCTCGACCGGGTGGTTACCTGCCAGTCCGCTACGCGGCACGTTTCTGACAAAGCGGTCGTTTGATCGGGGCCGCCGATCTGCGACTATCGGATGAACGTCGACACTGTGTTCGGCGCAGGTCCCACCGACGCGTCATCTTCCACCGGGAGATAAGCTAGGTTTGTCGGGCCGTCCGTTCAGTCGCCGTCATTCCTGGCATCGAACCTTTCCCGGGACGCACGGAACCCGTCCGCGTTCTCGACGATCCACGTCCATATCGGCACCATCCGGACGAGCAGCTCCAGGCCGGACTCCGACAGCTCGTACTCGACCCGCGGTGGGTTCTCGTTGAAGTCGGTGCGGATCACCAAGCCATCGCGCTCCAGCGAGCGCAGCGTGCGTGTCAGCATGCGCTGCGTGACGCCGTGCATGCGCCGCTGGATCTCGGCATGGCGCAGGCGTCCGTAGACGCCGAGCGTGTGGATGACACCCAGCGACCATCGGTTGCCCGCGTGCGCCAGCACCTCGCGGCGCACCCCGTCGTCGTCGTCCCGAAGCCCGTCGCAGACGGTTTGCGAGTACCGCAGGACGTCTTCCCTGCTGAGTGTCTGGTTCACAGGATCACGCGTGTACCTTCTTTTGCGCCTCGTTCGTCGGTGCCAGATGACCGGCATCGTCATTCACGAACGAGTTGGAACCATGAACGATGCAGTCTCCGGCGTGAAGTCACGCAACATCCTCGTCCTCGGCGCGGGCGAGCTGGGCATGCCTGTCCTCCTGAACCTGGCGCGTCGCGCCAAGGACATCGACGGGGCGAAGATCAGCGTCCTGCTTCGGGCCAGCGCAGTGAAGTCCGACGCGCCCGCCAAGCAGCGCGACATTGCCGCGATCCGCGATGCCGGCATCGAGATCGTCATCGGCGACCTCGTGTCGAGCTCCGTCGACGAACTGGCCGCCGTGTTCTCGCGCTACGACACCGTGATCGGCTGCACAGGCTACGCCGCCGGGATCGACACGCCCATGAAGCTGGCCAAGGCCGCGTTGCAGTCGGGCATTCCCCGCTACTTCCCCTGGCAGTTCGGCGTCGACTTCGAGGCGATCGGCCGCGGCAGCCCGCAGGACATCTTCGACGCGCAGTTGGACGTGCGCGAGCTTCTTCGCTCACAGACCAAGACCGAGTGGGTCGTCATCTCGACGGGCATGTTCATGAGCTACCTGTTCGAGCCGGAGTTCGGCGTCGTCGATCTGGAGAAGTCCGTCGTCACCGCGCTGGGCAGCCTCGACACCGCCGTGACGCTGACGACCCCGGACGACATCGGGAAGCTGACCGCGGAGATCGTGTTCTTCGAGCCGACGATCCGCAACGAGATCGTGTTCCTGGCGGGCGACACGGTGACCTACGGCGAGATCGCCGACAAGCTGGAGGCGGGGCTCGGCCGTCCCTTCGAGCGCTCCGAGTGGGGCGTGCCGTTCCTGAAGGAGGAGCTGGCGAAGGACCCGGCGAACATGATGCGCAAGTACCGGGCGGCCTTCGCCATGGGCCGCGGCTACTCGTGGCCGAAGGCGGGGACGTTCAACGAGCGTCAGTCCATCCCGGTCACCGACATCGACGCCTGGATCGCCGCGCACCTGCGAGCCGAACGGACTGCCGCCTGAGGCTGGGCGCTGCCCGCCACCCCAACCCAATCCATCAGAGATACTCGTGCCCGGTGACCCGTCGGTCCGGCTCCATGCCGTCGTGCCGCTCACCGGGCAACGCACCAGGAGACATTCATGAACGACACCGCTCGGAGCCTGCCGATGCGCGATGGCGTGGCCATCCCGCAGATGGGGCTCGGCGTCATGTACGTGCCCGAAGGAACGCTGCCCGCCCTGATGCGTGAAGCGGTCCGGCTCGGGTATCGCCACTTCGATACCGCGACCGTCTACGGCAACGAGGCCGAGGTCGGCGAGGGCCTTCGCTCGCTCGACGTCGGCCGGGACGAGGTCTTCGTGACCACGAAGCTGCAAGACGGCATGCATGGATACGACAACGCGCTGCGCGCCTTCGACGCCAGCGAGAAGCTGATCGGGTCGATCGACCTCTACCTCATCCACTGGCCGCAGCCCGCCAAGGATCTGTACGCCGAGAGCTGGCGCGCCCTGGTTCGCTTGCAGGAAGAGGGCCGCGTGCGCTCGATCGGCGTCGCCAACTTCACTCCGGACCTCATCGACAGGATCGTCGGCGAGACGGGTGTGTCGCCGGTGATCAACCAGGTGGAACTGCACCCGCGCTTCCAGCAGCGCGGGACACGCGCCTACAACGCCGCCAACGGCATCCTCACGCAGGCCTGGAGCCCGCTGGAGCACGGGCTCATCCTGAAGAACGAGGCCGTCGCCGAGATCGCGGCACGCCTCGGTCGCTCGCCGGCTCAGGTGGTGCTTCGCTGGCACCTTCAGAACGGGCTCGTCGTGATCCCGAAGGCGGCCGAAACCAGGCATCTGGCCGACAACTACGCCGCCTGGGACTTCGAGCTGTCGGATGCCGACATGGCAAGCATCTCATCGCTCGACCGGAACCAGAGTTCGTTCGACCTCGACCCCATGACCTACGAAAGCGAGCGCGGACGCATCGAGTCCTGACGCGCCGACCATCCAAAGGACAGTCCCATGACCTATCGCATCGCAACGATGATCGGCAGCCTGCGCGAGGGCTCGACCAACCGCTAGCTCGCCAACGCCCTGATCCGGCTCGCGCCCGAGGACTTCGAGTTCTTCGACGTGCCGATCGGCGACCTGCCCCTGTACAATCAGGATGACGACGGCGACCAGGCGCCTGCCGTGCGCCGGATGAAGGCGGCCGTCGAGTCCGCGGACGGTGTGCTGTTCGTCACGCCGGAGTACAACCGTTCGGTCCCCGGCGCCCTGAAGAACGCCCTCGACCACGGCTCGCGCCCCTACGGTGCGACGTCCTGGGCGGGCCGTTCCGCAGGCATCGTCGGCGTCTCGCCGGGAGGCACGGGAACGGTGGCGGCCCAGCAGCATCTGCGCACCATCCTGGCGTTCTTCGACATGCCGACGTTCGGACAACCCGAGGCCTACATCCAGTGGACGGACGGTCTCGTGAACGCGGACGGGACCGTCGGCGACAGGAGCCGGGACTTCTTCCAGGGCTGGATGAACGGCTTTGCGGCGTTCGTGCGCAAGCAGGGCGCGCCCCGCGCATAAGACTGCCAGCCGATGGTAAGGGAGGCGCGCGATGACGTCCCGTGCCTCCCGTCACATTCCGAGGTCCCGGTCCCACGGCGGCGTCGTTCCGATCCGTCGAACCAGGAAGTCGATGAAGGCGCGAACCTTGGCGGGCGGGCGCCGGTTGGCGACGTACACCGCGAACACGCCCGGGAACTCGACCGGCGGGTGATCGAGTGTCAACGCGGTCAGCCTTCCGTCGCGGATCGCGTCGGCCAGCAGGAACGTCGGTTCGTAGACGATGCCCTGACCGGCGACCGCGGCCGCAAGGAGGGCATCGCCGTTGTTGGCGCGCAGGTTTCCCCGGACCGGAACCACGACGTCCCCGTCGCGTCCGAACCCCCATCGATCCGGCCACAGGGCGCTGGACAGCGTGTAGCCCAAGCAGACGTGCGAACCGAGATCCTCCAACGTCCTCGGCGTTCCGTGGAGCCGAAGGTAGTCCGGTGACGCGGCTACCAGAAGGCGGCACGGCGCCAGCTTGCGGGCGATGAGCGATCGATCCTGGATGCGACCGATCCGGATCGCCATGTCCCACCCTTCCTCGACCAGGTCCACCACACGGTCGTTCAGGCCGAGATCGATGACGAGGTTCGGATGGTCCGAGCAGAACGCACCGAGCAACGGTGCGAGTTCCCGGGCACCGAACGAAACGGGCGCGTTGATCCGCAGCGTGCCCGACACCTCGACCCTCTCCGCGGCGGCGACCGCCTCAGCCTCCTCCAGGTCGCCCAGGATACGCTCGACGCTGTCGAGGTAACGACGTCCCGCTTCGGTAAGCGTGAGCTTGCGCGTCGTGCGATGGAGGAGCTTGACCCCAATCCGATCCTCAAGTGCCGAGACGTGCTTGGTCGCCATGGTCTGCGACATTCCCAACGCACGGGCGGCAGCGGCGAGGCTGCCGAGGCCGGCGACCCGCGAGAAGACCTGCAAGCTCGTGAACCTGTCCATAGCCCACCTCACACTGACGGTGTGTTCTGTCTGTCAGAAAGGCTGGATTATCAACCCGGTCAGCCGGGCGCATATGGGTCCCACCGAACCAGCCGGAGACCCCGCCATGATCGACACCCGCACTGCCCCTTACGCCGCCACCGTCCTGCGCGTCGCGCTCGGCATCCTGTTCCTGGCACATGCCGGCCTGAAGGTGTTCGTGTTCACGCCCGCCGGGACGGCCCAGTTCTTCGCCAGTCTCGGTCTTCCCGGTCCGCTCGCCTACCTCGTTATCCTCGCCGAGGTCCTTGGCGGCATCTCATTGATCGCCGGCGTCTATAGCCGCATCGTTGCGCTCGCGCTCGTTCCCATCATCGCAGGCGCCATCGTCACGGTGCACGGGTCCGCCGGCTTCTTCTTCACCAACCCCAACGGCGGTTGGGAGTTTCTGGCGCTCTGGATCGTCGGGCTCCTCGCGGTCGCGCTTCTTGGCGACGGG
The DNA here is from genome assembly GCF_001463765.1 of Aureimonas sp. AU4. GTDB lineage: Bacteria > Pseudomonadota > Alphaproteobacteria > Rhizobiales > Rhizobiaceae > Aureimonas. Next base: position 3,767 of record NZ_BBWK01000093.1, on the reverse strand, counting down.
GCCTATGCGCTGCGTCCGACGCCCGTTGCCGCCCTTCGTACGTCGAAGGTCTGAGCCCGCGCCCCGGCCCCTCGCAACACCGACGGAGTTGTCTCATGACGCAGGCTGATATCGGCTCCCACGAAGCGCTCGGCCGGAACCCATTGCCTGCCGCAGCGCCGCACCGGATCGGCGGTGTGACGCTCGTCGTCCACGATCTGGAGGCCGTCTCTCGCTTCTACCGGGACGTGATCGGCCTTCAGGAGAGGGAGCGCGGATCGAGCCATGTCCGGCTCGGAACTCAAGCGGCGAACCTCATCGATCTTCGCCTCGACCAGTCCGCCCGGCGGCGGTCCCCGCGGGAAGCCGGACTGTTCCATACGGCCTTCCTTCTGCCCGAGCGTGCCGATCTCGGCGCATGGCTCTCGTTCACCGCCGGGAGGTGCATTCGGCTCTCGGGTGCGTCGGACCATTCGGTGAGCGAGGCGGTCTACCTCGACGATCCCGAGGGGAACGGAGTCGAAATCTACGCCGACCGTCCCCGAAGCGTCTGGAAGCGGGACGGCAACTTGATCCATATGACGACGCAAGCCCTCGACGTCGACAGCCTCGTGCGGTCCGCCCAGGGACGTGACTGGTCCGGCTTCCCGGACGGTGGCGAGATCGGCCACGTTCACCTTCAGGTGGGCACCGTGGCCCCGGCCGAGAGCTTCTACCGCGATCTGCTCGGGTTCGACGTGACCTGCCGCTATCCGGGAGGGACCTTTTTCGGGTCTGGCGGCTACCACCACCGGCTGGCGGCCAACGTCTGGAACAGCGCGGGTGCTCCCGTGCGAACCGAACCGACGACGGGGCTTGCCGACGTGGAGATCGCAGTCGGTCAAGACGCTCTCGATGCGGTGCGTGGACGTATCGGCGACATCGATAACGTAGTCTCAACAACCAGCCTGACGCTGCGCGACCCTTGGAATACCTCTGTCACTCTGAAGGCGGTCTGAAGTCCGGTCGACCGTGTTTCTCTAGTCGTCACCTCGGCTTAGGGCGAGGCGGCGTCAGCCATTGGTGATCTAAACGTCCGCTTTCGGGATTCGTTATCAAACTCAGCAGTGACCATGGTGGGTCGATAGCGGATTGACCGCTTCCGGTCGTCCGCTTCCCAAGCGCCTATCGGCTCGACGGGGTGGAAAGGCGACGGTCCACTTTGAGTGGGCTTACCTCCACAAGCCGACATCGCGGCTAGAGTGATCACGTATGCGTCAGCGCGGCGATTGCAAAAGGCGCGCTGTATATGGGGCAGCCTTATACGGCTGCTCCCTCGACAATTCCGGAAAGGCCGGCTTGGAGGCAATATCGCAACCCCGTCGGCCTGTAGTCCGTCGTCGCCGTGCCGTTCAACTCCAACGGCAGGGCACGCTCCAAGACCCTCGATCCAAAGCCCCGCCGCGCAGGGGCAACGACCGCGGGACCATCGCTCTCTTCCCAGCACAGCTCGAACCTGTCGTTCGCTGGCCCGTCGATCTTCCACATGATCGAGACGGACCCGTCCTTGGTCGAGAGCGCACCGTACTTGGCAGCATTGGTTGCAAGCTCGTGGATCGCGAGCGTCACCGTGGTCGCGACGCGAGACCGGAGACGGATCGACGGGCCGGTTACGCTGATCCGCCCATCCCCTGCCGTCAGAAACGGCCTCAGGGCGTTTGCGATGAGCTGATGAAGATCCGCCGACGTCACGGCATCGCTCAGAAGCACCTCGTGAGCAGATGCGAGCGCCTGAATGCGACTGCTCAGGATCTTCGCCGCTTCCTCGAGGGATGGCGCGGACTGCAAGGTCTGGCTAATGATGGATTGGACGTTCGCCAACGTGTTCTTCACGCGGTGATCGAGTTCGCCCGCCAGCAGCTCACGGTGCTCGTCGGATCGCTTTCGGGCCGTGATGTCGATCGACACGCCAGCCATACCGATCGGTACGCCATCGACATCGCGGTTCACCTGACCGCGCACCTCCACCCACCGAACCTGACCGTCCGGTGCCACAGCCCGGTACTCGATGCCGAACTCCCCTCCGTCGTCGGTGATCGCAGCGTTGAGCGCTTCCTGCCAGCGCAGAAGGTCGCCCGGGTGGATCGACGAGACGAGGTCGTCGTAGGTGAACGTGTCGGTCGGTCCGCGACCAAAGTTCTCCTTGCATCGCGCTGACGAGACAAGGCGACGGTCCTTCAGATCAAGCGTCCACGCTCCGAGGCGGCCCGCTCCCAGCGTGAACCTCAGCCGATCCTCCGTGCGCGCCAGATCGTTGATGCGACGCTCGATCTCGTATTCCAAGTTGGCCCGGTCCTGTTGAACCTCCGCCAGTCGGTTGCGCTCGGGCGTCACGTCGAACTGCGAGGCGAAGAAGAACGCCGCCATGCCGTCGTCGTCGAACACGGGCGAGATCAGGACGTGGTTCCAGAACGTGGACCCGTCCTTCCGGTAGTTCAGGATCTCGGTCTCGACGGTCGTTCGGTTCGCGATCGCTTCGCGGAGTTTGGCGACGTCGTCGGGGTTCGTGCCCGGTCCCTGCAGGAAGCGGCAGTTCCGGCCGACGCATTCGTCACGGGTGTAGCCTGTCAGCCGCTCGAACGATGCGTTCACGAAGACGATCGGATTGTCGTGCTTCAGAGGGTCGGTTATGACCATCGGCATGCGGGTGGCACGAACCGCCGCCGCGAACGGGTCTTTGGAAGCCGACGAGCGACCGATCTCGCCTTGGATGCGATCCTGTTCGAACCTGTCCGGCACGTGTTTCCGTTTGCTCCCGAGATACGAACCGCAGGCATACCCGACACCGTTCTTTCGTGCACCAGGTTTTGGCTCAAACCCAGAACGGATGGTCACGAAGGCGCAGAACACCTGGATTGGTGGCCGCAAGGGGGAACCAGAAGATGGTTCTTGGGATCGAGCCGACCTGCTGTCGATCTCAACCATCCAAACCTGCACGGCAGATGTTGAACGTAGCTACTGACGGATCCAAGCCGGAACGAAGTCAGGGCCAAGACGGTATGACAGCCGGGCGACGTTCGAACGGCCGAGAATGCTATGCGCTTCCACTTCGACATTCACGATGGGGCTCACAGGCACGAGGATCTGGAAGGGGTTGAGCTTCCAGGCCTTGCACACGCTTACAAGGAGGCGGTCGCCACCGCGCGCGAGATCATGGCGGCCCGCCTGCGAGCTGGCGAGGGACTGGGGCGCGAGGTGTTCGTCGTTCATGACGAGACCGGTCGGCAGGTGCTGACCGTGCCGTTTCGCGATACGATTCCACGGGACTGAGGTTCGCGCAGTTCGCTGACGGTCGGCACAAGTGCGCAGTCCGACCATATGTCTCACGTGCCATTGGATCGCCTCAGGGCGCCCACTTACCTACCGGTGATCGGCGATCCCGGGTGGAAACCGGCCTGTCGGGTTTGGGTCAACAACGCCGAGAAGCAGACATTCCGGAAGCGCAATCGAGTCGCTCGTCTCTACCCACGTAGAGTTGCTCATCGTTTAGCGACGGCCATTCGTACGATGAACCGGTCCAGTCCGCTCCGCACTCACTACGTACGTATTTCCCCTAAAGGTTGTTAGTCATCTACCGTAAGTTTCGAACACGCCACGCGAGTGATGATCTGGCGTCACCACATTTCGCGAGCAAATCTATGTCACGCATGAGAAAGGCGTTCTGGCTGATCAGCGCCTTGGCCGGCGGATCCATCCCGGCCAGCGCGCAGGCTGTCACCAACACCGTCACGTTCAACGGCACCGTCACG
>NZ_BBWK01000092.1 GCF_001463765.1 Aureimonas sp. AU4 | reverse complement strand
AGGACGAACCGACACGACGACATGCGAGCGGGCCCTTCGGGGCCCGTTTTCGTTTGCACCGGCGTGGGCCGCGCCAGATTGGAGGCGTTCTTGCTTGTGGCCTCGGCCGCCCCTCTCTAGAACCCGCCGCGATACCGCACCGTGAAGGACCAACCCATGGCCGCCGACATCGCCCGCGTCTTCATCGGCTTCGACACGAAGGAGGTCGTCGCCTACCACGTGCTCGCGCAGAGCATCATCGAGCATGCGACGATGCCCGTGGAGATGTCGCCGATCGTCCTGTCGCATCTCGAGGCGACCTTCACTCGCGAGCGCAACGCGTTGCAATCGACGGAGTTTTCGTTCTCGCGCTTCCTCGTGCCCTACCTGAGCGGCTTCGAGGGGTGGAGCCTGTTCATGGACTGCGACATGCTCATGCGCGCCGACATCGCGGAGCTCTGGGCGTTGCGCGACGAGTCCAAGGCGGTGATGGTCGTCAAGCACGACTACCAGCCGAAGGTCGAGACGAAGTTCCTCGGTCAGGTGCAGACCAAGTACGAGAAGAAGAACTGGTCGAGCGTCATGCTCTTCAACAACGCCCGTTGCCGCGCGCTGACGCCCGAGTTCGTGAACACGGCGACAGGTCTCCAGCTGCATCAGTTCAAGTGGCTGGAAAGCGACGATCAGATCGGCGCGCTGCCCGCGGCATGGAACTGGCTCGTCAACGAGTACGACCACGACCCGGCCGCCAAGAACGTCCACTTCACGGACGGCGGTCCGTATTTCACGGAATACAAGGACGACGACTACGCCGACGAATGGTTCGCGACCCGCGAGCGCATGCTCCACGTCACGCAGCGCGGCGCGTGACGAGCGCCCTTCCGCGCTTCGGCCTCACAGGGGACGACCAGCGGGACGCCTGGCGCGCCTTCTTCGGACGATATCGGCGCATCGTCCTTGTCGCCAACAGTGACGCGGTCACGCCGTCGATGCTGGAGCCGGACGACGAAACGCTCTTCGTCTTCTTCAACAAGGTTTATAAGGTCCTGATCCAACCCTTCGGCGGACATGCCCTTCTGGTCGCCCGATCGAGCCCGGCAGGCGCCAACATCGTCTACCGACGCGAGGTGGGCGACGTGACGCGCCTCCTGCGCTCCGACCGGTTCCTCGGCGTCTGCAGCATCCGCGTGGGCGGCCGGGAGCGCTTCAGCGCACCAGAGGAGTTCGAGATCGCGGAGCCGGTTTCCAGTCTCGATCTCCAACCTGCGTTGGCGGATTTCTATCCGACGACGCACCTGGCGACGAGCGGCTTCGCGCTGACGGTCTTTCTGGCCGACCTCCGACTCGATGCCCGCATCCAGCTGGCCGGCTTCACGGCCAGGCGGTCTCTGCGTTGGAAGCTCTTCGCCGACCACGACTGGACCTTCGAGCAGATCGTCCTGCGGCTTCTCCTGCGGGCTGGTCGGGTCGAGGCGTTGGGTCCTGTTCCCGACGCGACCATGACTGCGATCGCGCGCCGCTTTCCGGACGTGGGCGGCGAGCAGGCCGTCGCGCTCGCGGCGGCCGAGGTCGTGGCGGAGCGCCTCGAGAACGCCAACGTCGCCATCGAGGATCTACACCGGCTGACGCGTCCGCAGCGGCGCCTGCGCGAGGCGCTGGACCGCCTCAAGCTGAAGACGCGCAAGGCCAAGCTCGCGGCGCGGGATGGGACGTCGAGCGGATAGGGGCTTGCCAAGCGAGCCTGCGCCGGGTTATCGCGGTCTCGGCCTGAAGGGGTATAGCTCAGCTGGTAGAGCGGCGGTCTCCAAAACCGCAGGTCGGGGGTTCGAGCCCCTCTGCCCCTGCCACCGGCCTTCATCAAAGTGACAAGGGGCCTTGTGAATCAGTCAAGGCCCGTTTATGTAGTTTTTAACAGACGCGCGGCGCGTGGGGCTGATCGGTCAGCTTTTCGCGCCTTATGTCGTGAGCGGTGCATGGCCTCCAAGACGAATCCCTTTACGTTCCTCCAGCAGGTGAGGACCGAGGTCTCGAAGGTCAGTTGGCCCACGCGGCGCGAAACGTTGATTTCGACGGCCATGGTGTTCGTGATGGTCGCCTTCGCGGCGACGTTCCTCTTCGTGGCCGACCAGGCGCTGGGTTTCCTCGTCGGCTACGTGATGAACGCCGGCGTCTGATCGCCGCACGAGAAGCAGGACTGACATGACCGCTCGCTGGTACATCGTTCACGCCTACTCGAACTTCGAGAAGAAGGTGGCGGAATCGATCGAGGAGCAGGCCCGCCAGAAGGGACTGTCCGACAAGTTCGAGAAGATCCTCGTCCCGACCGAGAAGGTTGTCGAGGTGCGCCGCGGTCGCAAGGTCGACTCGGAGCGGAAGTTCTTCCCCGGCTACGTGCTGGTCAAGGCGGAGCTGACCGACCAGGTCTTCTCCATGATCAAGAACACGCCGAAGGTGACCGGCTTCCTCGGGCCCGACAACCGTCCCGTGCCGATCTCGGAGGCGGAGGCGACGCAGATCCTGACGCAGGTTCAGGATGGCGTGGAGCGCCCGAAGCCGACTGTTTCCTTCGATGTCGGCGAGCAGGTGCGCGTTTCGGACGGGCCCTTCGCCTCGTTCAACGGCATCGTGCAGGAAGTCGATGGCGAGCGCGCCCGCCTCAAGGTCGAGGTTTCGATCTTCGGCCGTGCGACGCCGGTGGATCTCGAGTTCGGTCAGGTCGAGAAGGTCTGACCCGTCGGGGCGGCATCGCCGTCCCGCGAACGGGCGTGGAAGGTGAGGGGCGTTGAGCCGGCGCATCCGAGATCCGAACCACGCCGCTGCGCTGGAGCTGCCCCCGGGCGGCTTCCAAAGCCGGTTCGCCGGCGCTTAGGAAAGGCAGAAGCATATGGCTAAGAAAGTTGCAGGCCAGCTCAAGCTGCAGGTGAAGGCCGGTTCGGCGACCCCGTCGCCGCCGATCGGTCCCGCGCTCGGTCAGCGCGGCATCAACATCATGGAGTTCTGCAAGGCGTTCAACGCGCAGACCCAGGAGATGGAGAAGGGGTCGCCCGTCCCGGTCGTGATCACCTACTACGTCGACAAGTCCTTCACCTTCCAGATGAAGACGGCTCCGGTGAGCTACTTCCTGAAGAAGGCGGCGAACCTGACCAGCGGCTCCAAGGAGCCCGGCAAGGTCGTGGCCGGCTCGGTGACCGAGGCACAGGTGCGCGAGATCGCCGAGAAGAAGATGAAGGATCTCAATGCGAACGACGTCGATGCGGCGATGGCGATGGTGATGGGCTCGGCCCGTTCCATGGGCCTGGAAGTGGTGGCTTAAGAACATGGCGAAGGCTGGCAAGCGTATCACCAAGGCCCGCGAGGGCATCGACCGCGAGAAGCTCTACGTCCTCGACGAGGCGATCGCGATCCTCAAGGAGCGTGCGACCGCCAAGTTCGACGAGACCATCGAGGTCGCGATGAACCTCGGCGTCGATCCGCGTCACGCCGACCAGATGGTTCGCGGCGTCGTGAATCTTCCGAACGGGACGGGCCGCACGGTTCGCGTGGCGGTCTTCGCGCGCGGCGCCAAGGCTGACGAGGCGCGCGCCGCCGGCGCCGACATCGTCGGTGCCGAAGAGCTCGTCGAGGCCGTGCAGGGCGGCCAGATCGACTTCGATCGTGCGATCGCGACGCCCGACATGATGGGTCTCGTCGGACGCCTCGGCAAGGTGCTCGGCCCGCGCGGTCTGATGCCGAACCCGCGTGTCGGCACCGTGACGCCGGACGTCACGGCCGCCGTCAAGGCGTCGAAGGGCGGTGCGGTCGAGTTCCGCGTCGAGAAGGCCGGCATCGTGCATGCGGGCATCGGCAAGGCCTCGTTCGGTGCCGACGCGCTGCTCGAGAACATCCGCGCGTTCGCGGATGCCGTGCAGCGGGCCAAGCCCACGGGCGCCAAGGGCAATTACGTCCAGCGCATCGCGGTGTCCTCGACCATGGGACCCGGCATCAAGATCGACCCCGCGACGGTTCGTCCGAGCGCGTGACGATTGCGGAAGGGCGTCCGGACGACCATATCCGGCGCTCCTTCTGACGATATCCCGCCGTGCTTCGGCGCGGCGGCGATGGGCAGGGTCTTCCGGACCCTGCTTTTCCTGTCCGAGATTGCGGGTGATCGACCGGCTCGCCGGTTGCTCTTAATCCACCAGCCTGCATGAGACGTGGAAAGATCCGATGTGTCGGCCTGGCGCCGATGCCTTCGGTTCGAACCTCTGAATGCCTTGAGCCATCTGCCGGTTCCGTCAGGAATCCGAGGAAGCCAAGGGGACAGGATCCTCGAGCGTCGTCGAGCTTCGGCCCGGCGGCAAACGGCAACCGGGATGAGCCTGCCAAGGGCTCGTTCCAATCGGAGAGTGACAGTGGACAGAGCGCAAAAGCGCGAGTTCGTCACGGAGCTGAACGAGACCTTCAAGGTCACGGGCGCGATCGTGGTGGCTCGCTACGCCGGTCTCACCGTCGCGCAGATGAACGATCTTCGTTCCAAGATGCGCGCACAAGGTGGAACGGTCAAAGTCGCGAAGAACCGCCTCGCCAAGATCGCTCTTCAAGGCACCGACGCCGAAAAGATCGCTGACCTGTTCGAAGGTCAGACCCTGATCGCCTATTCCAGCGATCCGATCGCGGCGCCGAAGGTGGCCAACGACTTCGCCAAGGGCAACGACAAGCTCGTGATCCTCGGCGGTGCGATGGGCACCACCGCTCTCGATGCGGAAGGGGTCAAGGCTTTGGCCGCCCTTCCGTCGCTCGACGAACTGCGCGGAAAGCTGCTGGGCATGATCCAGACGCCGGCTACCCGCATCGCAGGCGTCGTGGCGGCGCCCGCGGCTCAGCTCGCGCGCGTTTTCGCAGCGTATGCCAAGAAGGACGAAGCGGCGTGAGGCGTTTGCCTCGGCTGATTCAGAATATTCGAACCCAGAAGGAAGACTACCATGGCTGATCTCGCCAAGATCGTTGACGACCTCTCGAGCCTGACCGTCCTCGAGGCGGCCGAGCTCTCGAAGATGCTCGAAGAGAAGTGGGGCGTCTCCGCCGCTGCTCCGGTCGCCGTCGCGGCCGCCGGCGGCGCCGGTGCCCCGGCTGCCGAGGTCGAGGAGAAGACCGAGTTCGACGTGATCCTCGCCGAAGCCGGCGCGAACAAGATCAACGTCATCAAGGAAGTGCGCGCTCTGACGGGCCTCGGCCTGAAGGAAGCCAAGGACCTGGTCGACGGCGCTCCCAAGCCCGTCAAGGAAGGCGTCTCGAAGGACGAGGCCGCCAAGATCAAGGACCAGCTCGAGAAGGCTGGCGCCAAGGTCGACGTCAAGTAAGTCCCGGGGAGCCGTGCGGCTCTTCGGCATCGCATGATGGCGGGCGGGGCGGCAGTTTTGCCGCTCCGCCTTCCGTGCTCCCGGCAGGATCCCTGCCCGGGGCGGCCAGAAGGTCCCCCTTTTCCCATCGCTTCAAGGAGCGATGGGAAGACGCGGACTGGCCGGCAGTCCAGCGACGTCTCTTCGCCCGGGGGCTGCCCCGGGTGAGGCGCTTCCCGGCAGGGAAGCCCGGGAATCTAGACGCCCTTTCGGTCGGGGGCGCTGACGAAAGCTAAGGAGCGACGATGTCCAAGGTGACGACTTTTAGCGGTCGCAGGCGCGTGCGCAAGTTCTTCGGGTCCATCCCCGAAGTCGCCGAGATGCCCAACCTGATCGAGGTCCAGAAGGCCTCCTACGATCAATTCCTAATGGTGGACGAGCCCGAGGGCGGTCGCCCGGACGAGGGCCTGCAGGCGGTCTTCCGGTCCGTCTTCCCGATCAGCGACTTCTCCGGCCATTCCATGCTGGAGTTCGTGAAGTACGAGTTCGAGCAGCCGAAGTTCGACGTCGACGAGTGCCGGCAGCGCGACATGACCTTCGCTGCGCCGCTCAAGGTGACGCTGCGGCTCATCGTGTTCGATATCGACGAGGACACCGGCTCGAAGTCCATCAAGGACATCAAGGAGCAGGACGTCTACATGGGCGACATGCCGCTCATGACGTCCAACGGCACGTTCATCGTGAACGGCACCGAGCGCGTCATCGTTTCCCAGATGCACCGTAGTCCGGGCGTGTTCTTCGACCACGACAAGGGCAAGTCGCACTCGTCGGGCAAGCTCCTCTTCGCCGCGCGGGTCATCCCGTATCGCGGATCCTGGCTCGACATCGAGTTCGACGCCAAGGACATCGTCTTCGCGCGCATCGACCGTCGCCGCAAGATTCCCGTCTCGAGCCTCCTCATGGCGCTCGGCATGGATGGCGAGGAGATCCTTTCGACGTTCTACAACGTCATCCAGTTCACGAAGAGCAAGAACGGCTGGCGCGTTCCCTTCTCGGTCGAGCGCGTGCGCGGCCAGAAGGCGATCACGGACCTCATCGACGCCGATAGCGGCGAGGTCCTGGTCGAGGCCGGTAAGAAGGTGACGGCCCGTCAGGCTCGTCAGCTGAAGGAGAAGGGCGTCGTCGCGCTGCGTGCGACGGAGGAGGATCTCTACGGCAACTACCTCGCCGAGGACATCGTCAACTACCAGACGGGCGAGGTGTATCTCGAGGCCGGCGACGAGATCGACGAGAAGACGCTGAAGGTCCTGCTCGACGCGGGTCACGAGGAGATCAACGTCCTCGACATCGATCATGTCACGGTCGGTGCGTACATCCGCAACTCGCTCGCTGCCGACAAGAACGAGAATCGTCAGGACGCGCTGTTCGACATCTACCGCGTCATGCGTCCCGGCGAGCCGCCGACGATGGAGACGGCGGAGGCGATGTTCCGCTCCCTGTTCTTCGATCCGGAGCGCTACGATCTCTCGGCCGTCGGCCGTGTGAAGATGAATATGCGTCTCGACGTCGACGCCGAGGACACCGTGCGCGTTCTGCGCCGCGAGGACATCCTGGCGGTGGTCAAGACGCTCGTGGACCTGCGCGACGGCAAGGGCGAGATCGACGATATCGACAATCTCGGCAACCGCCGGGTGCGCTCGGTCGGCGAGCTCATGGAGAACCAGTACCGCGTCGGCCTGCTTCGCATGGAGCGCGCGATCAAGGAGCGCATGTCCTCGGTCGAGATCGACACGGTCATGCCGCAGGACCTGATCAACGCGAAGCCGGCGGCCGCCGCCGTGCGCGAGTTCTTCGGCTCCTCGCAGCTCTCGCAGTTCATGGACCAGACCAACCCGCTGTCCGAGATCACGCACAAGCGTCGTCTCTCGGCACTAGGTCCGGGTGGTCTGACGCGCGAGCGCGCAGGCTTCGAGGTGCGCGATGTGCACCCGACGCACTACGGCCGCATCTGCCCGATCGAAACGCCGGAAGGCCCGAACATCGGTCTGATCAACTCGCTGGCGACCTTCGCGCGCGTCAACAAGTACGGCTTCATCGAGAGCCCGTACCGTCGCATCGTCGACGGCCGGGTCACGAACGACGTCGTCTACCTGTCGGCCATGGAGGAATCGAAGCACCATGTCGCGCAGGCGAACGCCACGCTGACGACGGACGGCCGCTTCGAGGACGAACTCGTCATCTGCCGTCATGCGGGCGACGTCTTCATGACGCCGCGCGAGAACGTCGACCTCATGGACGTGAGCCCCAAGCAGCTCGTGTCGGTCGCGGCCGCGCTCATTCCGTTCCTCGAGAATGACGACGCGAACCGCGCCCTCATGGGCTCGAACATGCAGCGTCAGGCCGTGCCGCTGGTGCGGGCCGAGGCCCCGTTCGTCGGCACCGGCATGGAGCCGGTGGTGGCGCGCGACTCGGGCGCCGCGATCGGCGCCCGCCGCACGGGCATCGTCGATCAGGTGGACGCGACGCGTATCGTCATTCGCGCGACCGAGGACCTAGAAGCCGGTCGCTCGGGCGTCGACATCTACCGCCTGATGAAGTTCCAGCGCTCCAACCAGAACACCTGCATCAACCAGCGTCCGCTGGTGGCTGTCGGTGACCGGGTGCGCAAGGGCGACATCATTGCCGACGGTCCCTCGACCGACCTCGGCGATCTGGCGCTCGGCCGGAACGTGCTCGTCGCGTTCATGCCGTGGAACGGCTACAACTACGAGGACTCGATCCTCCTCTCCGAGCGCATCGTCGCCGACGACGTCTTCACCTCGATCCACATCGAGGAGTTCGAGGTCATGGCGCGCGACACCAAGCTCGGCCCCGAGGAGATCACGCGCGACATCCCGAACGTGTCGGAAGAAGCGCTGCGCAACCTCGACGAGGCGGGCATCGTCTATATCGGCGCCGAGGTTCAGCCGGGCGACATCCTGGTCGGCAAGATCACGCCGAAGGGCGAGTCGCCGATGACGCCGGAGGAAAAGCTCCTGCGCGCCATCTTCGGCGAGAAGGCCTCGGACGTGCGCGACACGTCGAACCGCATGCCTCCGGGCACCTACGGTACGGTCGTCGAGGTGCGCGTCTTCAATCGTCACGGCGTCGAGAAGGACGAGCGTGCGATGGCGATCGAGCGCGAGGAGATCGAGCGTCTCGCCAAGGACCGCGACGACGAGCAGGCGATCCTGGACCGCAACGTCTACGGCCGTCTGGTCGAGATGCTGTCCGGCAAGTCGGCTGTCGCCGGCCCCAAGGGCTATCGTAAGGGCGCCGAGATCTCGGCCGACATGATGAATGAGTATCCCCGCTCCCAGTGGTGGATGTTCGCCGTCGAGGACGAGAAGCTGCAGGCCGAGCTCGAGGACCTTCGCAACGTCTACGACGAGGCCAAGAAGACGCTCGAGCAGCGCTTCATGGACAAGGTCGAGAAGGTCCAGCGCGGCGACGAGCTGCCTCCGGGCGTCATGAAGCAGGTAAAGGTCTTTGTCGCCGTCAAGCGCAAGATCCAGCCGGGCGACAAGATGGCCGGACGTCACGGCAACAAGGGCGTGGTCTCGCGCATCGTGCCGGTGGAGGACATGCCCTTCACCGCCGACGGTACCCATGTCGATATCGTGCTGAACCCGCTCGGCGTGCCGTCGCGCATGAACGTCGGCCAAATTCTCGAGACGCACCTCGGCTGGGCTTGCGCCGGCATGGGCAAGCGCATCGGGGAAATGCTCGAGGCTTACCAGCAGAGCCAGGACGCTCAGCCGCTGCGCGAGGAGATCGCGGAGATGCTGGGCGACAGCGACCGCAACGAGAAGGTGAGGGACTACGACGACGACTCCGTCGTGACCCTTGCCAAGCAGATGAAGCGCGGCGTTTCGATCGCCACGCCCGTCTTCGACGGCGCGGTCGAGCAGGACATCGTGAAGATGCTCGAGAAGGCGGGTCTCAACGGCTCCGGGCAGGTCACCCTGCACGATGGTCGTACGGGCGAGCCCTTCGATCGTCAGGTCACGGTCGGCTACATCTACATGCTCAAGCTGCACCACCTCGTGGACGACAAGATCCACGCCCGCTCAATCGGCCCCTACTCGCTGGTCACCCAGCAGCCGCTCGGCGGCAAGGCGCAGTTCGGCGGACAGCGCTTCGGCGAGATGGAGGTCTGGGCGCTGGAGGCTTACGGTGCGGCCTACACGCTGCAGGAGATGCTGACGGTGAAGTCGGACGACGTCGCAGGCCGCACGAAGGTCTACGAGTCGATCGTGCGCGGCGACGACGCCTTCGAGTCGGGCATTCCGGAGAGCTTCAACGTTCTCGTCAAGGAGATGCGCTCGCTCGGCCTCGACGTCGACCTGTCGAACTCCGTGGCGGAACTGCCGCCCGGCGCCTCGCCTTTGGAAGGACTGCCCGACGCCGCCGAATAAGGCGCCGTCACACCCAACCTTCGCCGCCTTGTGCGGCCATGATCGGCCCATCGACGCGGTGGGCCGGTCGGATGTTGCGGATCATCTCAGGCCGGCTCCGCCCGGCCGCACGGGGGGCCCTCCCGCCCCATAAGGAGACAGCACCATGAACCAAGAGGTCATGAATCTCTTCAATCCTCAGGTGCAGGCGCAGACGTTCGACTCGATCCGGATCTCGCTGGCTTCGCCCGAGAAAATCCTGTCGTGGTCGTTCGGCGAGATCAAGAAGCCGGAGACGATCAACTACCGCACGTTCAAGCCCGAGCGTGACGGCCTGTTCTGCGCGCGGATCTTTGGCCCGATCAAGGACTACGAGTGCTTGTGCGGCAAGTACAAGCGCATGAAGTACAAGGGCATCATCTGCGAGAAGTGCGGCGTCGAGGTCACCCTCTCGCGCGTGCGCCGCGAGCGCATGGGCCACATCGAGCTGGCCGCCCCGGTCGCGCACATCTGGTTCCTGAAGTCGCTTCCGAGCCGCATCGGCACGCTGCTCGACATGACGCTGAAGGACATCGAGCGCGTCCTCTACTTCGAGAACTACATCGTCACCGAGCCTGGCCTCACCGCCCTGAAGGAGCACCAGCTCCTGACGGAGGAGGAGTACATGATCGCCGTCGACGAGTACGGCGAGGATTCGTTCACCGCGCTGATCGGCGCCGAGGCGATCCAGGAACTGCTCGGCTCGATGGATCTGCCCCGCATCGCGGGCGATCTGCGCGACGAGCTGGCCACCACCACCTCGGACCTCAAGACCAAGAAGCTCATGAAGCGTCTCAAGATCGTTGAGAACTTCATGGAGTCGGGCAACCGTCCCGAGTGGATGATCATGAGCGTCGTGCCCGTGATCCCGCCGGACCTGCGCCCGCTCGTCCCGCTGGACGGCGGTCGTTTCGCGACGTCCGACCTCAACGACCTCTACCGCCGCGTCATCAACCGCAACAACCGCCTGAAGCGGCTGATCGAGCTGCGCGCGCCGGGCATCATCATCCGCAACGAGAAGCGCATGCTTCAGGAGGCGGTGGACGCGCTGTTCGACAACGGCCGGCGCGGCCGCGTCATCACGGGAGCCAACAAGCGCCCGCTGAAGTCGCTCTCCGACATGCTGAAGGGCAAGCAGGGCCGGTTCCGCCAGAACCTGCTCGGCAAGCGCGTCGACTATTCCGGCCGTTCGGTGATCGTGACGGGCCCCGAGCTGAAGCTGCACCAGTGCGGCCTGCCGAAGAAGATGGCGCTCGAGCTCTTCAAGCCCTTCATCTACGCGCGCCTCGACGCCAAGGGCTTCTCCTCCACGGTGAAGCAGGCGAAGAAGCTCGTCGAGAAGGAGCGTCCGGAGGTCTGGGACATCCTGGACGAGGTGATCCGCGAGCACCCGGTTCTCCTGAACCGCGCGCCGACGCTGCACCGCCTCGGTATTCAGGCGTTCGAGCCGATCCTGATCGAAGGCAAGGCGATCCAGCTCCACCCGCTGGTCTGCACGGCCTTCAACGCGGACTTCGACGGTGACCAGATGGCGGTGCACGTGCCGCTCTCCATCGAGGCGCAGCTCGAAGCGCGCGTCCTGATGATGTCGACCAACAACATCCTGCATCCCGCGAACGGCGCGCCGATCATCGTGCCGTCGCAGGACATGGTGCTGGGTCTCTACTACCTCTCGATCATGAACGAGAACGAGCCGGGCCAGGGCATGGCCTTCTCGGACATCGGCGAGATGGAGCACGCCATCGCCTCGAAGGCGGTGACGCTGCACACCAAGATCAAGGGTCGCTTCAAGACGGTCGACGAGAAGGGCAATCCCGTTTCGAAGATCTACGAGACGACCCCCGGTCGCATGCTGATCGGGCAGCTTCTGCCCAAGACGCACAAGATACCCTTCGACATCTGCAACGAGCTGATGACGAAGAAGAACATCTCGAAGATGATCGATACCGTCTACCGTCACTGCGGTCAGAAGGACACGGTGATCTTCTGCGACCGCATCATGCAGCTCGGCTTCAAGCATGCGTGCCTCGCCGGCATCTCGTTCGGCAAGGACGACATGCTGATTCCCGACACGAAGCCGAAGCTCATCGGCGAGACGCAGGCGCTCGCGAAGGAATACGAGCAGCAGTACAACGACGGCCTGATCACCCAGGGCGAGAAGTACAACAAGGTCGTCGATGCCTGGGCCAAGTGCACGGACAAGATCGCCGACGAGATGATGGGCCGCATCAAGGCCGTCGAGTTCAATCCCGAGACCGGCCGTCAGAAGCCGATGAACTCGATCTACATGATGTCGCACTCGGGCGCCCGCGGTTCGCCGACGCAGATGCGTCAGCTCGCCGCCATGCGCGGCCTGATGACCAAGCCGTCCGGCGAGATCATCGAGACGCCGATCATCTCGAACTTCAAGGAAGGCCTGACCGTGCTCGAGTACTTCAACTCGACCCACGGCGCCCGCAAGGGTCTGGCAGACACAGCCTTGAAGACGGCCAACTCGGGCTACCTGACGCGGCGCCTCGTCGACGTGGCGCAGGACTGCATCATCACGCAGGCCGATTGCGGCACGCCGAACGGCCTGACGATGCAGCCCATCGTCGATGCCGGGCAGGTCGTCGCGACGCTCGGTCAGCGCGTTCTGGGCCGCACGGCGCTCGAGGATGTGCTGCACCCGGTTTCGGGCGACGTCCTCGTCAAGGGCGGCGAGACGATCGAGGAGCGTGACGTCGAGGTGATCGAGAAGGCTGGCGTCCAGTCGATCAAGATCCGCTCGGCTCTCACCTGCGAGGTGCGCACCGGTATCTGTGCGATCTGCTACGGACGCGACCTGGCTCGCGGCACGCCCGTCAACATGGGCGAGGCCGTCGGTGTCATCGCGGCGCAGTCGATCGGCGAGCCCGGCACGCAGCTCACCATGCGTACCTTCCATATGGGCGGTACCGCGCAGGTCGTGGACTCGTCGTTCCTCGAGGCCTCCTACGAGGGCACCGTACAGATCCGCAACCGCAACGTGGTTCGCGACTCCGATGGACGTCTCGTCGCGATGGGTCGCAACATGGCGATCCTGATCCTCGACCCGTCGGGCAAGGAGCGTGCGTCGCACCGTATCACCTACGGTTCGCGCATCTTCGTCGACGACGGCGATCAGGTCCGTCGCGGTCAGCGCATCGCGGAGTGGGATCCGTACACCCGTCCGGTTCTCACCGAGCTCGACGGCACGATCGAGTTCGAGGATCTGGTCGAGGGCCTGTCGGTCTCCGAGCAGGCCGACGAGTCGACGGGCATCACGAAGCGTCAGGTCATCGACTGGCGGGCCAACCCGCGCGGCTCGGACCTGAAGCCCGCGATCGTGATCCGCGCGGCCGACGGTTCCGTCGCCAAGCTCTCGCGCGGCACGGACGCTCGTTACTTCCTGTCGGTGGATGCTCTGCTCTCGGTCGAGCCAGGCGCCAAGGTGCGCGCAGGCGACGTGCTGTCGCGTATTCCCATGGAGTCGGCCAAGACCAAGGACATCACGGGCGGTCTGCCGCGCGTGGCCGAGCTCTTCGAGGCCCGTCGTCCCAAGGACAACGCGGTCATTGCCGAGATCGACGGAACGGTGCGGTTCGGACGCGACTACAAGAACAAGCGTCGCATCATCATCGAGCCGCACGAGGACGGCGTCGAGCCGGTCGAGTACCTCATCCCGAAGGGCAAGCCGTTCCATCTCCAGGAAGGTGACGTCATCGAGAAGGGCGACCACATCCTCGACGGCAACCCGGCACCGCACGACATCCTCGCGATCCGTGGTGTGGAAGCTCTGGCATCCTACCTGGTGAACGAGATCCAGGAGGTCTATCGCCTCCAGGGCGTGCTCATCAACGACAAGCACATTGAGGTGATCGTCCGGCAGATGCTGCAGAAGGTCGAGATCGTCGAGAGCGGTGACTCGGGCTACATTCCGGGCGACAACGTCGACCGGATCGAGCTTGCCGAGCTGAACGAGCGGCTCGAGGAGGAGGGCAAGAAGCCCGCTTCCGGAAACCCGGTGCTTCTCGGCATCACGAAGGCCTCGCTGCAGACGCCGAGCTTCATCTCGGCGGCATCCTTCCAGGAGACGACCCGCGTCCTAACCGAGGCAGCGGTCGCTGGAAAGATGGATATGCTGCAGGGCCTGAAGGAGAACGTCATCGTCGGCCGCCTCATCCCGGCCGGTACGGGTGGAATGATGACGCAGGTGCGTCGCATCGCCTCCTCGCGCGACGATCTGATCCTCGACGACCGTCGCAAGTCGTCGAATGCGGCGCAGGCTGATCGCATGTTGACGAGCCTGAACGACGCCGCCGAATAAGGCTGGCGTGTCGAAATGAAGGGGGAAGGGGCGGCCCGACGGTCGCCCTTTCTCGTGAAAGAGGCGCGTATCGCCGTAAGGCCGTCCGTCAAGGGCGAGCCTGCGCGGATGGGTTGACGAACCGCGAGGGAATCGTTAAACCGCCCGCAACCGAGCCGATGTGAGGCAACGCTTCCCAAGGACGCCGCGTCCGGGACCAGCGCTTCAAACAAGGCTTCGTTCAACGAGACGCACCATTGCTGGTCGCACGATGGCGGTTCTGCCCGTCATCCTCTGCATCGTTCCGGGCAGACCTCTTACTAGTGAGGTCGACGCCCGGTTTCGCGTATGAGCTATACGGCTCGAATCGCGGCTGTTGCCGATCGTTTCGAACCTGGATTTGAAGAAGAGGAAGTCTGGAAGATGCCGACCATCAACCAGTTGGTCCGGAAGCCCCGCGTTCGCCCGACCGAGCGCAACACGGTTCCGGCGCTCGAGGCCAACCCGCAGAAGCGCGGCGTCTGCACGCGCGTCTACACGACGACCCCGAAGAAGCCGAACTCGGCTCTGCGCAAGGTCGCCAAGGTGCGCCTCGTCAACGGCTTCGAGGTCATCGGCTACATCCCGGGTGAGGGTCACAACCTTCAGGAGCACTCGGTCGTCATGATCCGCGGTGGCCGCGTGAAGGATCTTCCGGGCGTTCGGTACCACATCATCCGCGGCGTGCTCGACACGCAGGGCGTCAAGGATCGCCGTCAGCGCCGTTCGAAGTACGGCGCGAAGCGTCCGAAGTAAGCCGTCCGCGTTCGAGATAGAGAGACAAGCCTATGTCCCGTCGTCACTCCGCAGAGAAGCGCGAGATCAACCCGGATCCGAAGTTCGGTGATCTGGTCGTCACGAAGTTCATGAACGCCGTCATGTACGACGGCAAGAAGTCGATTGCCGAGACGATCGTCTATGGCGCCTTCGACATCATGGCGAACAAAACCCGCCAGGATGCGATCGCCGTCTTCCACCAGGCGCTCGAGAACGTCGCTCCGCACGTCGAGGTTCGCTCGCGTCGCGTCGGCGGCGCGACCTATCAGGTTCCCGTCGACGTCCGTCCGGAGCGTCGCCAGGCTCTTGCCATCCGCTGGCTCATCACCGCAGCGCGCAACCGCAACGAGACGACCATGGTCGATCGTCTGTCGGGCGAGCTGATGGATGCGGCCAACAACCGCGGCACCGCCGTGAAGAAGCGCGAAGACACGCACCGCATGGCGGAAGCGAACCGCGCCTTCTCGCACTACCGCTGGTAAGCCCACTCGTTCGAAAGGCGACGCCCCATGGCCCGCGAATATAAGATCGAAGACTACCGCAATTTCGGCATCATGGCCCACATCGATGCCGGCAAGACCACGACCACCGAGCGCATCCTTTACTACACCGGCAAGTCCCATAAGATCGGCGAAGTCCACGACGGCGCCGCGACCATGGACTGGATGGAGCAGGAGCAGGAGCGCGGCATCACGATCACGTCCGCCGCGACCACGACCTTCTGGGAGGGTCGCGACGGCAAGAAGCGCCGCTTCAACATCATCGACACCCCGGGGCACGTCGACTTCACGATCGAGGTCGAGCGTTCGCTGCGCGTGCTCGACGGTGCGATCGCGCTGCTCGACGCGAACGCCGGCGTGGAGCCGCAGACGGAGACCGTCTGGCGCCAAGCCGACAAGTACCACGTGCCGCGCATGATGTTCGTCAACAAGATGGACAAGACGGGCGCGGACTTCTATCGCTGCGTCGAGATGGTCAAAACGCGCCTCGGCGCAAAGCCCATCGTCGTCCAGCTACCGGTCGGTGCTGAGAACGAGTTCAAGGGCGTCGTCGATCTGATCGAGATGAAGGCCCTCATCTGGCGCGACGAGACGCTCGGCGCCCAGTGGGACGTCGTTGAGATTCCCGCCGATCTGCAGGATCGTGCGGCCGAGTACCGCGAGCTCATGATCGAGACTGCGGTCGAGGTCGACGAAGACGCGATGACCAAATACCTCGAGGGCGAGATGCCTTCGAACGAGCAGCTGCGCGCGCTGATCCGCAAGGGCACCTGCGAGGTCACCTTCACCCCGATCTTCTGCGGCTCGGCCTTCAAGAACAAGGGCGTTCAGCCGCTGCTGGACGGCGTCGTGGACTTCCTTCCGTCGCCGGTCGAAGTCCCTGCGATCAAGGGCATCGACCCGAAGACCGAGACCGAGACGACGCGCGTTTCCTCCGACGAGGAGCCGCTGTCCATGCTCGCCTTCAAGATCATGAACGACCCGTTCGTCGGCTCGCTCACCTTCTGCCGCATCTACTCCGGCAAGCTCACCAAGGGCACCGGCGTTCAGAACACGGTGAAGGAGAAGAAGGAGCGCATCGGGCGTATGCTGCAGATGCACTCCAACTCGCGTGAGGACATCGAAGAGGCCTACGCCGGCGACATCGTCGCTCTGGCCGGTCTCAAGGAAGTCACCACGGGCGACACGCTGTGCGATCCGCTCAAGCCGGTCATCCTGGAGCGTATGGAGTTCCCGGATCCCGTCATCGAGATCGCGATCGAGCCGAAGACCAAGGGCGATCAGGAGAAGATGGGCCTCGCGCTCAATCGTCTGGCCGCTGAGGACCCGTCGTTCCGCGTCAAGACCGACGAGGAGTCGGGCCAGACGATCATCGCGGGCATGGGCGAGCTTCACCTCGACATTCTCGTTGATCGCATGAAACGCGAGTTCAAGGTCGAGGCGAATATCGGCGCTCCGCAGGTCGCCTACCGCGAGACCATCACGCGCGGTGCCGACGTCGACTACACGCACAAGAAGCAGACCGGCGGCACGGGCCAGTTCGCCCGTATCAAGATCCACATCGAGCCGGGCGAGCCGACGACGGGCTTCGTGTTCGAGTCGAAGATCATCGGCGGCGCGGTGCCGAAGGAGTACATCCCGGGCGTCCAGAAGGGTATCGCCTCGGTCATGACCTCCGGTCCTCTGGCTGGCTTCCCGATGGTCGACATCAAGGCCGAGCTGCTCGATGGCGCGTACCACGATGTCGACTCGTCGGTTCTCGCCTTCGAGATCGCGTCCCGCGCGGGCTTCCGCGAGGCGATCCAGAAGGCTGGTCCGAAGCTGCTCGAGCCGATCATGAAGGTCGAGGTCGTGACGCCGGAGGACTACGTCGGCGACGTCATCGGCGACCTGAACTCGCGTCGTGGACAGATCCAGGGCACCGAGGCTCGCGGTATCGCGACCGTGGTGAACGCGATGGTTCCGCTGGCCAACATGTTCGGTTACGTGAACACGCTGCGTTCCATGTCCCAGGGCCGCGCCCAGTACACGATGCAGTTCGACCACTACGAGCAGGTTCCGAACCAGGTCGCGGAAGAGATCCAGAAGAAGTTCGCCTGACGCCCTCGCGCCGGCGAAACACCTGACCGGTCCCGAGCGGGCCGAACCCATTCGAATGGAGAGCCAAG
>NZ_BBWK01000091.1 GCF_001463765.1 Aureimonas sp. AU4 | reverse complement strand
GACCGGGTCTGGATCGCATCGAAGCCCGCCTGTCGATCGCTCGTGCGCGGATCGAGGGCGACATCGTCGACGGCCACGACGTCGCCATGCTTAAGGTCCGCGATGTAGGAGCCATAGGACGAGAACGCGTGCTGGCCGACGACACTGGACGTGCCCGGCTCGCACCAGTCGGAGCGAACCTCGATCGTGTCTTCGCGGGGGTCCACGATGCCCGAACCCACCCGGTCGACCTCCAGTCCATCGGCCAGACAGCGCGCAGCGGCCGTCACGATGGTTTCGAGGTCGGAGCGACCGCGCAACTCGTCGGCCAGCGTCAGAAGCGTCGCCTGCCGGCGCTCCCGTCGAATGCGCTCGGTGACCTCCAGGAAGATGACCGTGAAGCGGTCGTCGCCGATCGGCTGGGCGACACCGTCGTACCAGCGATCGAGCATGCCGACGCGACGCGTGAAGCGTGCTGGCTCGCCCGTCTCGACAACACGGGCGAACTCGTCGACCCAGGCGTCCTCGACACCAGGGAATACCTCACGGATGGTGCGTCCCACCGCCGTTCCCCGCGGCACGCCGACAAGGTCGTGCCAGGCATCGTTCACCGCCTCGTAACGCCAGTCGACGACGTGGCCCGACGCGTCCCGGATGACCTCGCCAAGGAGGAACCCCTCGTGCAGCGTCTCGAAGACGTTGCGCCACTTGGCCTCGCTGGCGGCCAGAGCTTGAACCATCCGGTCGCGCTCGATCTCGGCGGCACGGCGGCCCTCGATGTCGATCAGGACCCCCGGAAAGCTGACCGGCGTCCCGTTCGGTGCGTGGTCGACGCGCCCGTTGGCCTCCAGCCAGTAGTAGTTCCCGTCGAGGCGGCGCACCCGGTACTGGTGCGCATAGGCGCCGCCGCGGGCAACCGACTCGTTGATGGCCTCGGCCAAGCCGGCTTGGTCGTCGGGATGAACCGTGGCTACGATCTGCGCGAGCGGGATGCCTTCGCGACCCAGCGCGGGATCGAGCCCGAAGGCCTCGGCGAAGGGCGCATCGATCGTGAAGCGGTCGGCCACGATATCCCAGAACCAGGTACCGATAATGGCACCGGCATCAAGAGCCAGTTGCACGCGCTGGAAGTTCTCCTGCGCCACCGCCTCGCTGGCCCGCGACAGGGCAAGCGCGGTGTCGCGATCGTGCTCGGCGCGTAAGCGCTGGGTCGCCTCCGAAGCGACGTTCAAGAGCCCTACAACGTCTCCTTGCTCATCGTGGACGGGCGAGTAGGAGAAGTCCCACCAGGTGTCCTCGGCGAAGCCGTTGCGGGTCATGACAAGTGGCATGCCCTGGAACGTCGCCGTCTCGCCTGCGAACACACGCGCCACCAGCGGCTCGATATCATTCCAGATGTCCGGCCAGACTTCGGCGAACCGCATGCCGAGCGCCGCGGGATGGCGAGACCCCAGGAACGGGGCGTAGGCATCGTTGTAGAGGAAGCACTGCTT
>NZ_BBWK01000090.1 GCF_001463765.1 Aureimonas sp. AU4 | reverse complement strand
CGGACCCCAGGCGAGGCACATGGCGTGGCCAGAGCCAATCATGATGTCCACGGTCGTGCGCAGGCTCTGCGGCCAGCGGGAGCGGGGACCGAGAGGCGTTGCGGCCCAGTCGAAGGTCGTGATGAGGTCTGCCATGCGCATGGATGCGGTCAGGCTGGAGACCGCTCCGGGCTCTGCATGCAACGTCATCTGCTCGCCTGTGCTGATCGCCGAACTCCTGTTGGCGCTCCACCTTCTAAAAGTTCCTCTCCCCAACGGGAAGAGCACGTAGCCGCCCGATCGGAGCCGATCTACCTAAGCTTGCGGCGTGCCTGCATCGGGGTCGCCTTTTGAACAGCGTGAACGGGGACGCGGAATGGTGGTTGAGGATCGGGACGCCGAGGTGCGGCAGCGAGCCTATGAGCTTTGGGAGAAGGCAGGCCGTCCGTGGGGCCGCGAGCACGAGTTCTGGGCGATCGCATCGTTGGAGATCGAGGGTGAGAAACAGGAACAGGAAGCCGTCGAGCGGTCAGTCGCTCGGTAGGTGCCGTGCTTGAACGGGCGTGTCGAGACGTCTGCTCCGACACCCGTGGGGTCCGATAGCGGACTGACCGGTTTCCATCCTGTCGAGCCAATCGGCACCATGGAAGCGGACATTCGAGAGCGGTCCATCCGCTAACGACCCAACCCGGCCTTTCATCCCAAGTCTCGCGTCGGCCGAAAGCAGACATCGGTCAGGTAGACAAGCTCAAGCGTCGCCCGGACCGTCGATGGACCCAATGTTCAGCCGGCCTTAAGCCGAGGTCGCCAATCACGCCGTCATCGTACGGACGACGTCGGCCGCGCTGATACCTTCGAGCGCGAGCCCGTAGCCGGTTCCCTCGTCGATCAGCCGGCGGAGCGGCTGGGTGAGGGCCATGCGGGTATAGCGGCTGGTGAGCGGCGGAAGCGCGGCGATGGTGTCGGCGATCTCGTGGGCGCGGGCGAGCAGGCGGTCGCCCTCCACGATCTCGTTGACCACGCCGTAGTCCTTCGCCGTTGCGGCGTCGAGAATCTGGCGTGTCAGGAGGAAGTAGCGGCCGCGCACCGAGCCAATCGCATGCGGCCAGAGAAGGTGCACGCCGTCGCCCGGCACGATGCCGAACTCGAAGTGCGGCTTGTCCTGAAACACGGTCCCCGGCATCGCAAGGACGATGTCGGCCAGCAGCGCGTACTCGCTGTGCAGCAGAACCGGCCCGTTCAGCGCCGCGATCATCGGCACCTCGATGTCGAGAATGTTCGACAGGACCTTGCGCCCCTCGCGCAGGATCTTATCGAAGCCGCGTGGGGTGAAGAAGTCGAAGCCGTCGGGCTCGATCGTGTCCATGAAGGCGTCGCCCGTTCCGGTCAGGATGACGACGCGGTTGTCGCGGTCCTCACCGATCTGGTGGAAGAGATCGACGAACTGCTCGTGCGTATGCCCGTTGAAGACGAGCTTGCCGCCCTCCGTGTGAAGAGCGACCTCAATGACGCCGTTCTCCTTGCGGTCGAGGCGGGCGTTCGGGAAGGCGTGGCGGTAGGTGTCGAAGCGGGCCATCGGGCGGATCCTTGAGCTGCGGTCCGTCCGGGGTGAACGGCTCAGCCATCAGGTACAGGGCCGCCGGCCGCTACGGATGGCATCCCGTCTCGATAAGGCTTATGCCCTGCCGGAATAGCCGTCCGCCAAAGCCTCTTCGACGAAGGCGGCGAATTCGCGGGCCTTCGCGCTGGTCAGGCGCCCCGCTGGAAACACCGCCCACAGGTCCACCGGCGGCAGGCTCCAATCCGCCAAGACACGTCGCACCGTTCCGTCGGTAAGCTCCGGTCCGAACATCCAGTCCGAGACGGCGGACAGGCCCATGCCGGCGAGAACCGCCGCGCGCAGCCCTTCGGCCGCACTCACCTTCACCCGCCCTCGCATCGCGACCGACGCCTGCTGGCCGTCCCGCGTGAAGGACCAGACATCGGGTTGCTGGCTGTAGAGCACCGCTTCGTGCGCGGCGAGATCGGCAGGCCCCTTCGGCTCGCCGGCCCGGTCGAGATAGGGCGGGGTCGCGAGCACCGACCGGCGGCTGGTCGCCAGCTTGCGCGCCGTGGCGGCGGAGTCGGGCAGCGCGCCCATGCGCAGCGACACGTCGATCCCCTCGACGACCAGGTCGATGACGCGGTCGTCAAGGATGACGTCGATCTCGAGATCGGGATGCCGATCGAGGAAGCGCGGCAGGAGCGGCACGACGTGGAGCCGCGCGAAGGTCGTGGCGGCCGAGACGCGCAAGGTGCCCGTCAGCCCTGCCCCCACGCCGCGAGCGGCAAGTTCCGCCTCGTCCGCCTCGAGAAGCGCGGCCTTGGCGCGCTCGTAGTAGCGCTGGCCGGCTTCCGTCGGTGTCAGGCCGTGCGTCGAGCGGATCAGGAGGCTCACCTGGAGCCGGGCTTCGAGCTGCGCGATGGTCTTCGACACGGCCGGCTGGCCGACATGGAGCTGCCGCGCGGCCGCCGAGAACGATCCCGTCTCCACGACACGCACGAGCGTCGCCATCGCCTGATACCGATCCATCGCCATTCCTCTGCGGAATAGGGCTTATCGCTGAATGCCGGCTGCCGTGTCGAGCCTGGAACGGGCATCTCTTCCTCGCCGCAGAAGAGGAACCCGCCATGCTGATCGTCTACGCTTACTCCACCCCGAACAGCGTCAAGGTTCCGATCGCCTTGGAGGAGCTCGGCCTCGACTACGAGCTTCGCGCCGTCAACGTGCGCAAGGGCGAGCAGAAGGCGCCGGACTTCCTCGCCCTCAACCCCAACGCCAAGGTGCCCGTCCTCGTCGACGGCTCGTTCGTGCTCACCGAGTCCGCCGCGATCCTCGTCCATCTCGCGGAGACGACCGGTCGCCTCCTGCCCACTGGCGGCGCGGAGCGGGCGCGCGTCTTCGAGCAGCTCTTCTTCCATGCCTCGGCCCTCAGCCCCGCCTTCGGGCAGGCCGGCTTCTTCCAGCGCGTCGCCGCCGAGCCGCAGCCGATCGCGATCGAGCGCTTCTCCGCCGAGGCGAAGCGTACCCTGTCGGTTCTCGACGGAGTCCTGGCCGGGCATCGCTTCGCGGCCGGCCCTGACTTCACGATCGCCGACATCGCCCATTTCGGCTGGCTCTGGCGCCGCGAGTTCGCCGGCGTCGATCACGACGCCGCGCCGAACGTCGCCCGCTGGTACGCCGAAGTCGAGGCCCGACCGGCCGTCCAGCGCGCCATCGCCCGCACCGCCGCGCTCGCGACTGCCGCCTGAACCCTATACAACCAAGGAGACACACCATGACCCTTCAAGCCAAGCTCGACGCCTTCAAGGCTGACTTCGAAGCGGGCAAGCCGCCCTACAACGTCCCGCCCACGGTGATCGAGACGATGCACCGCGCGACCGCGGAACTGATCGCAAGCGGCGCCGCCGACCGGGCGCTGAGGGCCGGCGATATGGCGCCGTCCTTCCAGCTCGCCGACGCATCTGGGCAGATCCATGCCTCCGCCGACCTCTTGGCGAAAGGCCCGCTTGTTATCAGTTTCTATCGCGGGGTCTGGTGCCCCTACTGCAATATGGAGCTTCAGGCTCTCCAAGATGCTCTGCCCTCGTTCGACGCGCTAGGCGCGAGCCTGGTGGCCGTCTCGCCCCAGACGGCGGCCAACAGCCGGAAGTCGGTGACGAAGAACGCGCTCGGCTTTCCCATCCTCGTCGATCCTCACAACGACGTCGCCGCAGCGTTCGGCCTGCGCTTTGCGCTGCCCGACTATCTCGTTGATCTCTACAAGGCGCTGAAGAACGACCTGCCCGCCTTCAACGGCGACCCGAGCTGGACGCTGCCGATGCCGGCCCGCTTCGTGATCGGTCAGGACGAGACGATCCTCTACGCCGAGGTGAACCCGGACTACACCCGGCGTCCCGAGGCGGCGGACATGCTGCCCGCCATCCGTCGCGCGGCTCTCCTGTCGGCCTGATCGCGCATCCCGGCCGTTGTCGCGGCCGGGCTTCCATCCCCGGAGATTGCCATGTCTCGAACCTTTCTCGTGACCGGTGCCAGCAAGGGCATCGGCCTCGCGCTCGCGCAGCGTCTGACCCGTGACGGGCACCGCGTCGTCGGACTGGCGCGCGGGCCCTCGCCGGACTTTCCCGGCGAGCTCGCCCGCGTCGATCTCGGCGACGGCGAGGCGACCGGGCGCTTCCTCGCCGATCTTGCCGAGCGCATTCCCATCGACGGGGTCGTCAACAATGTCGGCCTCGTGCGCCCGCAGCGCCTCGGCTCGATCGAACTGCCGGCGCTCGACGAGGTGCTGCGCCTGAACCTCCACCCCGCGGTCCGGACGGCGCAGGCGCTGCTTCCGGGCATGAAGACGCGAAGCTGGGGGCGGATCGTCAACGTCTCCAGTCTGACGGTCCTGGGAGCGGTCGAACGAACGG
The DNA here is from genome assembly GCF_001463765.1 of Aureimonas sp. AU4. Taxonomy (GTDB): domain Bacteria; phylum Pseudomonadota; class Alphaproteobacteria; order Rhizobiales; family Rhizobiaceae; genus Aureimonas. The sequence goes on along the minus strand of NZ_BBWK01000090.1, from coordinate 11,760 downwards.
CCTATGCTGCGGCGAAGGCCGCCCTCGTCAGCTTCGCCCGGACTTGGGCGCTCGAACTCGCGATGACCGGCATCACGGTCAACACCGTGGCGCCCGGCCCGACCGAGACCGAGCTTTTCCGGGCGAACAACCCACCAGGCAGCGAGGGCGAGCGACGGTATCTCTCAGGCGTTCCGATGGCACGGTTCGGCAGCCCGGACGAGATCGCCGCCATGATCGCCTTCCTCCTGTCCGAGGACGCCGGCTTCATCACCGGACAGACCATCCACGTCGACGGCGGCGCCTCGATCGGCAAGTCCGCCTTTTAAGCAGAAATTCGAAACAGGAGGATCACATGACCCACCAATCTGTGCTCGTTGTCGGGGCGTCCCGAGGGCTGGGGTTTGCCCTGGCCGAAGAATGGCTCCGACGCGGTTGGCAGGTCGTCGCCACCGAGCGCAGCCGGTCGGACAAGCTGGCCACGCTTGGCGACCGGTATCCCGGCCGTCTCACGGTCGAAACCACCGACATCAACGATGCAGCCAGCATCCGCGCACTCGACGAACGTCTGACGGATCGCCGGCTCGACGTCCTGTTCATCAACGCCGGCATCGCCCGCGCCATCGAGGAGAGCCCGGCGACCGCAAGCGAGGGCGACTTCCTGGACATGATGCTGACCAACGCCTTCTCGCCGGTGCGGGCTGCGGAGATGTTGCGTGGCCGCGTCCCCGCAGGCGGTACGATCGCGATCATGACGTCCGAGCTCGGCAGCATCGCGAATGCGTCGGGCGGCTGGCAGCTCTATTCCTCCAGCAAGGCCGCGCTCAACATGCTGATGAAGGGCTACGCTGCGAAGAACTCCGACGACGGCCACACGCTGCTGCTCGTTGCGCCCGGCTGGGTTCGGACCGAGATGGGCGGCGGCGACGCCACCCTGTCGGTCGAGGAGAGCATCCCGCTCGTCGTCGACATGATCGAGGCCAACCGCGGCCGGCCCGGTCTGCGCTACGTCGATCGCTTCGACGAGACGTTGCCCTGGTAGGCGGCAAGAGAGGCGGACGGTCCGAACCGTCCATCCGCTTTCAACCGATAGTGTTGAAAAAGTCCACGTACGTGACTTGCCGCATCCGCGGCTGAAATGGATTGCTTGGACCGCCGGCGCTGACTGCCGAATGGCGTAAATCTATTCCAATGACGCGCGATCGGCGGAAACCCGTTCTAACAGCATCGACCCCCATCGCCGTCACTGAGTGCTCACCCGACTTTTTCAACACTATCGACCCAACTCTGCCCTACCGTATCTACTCCACCATACCCAAAAGCGGACATAGCTTCGCTTCAGCTCACGATCCTGCCCGCCGCTGTTTTTGATCAGTTTCTCGCCGTACCATTGGCTGTGCGCTTCGCTGCATCGCCCGGACCGTCATCTGTATCCGTCACGACATCGAGCCGTCGCAGTAATTCGGCGAGCTGGTCAGGCATCGCCGTGTCGACACGGTGAATCGTGCAGTGACGCATGACCTCGCGAACCTTGGATTGGATGGCGGGAGCCGGAACGGCTCGAACGGGTTGGCGCATATCGAACTCCTACGCCGCCCCAGTACCAGACCGCGCTTCTGTTGTGTGGTATCGATGTCTCGAAGCGCAAGCTGAGTGTGGTCCGCTCATACCCCATGTGGGCGCGGATGGCCGGAGAAGGGTGGGACGATGCCGTGCATCGATCGACCCGCCGCCCCGACAGCTTGCGTCACATCTGTCAAGCCACGATGTGGGGGGCGAGGCAATCCAATGTAAGGGGCCGTGGTCCTGATGCCTTTTGGCGTCGGTACCAACGCGCGCTTTCATGCCGTGTCGTCGGCCTGCAATTCTCCGAGCGGAGCCGTGAGCCTGCACCGCAAGCCGCCCGCTGCGTACTCGATCTGCGATGTGCCTGTTGCCGATCCAGACAGACCCATCTCAATCAGCCGGGTTCCAAAGCTTCTCCGCGTCGGGGCCACGACCGGCGGCCCGCCGACCTCACACCATTCTATCGAGAGTTGCGGTTCGCCCGACGGCTCGTCGTTGTTGAGGTCCCAGCGGATATCAACATGGCCATCATCGACCGACAGGGCACCGTACTTGCCGGCGTTGGTCGCCAACTCGTGGATCACCAGCGACAAGGAAAGCGCTGCCTTCTCCCCGATCAGAACGTCCGGTCCTGCAAGGCGGATGCGTTCGCCCGCATCGTGCAGTGACGTTGCCGCCGACACGATGGCCCGAACCATGCCGGCGTCGCGCTGCCCTGCCAGAATGATATCGTGCGCTCGCGACAGAGCCTGGATGCGGTCTGCCAGTGTTTTGCGGGCCGTGGCGACGTCGGGCGAGACGCGCAGAGTCTGCCCGACGATGGACGACATGACGGCGATCGTGTTCTTCATGCGGTGCGACAGCTCGCGGTTCAGAACCATCTGACGCGCTTCGGCTTGGTGCCTCGCGACAGAGAGCTGCGTGCGACCAGCGGCATCACGCAGGAATGCCGTGTCCTCATCGGTCCAGTCCCGCAACCCGGCGAAGTGGACGATGGCGATACCCACCATGCGACCACGCTCCATGATCGGAAGGTTGACGAGTGAACGAATGCCGAGCGCCTCCAACGCCTCCGCGCCACGACCCTTCGTTCGCGGATCGGTTCGCACGTCGCGTACGACGACGGTCGCGCCTCGCGTCAGGTCCTCGACGTAGGAGCCGAAGGTGCGGAAGCTGTGCTTGCCTTCAATGCTCGCCACATCCGGTGCGCACCAGTCCACGTCGATCGTGACGGTCTCACGGTCCGGGTCGACGACGCCGAAGCACACCCGTGACGCCTCGAAGATTTCGCCGATGATCTCGGACGAGGCACGCGTTGAAGCGGCGATGTCGACCGCATCGCGTAGGTGATCGCCCAGTTGCAGGAGGGCGCTGCGGCGCAGTTCCGAGCGCACGCGATCCGTGACCTCCATGAAGATCACCGTGAAGCGATCGGCGCCGGCCGGCTGAGCGACGCCGTCGTACCAGCGGTCCAGCGTGCCGACGCGGCGCGTGAAGCGGATCGCCAGACCCGTCTCGACAACGCCGGCGAACTCGTTGATCCATTCGTCCTCAACGTCAGGGATGGCCTCGCGTACGGTGCGGCCGATCACGCTCGCCGGGTCGATGCCGATCAGGTCTCCCCAGGCCCGGTTGACCTCCTCGTAACGCCAGTCCACGACACGGCCGATTTCGTCGCGAATGACCCGGCCCAGAAGGAACCCTTCCTGAAGGTTCTCGAATAGGCCCCGCCACTTCGCTTCGCTGTCCAGAAGCGCCTGCTCGGCGGCCTTGCGGGCGGTGATGTCGCGGACGAGTCCCGTGAAGCGCGCCGGCTTGCCGCCCTCGTCCAGTTCCACCTCGGCCTTGCGTAAGATCCAGCGGACCTCGCCTGTATCGGCGCGCCGAATGCGGTATTCGACATCGACGGACGCTTCGCCCGACCGGCGACTTGCCGCATGGGAGACAAGATGTTGGTCCTCCGGCAGGATCAGCGCCTCGAAGTCTCGAGGATCGCGTGTGGCCTGGTGCTCCATGCCGAAGATGCGCGAGAACTCCGGCGTGCCCTCCAAGCGGTTTGCCACGATATCCACGGTGAACGGCCCGACACCGCCAACTGCCTGGGCATGGAGAAGCTGCCGCTCCAGTTCGCGCAACCGCAGGCCGTCGAGGTGCTGGTCGGTGCGGTCGCGCACGATCTTGATGAAGCCAAGATGCTCGCCGTCGTCGCCCATCAGCGGCATCATGTTGCCGCTGGCGTAGAAGCGTGAGCCGTCCTTGCGGAGGTGCCACCGCTCGTCCACCGCCGAGCCCTCTCGCAGAGACGTCGACATCTCGAAGCCGACACGGTCGATGGCGCGGTCCTCCGGCGTGAAGAAGCGCTCGGCGTCCTGCCCGCAGATTTCGTCCGCCGACCAGCCGAAGATCCGCTCGGCGCCCGTGTTCCACTCGGTGATCACACCTGCCTTGTCCGTGACAACGACACCGAACTCGGTAACACTCTCGAATGTCTGGCGGTAGCGCGTCTCAGCTTGCTTGAGGGCGCGCCGCGTGCGCACTTCGGCGACGTCGCCGAAGGCGGACGCCACCAGCCCGGCCAGCATCTGCGTCATGACCACATCACGGGGCGCGAAGGCGTCGGGTCGCCCCGACTGGACCTTGAGCGCGCCGATCGGCTCGCCGCGGCGCGTGACCGGGACGACGATCATGGAGCGGATCCCCAGGCCGACGGCTCGGGAATGGTCCATGGTCGGGTCGATCAGGGTGTCAGGGCAGTAGAGCGGTCGTTCCGTGCGCACCGCTTCCCCGGACAGGGTCTCCCCCATCGGCAAGCGCACGCCCTTGTACTGCGCAGACGTTCCCGACACCGTGTCGTAGACGAGATCGCCGCCGTCGCGCAGTTCCACCACCGTCCCGTCGGCGGCATCAACAACCCGCAACGCCCCGTCGGTGATGGCCTGGAACACGACCGAGAGGTCGGCCGCCGCACTCGCAACCGCCTGCTGGGTCGCGATCAGGGCCTCCAGGCGCGCCGCTTCGGCCAGCGCCACCTGCCGGTCCGCTTCGCGCCTCTCCACCGCTCGCCGAAGGTCGAGTTGCGCCATGACCTGATTGGCCAGAGCCCGCAGGGCCGTACGCTGGGGTTCCGTCAGGCCCCCCGGACGCGGAGCCTTGTCGATGACGCAGAGCGTCCCGAGCGTCTGGCCCTCGGCGGTCCGCAGCGGTGCGCCGGCATAGAAGCGGATGAACGGCTCGCCCGTCACCAACGGATTTGCCGCGGTGCGCGGATCACGCGTCAGGTCCGCGATCTCAAGGATGTCGGCTTGCCCGAGCGCGTGCCGGCAGACCGAGGAGTCGAGGTCGGTCTGGGTCGGCTCGAATCCCTGCCGTGCCTTGAACCACTGGCGGTCGCGGTCGACCAGGCTGACGAGGGCGACGGGCGTGTTGCAGAGCTGCGTGGCTAGGGTCACGACGTCGTCGAAGCCCGCTTCGGGAGGCGTATCCAGAATTCGGTATTCTTGCAGCGTCCGAAGACGCGCTTCATCCAAAGGGAACGCCTGTTCCGTCACCGATCGTCCCTTTGCCTGACCAATCCTATGGTGGCCCTTGAAGTTTCTCAAGGCTGCCCAACCCCTAACCAATTGAGCGGTGCTCGAACAGGGCCGCAACAGGTCAGATGGGTTTCAGCGTGTCGCGGGTATCGTTAGATGAGCGATGGCCTTGAGGATCTGCTTTTCAGCAAAGGGTTTGCCGATGAAGCCAAGCGGCCCCCACTCAAGGGCGAGTGCCCGGGTCTCGTCGTCCACGTGACCGCTGACGAACAAAGAGGTCAGATCATACGTCTCGCGCAGGCGCTTGGCGGTCTCAATGCCGCTCGACCCTCCGGCCAAGTCGACGTCCATGACAGCCAGGTCGAGTTTGGGATGGGCATGCGCGTGGCTCAGGGCTTCCCGCATGCTGCGCGCCATGGCGACGACATCATGCCCGGCGTCCTCTAAGATGCCTTGCAGCTCGAGGGCGATCAAAGCCTCGTCCTCGACGATCAGAATGCGAAGCGGCATGAGGCTGGAATTCCCGCGACGAAGGCTCGGCGCCTCCTCCTGCGGAGAATGGGAACGCGTCACGCTAGGGAAAGACCGCGGGGTTGCCGGAAGTTCCTGGATGCATGGGAAAGGTCCGCGCTTGAGCACAACCCGTCCAATATCGGACTAATCGGTTTCCGGCTTGGGTCGCCGATTGGCGCCTTGAAAGCGGTCCATCCGCTATCGACCCTTCCTAGACCTTGTGAGCAATGCCCCGTCTTCCCCGAAGCGGACATCGGTTTCATGTAGCTTCAGTCCGCACTGCGTTTCCGACGCATGCGCTCAGTGCCGGTCGACAGACATTGGCCACCTCAGTAGGAGTTGAAGCAGGCGGAAGCGTACGGGGTGGAACCGGAAGTGACAGCGTTTGATCAATCCGCCCCGCTCGACGAGTTTCCAACTTCGATGACCCAGGTCGAGGGCTATCGCGCCCTGTTTGACACCATCGACGACGGGGTGTTCGTGATCGAGTTCCTGGACGGGCCGGAGGGACCGCTCAGTGACTACCGCCATGTCGAGGGCAACCGTGCCTTCCGCCGCCATTCCGGCCTGTCGGATGCCATCGGGCGGACGGCTCGCGAGGTGGTGCCGGACGAAGCCGAGCGGTGGATCGCGATCTACCGGAAGGTTCTTGAGACGGGTGAACCTGTGCGCTTCACGCGTCTACTCGAGGCCACGAACCATCATCTGGAAGTCGCCGCCGCTCGCATGGAGCCGGCGAGCCTTCGGCGGATAGTCGTCTCGTTCAAGGACGTAACAGCTCGCGTTCGCGCTGAAGAGGCGCTGCAACGGAGCGAAGCGAAGCTGCGGGAACTCAATGCCTCGCTAGAGCGGCGTGTTGAGGAACGGACAGCAGAGTTGCGTCTCTACCGTGACATCATTCAGGCCAATGCGTCGCCGGTCTGCGCCTTTGATACCGATTACCGTCTGATTGCGTTCAACCAAGCGCACAGCGACGAGTTCTTTCGCATCTTCGGTCGGCGCGTGGCCCTCGGCGACGTGTTCCCCGATCTGTTTCCGTCCGAGCAGGGCGCGGTCATGCGCTCGCTGATGGCGCGGGCCTTGTCGGGCGAGGTCTATACGGTGTTCGAGGAATTCGGCGACCCTGATCTGGCCAAGCCCGTCTGGGAGGTGTCGTACACACCGCTCAGGGACGATGCCGGAAGGATTGTCGGCGCCTTTCACCAAGCGAAGGACGTTTCGGACCGGATGCGGGCGGAAGCTGCGCTTGGCGTCTCGCAGGCAGCGCTCCGGCAAAGCCAGAAGATGGAAGCGGTCGGCCAGCTCACCAGTGGGCTGGCGCACGACTTCAACAACCTACTGGCGGGCATCCTGGGCTCGCTGGAGATGATCCAGACGCGACTCCAGCAAGGTCGCATGTCCGAGATCGGCCGATACACGCTTGTCGCTCAAGACGCGGCCAGTCGTGCCGCCGCATTGACCCATCGGCTGCTCGCCTTCTCGCGTCGTCAGACGCTTTCCCCCAAGCCGACCGATGTCAATCGGCTCGTGGATGACATGGTGGAGTTGATCCGCCGCACGGTCGGGCCTGCCATCCAGATCCACTGCACCACGCAAGTTGACCTCCTATCGACCCTAGTTGACCCCAACCAGCTCGAGAACGCGCTTCTGAACCTGTGCATCAACGCCCGGGACGCGATGCCCGACGGTGGGCGCATCACGATCCGGACCGCTCTTCTCAGCCCGGAGAACGAGGACGCAGCCAATCTCGACCTGGCCGCCGGCTCATACGTTGTGTTGTCCGTATCGGACACCGGCAACGGCATGTCGCCGGACGTCATCGAGAAGGCCTTCGACCCGTTCTTCACGACAAAGCCGATCGGCGTCGGCACGGGCCTCGGCCTGTCGATGATCTACGGCTTCGCCCGGCAATCCGGAGGTCAGGTACGCATCGCCTCACCGCCAGGCGAAGGGGCAACGGTGCAAATCTACCTGCCCGCTCATGACACCCCCGAGGTCCGGGATGTGCACGAGACGCCGCCCACGATGATAGAAGCCGACGGCAACAAGACGGTGCTGGTCGTCGACGACGAGCCGATCGTTCGCATGCTGATCGTCGATGCCGTGGAGGACCTTGGCTACACGCCGATCGAGGCGATCGACGGGCCCGAAGCCATGGCGGTCCTGCGCTCGGATACTCCGATCGATTTTCTGATCACCGACGTCGGGCTGCCGAACGGCATGAACGGTCGGCAGGTGGCGGACGCGGCGCGCGAACTGCGTCCCGGTCTCCAGGTCCTCTTCGTCACGGGCTATGCGGAAACTTCCGTCCTCAGCCATGGCCAGCTCGGGCCCGGTATGCAGATCCTGACCAAACCCTTCACCCTCACGACGTTGATGGAGCGCATTCAGGGAATGCTGGCGGATTGAAGGGATGGGACGCCTCTGCCACGTCCGTGCGAACCCTCGCAACCGGCAGCTATTGCCGTGACGCTGCTTGACTGCGGACGGTCCGATATCCCCAAGCGAGCTGATCGGCGCCGGGGAAACGGACTCCAGGAAGCGGTCCATCCGCTTACGACCCTTCCGAGCCGTACAGCGACGTCATCGAGTTACCTGAAAGCTGACGCTCCGAAGCCTCCCCCAACGTCCTTGGCGATGGACATGTCGGCCTGATAAGTCTGCGCCGTTCCCTTGGCGGATCGCTTTGCTGCGTAGAGCGCGGCATCGGCATGACGCAGAAGCGTTTCGCGGTCGCTGTTCGCATCGCCCGACCACGCGATGCCAACCGTTCCCGAGACCCGGGCGATCTGTCCCTGGCCTGCTGTGACGATCTGAAGGTCGCGCAGAAGCTTCTGCACCATCGGATCGAGTGCGGTGGAGTTCACGTCCCCTGGAACGATGACCGCGAACTCGTCCCCACCCAAGCGCCCCGAGACGCAGCCGTCGACGCAGGGCTGACGAAGCCGGTCCGCAACACGGCGCAGCACCTCGTCGCCCGCAGCATGGCCCAGCGCGTCGTTGACCGCTTTGAAGCCATCGAGATCGATTAGCAGAACCGCAAACTCTGTTTTCGACGCACGCGCCTCTCGCAGTCGCCTGTCGAGGACACGATGGAACTCGGCGCGGTTGGGAAGCTGCGTCAGGTCGTCGATCGTTGCCTGGTGGCGCAGGCGCTTCTCCAGACCGTATCGCTCGGTGACGTCCTGGATCAGACCCACCAGGGCGACGGGACTGCCCTTGGCCAGTTCGATCTCGCACGAGACGCGCACGCGCCGCCGGTTCTGCCTGGCGGTCAGGAAGTCGGCGTCCATCTCGAACGGCTCGCCTGTATCAAGCGTTCGCATGACGGCGTCCAGGAACGCCGTGCGGTCGGGTTCGGGGAAGAAGTTCATGATCTCAGCGTTCGGCACGCCGCCGTTGATCGGCAACTCGTGGATCGCGAACACACCGTCCGACCAAGACGTCGTGTTGATGGCGATGTCGTAGCGCCACGAGCCCATATCGGCCATGCGCTCGGCATGCTTGAGCTGCCGACGCTCGCGCTCCAGTCGCTCCATTGCGACACGGCGCTGCTCGGCCATCTCCGCCGTCCGTAGCGCGACCGCCCGGGCCTCGACCAAAGCTTCGGCCACGCAGGCCAGATCGTTCAGGATCTTCAGATCCTGGGTCGACGGTTCGCGCGGTTTGTCGTCGAGCACGCAGAGCGTGCCGATCGTAACCTTATTCCCGTCGACCTGCTGAACGCGCACCGGGACACCGGCATAGTAGCGGATGTTGGGAGCACCTGTGACGAACGGGCTACCGGCAAACCGTGGGTCGGAATGCGCATCGGGAACGCAGAGCGGGGCCTCGGTCTCGAACACCACCGGGCAGAAGGCCCCGGCGCGCTGCGTCTCGGGCGCCAACGGACCGCAGCGCGCCTTGAACCACTGGCGCTCCGGATCGATCAGCGTGACCGACGACATGCTCGTGCCGAGCATGCGCTGTGCCAGCCGGGCGAGCGCATCGAACTCGCGTTCGGGCGGCGTGTCGAGGAGCGCGATCTCGGCCAGCGCCTTCTGACGCAACGATTCTCGCTGGCTGTCCGACATTCCGGGCCTCGGGCTGCGACGGGATCAGGGGCGTGGCCACCCCTGCCGCCTCCATACCCGTGCAAGGCTTAAGGTCCGGTGATCTTGGCCCGGACCGTCAGGCATCCGCGTAGGTTATCCGACGGGTGCCAAGGGGCGGATGATCCGCCCCTCGTCGTCCGTAGGAGACCCAACCTGAACCTACAGACCTCGGGTCCTGCCATCCTTGCCGCGGCCGCTGTTGCCCTGACCGTCGCTACCCGAGCCGATCGGACCGGCTGTTCGTGCTACTGCCTCACCTACTTGGTGCCAAGACTCAGTCCTCCACCGGACCCGGAGTTGGAGCCGTTGCCGCGCCCTGGTCCGATACCGCCCAGAATGTCGCGTCCAAAGCCGACGATATCGCGCCCGATGCCAGGCAATCCCGGACGATCCTTGTCCTTGTCCTTGTCCTTGTCCTTGTCCTTGTCCTTGTCCTTGTCCTTGTCCGGGCCATGATCTGGACCGTCTCCCGCTGGCCCCTTGCCGTCCGGACCGCGACCGTTTCCATCGGGGCCCGGTCCTCCTGGATTTGGCCCTGGGCCATCATCTTTGGGTCCTTTACCGTCCGGACCACGACCGGGACCGTCTCCTGCGGGACCCCTCCCCTCCGGACCTGGCGCGTGCCCATCGGGGCCCGGACCTCGTCCCGGTCCCTCTCCGGCGGGACCCTTACCGTCTGGCCCTTGGCCGTCCGGGCCCTTGCCGTCCGGGCCGCGACCATCTGCGCCGGGACCCGCATCTGGGTCGGTCGAGCCACGACCCGGCCCGTCACCGGCTGGTCCCTTGCCGCTCGGACCGGCGGTTGATCGGCCGGGATCCTGCGAGCCCTGGCCACTCTGGTCGCGTCCGGCGGTGGTCGATGCCGGACCGCTTCCCGTCGTGCCCGTGCCTGTGGTCTTCCCGTCGCTCGACGCGCTCGGCGTTCCCGTCTCAGCCGTGTCGCGCGTCGAGCGGCTGCCGGAACTGGCCGCCGAAGCGTCCGTGTTGACACCGGCATTGGCCTCCCTGGCGGAACGGTCGCCGCCGTCGCCGTTCAATCCGCCGCCGTAGCCGCCAAATCCCGATGAAGAGGTTGACGAAGATCGGCCGACCGTCGACGAAGCCGCGCTTCCCGCAAAGCCGAACGAGCGCGTCGCGGTGTCGGCGCTCAAGGCGCTCGCGGCGCTTGCCGTGTCGACGCTCGTCCTGGCCTGCTCGGCGGCCTGCGTGGCTCGGAAGCTTCCCAAGGTCTGACCAAGGGGCGCGACGCTGGGAGCGGAAGGCTTGCCGGGCGAGACGGCCGGCGCCTGCGGCCCAGCCGTCTGCAGGCCAGCGGACTTGGTGGACACGCTGGCGCGCTGCCCGGCCCCCACGCCGGCCGTCTCACCGCTTCGCAGATCCTGAACCTGGACGAGACCTCGGTTCACCGAGATGCGCGTATCCGATTTCGCCACGTTGACCGTGAAAGCCGTCCCCTTGACGACCGCGACCATGAACGGCGTCTGCACCGTGAAGTGTGGGCCGCCTCGCTTCTCGATATCAAACTCAATCGAGCCGACCTGCTGCTGCACCTCGGTCTTGGAACTGAAGAGGGACTTCGGCTTGACCGCGGCGACGCTTCCCGGCCCCAGGGTCATCACGTTGTTCTCGGCCGACAGGCGGACGCGGCCGTTCTTGGCGGTGGCGATCGTCAGACCCTCGTCGACCGACATGCCGACCTTGAGTTCGGTTCGCTGGTCGGACGCGTTGATCGACCAAGCCATCCCGCTGACGCGTTCCACGAGCCAATCGCGCGCCCATCCGACATCGGCCTGGAGCATGCCAACAAGGAGAATAGTGAGCGCGGTGAGACGAGCGTACATAAAGAGCCTCGCGGTAATTGAGCGAGGTTAGAGACGAAGTGGGTAACGGCGATCTAACGGGGACAATCGGACGAGCGACAAGGCTAACGAACTGCCACTGGCGTTCCTACGGACCTCAGGATTCCAACCGCGCCTGCATCGGAACGCGTGATACCGATCCGAGATGCCAACACGCGTGTTTCGGTTTGCGACCTACAAGCTGGAAAACGTGCCCGAGTAGGTTCTGACTTTCTGTAC
>NZ_BBWK01000089.1 GCF_001463765.1 Aureimonas sp. AU4 | reverse complement strand
TAACTTCCGCGCTTACCGTCGTCTCGAACGCCTACGCGTTTTCCTACGTAGTCGGTTCACGACTGCGCAACGCTCGTCTCATATCGTGCCATAGGTTCTCTCAAGATCGGATTGAGCGATATGTTTGACGACAAGGCCGATTGGCTCGCCCGCTCGCGCACGATCATCGTGGCCGCAGTCGGCGCTTGGCTGGCCTGGGTCAGCGGCTTCGCCGGATGGTATGCCTCGACGGCGCTACAGGTATTGAATTGACCATTTGGTCGCACGATCACTGTCGGCCTGTCGATCTCGACCGTCATCGATCCCCCGCTGCCAGGCAATCTCGGCGTGGGTGGAGCGGAAGGCGATGTTGAGTGGATACGGGCAAGGGTGCGTGCAACGTCACCTCAGTTCGTGCTGTTCCCGGCGCCGCCTACTCGCAGCGGATTGTCGGTTGAGCCTGGTAGGTCCCGGCCGTGAAGACGCCCACCGTCTTCGTGGCGCTCAAGCTGAGGTCGATGTTCTGCGTTCCGAGCAGGACCACCGCCGACAGAAGGTCGAGCAGCGATGCGCCGCCTTGGGGCTGCATTCGCCCCGTGAACTGGACGCTCGCGTCGGCGCCCGCCGGAGCGAACGCAAAGTTTGTCGGCGGGACATACGTCACGCGGAAGCAGTTGACCTGAACCGCGAGACTGCACGTCGACTGCGGGACGCCGCCGTTCAGGAGCGTCGTGACGCTGACCCGGGCCGCTTGGCCGCCGGCGTTGGTCGAGGACAGCGACTTGAGGTCCGTCGAGGCCGTCAGCGTTCCCGGCGATACGACGACGATCGTGCAGGTGCCGATCGTGGCGTCCACCAAGGCGATTGCAGGACCGACCATGGCGGCTGTCAGCATCGCCGCGCACGCAAGACGCTTCAGCGCGCCGGTCAGCCAGCGGTTACTTGCGCTTGGGCTTGGACTTGCCATCGCTCCAACCCGTGTTCGCCCAGTTGGCTTCCTTGCCGTTCATGTCGTCGCTGGGAGCGGAGGCGTTCGCAGCCACGGCACCCTCTGCCGGGCCGGACGCCAGTCCCATCTGGAGAAGCTTCAGCTCGGCGCGCAGACGTGCGATCTCCAGGTCGTAGAGTTCGGTACAGTTCAGGCGCTTGCCACCCTGGCTCAGCGGGATCACGACACGGCCGTAGGTCGCGATGTTGCCGTTGTCGTAGCTGTTGCCATTGCCGCTGCCGTTGATGGCGCCGACATCGAGATAGGCGCCCGATCCCCCGACCGCCGAGCGGCAGGTCGTCCCGTCGGCCGCGCGTACCTCGTCCTGGCCCTGCGGCAGCGAGACACCCGGCAGGTTGAAGCCGCTCTGGCTCTGATTGAGGTAGTACCGGTCTTCCGCCCGTGACGGG
>NZ_BBWK01000088.1 GCF_001463765.1 Aureimonas sp. AU4 | reverse complement strand
CACCTCGACGCGGATCGGCCGATCGTAGGGGTTGGAGGGAAAGACGCGGACCGCAAAGGCGTCGCTGACGCTGCGGACCTCGCCGCGCATCGGGGTCAGCGACTGGGCTCGGGCGCCCCCAGCGAGCAGCACGACCGCCAGCATCAGGATCGACGGGATGGTCGCAGCCCTCACTCGCATCGGACCGTCACCGTGGCGGCGTAGGATCCCCCGCGGAACGAGTCCGTGCTGGGCTTCGTGCCGGTCAGGTTGATGTCCATGTTGCTGGTTCCCGAGCCGGTCATCAGCGTCGACGAGCCCGTCTCGGCGACCGTCTGAGCGCCGCTCATCGAGTAGACCGGCGTCCAGGTCGTCGGTCCCGTATCGGCAACAGGCACGGTGGCCGCGCTGACGGCGTCGAGGCTGACGCGCACGCCGCCCGTGGTTGTGATGGTGACCTTGGCGGGCGAACCGCCCGCATTCTTGGAGCTGAGGTTGCTGAGCGTGCCGTTGGTGGTCAGCGTGCCGGTGCCGTTGACGATGGCGATCGCGCAGTTCGT
>NZ_BBWK01000087.1 GCF_001463765.1 Aureimonas sp. AU4 | reverse complement strand
AAGGCGACGACGGCCGCCATGGCTCAGATCGTCAAGGACAACGAACAGGCTGCCAAGGCTGTCGCCGCCGCGCGCGCCGCGATGACTGGCAAAGGCGCCGAGAACGTCACGGTCAGCTTCGAGCGCAACGCCGCGGCGCTCCGCAAGATCGCTGACGAGGCACGCAAGGTGACGGGCGCTCTAGATCCCGTCTCGCGAGCGACCGCAACGCTGGCGCAGCAGCAGGAGAAGCTGAACCAGCTTTATGAAGCTGGCGCGCTCTCGCAGGAAGACTTCGGGCGCTACTCCGGCATCGTGAACGAGCGTCTAGCGAAGCTTGGCGGGGTCGCAGGGGGTACTGCCGAGAAGGTCAAGTTGACGGGAAGCCAGGTTCAGAACCTCGGCTACCAAATGAACGACGTCGCGACGATGCTGGCGATGGGCGCGTCGCCGTTCCAGGTCATCACCTCGCAGGCCGGCCAGGTCGTTCAGGCGCTGGGGGACGGCCCTGGCGGCGTTCGCGGATCGCTTCGCGCGATGGCGGATACTGCAAAGGCCGGTGCACTCGCGGCTGCGTCGGCGCTTGGCCCGGTCGGCCTCGGGCTTGCCGCCGTGACCGCTGGCGCCGGACTGTTCGCGCTGGCTATGCGCAAGAGCGTACCGGACGCGACCGAGACGCTCAAGAAGCACTCCGAGATCCTGGCAAAGGTCGCGGCACAGTACGACGGTGTCGCGGAAGTCCTCGACCAGATCGGCAAGCGGAACACGATCGGCCTCAGCATCGAACTCGACAAGAACGGGCGCGATATTGCCGAGAGCCTGAAAGCACAGGTCAAGGAAGTCGAGAGGCAGTTCGGTGGCACGGCTGGCCTTCTGGCAGGGCGCTGGGGTGGCTTTAGTGCCGGTCCCATGCTGACCAAATCCGAGTTCGCCCCGATCGCGAACGAGGTCGATCGGCTTCGTGCAAAGTTCCGGGAGGCCAACCCTGACGTCGCCGCACTGAGCCAGGAAATCGTCGCGTTCATGACGAGCTTGGAGGCCGCCAACAAGGTGGCCGGCGACGATTCCGAGATGAAGAAGGCGATCGAGGCCGCGAAGAACCTCGTGCAGCCGCTTCTCGCTGCGGCAACCGCTTTCGAGCAGAACGCAGCCGCTGCAAGTGGCGCGGCGCTAGCATTGGCAAAGTACGGCGCCGCCATGGATGGCCTTGCTGGCTTCGTACCGGATCTGCGCACCGATGCTGAGCAGATCAACGCGTTCTTCAACGCTGCCATTGCAACTGCAGCCGACGCCACGGCGAAATTCAACGCCTTGGCTCAGCGGAACGCGGCTATGGATGCCCTTACGGGCAGGGCGCAGGGCGTTCTCGGCGAGGCGCGCGCCGCGAATTCTGCGGTCGGTCTCGGCAAGGAGGCGCAGGCCGTCGCCGAGGTCAACGCGAAGTACGCCGCACTCGAGGCCCAGAACAAGGGCAACGCGGACGCTCTTCTCGCGCTCAACGCGGCCCGTCAGGTCGAACTCGACACGATCGGTAAACAAACCCGGTACGACGAGGCGCAGGAGCGCCAGAAGGTCTCGGACCAGCGTCAGAAGCAAGCCGACCGCGAGATCGAGAGCGCCCGCGCAGCGACGGTCGCCCGCATGGCCGGCTACAGCCAGACGATCGACGCCATGCGGGCGGAGATCAGCGCCTACGGCATGTCGGAAGGCGCCGCGCGCGCCTACACGACCGAGGTGCAGCTGCTCGCCGCGGCCAAGCAGGCGGCAGGCGCCGCCGGCATCGTCTCGGACGCCGAGATTGCCAAGATCCGGGAGACCTCCGCCGAGATCGGCCGTCTGACAGACCAGATCGCCGCTCGCACCGCCGCCGACAGCGCGGTCGACCAGTTCTTCCCGTTCCAGGCCGCCCAGCGTGAAGCCGAGCGCCTGAACGGCTACATCACCGACACGACCAACGGGCTGAGCGATCTGCAGCGCCAGGCGCTCTCGCTTCAGATCGACCAGAGCTTCACCGACGCGGCCGAGGCCGCCGAGCAGCTGCGCACGCGCGGCGTAAAGGCCGGGGAGGACATCGGACAGTCGTTCCTGGAGAACGTCGGCGACGTCTTCGCAGACATTTTCAGCCAGGGTGTGCGAGACGGCGAAAGCTTCTTCTCGTCGATCCTTCGCGGCTTCGCCGGGCTCGGCAAGCAGCTCGCGGGAGCGGGCGGCAAGAATCTCCTGTCGGGCCTGTTCGGGCTGCCGCAGGACAAGAGCGCGGCCGGCATCGGGGGGCTGATCGGCAATGCCGGCTCAGCGATCGGCTCGATGTCCGGCGGGCGAAGCGGTTTCTCCTACGCTTCGTCCTACGCGCCTACCTCGCAACCGATCGTCGCCAAGGTCGACGTTGCGTCCGCCAGCGGCGCGATGATGCAGTATGCCGGGCGCTTCAACTCGTCCGTCGACAGCCGCTTACTCAAAATTCTGAACGAGGCTTCCAGCCGCTTCGACATGCGGGTCGAGGCGATCTCGGGGCTGCGTCCGGGTGACAAGCGCTTCCACGGCAAGGGCCTCGCCACCGACGTCCAGATTTATGGAGCCAACGGGAAGGCGCTCGGCAACTACCAGGACGCCGCGACCTTCCGCACCTACGAGCGCTTCGCCCAGCTGTCGAAGCAGGTCCAGAGCGAGCTCTTCCCCGAACTCGAGGGCATGCTGCGCTGGGGCGGCTACTTCTCCGGAGGAAAGGGAAAGTACGGCGCCCTCGACACGATGCACTTCGACCTTGCCGGCAACCGTGTCGGCATGGGCGGTGGCTCGTGGGATGGCGGCCTCACGCCAGCGATGCGCCGTATCTGGGGCGGTGCACAGTCGGTCGGGATGGGTTCCGCCTCCGCCGACCAGCGCACCGTGGCCAAGGGCGTCGAGCAGGGCCTGACGAACTACACCCGAGCGTCGCCCGCTGCGCAGTCGGCCGTGTCCGGTGGCTTCGACGGCTTCAGCCACAACGGGACCGGCGGCCAGCAGCTGACGGGTCTTCAGAAGGGTTTCGGCGCGATCGGCGCCGGTCTCGGCATCTTCGGCGCTGGGTACGATAGCGGCTCGCCTCTGTCCGGCGGCCTGTCCGGCGCGTTGGGCGGCTGGCAGGCGGGCGCTGCGCTCGGCGTCGGCGGGCCGATCGGCGCCATCGCAGGTCTCGGCCTCGGCATCCTTGGCGGCATCTTCGGCGGGCGCGCGAAGCGCAAGGCCGAGCACCAAGCTGCGGCGGCCGAGTGGGCCAAGATGCGCCCGCAGTACGAGCAGTTCGACCGCTCGCTGTCGGGCGAGGGCATCGGCGGCCTGCGCACGATGATCGGCAACGATTGGGCGCAGCTCTCGGCCTTCATGGAGACCGGCGGCAAAGCCTGGAAGATGGGCAAGGGCAACAGCTCCGCCCAGTTCGCCTCCACCGGCACCAAGATGTTCGCCAAGTTCCAGGAGGCCAAGGACGACTTCCTGGAAGCCTTCCCAGAAATGCTCGAGGACCTGACCGCGGGCGACGGGCTGGAAGGCGAGTTCGTGAAGGCCCGCACGAAGGTGCGCGGCCTGCGCGACACAATCCGCAACTTCGTCGACGACGTGAAGGTCGCCTTCATGGATGCCGACATCGGCATCCCGACCAGTCCTGAGTACGAAGCCGAGGCGAAGGCCTGGGAGGAGAAGCGGAACGCCGCCGTCGCCGAGGCCAAGAAGGCGGCCGGCGAGTACGCGCTGACGCTGCTCTACCAGGCCGACAACATGTCCGCCGTCACCAAGGCGCTCGACAGCTTCAACGGCACGGCCGCCGGGCTGAAGAACGTCCTGATCGAACTCGGCTGGACGGCCGACCAGGCTGCCGTCGACATCCAGGAGAAGCTGACCGCCGCGCTCGGCGACATGCGCAAGACGTTCGAGCAGGACATCGCCGACCAGATCAGCGACCTGAAGGGCGAGGGGTACTTCGCCGAGGTCCGCGCCTTCCTCGCCGAGTTCGACACGATCAAGTCGGACGCCGGCAAGCTTGGCGCCGACACGTCGAACCTCGACGAGCTCTTCAGCCTGAAGCTGCAGTCGATCGTCGATGGCGCCGAACTCACGGGCGACGCCTTCGATCAGCTCATCGCGGCCTTCCCGCAGCTGGCGGGCGCCGTGAAGAGCTTCGCCGAAACCTCGACCGCGTCGACGAAGCAGATCCAGGAGGCCTATCAGGGGTTCCTGGAAGGCCGGCTGTCCGAGGCGACGTCCAAGCGCGCGGATGCTGAGAACGCCCTGCGCGCGGCGTACGAGCGCTCGTCCTCGTTCATCCGCACCGTTCAGGACTACCTGAACGACCTCAACCTCGACACCAACCTGTCGACGCTGTCGAACAAGGAGCAGTTCGAGGAGGCGCAGCGGCTCTATCGCGAGACGCTGTTCAAGGCGGGTGGCGGCGACACCGAAGCGCAGGACGCACTGACCGGCGCAGCGCAGGCCTATGCGGAAGCCGCCAAGGGCCGGTTCGGCGACGATGAGCGCTACGGCGCGGTGGTCTCGGAACTGCAGTCGACGCTGAAGGGCTCGATCGCCAAGGCGCAGACCGCACTCGACTATGCCAAGCAGGAGGCGAAGTTCCTCGCCGACATCGCCGAAGGCACCAAGAGCATGTCCGCACTCCTGAAGGAGTACCTGGACGCACTCCAGAAGGAGAAAGACACCCAGAAGCTCGTCGACGGCAACCGCTCGTTCGGTCTCAACCCGACGCGCAACCGCTCGATCGACGCGGCCATCAAGCAGGTCGGCCTTTCGTACACGGGCAACTACGGCATCGTGAACGGCGCCGACCCGTTCCTGAACTGGCGCTCGGCCCTGCCACCCGAACAGCGGGCGGTCGTCGAGGGCATCATCAACCAGTTCATCGGCATGAACTACGACACCGGTGGCTACACCGGTCCCGGGGGGCGCAGGCAGCCGGCGGGCGTCGTCCACAAGGGTGAGGTCGTCTTCAGCCAGGACAACGTCGCGGCCTGGGGCGGCCCAGCCAACGTTGAGGCGATCCGTCTCGGCCGCGTCGCTCCGGTCACCATGCCGAGCATGGAGCGCGCCATCGGCGCCGGTGCGCGCGAGGCCGCAGACCGCGCCAGCCAAGCCGAGATCGCCAGCCTGCGCGGCGACGTCGCTGGGCTGACCGTCGCGATCGAGGGCATGGCCTCGCTCCTGGCCGGCAAGCTCGACCAGGGTAACCGTGCCACCCGCAACCTCGCGCGCCCTCTCGGGCGTGTCGCCTCCCGCCTGTAATCTGAGAGACCACCCATGCGCTACCTCCTCGAGGTGGACGCCTTCGATCCCGCGATCGAGGGCGTCCGCACCCTTCGCTATGCGACGGAAGGCCTGATGACCCGGCCGACCGACGTGCCGGCGAACACGTTCTACAAACCGCGCATCGCGAACCCGGGCAACTTCGAGCGGGCCATGTTCTCGGGCGGCGGCACGACGGGGGCAGGGCGCGCCTCGTTCGGCGATATCGTGCTCGTGAACGAGGACGACGGCCTGTCATTCATGCGCAAGCTGGCCTTCGACGGCCGCTTCCTGCGCCTCTATCAGCTGGCCGACGGCGTGCCGTTCGCGGGCCGCGAGGTCGTCTTTTCAGGCACGGTCGAGCAGGCCGAGGTGTCGGAGAAGACCGTTTCGTTCCGCCTGCGCGATCGGCTCGTCGAGTTGCAGAAGGATCTGCAGCCGGCGCGCTACCTCGGCACGACGACGTCGGCGGGGAAGGGCGTCGAGGGCACCGAGAACGACCTAAAGGACCGGCCCAAGCCGCTCGCCTTCGGCCGCGTGTTCGAAGTGCCACTCGTCCAGGTGAACGCCTTTGACGGTCTCTGGCAGGGCGCCGAGAACGCGATCGCGTCGGTCGAAGCGGTCTACTCGTCCGGCCTGCCGCTCACGCGCGTCGGCGCCGCACAGCCGGATCTGGCGAGCCTCATGGCCGTGACGCTCGCGCAGGGCCAGTACGCGGTGATGCTCTCGCCCTTCATCGTGCGCATCGGCGGCAAGGTGACCGGCACGATCACGGCCGACTTTACCGAAGGAGCGACAGCTGCCCAGCGCACCACCGCGCAGCTGGTCCGTCGCATCCTTCTGTTCGCGGGGAAGGTCGAGGGCGTGGACTTCCTGCCCGCCGACGTCGCGGCCTTCGACGCCGTCGCGCCAGCCGAGCAGGGCGTCTGGTGCGAGCCGCAGGACATGCAGATCCAGGCGCCGCTCTACCGCTTGCTGACGGGCGTCGGCGGCTTCCTGACGACCGACCGTCTCGGTCGCTTCCGCTTCGGCCAGTTCCGCGCACCATCCGGCACGCCGCGCGCGATCTTCACCGAGATCGAGATCCTGGACGAGGGCCAAGCGATCGAGACGCTGGCGACGTCCGACGAGGGCAACGGCGTGCCGACGTCGAAAGTCACCGTCACCCATACGCAGCTCTGGCAGACGCAGGACGGCTCAGCGCTGAACGGCGCGGTGGACGATGCCCGGCGCGCCTACCTGAAGACCGCGACCCGCTCGGCCGTCGCCGAGGATGCGAGCGTGAAGGTACGCCACCTGCTGGCGTCGGAGATCACCTTCGCGAGCCTGCTGACGAACTCGGCTGCGGCAACCGCAGAGGCCGCCCGCCAACTCGACCTTCGCAAGGTCCGGCGCGACTTCATCCAGATCAAGGTTCCGTCCGCGGCGGCGGTCGGCATCGATCTCGGCGACACGGTCATGGTGCGTGTGCCGCTGCTTGGGCTCGACGACGGCAAGCTCTTTGTCGTCACCCGCATGATCGAGGAACTCGACAGCGAGGGCGACGGCGAGATCGAGGCCGTCACCCTCGAGCTTTGGGGCTGACCGATGGCCGGCAAGGGCATCGCGATGTTCCCGAACCGCGGCGACGCGGCGGCGCCGACCGGCGGCGACTGGCAGCTGTCGCTCTTGAACCTGCAAAACCGCATCCTGCAGCTGGTGGCGCGCTCTCGCGATCTGCAGCTGACCTCGACGCAGATGGTGATCCCGCTCGACCGCGCTCGCTCCGTCCGCGCCCTCGTGTTCATCAACACGAACGCCTCGACGTCGGCCCGCAAGCGCGTTCGGGCCTATGGGCTTCCGTCCGAGGCCGAGCCGGACGGTGCGCTGCTATGGCAGACCGGCGATGCGGCGTCTGACGGCTGGGAAGACGTCTATCCGCGCGAACGACCGACGGCACGTATGCAATGGCGCGATACGAACTTCTGGTCCGGCAAGCCGGTGCCCGAGGACTTGGCGGGCTCAACGCAGTCGATCATCACGATCATGCCGCAGCTGTTCTACATCGTGCGCTTCACGGTCGAGTTCGACGATCAGGCCAACCCGGACGGCTTCCTCGACCTCGGGCGCCTCTTCGTTGCCGGCCAGTGGCAGTTCTCGGTGAACATGAAGCCCGGCCAGCAGATCGGCTTCATGGCGCGCTCGACCTCCGCCCGCTCGCTTGGCGGCACCCTTTACCACAGCCGCAAGCGCCATCCCCGCACGCTGCGCGGCGATTGGGACTATCTGCCGGAGGACGAGGCCCTGTCGCAGCTGTACGAGCTCCTGCGGCGCGCCGGGACCGACGCTGAGATCTTCTTCGTCGCCAAGCCCGACGACATCGTGAACCGGCAGCGCCTCTCGTTCCTGTGCCGGCAGTCCGAGCTCACGCCGATCGGCCGCGGTACCGCGCCCGGCCGTGACGGGCAGCCGGGGCGCGCAGCCGGCGCACTCATTCTCGAGGAGATCATCTGATGGCGTTTTCCGCGCTCGTGAAGGCCGCCATCGAGCGGTGCCGTGCCTTCTACAACGGCGGGATCTGGGTGCCCGGCACCGGTCCCGGCGCCAACCCGGGCGGCTATGATGCTGACGGTCATACCGTCAACTTCGTTCCAACGCTGCGCGACGTCGCCACGATCGCCGATGCGGTCGGAGATGCGGCAGCCAAGGTCGATGCGGCCATGGACGCGATCGAGAAGGGGCCGGTCGTCTCGGTCGTCGGGAAGAGCGGCATCGTCACGGCCGACGACATCAAGACCGCGATCGACTACAGCAGCAAGGTCAACACGAGCGACTTCACCTCGCTGGAGACCGAGCTGCGCGGCGACGTACAGGACGCGATCGACGCGCTGCCGGACAAGGCCAGCGGCGCGGACCTGCGGGCTCTCGCCGACGACACGCGCTTCCTGACGCCGAAGGCCAATGCCGATGCCATGGCGTTCGTCACGGTAGCGGCCACCGCTACCATCACGCCGGACCTCGGGCAGGGCTTCAACCGCACCTACACGATGGGCATGAGCGCAACGCTCGGTCAGCCCTCGAACCTGCGGGACGGCCTGCCAATCGTCTTCCGCTTCATCCAGGACGCCACCGGTAACCGGACGCTCGCGTTCGCCTCCGCCTATCACAAGTTCCCCGGTGGCGCCGTGCCGACGCTCTCCACTGCCGCCAATGCCGTCGATCGGCTGTCGGGCATGTGCGTGAACCGAGGCGGGACGCTCGTCGTCGAGTGGGCGAACCTGGAGAAGGACATCCGCTGATGATGCCCTTTGCCAACCTCGTCGGGCGTTCGCGGCCCGACAACACGGCCGACCCGAACCACGCGCTGTTCGCGACCGCCGGAACGACGACCTGGACGGTGCCTGCGGGCGTCTTCTGGATCGCGGCCCTGTGCGTCGGGACCGGCGGCAACGGATTTGGACGAACCTTCGCCGGTGGATCGAACGTCGGCGGCGGCGGCGGGAACCTCGTTTGGGCGAACATGATCCCAGTGACGCCCGGCGAGGTGCTGACGATCACTGTCCCCGTACCGTCAACCGGCAACGGTGTGCCGGGTCGCCCTGTGACGATCGCCCGTGCCGACGGCTCGCTTCTGGTCAGCGCGGCGGGCGGGCATGGTGGAAGTGACAACGGTTATCGCTTCGATGGCGTCGGGCAGAGCGTTTTCACCAACGACGCAAAGGGCAAGGTCAACGCTGGCGGCATGGGTCAGTACGGCCTCAGCACGCCATCCGGCGGAGGTGGCGCGGCAGGCTACAGTGGCACGGGCGGCACGGGCGGCACGACCAGCGATCAGGGCTCGCCGGCGTCGGATGGCAACGGCGGCGGGGGTGGTGGCGGTGGCGTCAACTACGTCGGAGCCGGTGTCGGTCTTCTCGGCGAGGGCGCGTCGGGGAAGGCCGGAGCTCAGTCGTCGCCTGCTACAGGTGGATCAGGTGGCGACACGGCTATCAGCGCCACTCTCAACACGAGCGGCGGCACGAATACGGTCCGCTACGGATCAGGCGGCGTCGGCGCAGCCAGCTCAACGAACAGCTATGCCAAGGGCTCGCAGGGCGCCGCGCGCGTCCTCTACGGCAAGGGGCCGAACAACGGCGGCCGAGCTTTCCCAGCTTCCAACGTCTCGTCGGCAACCGCGTAAGGGCACCTCATGGCATATGCACGAAAGCAGGACGGCGTTTGGGTCGCCTTGGCTGGCGGCGAGACCGTCGAGCATGACGGCGTTGCGGCCTCCTACGAGACGGTCTCGCTCTGGACGAAGGCGATGCGCGAGGCGTTCGGCGTCTTCGAGATCGGCGGAGGCGAGCCGGCGCCAGACGGGCAGCAGATCGTCTCGTCAACGATCGGGGACGAGAACGGCCGCCCCGTGTGGTTCAACGCGTTCGAGCCGATCCCGTCCGCACCTGCGCCCGTGTCCGTCACGATGAGACAGGCACGGCTGGCGCTTCTTCATTCCGGGCTTCTGAAGCGTGCGACCGACGCGCTGTTGGCGCTTCCAGGCGAGGAGGGCGAGGTGGCTAGGATCGAGTGGGAATACGCCACGAGCCTTCGCCGCAGTCATCCGTTGGTGGCAAGCCTCGGGCAAATCCTCGGCCTCGACGACGCGGCGATCGACGCGTTGTTCCGCGAGGCTGATGCAATCGAGTAGGCGCCCGCGTCAGCGCCCTATGAAGCGCTTCGCCTGACGGCGCAGCGCCCAACCCATCCCCATCCCATCCAAAGGCCGTCCCCAGCCGGGGCGGCCTTTCTTGTGTCCGGAGATCCCATGGCTCGTGCATCCACCGCCCGCGTCGCCGCCAACCGCCGTAACGTCTCTGCCTACATCGGGGCGGGGGTCATCAGCGGCAACAAGATGAAGCCGGGCGATCCGGGCAGCTTCCTCGTTGCGACGACCCGGTTCCGCTCGCCCTACTCGACCATCGGCGGTGTCGGCGTGCGCTACCAGCACCGCCGCTTCTACCTCGGGCAGACGAGTGATCCAGAGTATGGGTTCGCCGGTCTTCTGCCGCTGTTCTCCAGTGCCAACGGCGGCGGCGAGACGCTGATGACGGGCAAGATCCGCATCATCGGCTGGGCGCTCGGTTGGGGCCCGACTGCCGACCCGACTGCGGCGACCTGGATGCGCGGCAAGATCAAGGGTGCCGACAGCTACATCATGGACCCGGCCGTCGACGGCATCGGAGTGGTGGTCGACGAGCTTCTGACCGCTGCGCAGGAGATCCCAGCGGGCTCGCATCGCTGGGCCAGCGTCAGCTTCGACTTCATCGACAACCAGGCGCCCTTGTTCCTCTTCATAGGGCCGGGCGCCGGCTCTCTCGAGGGCGGCACCGCGGGCTCGACGGAGGGGACGGGGCTCGTCACCGATCTGACCTCCGGACGAGCCATGTCGCAGACGGGGGCCGGCACCGCCTACGGCTTCGCATGGTTCGGTTCTCGCTCGTCCAAACGCCGCACGGCGCTGATGGAGATCTCGGACAGCATCCCCTATGGCGACACGGGGGAGACCGCGTACAGCGCCCCGCTCGGCGTGCAGGGCTTCATCAAGCGCGGCATGGATGCGCCGGGCGGCGTCGGCAGGCGGAACGTCGTGACGATCGCCATTCCGGGCTCCTATCCGAAAGCCTACGCGACGGGCGAGACGTCGAAGTACGCCATGAAGATCGCCTCGCTAAAGATGGCGCCGAACGACCTCTTCACGCACATCCTGTCGGGGCATGGGCAGAACTCGATCGGCAACCCGCCGAACGGCTGGGGCACGACCAACGATGCCTTCATCGCCGGCATGAAGGCCTACGGGCAGTTCCTGCGTCAGACCTTCCCCGACGCCAAGCTGCACACGGTCGACCTCCCGGTTCGCGCTGCCGTGACGACGGACGGCCTTCAGACCGAGGCGAATCAGACGGCGGCGGGCGGCTACGAAATCGGCAGCCGCGCACGTGCCTTCTCGGCTCGGGTCAGGGCGGACGGTGTCGACGGCGTGTTCGAGAAGATCACGGCCGACATTCAGTCCCTCTTCAGGGGGGCGTCCGACGACAAAATGCGGCCCTACACCGGCCCCATCAACACGACCGTGACGGCGTTCACGCAAGGGACCAACAAGATCACGGTCGCCGACGTCTCGCAGATCCGCCTGGGCGACACGATCCTTGCCGATCCGAATGGTGTGGGCTCTGCCGGCACGGCGGCGACCCGCGTGGTCTCGGCCATCAGCGGCAACGAGCTGACGCTGACGAACCCGATCACCGTCGCGGTCCCGGTCGGAGCCAAGCTGATCGGCTGCTACCTGTCGGACATGGTCCACCCGTCGTTCCAGATGCACGAGATCGCGGCGCCAGCGGCCACCACGTTCCGCGATCAGGTCATGGGCGTGGCTGCCTAAGGCCACCACCACTCGCACCCCCTTGATGCAGCCCGACCGGGGGTTTCGCGGGACCCGGCCGGGCCTGCCGAAAGCGTGAAGGGACTCAACGCCTCCGGCTACCACCGGTGGCACGTCTGAACCCATCCCACAATCAACAATCGTTCGCCCGGCCACTGAGTCGGGCTTTTCTTTGCCTGGAGCACACCCATGGACCGTACCGTCCCCGCTGGCGCCGCGCGCCTTCTCGACTTCATCCGCGATACCGAGGTCGGCACCGAGAGCCCGTCCGGCTACGACGTCATCTTCGGTCACAACCAGGGCAAGCTGCACAAGCCCGTCACGTCCATGACCGTCGACGAGGTGCTGGGCGCCCAGGCGTCTTGGTCGTCGCGCTTTGGCTCGTCCGCGACCGGCGGCTACCAGTTCATGCGCAAAACGCTTGCCGGCCTCAAGGACGAGCTTGGGCTGCGCGGCTCGCAGATCCTCGACGCCAACCTGCAGGATCGGCTCGGCTACCATCTGCTGCTGCGCCGGGGCTACGACCGGTTCGTTGCCGGACAGATCGACCGCACCGAGTTCGCCAAGCGGCTCGCGCAGGAGTGGGCTTCGTTTCCTGTCCTTGTGGCGGTACGCGGTGGCTCGCGGCAAGTCTCACGCGGCCAGAGCTACTATGCCGGCGACGGCCTGAACAAGGCGCTCGTGAAGCCCGAGCAGATCGAGGCGTTGCTCGACGAAGTGGCCGAGCTGGCGCGCGAGACGGCCAGCGCGCCGATCGCTCGGCCCGAGGAGGACGTCTACGTGCCGCTGCCGGCGCCTGCACCGGCCCCTCAGCCGGCGCCGTCCGTTCCTGTCGCCACTTCGCGCTTCGACCCGGCACGCTTCTCCAAGCTGTTCGGTTCGCTGATCGGTGCGCTCGTGACGTGGTCTGTCGCCAACCAGTTCATCCCGGACGGCACGATCAGCCCGCAGATGATCGACACGTTCGCCGCCATCATCGGCGGTGTTCTGGGCACCTACTTCGCGCCCGCCAACGCCGTGAAGCCGGCAGCCTAGCGAAAGCCACCCCGCAGATGAACGGCATCTCCCTCGGTGAGTTCGCCGCTGTCATGACCGCTCTCGGCGGCGTCCTGACGGCCGTCTTTGTCTACACCAAGTTCAACACCGAGGCGCAGGCCAAGACCTACGAGGCGAGGGTCACCGATCTGCAAACGGCGATGAAGAAGCTCGAGGACGACGGCGACGAGCGGATGACAGAGATCCGCCGCGACTTCGAGCGCCAGCTGCAGGACGTGAAGCAGGCCATGCTGAACCAGGCACGCACGATCGAGCGACAGGAGATCATGCTGGCGGACTACGCCCGGCACGTCGGCAAGCTGGAACGCATCATGGCCGGTGCGCAACTCGCCATCCCGGAGTTCGAGACTTCACCCTTCCGAGGCGGAGGAGCCTGACATGACGAGACGTGACCTACTTCTCATCATCTGCGCCATGGCGTGCTTCACCGCCGCGATCGCCGCCTTGATCGTTGTGAGCAACGAAAGCTCCCGTCGATCGGAGCGGAACATCGAACTGATCTGCGCACAGCTGCAGGAGATCAACGGAAAGCCTTGCCAGCTTCTGCAGCCCAGCGAGACTGAGGCGCGGATCTTCGCGTTCATTCGGCGGCGGTGATGATCCTCTATGCGGGCTTGAATTCGCATCGGGCTGCCCGCAGGCGATTTATCAACGATAGATAGACTATGACGATCATGTGCATTCCTATAGGTTGCACATCATGGCCGACCCCGACCCCATCGATCGTCACGTTGGCCGCGCCATTCGCGCCGGCCGTATCGCGCATGGCGTGTCACCCGAAGGGCTGAGTGCCCAGATCGGAGTCAGCTACCAGCAACTCCAGAAGTACGAGTCAGGAAAGAACCGGGTGAGCGCGTCGAAGCTCTACCGGATCGCCACCGCGCTCACGATGAAGATCGCCGACTTCTTCCCAGTCGATGGCGAAGCAGTGGCGGCCAAGCCGTTGCCGCCCAATGCGAATATGGTCGCAGGCCACGCGCTGACACGCATCCCCGACCAGCGCATTCGGCGCCGGCTGTGGAACTTGATCGCTGTGCTGGGGACGGACGCCAAGTAGGGCGCCGACGACGCGCCGCCGCTCGTGAGGCGGTTCGCGTCTTCGCGCCGAGAGCAATCTTGCCCAAAGCATGCTCGGCAAAAGAAACCACGCAAAGATACGTATCGTCGCGGTCGCACGCTCCGTTACATTCATAACCGATAGCGTACGTAAGATTGTTGCAGCAAGGGCTGTATGGCGTGCGACGCGGGTAGGGCGATGGACCGAACGGCGGCGACGACGGAAGAGCTCGATGCGATCCGAACTGATGGCCGCTCCGCTGGCCTGGACCCGCACGAGTATGCGGGGAACTGTCCATACTCACCGCGTAGTTCTGAGCGGCATCGGGCCTGGATGGATGCGTTCGGCGAAGGACGAATGATCCTCAAGCGCGATGGTTCGATATTCGCCCCTTGGTCGATCAGGTGCCCACCAAAGGGTAAGTGAAAGGATCACGCTAGTCCCACCCCCTCGGGGACATTGCGGCGCAACCCACCTTGGTTTCCGTCGACATTTCCTGGCTAGGCGAGAGAAACCATTTGGCGCGCGAGCTGGGTGATCGTGTTGTGCTGGTATGGCTTGGGAACAAACACGCCCCCGGCCGGAAGGTCGGATTGTGGAATGCGTGTGAAGCCCGATGTGACGATGAGCTGGATCGGCGGCCACCGGTCCCAAACCGCGAAGGCCAAGGCGAGACCGTTCATAGATCCCGGCATATCAACGTCGGTGAACACAACACGGATGTCGTCCTGTTCCTCCAGAACACGAAGCGCCTCGGCTGCATTCCTCGCTTCATAGACCTTGAAGCCCGCCTCCTCGAAAAAATCGATGGCGTTCATCAGGATCAGCGGCTCATCCTCGACCACGAGAACGGCGATAGCGGCGTTCTCCATGCAGTCTCCCAAACGAGTTCGCGGAGTCGCTAGCTGGGCTTGAACAACCGTTCAGCAAGGGGAGCGTACGGTTTTAACGTAGCAGCGCCTTCTATCGTGCGTTGGTTCGCGTCGCTGGCACGCTATCGCCGCCTTCTGGCGAACGAACGGCTTTGTCCGCCAATCATGGCGTATCGAATGCCGGGACAACCTCGACGCCGGCGGAGTTCGAAAACCACCCGGCTGCCTGGGCGTACCGGAAGGCTTGGACGCGGCTTCGAAGATCGAGCTTCAGGAAGGCCCTGGCTCGGTAGGTCTCGACCGTCTTCGTGCTAAGCTCCAGCCCAGCCGCGATCTCCTTGTTGCAGTAGCCTTCCGCAACCATTCGCAGGACGCTGGCCTCACGATCGCTGAGTTGAACGTATCCGCCAGGCTTTGTGTCATAGTTCCGCAAGAGGGCGGCATCAGGCGCCGTCGGAAGATTTCTCACACAGGTACTCCGCGCTCGAGTTCGGGTTGTGCCGGACTTCGTATCCCGCTGCGATGAGCGTGGACCGCAAATCGACCCAGCACAGACAGGTGAGATCGCTCAGCGCCGCGCCGCGTTCACGGCCATCGTCGCCCTTGCCGTTCCACGCGATATTCACGGAGCCAACGAGCTTGCGAATGTCGCCTAGGGACGCGATCTCGTCGCCTGTATCGGTGCGGTAGGCCGTTTGGCACATGATCCGTCCAATCTACGTTTCGCCAAGCAAAGTCGTTCGCCTAGCATCGGTCGAATACGAAGCGCGAACAGGCTGGACGAGGAGATCGGGAGGCGAGTGCTCCAACCTGGAAGAAAAGGGGAATGAGTTGGTTTCAGACCGCTACGTTTAGTAGACATAGGCCATAACAGCCGTCAGTACGCTAACCCCTCCGGGGTACCTCGTATGAAACGCAATTGTGGGATACTGCCTCACGTCTGCAGCGACTGGAAGCGCCGGCAGGGCACCTAGAAGGGGCCACCGATCGTGCGGCTATTCGCTGGGCTGGGGCGCTAATCGACGCGCGCCCCTGGCAACTATCTGCCAGTGCCGACACCTTGCCGTAGGGCCGCTCTTACTTTCTCGAGCCGATCAAGGTAATCGGGCGCCCCACCTGCAATCACAACCCCGCCACAGTGGTCTTCGATCGAATTGGCTAGCGCGGCGATCACCTCCTCGTTCCCCGATACTGCGCTATGACTGCCGAGCTGCTGGCCGTCGATGTGTGACAACAAACGAACAACCATATGCGGCATCGGTACGGCTCGAAGTTGCGTTCCTACAGCGCAAGGATGATTGCAGCCGTTCATTAACGACTTCTTAATCGGATCGGTTTTCCGCATACGGGTTTGCCGCAGGCTGGTGCAGACTTTTCAGTCGCAAGACCCGATTGATCTGAAGGTCGTGCTGGGTTGCGGATTGGCTTTGGGTCGCCTTCCACCGGGCTGCGGCCGACCCGAGCATCACGACTATAGCGAAGACCCCGATGGCGGCGGAAAGCGCCGTTAGACGAGCTTGCCAACGTATTTCGGCTACGATTTCACGACGTGTCGGAACAGGCTTCTCCCCACCATTCGCCACCTTCATCGTAAGCTATCCGCATCCCGCTCGCGTTGAACGGATTGCGTAAAAATCAAACTAAACGTGTGGCTGCAAGCGGTTCTCTACACGTAGGTAGTTGGATAAGCGGACCACTAAATGCCCCCCAAGACCCCGCCAACGCAGGAAGGTTCGCGGGACTCGAGCGCTAGTCCCACTCCCTCGGGAACACGATCTCCAGCGCGATCCGCTCCTGCTCCGTCCGAGACCGCTTGAAGTTGCTCGGCGGCGATCGCCTGGCTGTGTCGCTGTTCAGCGTCTCCGGCGAGATGCGATAGGTGATGTCGTTCGATCCACACGCCGAGCAACGCATCGGCCCCCCACTACCGATCCACCCACAGGCGCCCACCCATCAGACGCCGGTTCGTGGCGGCGGCAGAATAGCGTTGCCCACCCACGCCTTCTCGGTTGGCCAGGGTTGTGGCTGGATTACGACGCCTTTTATCTCCGCATCCTGATGGTCGGAACCCGATCGAGCAGCATATCGCGTTCCGCATTTGTCGTTGCGGATTTCTGCAAATGAAGAACCCTCCGGCACGGGGAGCACCGGAGGGTTCGCCTTGTAAGCCACGTGCGAGTGGCGTGACGGGGAGACGCGTTGCGTCGTCCGTGACTTACTGGAAGAGACGCAGGACGTTCTGGGCCGACTGGTTCGCAATCGAGAGCGCCTGGGTCGCAAGCTGCTGCTTGACCTGCAGAGCAGCGAGTTTGGAGCTCTCAGCCTCATAATCAGCGTCGATCATGTTACCGAGCGCGGTCTTCTTGATATCCGCAAGCTTGCTCATCAGGTCCTGGGACGACTGAATGCTCTTGGCTGCGCCGGACAAGCTGGCAGAGTAATCGGCGACATTCGAAATCACGGTCGTCAGCTGAGAGACGGCGCCGGAAATCTTATCGGTTGCGGTGAGAATCTTAGTGATCGTCGTATCGAGAAGCGATGCGGTTGTGCCGAAAGCAGCGTTCTGTTCACCGGTGAAGCCGGTCACGCCAGTGCCTAGAAAGTCCTTCGTGGTGATTGCGGTCGCAGCGGTGAGCGTTCCATTCGAAGAGAAGGCGCTGATCACCGCAGGCATCGTATCTCCCTTCAGAAGATTGACGCCACCAACTGCAGCATCATTGATGACCGCCTTCAGTCGAGCCTGCATGGCCGACAGCTGGGCATTCACTGCCACGTTCGTACCATCCGAGGAGGCATTCGTGGAAAGGAACGTCTTCATCTCGGAGAGGATGTCGACGACTGCATCTGCACTCGCCGCCGCTGCTTCGTAGACGCCCTTACCGAAATCCATCGACGAACTGGCAGCCTCGTAGCTCTTGATATCGCTGCGCAGACCCGAAGCCGCCTTCCACACCGAAGCATTGTCAGCCGCCGAGTTGACCTTATACCCCGTCGAGATGCGGTTCTGAGTCTGCGTGAGATCCCGGTTCACAGACTGAAGAACGCGAACAGCGGAAGAGGCGGCAGCGGAATAGTTGATGCTGGTCATTTTCGTTTCCCCGTTGAGCAGCAGTTTATTTCGTTCTGCTGATGGGGTTATTTATGCAGGACAGTTTTGAAGTTCGCGCTACTCAGATCCGTAGCATTTTATCGAATTTTATTGTGAAAATCAGTAACCAATATAACTGACTAAGTCGATGCGTAAAATTTGCGCCATCTCGAGTGTTCGCCCGATTTGAGCACGGCTTCGCGTCGAGCCTCGCGCTAGCCAGAGCGGCAATATGACGTTCGCTAGGAGGCTGCCCATGACCGAATCCGTGACGATGACGCTCAAAGTCCCTCTCGACGTGCGCGACGTAATGGTTGAGGCGGCGAAGCTTGCTCGTGAAAACCCGGCCTTCCTCACGCACCTCAAAAAGGTCGTCGACGAATATCAGCGCCCGACCCTATCCACGGCTCTCGAGCAGATCCTCAAGCGTCTCGACGATTTCGAGAAGCGCTTCGAGTTGCTGGAAGGCGACCTTCAAGAGATCAGCGACGGCCTGGACAATGGCCCGAAGCCCGAATGGGTGAAGGGGACAGGGCTTGGTCGCCGGTTGACCGATGCCGGAGTGGTTGAAATCTACCGTCTGTTCGAGCAGGGTTTTACGGACAAGCAGATAGCGAAGCGGTTTGGTATCTCGACCACCGCAACTGGAAACCAACGCCGGCGATATGACTTCGAGATGCAGGCTCGCTCGGGGCGCTGATCCAGCCGTCAAGAGATAAGGCTCACGTCAGAGCGAGGTGCGAAACCGGGAGCCTGTACGATTAGAGGCTCGCCATGTCCGAACTCAACGTCGACCGGCGGTTCGGCCAGGTCATCAACTACTACCTCGACCTTGCGGCAAGCGGAGCGCACTCCCCGACGGGGGAGCCCCGGACCGAGAAGTATCTCCGCACCTCACGGGGTCTGGCAGACTCGCATATTCCGGGCGACGTCCGTCAGGAGCGCTTCCTCGGGCTCGACCTCCAACGCCTTCAGCACCTTCTCGACGAGGCGGCCGTGCGCTCTGAGAAGGCAGCGGTGGGCCTTCGTCGATTCCTTCACGACCTCGATACATTTGCAGCTCATATCGGCCTTCTGCCCGAGCCGCGGACAAAAGAACTCCGGTTGCCCGGCGCATGGCGGCGGGAGCGTCTGCTGGATGACCGTGCCCTTGGGATGGCATGGACTGCGCTCATTCGGTGCTCGGACGCCGGCACACTTCCGTCCCGCATATCCTGCTTGGCTACGCTCGTTTCAGCGGCCACGCTCCAGCCTATCGGTAGCGTCCTAGACCTGCGCCGGGATTGGCTCACTCCGGTCGGGTGGACCCGGCATGACACCGGGCACCAAGTCTATGCCCCGGCATTGGCACGCCCATGGCTCGAGCTTGCTCTCGACAAAGGTGACCGCGCGCATGGGGAGGGCGGAACGCTGCTTGTATTCCCTTCGGCAGGTAAGGGGGCGCAACCGGATCTGCCCATCTCTCTCGAGACTGTGCATGACATGTGCAAGCTGGCACTCGACGATGTCGCAAAGCCGCAGGATCTTGCCTTCACCGGGCTCCAGCGGTTGCGCGAGAGCGGGGCAGGGGTCTTCGCCGATCGGATTGCCGGCCCGTGCGCGGGCGCTCCGGACGCCGCTCATGTGGCAATCCTGGATGCTTGGACCGGCCAACTAGAGGAGCTCCGCAAATCTTCTGAAGCGAAGCGCTGGCGTTAGGAGTCCGTCAACGCAGGAAGGTTAGTTTCCCTTCTGCAGGCAGCGACCGAAACGAAACGTCGGCGGCATGAAGCCAACTGTTCTGATAGACGATTGAATTCGTCATGTCCCAACGTATCGTTTGTACGGGACAATCCCAATGACTTCCATCAACTTCAATACCGCTGCTAACTCGGCACTGCGCACGCTGCAGTCGACGAATACCCAGCTCGATGCCACGCAGAAGCGCATCTCCACCGGCCTCAAGATCGGTGAAGCCAAGGACAACGCTGCTTACTGGTCGATTTCGACCACGCTGAAGTCCGACAACAAGGCGCTCTCGACGGTTTCCGAGGCGCTTGGTCTCGGTTCAGCCACCGTTGATACGGCTTACCAGGGTCTGAATTCGACGCTCGACGTCCTCAACTCGATCAAGTCGAAGCTGACGGCAGCGTCGCAGAACGGCGTCGACAAGAAGGCTGTCCAGTCGGAGATCGCGGAGCTGCAGAACCAGCTTAAGTCGATCGCTTCGTCCTCGACCTTCTCGGGCGAAAACTGGCTCTCGGTGAGCTCGGCGACCGCTTCTTTCAACCCGGTCAAGACCGTTGTGTCGTCGTTCAGCCGCGATGCTGCTGGCAATGCGCAGCTCGGCACGATCGCTATCGACACCTCCAGCTTCGCTCTCCTTGACACCAATACGTCCGGCGAAGGCATTCTGGACGCTGGCAAGTCCGGTAATGCCAGCAACGGTGGCATCGTAGCCGCAGTTGCCGCGACGACCGGTACCGCCTCCTCCGGAACGTCGACGGGTGCCGCGAACTACGCCTACACCGTCGGAACTGCCTCGACGGATCGTCTTCAGATGACGATCACGGTCGACTCGCAGACCTTCAGCTACGACAAGACCGGTTCCGCAAACTTCGACACGCTGGACCACCTTGTTGCTTCGTTGAACCAGACCCTCGGTAGCGCTGCGGTGGCCTCGAACAGTGGTGGCAAGCTACTGATCACGAGCGCTTCCACCGGTACGTCTTCGGTCGTTGATATCACGGCCGTTACGCCGACCGGCGGAACGATCACGGCCGGTCTTGACCCGGCTGCGGACGTTCTCGTGACCGGCAACAGCACAGTCGCTCAGGTCAACGCCGGTGCCACGTTCGGCGGTTCGATCACGCTCGACGATAACGATACGATCTCGTTCAAGCTCGCTCTTAACGGCGCAGATCCGAAGACGATCACGATCGATCAGGCAACCGTCAACTCGGCACTGAACCGTACCGACGGCAAGATCACGGCAGTCACCGACTATGCGACGGTCATCACGAAGGCGCTGGCGAATGCCAATATCGGCGGCGTGACGGTTGATACGACGGGCGGCACGACGATCCGCTTCACCAGCACGATCAAAGGCACGCAGTCGTCGATCCAGGTTCTCTCTTCGAACGCTTCGAAGGGCGACAGCATCCTGACCATGGACGTCTCGAATGCTGATGCCGATACGCTGACGAAGTACTTGAACGCTGTCAGCGGTGCGATCTCGAAGGTTACTTCGGCTGCCGCAACGCTGGGTGCCGTGTCCTCGCGCATCGACCTGCAGAAGACCTTCGTGTCGAAGATGATGGACACGATCGACAAGGGCGTTTCCGGCCTCGTCGACGCGGACATGAACGAGGAGTCGACCAAGCTTCAGGCTCTGCAGGTCAAGCAGCAGCTCGGCGTGCAGGCGCTCTCGATCGCCAACCAGTCGGCGCAGAACGTCCTGTCGCTCTTCCGCTCCTAAGCGGAACGGCATACCCGCGAGGTCCGCCTCGCGGGACACCCATACGGGGAGGCGCCCCTCGGATCGAAAGGTCCGGGGGGTGTTTCGTTTGGAGCATTCAGTCACGTTCCGCCTGTAACTGCTCCGCGACAATCGTCTGCACCAACGCTGCCCAAGCGTCCAAGGCCGCCCGCTTCTCCTTCATGTAGGCGTTGCGGTCGTAGACCGCCGTAACCGCCGCCGTGCCTCCCGCATCGCTGGTGTGGTTGAGCACTTGGCTGACGACAAAGCGTGGCATCCCGATGCGCTCGCTCGTGATGGCCGTCGCGCCTGTACGGCGTAGGTCGTGCAGCGTGATGCCAGCGACGGGCTTGTTCCCATCGGGGGCAGGGATAGTCAGGTGCGGTAGCAGCCGCCGCCAAGCGTGCGTGAGCGCCATCGCGCCGATTGCAGCTTCAGGACCCCGCTTGGCTGCGAATACGAAAGCGCTCCCTCTCGCCTTTCCAACGCGATACGCTGTCGCCTC
>NZ_BBWK01000086.1 GCF_001463765.1 Aureimonas sp. AU4 | reverse complement strand
GGCGGGGATCGTGCGCGACTTCAGCGCCACAACCCCCGCCTCCACGTCCCCCCCCGCCGCACCCGACGGCACGCCCCCGTACTGAACAACCCGCAAACCACCCCGCGCCAGCGTGTTCGCAACATCCGACGACCCCGTCACGTCGTCCCCGATGATCCCAAGATGCATGGGACGCTACGCCCGGCCGACGTTGGCCGGCGCCTCGTCCTCGAGGTGGCGCCGGATGATCTCGTCGAACGAGGCGTCGGCCTCGAAGCCGAGTGCCAGCGCGCGCTGCGGGTCGAAGGCTTCCGGCCAGCTCTCGATGATGCGCTGGACGGCCTCGTCGGGCTCGCGGCGGATCAGCGCCACGGCCTCGTCGCCGGCGGCGCGGCGCAGCGCCTCGATCGCCTCACCGACCGTCGCCGACAGTCCCGGCATGTCGAGCGTGCGCCGGACGCCGAGACCGGAGGTGTCGACCTCGGCCGCGCGCAGCACGAACTCCACGGCCCGGCGCGGGCTCGCGAACCAGTGGCGCACCTCGTCGCCGACGGGCAGCGTCGCGGGAAGGCCGACCAGCGGCTCGCGCAGGATGCCGGAAAAGAAGCCGGAAGCCGCCTTGTTCGGCTTGCCCGGCCGGATCACGATGGTCGGCAGGCGGATGCCGATGCCGTCCATGAAGCCCCGACGCGAGTAGTCGGCCAGAAGAAGCTCGCCGATCGCCTTCTGCGTGCCGTAGCTCGACAGGGGCGCCAGCACCTGCGTTTCGGGCACGACGGGCGGCAGAGGCTGGCCGAACACGGCGACCGACGAGGTGAAGACGACGCGCGGGCGGTAGCCGTCCGTCCCATGAACGCGGCGCACCGCCTCGAAGAGCTCGCGCGTGCCGTCGAGATTGATGCGGTAGCCCTTCTCGAAGTCGGCTTCCGCCTCGCCCGACACGATGGCGGCGAGATGAAAGACGACGTCCGGGCGCTCGGCGATCAGTTCCGCCGCAACGCCGGGGGCCGACAGGTCGGCGGCGACGGCGCGAAGCGGGATCGACGACGCGGGCGCGTCGGTCTTCACGACGTCGGCAAGCGTCATCGACTGGATGGCCTGCCCCGACAGATCGCCCTTGCGCAGAAGGGCGGCGGTCAGCTTCCGGCCGATCATGCCGCCGGCACCCAGAATCAGGATCTTCACGTTGAACGGCCTTCCGTAGCGGGAGAACGGGATGCGAAGACGGGATCGCGCTTCGCGAAGAAGGCATTTGCCCCCTCGCGCAGATCGGGTCCGTCGAAGATGCGCTGCTGCGCGGCGTTGGCGAGCGAGAGGGCGGCGTCCAGGGGCTGGTCGAGCGCGGCGTCCACGAGACGCTTGGCCAGCCGGTTCGACAGCGGCCCCCGTTGCGCGATCTCGTTCGCCATCAGCCGGGCTTGCGAAACGGCATCCTCGCCCAGCCGGTTCACGAGACCCCAGTCGAGCGCCGTGCGAGCATCAAGGATGGCCCCGGTGAACAGGAGCTCCTTGGCCCGAGCCGGGCCGACCAGTCTGGCAAGCCGAACGGCACCGCTTGCCGCTAGGCCGCCGAGGCGGCTTTCGGGCAGGCCGATCCTGGCCTTGGCACCCGCGACACGCATGTCGCAGGCAAGCGCCAGCTCGAAGCCGCCGCCCAGGGCCACCCCGTCGATCGCGGCGATCGTCGGCATGGGCAGGGCGGCCAGACAGCGCAGAACATGGTCCTCGAACAGGATCTTGCGCTCGCTCGCATCGGCGCCGAGCGAGGCGAACTCCCCGATGTCGCTGCCGGCGCAGAAGGCCTTCGCATGGCCGTGCAGGACGACGCAGCGAATGTCGGGCGCGCTCTCGATCTGCCGCAGGACGGCCAGAAGGTCGCGCAGCAGCGTGCGCGTTACGAGGTTCAGGCGACCCGCCGCAAGCTCGATCTCAGCATGGCCCCGCTCGATCCGGAGCAAGACCGTCGCCCCGTCGTCCCCGGGCGCGCATTCCACGGCGTCAGCTCGCCATACGGGTCTGCGGCGTCACGCCGTGCAGGACGCCCATGCGCTCGAAATGGTGGTGGATGCGATCGACATAGGAGGCGAACTCGGGCGCGTCGCCGAGCACGATGGGGCGCGGGCGCGGCAGCTCCACCGTGATGTCGTCCACCACCTCGCCCGGGCTCGGGCTCATGACGATGATGCGGTCCGACAGGCCCACCGCCTCCTCGACGCTGTGGGTGATGAAGACCACCGTCGGGCGGCGGCGCAGCCAGAGCTGCTCGAGATCGGTGCGCACCTGGAGCCGCGTCAGGGCGTCGAGCGCGCCGAACGGCTCGTCCATCAGGATCACGTCGGGCTCGTGGACCAGCGTGCGGATCAGCGAGACGCGCTGGCGCATGCCGCCCGAGAGCTGGCGCGGATACTTGTTCATCGCATGCTCGAGGCGAAGCTGCTGGAACAGGTCGCGCGCGCGCGCTGCGATCATCTCGCGGTCGAGCCCGCGAATGTCGGCATGCAGCATCACGTTCTCGAAGGCCGTGCGGAAGTCGAGGAGAAGGTGATCCTGGAAGGCGATGCCGACACTGGTGATCGGCCGGTCGACCGGGCGACCCTCGCACAGGATCTCGCCGGTCGTGCGCTTGAGCAGACCCGCCACCATCAGCATGAGCGTACTCTTGCCGCAGCCCGACGCGCCGACGATCGAGACGAACTGGCCGGCCGGAATCTCGATGTCGACCGGGGCCAGCGCACGAAAGGGCTTCTCGGTGTCCTCGCCGAAGACCTTGGACACGTTGCGGATGGAGATCGGAACGCCGGACCGGCCGGCGGAGTCTTGAACGGTGGTCATGACAAACCTCGGATCGTTCAGCTGACGGAGGCCGCAACGGCGGCGAGCGGGGTCTTGGACAGGAGAAGTGCCTTGCGGCCCCGCTGGAGGACCTCGCCGCGCTCGTTGACGAGCTCGACGTCGAAGGTGGCGATCGCCTGGGTCGGCTTGGAGCGGGAGTCGCGGATCTCGGCGATCACGTAGTTCACGAAGATCGTGTCGCCGAGGAAGATCGGACCGACGAAGCGCCAGTCGGTGATGCCGAGAAAGGCGATCGCGGTCTCGCGCAGCTCACCCGTGCGCGCCCACATCAGGCCGTGGGCGAAGGAGAGGCCCAGCATGCCGTGCGCGACGCGCCGGCCGAACTGGCTGCTGGCGGCATAGACGTCGCTCGTGTGGAGTTCGGAGAAGTCGCCGGTCAGGCCGGCAAAGGCCATGACGTCGGCCTCGCCGACCGTGCGGCCGGGGCTGCGGAAGCGCATGCCGACGTGAAGATCCTCGAAGCGATAGCTCATGCATCCATTCCCGGCGTCTGAAAGGGGACGTGCAACCCGCGGCCGGCCGGGAAGGCCGAGCCGCAGGCCGAGCACGGCTCAGGGGCAGGCGCGCATCGCGCCCTCGGCGGGCAGGTAGTCGTTGGTGTAGTAGCTCGCCGGGTCCTGGCCCTGCGGCAAGAGGCCGACCTGCGAGAGGAGGTCCTGCGTCTTGGTCCAGAGCGCCGGCTCGGCGCGTCCGACGAACTTCGCGCCGCCGCTGCAGAAGAGCGGCGTGATGGCCGCGAGCTCCTTGGTGACGAGGTCCGCGTTGGAGTCCGGGAAGAGCGCCTTGACGTCGGCGACCGCCTTTGCGGGATTGTCGAGCGCGAAGCTCCAGCCCTTGAGGCTCGCAGCGATGAACTGGCGCAGCACCTCGGGGTTCTTCTGGATGAAGTCGTTGGACGCGAAGATCGAGGTCGAGACCGTCGGCACGCCGTAGTCGGCGAAGGGGAACTCGTCGATCTCGGCGCCCTGCGCGCGGACCTGGATAGCGTAGGAGTCAAGCGAGCCGAGGATCGCCTCGACCTGACCGGTCAGGAGGCTCGGCACCATCGAGGGCATGGGCATGTTGACGAGCTGCATGTCCTGCTCGGTCAGGCCGTTGGCCTTGAGGAGAAGCGGCAGCATGGTGGTCTGCGAGGAGCCGGCCGGCACGCCGACCGTCTTACCCTTGAGGTCCGCGAAGGACTTGATGCCCGCCTTCTTGAGGGCAATCAGCTCGTTCGGGTTGGACTGGTAGATCGTCGAGACGACGCGCATCGGCGCGCCCTTGGCGATGAGCTGGCTGACGGCTACCGCGTCGGCATAGGCCAGCTGCGCCTGGCCGCTGGCGACGAGCTGGGCGGTGTTGCCGGAGCCGTTGCCCTGGACGATCGTCACGTCGAGCCCGGCCTCCTTGTAGAAGCCTTCCTGCAGCGCGGCCGCGAAGCCCGCGTTGGCGCCGCCCGCCGTCCAGTTGAGCTGGAAGGTGACGGGCGTCTGGGCGCTCGCCCCGCCCGCGAGCCCGAGGGCTGCGAAAAAGCCGGCCACGGCCGTGACCTTGAGTGCATGCATCATGATGGCTCCTCCCTGTTGAATGCGTCGCTTGGCTGGAGCCCGCCCTCCCGAGCGGGCCAAATGGGTCAGTCGGCTCCCGACCGCTGCCACGGGGTCATCAGCCACTCGCTGAGCTCGACCACGTAGTTGATGACGATGCCGATCACGGTGAGGACGACCAGCACCGCGAAGGTCAGCTCGATGTCCATCGTGCTCGTGCCGCGCAGGAGAACGTAGCCGAGCCCCTGGTTGGCGCCCACGAACTCCGCGACGATCGCGGCGGTGGCGGCGATGGTCGCCGAGGTCTTCACGCCCGAGAAGATCACGGGCAGCGCGGCCGGAACGCGCAGGTAGCGGAAGGTCTGCCAGGTCGAGGCGCCCATGGAGCGCGTCAGGTGCAGAAGCCGCTGGTCGAGGATCTGGAAGCCGCTGATGCTGGCGATCAGGAGCGGGAAGAAGGTCATGAGGACGGTCAGGAGCACCTTCGACTCCATGCCGAAGCCGAGCCACACCAGGAAGAGCGGCGCGACCGCGATCTTGGGCACGAGCTGCAGGAGCATGATCGGCGGATACAGGATCTGGCGCGCCAGCGGCGACAGGGCGATCACCAGTCCGACCGGAATGGCCGTCACGATGGTGAGGCCGAAGCCGAGCACGATCTCGGTCAGCGTCACCAGCGCGTTGGACCACAGCATCGGCGCATCCGACACGACGCGCGCGAACACGGCGCCGGGCGCGGGCAGGAGATAGGCCGGGATCTGGAAGAGCTTCACCGACAGGGACCAGAGGGCGATGATCGCCACGAAGGTGAGCGGCGGCAGGGCGTTCCAGGCGACGAGGCGCAGGCGCCGAGCGGCGCGCGAGGGCGCCCGGTGCGGTGCCGATCCGCCGGCCAGGGTCGGGCCGAGCGCGGCCTCGCCGGTCAGGTTGCGTGTGGTCATCGACCTTCCTCCCGAATTCGGCGTGGCGACCATCCGGCGCCCCGCCACTTCCCTTCTCCTCGGACCGGGCCGGCTCCAGCCGGCTCGCCCCTCGCCCGGAGACCTCCGCCCCGAGCGATGTATCCGCTTACATTCCCGCTTCGATCCGGATCCATCCTTCCCGTGGAACGATCCGGATCGAGGCGATCCTGCGTCAGGCCGCCGCGCGGCGCGGCGCGGGCGCGACGGGTAGCGTGCGGCGCGGCGAGCGCGCGGAGCGGGCGTGCCGGCCGAACTCGTCGAGCAGCCCCATGGGCTCGGGTCGGAAGAGCCGCGCGTCCATCGGCCGGAGCTTCGAGGAGACGGCGGGCCGGAAGGCCATGCGGGACAGGACGTCCCGCTCCAGGTCGACGCCCGGCGCGATCTCGACGAGCTCGAGCCCCTCGGCGCCGACCGCGAAGACGGCGCGCTCGGTCACGAACAGCGCCTCGCGCCCCTCGGCGCGCGCGAAGGCGCCGTTGTAGCAGATCTGGCGCACCGCCTCGACGAACTTGGAATGGCGGCCTTCCTCCAGCACCGCGAGCCTTCCGTCGCGGCATTCGACCTTCAGCCCGCCCGCCGTGAACGTGCCGCTGAACACGACCTTGCGCGCGTTCTGGCTGATGTTGATGAAGCCGCCGACGCCCACGATCGTATCGGCGAAGCGGCTGACATTGACGTTGCCCGCGCCGTCGATCTCGGCAAACGACAGGAAGGCCACGTCGAGCCCGCCGCCGTCGTAGAAGTCGAACTGGTAGGGCTGGTCGACCATGGCGTCGAAGTTCTGGGCGCCGCCGGAATCGGGCCCGGTCAGCGGCGCGCCGCCGATGAAGCCCTGCTCGTTGCTGAGCGTGATGGCGTCGAGGATGCCCTCTTCCGCCGCCACCGCCGACACGCCCGTCGAGATGCCGGCCCCCAGGTTGCACACGGCACCCGGCACGATCTCCATCGCGGCGCGGCGCGCGATGATCTTGCGCTCCGTGAAGGGCAGGCGCCGCAACCCTTCCGTCGGCACGCGCATCTCGCCGGCATAGCTCGGCTCGTAGTGGCTGGCGTAGGTCTGGCGCTGCTCCGGATCGACCACGACGTAGTCGACGAGGATGCCGGGAATGCGCACGGCGCGCTGGGGCAGCGTGCCGCGCCGCGCCAGGCGCTTCACCTGGACGATCACCGCCGCCCCGAGCCGGCGCGCGGCCTGGGCGCAGGACAGCATCTCGCCGGGGATCGCCTCCTCCTCCATCGAGACGTTGCCCTCCTCGTCGGCGGTGGTGCCGCGCAGGACCACGACGTCGAGCGGGAAGGGCTTGAAGCGCAGCCATTCCTCGCCGTCGATGTGGAGGAGCTCGACGATCTCCTCGCGAGCCGCCTTGTTCTGGCGACCGCCGAGCTGGCGGGGATCGACGAATGTGTGCAGGCCCGTGCGGGTGACGAGGCCGGGACGCCCGGCCGCGATCTCGCGGATCAGCTGCGAGATCACCCCTTGCGGGATCGTGTAGGACTCGAAGGCCTCGTCCAGCGCCATGGGAATGAGGGGCGGCGAGTCGATCAGCGCGCTCGTGAGCGAGCGCTTCAGCATGCCGGGATGGCGGAAGCGCGCGGCGCCCTTGAGCTGGCGATCGCCGATGCCGACCGCATGGATCAGCGTCAGGTCGCGCGGCTCGCCTTCCTCCAGAAAGCGCGCCTCGATCGCTTCCAGCACCTTTTCGGGAACGCAGTGCCCGCCGCCCGAACCGCTGACCAGGACGCTGTCGCCCGGCTGGATGATGCTGGCGGCCTCGGCTGCCGTGATGATCCGCATGTCGCCTCCCCTGCCGTCCTGTTTCCGTTGACAACGGCTACCGGCCTCCTGTAACCGCTTGCATAACGAAGGGGTTCCGCGCATGTCAAGCGGTGCTGACGATCGAGAACAGGTGATAATCTCCGATCCAATGGGAGATTGGTCGGTGCGTCCTCGACGAATTCGATGTGTCCACCGATTGCATGGGAGGCAAGAATGGCGTTGGCAGGACGCGGCGTACTGGCGATCTGGAACGGCATCGCGGAGGAAGCGGAGGCCGACTTTCTCGAGTGGCACGTGCGCGAGCATATTCCCGAGCGCGTAGCGGTGCCCGGCTTCCTTCGCGGGCGTCGCTACATCGCGCTGCGCGGGACGCCGCGCTACTTCAACTTCTACGAGACGACGTCGGCCGCCGATCTGTCCGCGCCGGCCTATCTCGCGCGGCTGGACCGCCCCTCGGACTGGACGAAGCGGGTCGTGCGGCACTTCCGCGACACGTCGCGCACCGTTTGCACGGTGGCCGTCTCGACGGGGCTCGGCGACGGTGCCTTTCTCGCGACGCTCCGGATGGACGGAGCAGGCCACGAGACCGCGGCTCTGGCGGAAGCGCTCGCGCCGCTCGGCCGACGGGACGGCGTCGTCGGTGTCCATCTCCTGCGCGGCGACGAGGCGGCGGGCGGCCAGGCGACGGCCGAGAAGGCGCTGCGCGACGCGCCGGACCGCACCGCGTCCTGGGTTCTGCTCGTGGAGGGCGTCGAGGCGACGCCGCTCGAATCCTTTCTGGATCGGGGGGCGGATGAGGTCTGCGAGGCGCTCGCGCTGTGTTGCCCCGAACCGGAGCGCGGTCTCTATCGCCTGCAATACGGGCTTGGACGCGACCAGTTGGGCGCGACCAAATAGGATAGGGCGGTTTCACGCGGGACGTGTCAGGGGCGGTGGGCCATGAAGAGCATCGGTGAGGGAGCGAACGGCGCGGCGCGGCGCGGCGCGAACCGAAGCGGCGTGGCGGTGCCGGGCGTCGGCCTGCGCGACGTCGCCCAGGCGGTCGGCGTCTCGACGGCCACCGTGTCGCGGGCGATCAACCGGCCCGAGGTCGTATCGCTGGAGCTGCGCGAGCGCATCGCGGCCGCGATCGCCGACCTCGGCTGGATCCCGGACGGGGCGGCTCGCGCGCTGACGACCGGCCGCTCTCAGACGATCGGCGCCGTGTTCCCGACGCTCGGCCTCGGCGACTTCCCGCGCGCGGCCAACGCCATCCAGCGCCATCTCCTCGCGCAGGGCTACACGCTGCTTCTCGCCTGTTCCGAATACGACCCGGAACAGGAGTTCCGGCAGGTCCGCAAGTTCGCCGAGCGCGGCGTCGACGGCGTGATCCTGGTGGGCCTCGCCCACCATCCCGACCTCGTGCCCTTTCTCCAGCAGCGCAAGCTGCCCTTCATCAGCTCCTTCGTCTACGACCCGGCCCGGCCGGGCCGCTGCGTCGGCCCCGACAACCACAAGGCGCTCGTCCGGATGACGGACTACCTGGCCGAGCTCGGCCATGTACGCTTTGCGGTGATCGCCCAGGAGACCGAGAACAACGACCGCGCGGGCGCGCGCCTTGCCGGCATCCGCGATGCCCTCGCCCTGCGGGGCCTTGCCGTGCGCCCCCAGCATCTGGCGATCGGCACCTGGACGATCGAGGAAGGGCGCAAGCTCTTCGCGCAGGTCATGGACACCGATCCGCGCCCGACCGCCATCGTGTGCGGCAACGCTCCGCTGGCCGTCGGTGCCATCCTGGAGGCTGCCGCGCGCGGCGTCCGGGTGCCCGAGGACGTGTCGATCGTCGGCTACGACGACATCGAGATCATGAGCCACCTGCCGGTGCCGGTCACGACCGTGCGCGTGCCGGGCGAGGAGATCGGCCTGCGCGCCGCGCGGCTGATCCTCGATCTCGTAGGCGGCCGCGAGCCCGACTACCCGCTGGAAAGCGAGGCGGAGATCGTGGTGCGCGCCTCCTCGGGGCCGCCGCCCGCCGCCCCCTCGCTCCAACCCCGCAGGCTGAGCCCCGCATGCCCTTTCCCCCTTCCGCGTTGACCGGCGCGACGCGTCTCGTCGCCATGGTCGGCGATCCGATCCGGCAGGCGAAGTCGCCCGAAAACTTCAACCCGCTCTTCGCGCGGCTGGGCATCGACGCCGTGATGGTGCCGTTCGAAGTCAGGAGCGACCGGTTCGAGACGGACATGCCGGCGCTGATGCGTCTCGCCAATCTCGACGGCATCGTCGTCACCATGCCGTTCAAGAGCCGCATCATGCCGATGCTGGACCATGTGGACGAGGCGGCACGGCACGTCGGGGCGGTGAACGCCGCGCGCCGCCGGCCGGACGGCACCTGGCAAGGCGGTATCTTCGACGGC
Organism: Aureimonas sp. AU4; assembly: GCF_001463765.1. GTDB lineage: Bacteria > Pseudomonadota > Alphaproteobacteria > Rhizobiales > Rhizobiaceae > Aureimonas. The sequence goes on along the minus strand of NZ_BBWK01000086.1, from coordinate 16,531 downwards.
GTCGGGCTCGTCGGCGCGGTACGCTCGCTCGGCCTCGAGCCGGCTGGCCTGCGGGTCGGGCTGGTGGGGGCGGGCGGCGCGGGCAGCGCCATCGCCTTCGCGCTCGCCGGCCAGGGCATCCGCTCGCTCGCCATCACGGACCGCGACGATGAACGGGCCGCCGATCTGGCCGGGCGCATCGCGGCGACCGGCACGAACGCGGCATCCCGCGGCGCGCTCGATCTCGCGCAGCTCGACCTTCTCGTGAACGCCTCGCCCGTCGGCATGGCCGAAGGCGACCCCGCGCCCGTGGCGCTCTGCGGGCTGCGCGCAGAGCTTGCCGTCGTCGACATCGTAACGCGCCCCGAGACCGCACTCCTTCAGGCGGCCGCGCGCGCAGGGTGCCGCGCGGCCGGAGGCGCCGCCATGGTCGCCGCCCAGACGGCGGCGATCGTCGACTTCCTCGGCCTCGAGGCCGAGCAGGAGCCGAACCTCATCTCAGACAGACCAAGGGAGACGACATGAAACTGGTTCGCTACGGGGCCGCCGGGTCCGAGAAGCCGGGCATCGTGGATGCGGACGGGCGCGTGCGCGACCTGTCGGGCACGGTCCGGGACATCGACGGCGAGACGCTGTCGCCCGAAAGCCTCGACCGGCTGCGCGCGATCGATCCCGCCACGCTGCCCCTCGTCCCCGAGGGCGTGCGCCTCGGCGTGCCCGTCGCCCGCGTCGGCAACCTCGTCTGCATCGGCCTGAACTACACCGACCACGCCGAGGAGACCAACGCGCCGATCCCCTCGCAGCCCATCATCTTCAACAAGCACACGGGCGCGCTCAGCGGTCCCAACGACGACGTCATCCTGCCGCCGGGCTCCACCAAGCTCGACTGGGAGGTGGAGCTCGCCTTCGTGATGGGACGGACCGCCTGGCATGTCGACGAGGCGGACGCCCTTTCCTGCGTCGCGGGCTACACGATCCTCAACGACCTCTCGGAGCGCGAGTACCAGCTCGAATGGGAGGGACAGTGGGCGAAGGGCAAGAGCTACCCGACCTTCGCGCCTGTCGGCCCCTGGCTGGTGACGGGCGACGAGCTCGGCGACCCGCAGCAGCTCGACCTCTGGCTCGACCTCAACGGGCGTCGCGAGCAGACCGGCACGACGACGCGGATGATCTTCACCTGCGCCCACATCGTCAGCTACGCCAGCCGCTTCATGAAGCTGGAGCCCGGCGACATCATCACCACCGGCACCCCGCCGGGCGTCGGCCTCGGCCGCAAGCCGCCCGTCTTCATGAAGGCGGGCGACACGATGCGCCTCGGCATCACGGGGCTCGGAGAGCAGCAACAGACGATCCGGCCGCGCGAGGCCTGAGCGAGACCCTCAGGAAGTCCAGGCACACCTGACGGGAAGGAAGAAAAGCGATCAGCAAGTCATTTGGCCGATCGCTCGGTGCCTTGCCTTCCGGCAACCGACGAGCCGTCCCTATCTGCTCCCAGGCGCTGTCAGAGAGCAGATAGGCGGCTTGCTACACAACTATCCCGTTTGAGGTGAGTTGCGGCTCGCTTCTCCAAGCACGCTGATGGTGACCCGACCGCAGGTCTGTCGGTGCTACCCTTAGGGTCGGCTTGTTCGACCCTTCTGCATGGCCGACAAGACGCGACAGATATCGACTAGGCAGTGTGCCCATAACGGGGTTCACGGTTTTGGTCTGACCTGATTCAATCTCCTGAAAGGGAGGTTGATATGCGTCGCCATGGACTGACGGATCACGAGTCGGGAGTGATCGAGCCGCTTCTGCCAAAAACATCCGCGGGATGCCACGCGTCGACAACCGCCGGGTGATCAACGGCATTCTCTGGCGGTTTCGGACCGGCTCGTTCTGGCGCGACGTGTCCGAGCACTACGGCCCGCGCACCATGCTCTTTAATCGCTTCACGCGCTGGCGAGCCGCTAAGGTCTGGGACCGGCTGCTGGAGGCCAAGAGCCGAGCCTACCACGTCGACATCGTTCTGACCGACAGTTCCTGCGCCCGCGTCCATCAGCATGAGGTTGCGGGCAAAAAGGGGCCTGCCGATCCTTGCATGGGACGTTCAAGAGGCGGTCTAACGACCCAAATCCATGCTTTGGTCAATGCCGAAGGCCAGCCTGTGCGTCTGATACTCACCGCCGGACAGGCAGGCGATGCGCCAGTCGCCATTCGGCTTTTCGAAGCCATCGTGCCTGACGCCACCGTGATCGCAGATAAGGCTTACGACACGGATGACATCCGGTCCATTGTCGCAGCCAGAGGCGCGTGGGCCAACATCCCGCCGCGCTCGCCGCGCAAGGCCATCTTCGCCTGCAGCCAACGGGTCTTTAGCCAATGCAACCTCGTCGAGCGCTTCTTCAGCCGACTCAAGCAAATGCGCGACTTGGCCACCCCCTACGACCAAAGACCCGACAACTTCTTCGCTGCCGTCAAACTCGCCATCGTCCGCATCTGGATCAATGCGTAACGACTCCACTGCCTAGGATGCGCGTCCTAGGTTGGAAACCCAACTAATAGACTGCTAGAATCGGGAGTCTCCATCCGGCATTGGGTCTTTCATACGGAGACGATGATGCGCGATCTGTTTTAGATGTCGGACAAGGCTGGGCGGTGATGGAGTCGCAGCTGTCGAAGAACCGACCCGGAAAGCCGCGGGTCGACGACTGGCGGCCGCTTCCGGGACGTACCTTCCAGGTAGGGGCCGGCCAAGACGATCTGCAACCGCTATGCTCGGTGGGATCGGCATGGGATCTGGCAGCGGATTTTCGCCAAGGTCGTAGCGGTAGCTGCCGTTCCGGATGAACTCTGTCTCGACAATACGCATGTGAAAGCGCACCGCTCGCCATCGGACGGAGTTCAAAAAATCAGTAAGGTCATCCAAATAGATATCCCGCCCGGAGAACGGGGAGTTCGCCCAGGCGGTCAGCGTCTCGTGCGGCGGCCGAACAACGAAAGTCCATTGTCTGGCCGATGCTTGTGGTCGAATCATCGCCATTGCCCTGACGCCGGGCAACATCGCTGACAGCACCATGGCTCTGCCGCTTCTAAAAGCCGTGAGGCCAACGCAGCGCCTTGTCGCCGACGAAACCTTTGATGCCGACGGGCTACGGATTTGGCTTGCCGAACGACACATCGAGCCGATCCGATCAGGACGGGCCGCCTGCGATGTGGTCTACCCACTGAACCGAAAGGGCTATCGCCGCCGCAACGTCATCGAACGCCTGTTCGTCCGACTTAAGAACCGGAAGCGTATCGCGACACGTTACGACCGCTCCGCCATCACCTAGTCGCGACGGTGACTCAATGGCTTGGGTGACTCCTAGTCTAGCCCAACGCGCAAGAAGGATCGCGATTGCGGATTTCCTCGGCGCGATGTGAAGGCCCGGGTGCCGGAACAGGGCTCCAGACTTGGGATCGTCGACCCCACACACGATGGATGCCCGCAAGCATTTGCAGCCCGGGCATTGTTCGTATGCGGCAGCCTTGGATCGCGGTTCCGCCGACGATCGGGCCCTCCGGCAGGCGGCTCGCTACGCCCGCGCTTTCGGGGAGCGCGCCTCAGTGCCTTCGCGGCGGACCGCTCGGCCACCAGCCAACGATGCGGTGCCCGATCTTTCCGAGAGCGCGGGGCGTGTCGAAAGACACGACGGTCTGCTTGACCGCGTTGGAAATGGAGCGCTACGCTCCTCTGGTTCGGTCGTCGGACCAGTTGCTTCATGGTCAACTCCCTGCCTCGCTTCGTCCTCGAGAACGCGCCCGAGTTGCGCGAGGCCGTGGTGCGGCGCAACGTGCGTGACGGCGTGGCCGACAAGATCGCGCTTCTGATCGCGTCCGGCACCCTCAAGGTGGGCGACGACCTGCCGAGCGAACGGCATCTGGCGGCCGCGCTGCAGGTCAGCCGCGAGTCGGTGCGCGCCGGCATCGCGATCCTGGGCGCGCAGGGCCTGCTGCGGATCGCCCACGGGGCGCGCACGCGCGTCGTATCGGATGCGCTTGAAACGCCGTTCCGCCCCTCACGCGAGGCGGGCGGGGGCGACCGCTACGGACTGGACGACGTCCATGCGGCACGGCTTCTGGTGGAGCGTCCGGTGGTGGGCGACGCCGCCGAGCGCATCACCGACGAAACGCTGCTGTTCCTGCGCGAGGCCGTGCGGGCCCAACGGGCCGCGATCGCCGATCCCGTGCGCTTCCTGATCTCGGACCGCGAGTTCCATACAGCGATCTACCGGGCGTGCGGCAACCCCGTGCTCGCCGACTTCGTGATCGACCTTTTCGGCACCCTGGTGGAGTTCCGCCGTCGTGCGGTCGCCGAGCCCGGGGCGATCGAGCGGAGCATCGCCGACCACGAGCGCATCGTCGCAGCGCTCGCGGATCGCGACCGCGAACAAGCGGTCGAGGCCATGGAAGCGCATCTGGAGCGGATCTACCGCACCACGCAGCAGGCCATCGTCCAGTCCGCGGGGACGGTCGACGCGCAAGATCGATAAGCGCCGAAGGCGCATGGGAGGAAACGAGCCATGAAGATACTGATCATCGGCGCCGCCGGCATGCTCGGCGCGCGCCTCGCGCGCCGGATCGCGGCGGACGGCAGCCTGAACGGGCGAAGCGTGGGGCGCCTGATCCTCGCCGACGTGGTGCCGCCGAGCGTTCCGGGCGGCTGGGAGGACCGCTGCGAGACCCATGTTCTCGACATCGGCGAGCCGGGCGCGGCCGAGCCTTTCGCCAAGGATCGGCCCGATGTCGTGTTTCACCTCGCCGCGATCGTGTCGGGCGAGGCGGAAGCGGATTTCGAGAAAGGCTACCGCGTCAACCTCGACGGCACGCGCGCCCTGTTCGACGCGATCCGCGAGGAGAACGCGCGCTCGGGCCATGTCCCGCGCGTCGTCTTCGCCTCGTCCATCGCGGTGTTCGGCGCGCCGTTTCCCGACAGCATCCCGGACGACTTCGCGCTGACGCCGCTGACGAGCTACGGCACGCAGAAGGCGATCGGCGAACTCCTTCTGGCGGACTACACCCGGCGCGGCTTCATGGACGGCATCGGCCTGCGCCTGCCCACGATCTGCATCCGGCCGGGCCGGCCCAACAAGGCGGCCTCCGGCTTCTTCTCCAACATCCTGCGCGAGCCGCTGCGCGGGGAGCCGGCGGTGCTGCCCGTTTCCGAGGACGTTCGTCACTTTTTTGCAAGTCCCGCGGCCGCGGTGGAGTTCTTTCTGCATGCCGCGGCGATCGACGGAGCCAGCGTGGGTCCGCGTCGCAACATCAGCCTGCCCGGCCTGTCGGCGACGGTCGGCGACGAGATCGCGGCGCTTGAGCGCGTGGCCGGACCCGAGGCCGGCGCCCTGATCCGGCGCGAGCCTGACGAGACGATCCGCGGCATCGTCGCAGGCTGGGCCCCGGACGTCGCAGCGACACGCGCCCGCGCGTTCGGCTTTCGGGCGGATGCAAGCTTCGACGATATCATCCGGGCCCATCTGGCCGAGACCGACCCGGGCGGCAGCGGTGTCCCGGACGGGCAGCGAGACGCTGGACAGCGGTAACTCGAACTGGTCTGATGCAACTACCAATTCGTATCGTGCTGGCTTTCACAAGCGCGGAACGAACTTGAAAGCCGCGTGATGCGGCCGGCGTCGCAGGTGCAGGGGGCGTCGCGATCCGCGGGGGAGGATGGATGGCAGACGGGAACCAATCCCGCATCGCGCTCGTGACCGGCGGCGGCGTCGGTCTCGGCAAGGCCATGGCCGATGGGCTGGCCCGCGCCGGATGGCATGTCGTGATCTGCGGTCGGCGCGAGGCGGTCCTCCAGGAGGCGGCCGAGACGATCCGCCGGGAGGGTGGATCGGCCGAGGGCGTGGTGGCCGACGTCGGCGATCCCGGCTCCGTCGAGGCGCTGTTCGCCGCGATCGAGACCCGTCATGGCCGGCTCGATCTTCTGGTGAACAACGCGGGGGCGGGCGCGCCTCCGGTGCCGATCGAGGACCTGACGTTCGCGCAGTGGCAGCAGGTTCTCGCCAGCAACCTCACCGGCGCGTTCCTGTGCACGCAGGGCGCCTTCCGCCTGATGAAGCGTCAGCGGCCGCAGGGCGGGCGCATCATCAACAACGGCTCGATCTCGGCGACGACACCGCGTCCGAACTCGGCGCCCTACACCGCCACCAAGCACGCGATCCTGGGCCTCACCAAGTCCACGGCGCTGGACGGACGCCCCTTCGACATCGCCTGCGGCCAGATCGACATCGGCAACGCCGCGAGCGACATGACCGCGAGCATGTCGAAGGGCGTGCTCCAGGCGGACGGAACCACGGCGCCCGAGCCCGTCATGGACCCCGCCCATGTCGCGGCGGCGGTCGTGCACATGGCCTCGCTGCCGCTGGAGGCCAACGTGCTTTCGATGACGGTGATGGCGACCAAGATGCCCTTTGTCGGCCGGGGATAGGCCGGACGCGAACGGATGGGGTCCGAGACGAGGCAAACGCCCGCCGGTCCGTATGACAGACTGGGAGGAGATGCCGTATGGCCTCGGTGGATTTCGTCGACGTGCGCAAGAGCTTCGGCTCGCATGCCGTGATCAAGGGTGTGAACGTCGATATCCGCGACGGCGAATTCGTGATCCTGGTCGGCCCGTCCGGCTGCGGGAAGTCGACGCTGCTGCGCATGCTGGCGGGACTGGAGCACATCTCGGCCGGCGAGATCCGCATCGGCGAGCGCGTCGTCAACGACCTGCCGCCCAAGGACCGGGACATCGCCATGGTGTTCCAGAACTACGCGCTCTATCCGCACATGAGCGTGGCCGACAACATGGCCTTTTCTCTGACGCTGAAGAACGCTGGAAAGGCCGAGATCGAGGCGAAGGTGAAGCCGGCCGCCGAGATCCTCGGCCTGTCCCATCTTCTCGATCGCTTTCCGCGCCAGTTGTCCGGCGGCCAGCGCCAGCGCGTGGCGATGGGGCGAGCCATCGTGCGCGACCCGCAGGTCTTCCTGTTCGACGAGCCGCTCTCGAACCTCGACGCGAAACTGCGCGTGTCCATGCGCACGGAGATCAAGAACCTCCACCAGCGCCTGACCACCACCACGGTCTACGTCACCCACGACCAGATCGAGGCCATGACCATGGCCGACAAGATCGTGGTGATGCAGGACGGTCGGATCGAGCAGGTCGGCGCTCCACTGGACCTCTACGACCGTCCGGCCAACCTCTTCGTCGCCGGTTTCATCGGCTCGCCGGCCATGAACATGCTGCCCGGCCGTCTCGACCCGGCCGACCGCACGACGTTCGTCACCCATGACGGCATGCGCATCCCGCTGGGCGCGGAGCATCGCGGCGAGGCGGGACGCGAGCTCGTCTGCGGCATCCGCCCGGAGGCGATCACGCTCGGCGGCCCGATCGAGATCGAGGTCGTGGTGATCGAGCCGACCGGCTTCGAGAGCCAGGTGCTGGGCCGCCTGGGGCGAACCGAGGTCACCTGCGTGTTTCGCGAGCGCTTGGCCTCGCGGCCCGGCGAGCGCATCGCCGTCTCGGTGAACCCGAGCGCGCTGCACCTCTTCGACGCCGCCTCGGGGCAGCGTCTCTGATCACGTCGTGACAGCCAACGCGGCGGCCTTGCGAGGCGGTCGTCGCGATCACGATCCCAAGCCTTGCACCCTGTCTCGGGAGGACACCACCTTGATCAAGCGCAGAGACTTTCTCGCCGGCTCCGCCGGCCTCCTCGCGGCCTCCGCGGTCGCCGGTCCCTTCGGCCGCGCCTTCGCGCAAGGGGCGGCAGCGGCCATGCCGAGCTACAAGCCCGAAGAGGGGGCCAGCTTGCGCCTCCTGCGCTGGGTGCCCTTCGTGCCGGCGGAAGAGGAAGCCTGGCTCGCCAACACCAAGAAGTTCACGGACGCGACCGGCGTGGCTGTGCGCATCGACAAGGAAAGCTGGGAGGACGTTCGCCCGAAGGCGGCGGTCGCCGCCAATGTCGGCTCGGGACCGGACATGGTGATGAGCTGGTTCGACGATCCCCAGCAATATCCCGACAAGCTCGTGGACGTGACGGAGCTCGGCACCGCGATCGGCGGAGCGAACGGCGGCTGGTATCCGGGCCTCGAATCCTATGCCCGTCGCGGCGACAGCTTCATCGCCCTGCCGATCTGCGCCATCGGCAACGCGGTGATCTATCGCGACAGCCACATGAAGGCCGCCGGCTTCAGCGAGTTTCCGAAAGACACGGCCGGCTTCCTGGAGCTGTGCAAGGCCATGCAGGCCAAGGGCACGCCGGCCGGCTTCCCGCACGGCAAGGCGGTGGGCGACGGCAACAACTACGCCCACTGGCTCCTGTGGAGCCATGGCGGCAAGATGGTGGACGAGAAGGGCACGGTCACGATCAACAGCCCGGAGACGCTGGCCGCCGTCAACTACGCCATGGAGCTCTACAAGACCTTCATCCCCGGCACCGAGAGCTGGCAGGACGTCAACAACAACCGCGCCTTCCTGGCCGGCCAGGTCTCGCTGACGGCGAACGGCGTGTCGGCCTACTACGCCGCCCTGAAGGACCCGGCGCTCGCCGACATGGCCGCCGACATGCGCTCCACCAACCTGCCGATCGGACCGGTCGGCGAGAGCGTCGAGCTGCACCAGACCTCCACGATCTCGATCTTCCGCCACACGCGCTATCCGGAAGCGGCCAAGGCCTATCTGGAGTTCATGTACCGGCCCGAGAACATGAACGCTTGGATCCAGGGGGCCAGCGCCTATTGCTGCCAGCCGCTGCGCGCCTTCGAGAACAACCCGGTCTGGACGTCGAAGCCGATCCACGCGGCCTATGCCAGGGCCTCGGCGAGCCTTCGCCCGAACGGCTATGCCGGCCCGCTCGGCGCCGCCAGCGCCGGCACCATGGCGGACTACGTGCTCGTCGACATGTTCGCCGAGGCGGTCACCGGGCAGTCCTCGCCCGAGGACGCGATCCGCAACGCCGAGCGGCGCGCCAACCGCTACTATCGCGTCTGACGCCGTTCGTGCCCGCCGCGATCGGATCGCGGCGGGCATACCTTCCCAGCACACGCTTCCAGTGGCCGAAGGGCGAGCCCATGTCCGTTTCCACCGCATCCCCGCCCGGCCGGCGCTCGGTCGGCTTCTTCGAGCGGCTCGGCCAGAGCCGCAACGGGCTCGGGCTTCTGTTCATGGCGCCGGCCGCGCTGTTCCTGCTCCTGTTCCTCACCTATCCGCTGGGGCTGGGCGTGTGGCTCGGCTTCACGGACGCCTCGATCGGGCGCGCCGGGCGCTTCATCGGGCTGGAGAACTACGAGTATCTCTGGCACGACCGCGTGTTCTGGCTGTCGGTCTTCAACACCGTGCTCTACACGGCGCTCGCCTCGGTCCTGAAGTTCGCGCTGGGCCTCTGGCTCGCGATCATCCTGAACGAGCACCTGCCCTTCAAGACCTTCTTCCGGGCGGTCATCCTTCTGCCCTGGGTGGTGCCGACCGTCCTGTCGGCGCTCGCCTTCTGGTGGATCTACGATTCGCAGTTCTCGATCATCTCGTGGGTCCTGATGCAGGCGGGCCTCATCTCGGCGCCGATCAACTTCCTCGGCGATCCCTGGAACGCGCGCCTGTCGGTGATGGCCGCCAACGTGTGGCGCGGCATCCCCTTCGTGGCCATCTCGCTGCTGGCCGGCCTCCAGACGATTCCCGCCTCGCTGCACGAGGCCGCCGCTCTCGACGGGGCGACCTCCTGGCAGCGCTTCCGTCGCATCACGCTGCCACTGCTGACCCCCATCATCGCTGTGGTGATGACCTTCTCGGTTCTCTTCACCTTCACCGACTTCCAGCTGATCTACGTGCTGACCAAGGGCGGGCCGGTGAACGCTACGCATCTCATGGCGACGCTGTCGTTCCAGCGCGGCATTCCGGGCGGCTCGCTCGGCGAGGGCGCGGCGATCGCGGTCGCCATGGTGCCCTTCCTGCTCGCCGCCATCCTGTTCTCGTTCTTCGGTCTGCAGCGCCGCAAATGGCAGCAGGGCGGCGGCGACTGAGGAAAGACCCGATGACCGTTCAAGCGACCGAGCCCACCGGCGGCCAGCTCACCGACGACGTGGTGGGCATGAGCCACCACGACACCACCGCCCGGCGGATCCTCGTGATCTACCTGCCGCTCGCCTGCTTCGTCTTCGTGCTCCTGTTCCCGTTCTACTGGATGGCGATCACGGCGGTGAAGCCGAACGACCAGCTCACCAACTACGCGGCCCACTCGCCCTTCTGGGTGGTCGGGCCGACGCTGGACCACATCAAGTACCTCCTGTTCGAGACGAGCTACCCGAACTGGCTCTGGAACACGGTGATCGTCTCGGTCTGCTCGACCGTGATCGCGCTCGGCGCCTCGGTCTTCGCGGCCTATGCGATCGAGCGCGTGCGCTTCACGGGGGCGCGGGTCACGGGGCTTCTGGTGTTTCTGGCCTACCTGATCCCGCCCTCGATACTCTTCATCCCGCTCGCCTTCATCGTGTTCCAGGTCGGCATCTTCGATTCGCGCCTCGCCCTGATCCTGACCTATCCGACCTTCCTGATTCCGTTCTGCACCTGGCTCCTCATGGGCTACTTCCGCTCGATCCCGTTCGAGCTGGAGGAGTCGGCGCTCGTCGACGGCGCCTCGCGCTGGCAGATCCTGACGCGCGTGATCCTGCCGCTCGCCGTGCCCGGCCTCATCTCGGCCGGCATCTTCGCGTTCACGCTCGCCTGGAACGAGTTCATCTACGCTCTGACCTTCATCCAGAGCTCGGAGAACAAGACCGTGCCGGTGGGGGTGCTCACGGAACTCGTGCGCGGCGACGTCTACGAGTGGGGATCGCTCATGGCGGGCGCGCTGATCGGCTCGCTGCCGGTGGTGATCCTCTACTCCTTCTTTGTGGACTACTATGTCTCGTCGATGACCGGCGCGGTGAAGGAATAGGCCGGCCGAGCCGGTCGCATGACGGAGAAGAGCATCATGGCAAGCGAGCCGCGCGAGCGCGACCAGACGATCGGCTTCGTCGGTCTGGGCTACATGGGCCACGGACTGGCCAAGAACATCCGCGAGGCGGGCTACCCCTTGCGCTTCCTCGCCAACCGGCGACGCGAGGCGGCCGAGGACATGATCCGGCGCGGTGCGGTGGAGGTGGGATCGCCGCTGGAGCTTTCGGAAAGCTGCGACGTCGTCTGCCTGTGCCTGCCGGGCTCGCCGCAGGTCGAGGAGGTCGTTGCCGGCGAGAACGGGCTTCTCGCCCACGCCCGGCCGGGCCTGGTCATTTTGGACAGCTCGACCAGCCAGCCGGTCTCGACACGCCGTCTGGCGGAGCTGGCCAAGGTGCGGGGCGCGACGTTCATCGACGCTCCCCTCAGCCGCACGCCCAAGGAGGCCTGGGCCGGAACGGTGGACTGCATGGTGGGTGCGGAGGCGGCCGATCTCGAAGCGCTGCGCCCGCTGATCGAAACCTTCGCCGGGCGCATCCTCCACACCGGGCCGACGGGCTCCGGCCACACGATGAAGCTCCTCAACAACTTCCTGTCGCTCGGCTACGGCGCGCTCTATGCCGAGGCGCTGGCGATCGGCGCGAAAAGCGGCGTGTCGGCCGAAACCTTCCATCAGGTGATCGGCGGCGGCCGCATGGACTGCCCCTTCTACCAGACCTTCATGCAGTACGTCGTGGGAGGCGACGAGAACGCGCACCTCTTCACGCTGCGCAACGCGCACAAGGACACGCGCTACCTCGTGGATCTCGCCAACGCGCACGGCATCGCGACCCACGTCTCCAGCGCGGTCAAGAACAGCTACGCGCAGGCCGAGGGCATGGGGCGAGGGGACAGCTTCGTGCCCATGCTGACGGACATCGTCGCCGAACTGAACGGCGTGAGCCGGACTCCGCCGGCCTCAGCCGGCGGACGGTAGCTCGACCGCGGCCAGACCGGCCAGGAAGCGCGCGACCGATGCGTCGTCGTCGCGCCCCATGCCGGCGGCGCTGGTCATCACGAACATCTGCATGGCGAGGGCGGCGAGCGGCGTCGGGAAGCAGGTGGCGCGCCCCATGTCCGTGACGATGCCGAGATCCTTGACGAAGATGTCGACGGCGCTGCGCGGCGCGTAGTCGGCATCGAGGATGTGCGGGACGCGGTTCTCGAACATCCAGGAGTTGCCGGCCGAAACGCGGATCACGTCGTAGACCTTCTGAAGGTCGAGCCCGAGCCGGGCGGCCAGCGCCACCGCCTCGCAGGCCGCCGCGATATGGACGCCGGCCAGAAGCTGGTTGACCATCTTGAAGGCCGAGCCGATCCCCGCCTCGTCGCCGAGCCGATGGAGCGTGGCCGCCATCGCATCGAGCGCCGGCTCGGCCTTGGCGAACGCGTCCGGGTGGCCGGAGGCCATGAAGGACAGCTCGCCCGTGGCCGCCCGTCCCGTGCCGCCGCTCATCGGCGCGTCGATGTAGAGGAGGCCATGCTCCCGCGCCCTAGCCTCGAGGCGCCTGGCATCGTCCGGCGCCATGGTCGCGCAGGAGACGATGACGGCGCCCGGAGGCAGCCGAGCCGCCGCACCCTCCGGCCCGAACAGGATGTCCTCGGTCTGCCGGGCGTTCACCACCACCGTGATGAAGATCGCCGCTCCCTGCGCCGCATCGCCGACGCTTCCCGCAGGATGGCCGCCGAGAGCGGCGAGATTGTCGAGGGCGGTTCGGGACAGGTCGAAGCCACGCACGTCCAGCCCGGCCGCGAGAAGGGCACGCGCCATGCCGCTGCCCATGGCTCCAAGGCCGACGATGGCGACGGTGCTGCGATCCGGTGCGGTCATGCGCTTCCTTCCTTCAGGTGAACGGGTATGGGAAAGGCCCCGTGCGATCCACGAGCCGGTCCGGGCGGTCCCGCCGGACGCGGTCGAGACGGTCGTTCCGTTTCGGCGAACGCGAACCGGCGGCACCTGCCAGGGTGGAAAGTCGAATCTGGCGGCAACGAAATCCATGCCGAGCGCCCATGGGGGACGTGAGAGATCACGCCGTCGCAGCCATCCAAAGGAGGAGCTTTGCGACCGGCTTCCGCGTCCTCCGCTTCGCCGCCGCCGGACACGGCGACCCCATGAAGCGCCCTTCCGGCGCGGGGCGATCGCCGGCACCGGGAGCATCGCCGGACGCGAAGACGGTGCGGTTGCCCGAGGGCCTCTCGCACCGTCTCCGGGTCTGACGCGGCTTCTACTTCTGGATGCAGGTGTCGACGGTTTCCTTCGTGCACTCGTCCAGTCCGGTGAAGACGGGATCCGCGACCTTCTTGCCGTCGATCAGATCGATCATCACGCCGGGAGCCTTGTAGCCCATCTCGAACGGACGCTGGCCGACGAGCACGTTCACGAGCCCTTCCCGGGCGATCGCCACCTCGTCGCCGATCGTATCGGCGGCGGCGACGACGAAGTCGCCCTTGGCGATCCGGTCGGCCAGCGGCTTGAAGAGGTTGCGATAGGGCTGCGGCGCCCCGAAGAGGGGCCATCCGCCCTCGATCGCGAAGGCGTCGAGGTCGGGATTGGCGGCCAGGATGTCGGTCATCGCCTGCACGCCCACGGCGCCGTCGTCGTTGGTGAAGACGGGGCAGCCCGCCACTTCGGTCCATCCGCCTTCGCCCGCCAGGGTCGCGTTGCCCTTCTGGCCGCTGAGCGCGTCGCGCGTTCCCTGCGCGCGGCGAAGGATGTTGTCGGCTCCCGGATTGCCCTGGATCGTGCAGATCTTGCCGCCGTTGGGCTTGGCCTTCTTGATGTACTCGCCGAGCTTCTGGCCGAGCAGGTAGTTGTCGGTGCCCAGATAGGTCTTGCGCAGCATCGCGTCGTCGGTCGCCAGATCGGCATCCAGCGTCATGATCGGGATGGTCGGCGCCGCGGTCTTGAGGGTCTGGGCGATCAGCTTGGCGTTGGACGGCGAGATCGCCATCGCGACCGTATCGGCCTTGCCGAGCAGATCCTGGACGATCTGCGCCTCGCCGGCCTCGTCCGAGGTCGAGGCGGGGCCGGTGTAGAAGCATTCGTACTCGGACGAGGCGTTTTCCGAGTTCCACTTCTCGCAGCCCTGATGGATCGCTTCGAAGAAGGGGTTGTCGAGCCCCTTCACCACGATCACGAGTTGCTTCTTGGCGAAGGCGGGTCCGGCACCCAGCGCCAGCACGGCGGCCGTTAAGAGAAGCGCGAGTTTGTTCATAATGGTCCTCCCAGACATGCGGCGGCTCGGATGAGCCGCCCGGCGCGAACCGGCCCCGTTTGTCCGTGGCTCGTTCTGAGGAGCCTTGCGGGCGGACCGGATGGTTGAATTCGAGAACGGCGCCCCTTGCGCGATCCCCATTCCCATTCGTTTGATCACTCCGAAGGAGGCAGCTGAGACGACAAGCTCTCGCTCTCGCCGAACCCGGGGAAACCTGGGTTCAGGCTCGATCCGGTCCGCTTGATCCGCGTTCCATCGTTGCTTTCCGAAGCAGAAGCTAAGCCGTGCCGCTCCGGGCGGTCAATATTCCCGTCCGCCTGCGAAGAAATTTGGAAGATCGACTGGATTGACGGTCTTCCAACGGTTTGCACAAATGAGCGAAAGACCCGGACAGAAGCCGGGGTGGGAGGAACCGCTCGAACCCCGTTCAACGCCGGCCCCAGCAGCCTCAGGCGTTGAAGCGCGTCGCGCGGGTTGGAGGCGTGCGGCTTTGGCGGTTCTTGAGCTCGACCGGGTGTCCAAGCACTTCGGTGCCATCCAGGCGTTGAACGACGTGTCCTTTTCGCTGGAGGCGGGCGAGGTCGTCGGATTGATGGGCGACAACGGCGCCGGCAAGTCGACGCTCGCCAAGATGATCGCCGGCAACTTTCGACCCAGCGAAGGCTCGATCCGCATGGACGGGAAGGATCTCGTCATGATGCGGCCCGTCGATGCCCGCCGGCACGGGATCGAGATCGTCCATCAGGACCTGGCGCTCTGCAACAACCTGAGCGCGGCCGCCAACGTCTTTCTCGGACGCGAGCTGCGACGCGGGATCTTTCCGTTCAGCATCCTCGACTACGGCCGCATGTACCGCCGGGCCGGCGAACTCTTCGCCGAGCTGAAGTCGGAAACGCGACCGCGTGACCTCGTGCGTCAGATGTCGGGCGGGCAGCGGCAGGCGGTCGCGATCGCGCGAACGCGCCTGTCCGACGCCAAGATCGTGCTCATGGACGAGCCGACGGCCGCCATTTCCGTGCGGCAGGTCGCGGAGGTTCTCAACCTCATCCGGCGCCTGCGCGACCAGAACATCACCGTCGTCCTGATCAGCCATCGCATGCCCGACGTGTTCGACGTCGCCGACCGTGTGATCGTGATGCGGCGCGGCCGCAAGGTGGCGGACAAGCGGATCGCCTCGAGCTCGCCCGAGGAGGTCACGGGCCTCATCACGGGCGCGATCCAGGAAGCCTGAAACCGGCCGTCCCGACCGCGCGGCAAACCTTCAAGGACGGCACGCATGTCCATCACCCTCGACCAGACCATCCAGCAGCGCGAGCGGAGCTGGCTCTCCCAGCAGATCGGAAGCCAGACCTTCTGGGTGCTGCTCGCCGTGATCGGAGCTTGTCTCTTCCTGTCGTTCGCGACCGACAGCTTCGCCACCACGAAGAACCTCTACAACATCACCCGCAACGTGACCTTCGTCGCCATCGTGGCGCTCGGGATGACGCTGGTGATCATCTCCGGGGGCATCGACCTGTCGGTCGGGTCGACGCTCTGCCTTGCCTCGATGGTGCTCGCCGTCACGATGCATGCCGGATACGGGATCGGCACGGGCATCGCCGCCTCGCTGGCGACGGCGCTCGCCATCGGAGCGTTCAACGGCGTCCTCATCGCCTATCTCGGGTTTCCGCCCTTCGTGGTCACGCTCGGCATGCTGTCCGTGGCGCGAAGCCTGGCGATGGTGGCGTCCAACAACACCGTCGTGTTCGAGTTCGGGCCTGATCACCAGACGCTGCTCTCGCTGGGTGGCGGCGCCTACTTCTTCGGCATCGCCAACCCGGTGATCTACATGATCGTCCTGGCGTTGATCACCGGCTACGTTCTGCGCTGGACGCGGTTCGGGCGATACGTCTACGCGATCGGCGGCAACGAGCAGGCCGCCACCCTCACGGGCGTGCCGGTGAAGCCCATCAAGGTCGCGGTGTACATGATCTCGGGGCTGGCCGCAGGCATCGCGGGCATCATCCAGACCGGGTGGCTCGGCGCCGTCACGACCAACATCGGGGCCGGCATGGAGCTTCAGGTCATAGCGGCCGCGGTCATCGGCGGCGCCAACCTGGCCGGCGGCATCGGCACCGCTGCCGGAGCCCTGGTCGGCGCCGCGCTGATCGAGGTCATCCGCAACAGTCTGGGGCTTCTGGGCATCAATGCCTTCTGGCAGGGCACCTTCATCGGGGGAGCGATCATCCTCGCGGTTCTCTTCGACCGCATCCGCACGCTGCGCCTGAAGAACTAGGCGATCCCAGCGCTCCCACACCGCATCGGCACGACGTTGCCCTCACCACATTCTTCGAACGGATTTCGACCATGAGCC
>NZ_BBWK01000085.1 GCF_001463765.1 Aureimonas sp. AU4 | reverse complement strand
AGAGCCACTTGGAATGAGGCGTAATCCAACTCGCAGACCGGCTCGTCATGCATCAGGATCTGCGACCGGAGCTGACCTCGCAGGCGCTGGAGATACGATCCCCAGATACGGCCACCATCTCCATCCTGATCATTGAAGAGGCGATAGAAAAGGTGACGGCGATCGTTGATGACGCTTGCAGTCCGGCCGGTCGTCTTGTTCTCGTGTCGGGTGAGGAGATAGTCGTCGTAGGAGCGTAGCTGGACCCGTGGCGCTGCGTCCTTGATCAGGGTGTTCAAAGCGTCGAGCTTGGCTTCGGCGTGAGTTGCCGGCCGACTCTTCAGCCGCTTCTGAGAACGTTCACTGCCGGGCTCGTCACCATCCTCGGAAGCCGGACGGATACGGACGATCCCAAACTTGCTGGTAGGCTTTGGGACATCGCTCGGCTTTGGGCACGGCAGTAGACCGGCTTGGGCTAGCTCATCCAGAAAGCGGGGATGGGCACAGAGCTGGGATGGGCGTCCACTACTGTTGTCGAGGGCTGCATAACCGCCATAGCGATGCCAGCGATCGCCTCTCGGCAGCCCGGTATCGTCCGCTGGGAACGGCTTGAGAAGGTTCACAAGCACCTTGAGCCGGTTGTAGGACAGCCCTTCCCGATTGCCCGATCCCTTGCCGTACTTCGCTGTATGGAACGGCATGACGAGCTTGCCATCATTGGCAGGATCGGTCGCAGCCCATGCCAGATGGTACATCAGGACCTGAAGCTGACGACGATACTCGGGAAGCTCCCGGCAACCCTCCTCCTGAAGCCTGGATCGGATCTCCAACCAGAGGTTATCAGAGAAAGTCTTCAAGCGATCGAGATAGGCCGGGATCTGGGGAAGCCGATCGGATAGCTCGACATGGCTGACTTCACGAACCTTCTCCTTCTTCCGAATGGAAGGATGATCGAAGGAGCGGGTATCGTGTTGAAGCTGACGGATCTCGAACGGGGTGTAGGAAGAGATATTCAAGGGAGCCGAAAGGAAGGAGTGAAAAAGGTTAGGGCCAGGAAAGGAAGAGAAGAGAATTTAGTACTAAGTACTAATGTGAAAGGTAAGACGCTGTATCCCCTATAATGCAGGGGTTTCGCCTCAACGGATAACCCAAAAACGGACCATCAAGGCGAAGGCTGTGTGCATATCAGAATTCACTACGAATCGCTAGTTGCCGAGTAGGAAATATAGTTCTTGACGGCCAATATGGTGCCGTCTTCGCTAGGTGATGCTGATACGGTCTCAGTACCAGAACGTATGACGATCGGAATGTCAGTTCGAGACAGCGGTATTCGATGCGTGGCTTGGTCGTTCTTTGATCCGATCAACCACTAGATGGGCTTTGAGTTAACCAAGTCACCCAAACAGTGTCTCAGGGGTCTTGCCGGTCACCGATCAGCTTGGATTGCTCGTCAAAAGCCTCCGCGCTCGGCAACCTTACAGGCATCAGGATCGACCAAACACCACCCGATCTTGGTACTCGGACGATCTCACGACGGAATCGATCTGCTGTGTCTAAGTTGGCTGACGATAAAGCGCGGTCGTGGTTTTGACGCGAGGCGTGGAACACCTTCAGTCCGGGCGGATCGACATCGATCATCCGCTTGCTGGTGAGTTTGATGTCGCCGGCTAAGGCCATGGTGCCTGACGAGGCCATGATTGCGAAGGCGATCAACGATCTCATGCCAACGACACGGTACTCCCGATGACCTATCAAGCGGGAAATACATCATTCGCTGGTCGGCTCTGCAAGATGGCAGAGGGAGTGGATGGAACAGGCGGAAGTGGCTGCCGTTGATGATACGGTTGGGAGAGTCGCGAGAGGACAAGCCGCTTATCAGCGGGAAATGCCCCGAAGCCCCATCGATGGTAAGGACCGGTCCGACCCCATCGTCAACAGCGATAACATGGCGAAGCCTCTGTGCGGTGAGTACCCCGATTCTCATCGGGGCTGACAGACCCAAGCGGAGGCTTCTGCTAACGGGACGGTGCGCCGAGGGCGTATTTCCCTGCTGCTTCGATCACGTTGAAGCGTATGGTTGGGTCCTCGTTCCATGCCTTGATCTTGTTCGGCATGACGTGAATGAGCCGGCCATCAGCAGCCTGGTTCAAGCCAAACTTGAGATCGTCCGCGAAGTCTGAGCGTGAAACGGTATCCATTGTGGTCTCCATACGAGATAGCCGACACTGCATCACCCATCACGCTCAGCGAACAAGCCGAGTGATGAGGTGCAACGTCCACCGTCATTCCGTCTGTCTAGCGTCCTCCTCAGCCTTCAACAGCCTCGCGGCTTTCAGGCGAGCCGTCTTATCGGAATCTGCTTTCACGCGTTGAGCATTGAGTTTTTTGGACGCGCTCGCGGTTTTGTCGTCTCGAAGTCGGTTGAACTTGGCGTCGGCTTCGTCGCGAGATCCTGATCGGTGGTCGCTCATTCCGCTCTCCCTGAACGCCAGTTACTGCGGATGTGGTGCCGCGTTCGAGGTCAACGCGCGAGAGAAGCAAAAGATCGAGTTGTCCTTGAGATCGCCGTCAGCATCGGCTCAGCCAAGATGGGCGATGGCGCGCGTGATCGCATCTGCTTGGCAAGACTTATACGAAGCGAGCGCGAGGTACTGGCTACGATCAACGCTATGGATGGGGCCTTGAAGCAGATGGCCATCGCTCGGGAAAATGGAAGTTTGCACTGAGCGGTCGCACTGAACGCCACGCCTGTCGCTCATCTACCACGCTGGGCTCCGGCGACTGTTCCGGACGGTAGATCGCTAAGAGAAGGGTGTCGGCAGCTTTCTCCAGTTGCACAGAAACGCGCGGGTGTCGGTCGCGGATCCGCTCGGCCATATTGTACATGGCATGGGCGTACCGGTAGTCCGCTTCGGACTGTACTGCCTCGCTGAACGGTTTTGTCGCGCTCGTCGGCTTTCGACTATCCATCAAACGACCTCCTGCCGTAATCCAGCCCTGCGAAGACAGATACGAACAGACCGCCGGTAGAGACGCATAGCGAGAGCATCGCTGAATCGTTCAGAACTCTGCCGGAACCGAACGAGCTCTCCAAGGCTACCGCAACCGTGCCAGCCGACGTCTCACAACCTCGTTGAGCAACCTCAGACCTTCGGTCATCGTCTCGATCTCATCATCGTCGAGATCAGCCCGCAACTCGCTCTCAATCTCTTCGCACAGGATTTGAAGCTTTCGACAAACGGCCCTGCCGTTATCTGTAAGCTCAACGTTCGTAATTCGCCCATCAGTACTGTCGGACGTTCGCTCGGTCAGCCCTCGCTCTGTCAAGCGATCCATCATCTTCGAGACAGTCGAGGGTCGCACATTGATCACCTCGGCGAGCCGCGAGACAGTCATGCGCTCATGTATCTGTAGGGCAAGCAGCAGGCGGTCTTGGCCGGACACAATCCCGATTGGTGTCAGCTTTAGGCCTAGTAGAACTCGCATTGACTGAGCTGACGACAGCGCATTTGTCAGGATGGTCGCCTCGTTTGCAGCGGAGCCCAGTAGATTTCTGTGAGGCGACGTATGGACCGCCCGTTTTTTAAAGGCATTTTCCATGTCGATAGTTCCTGTTGGCCATAGATCATGGGGCGTTGACCTGGGTATGCCATAAAAATGTTGCTGCCTAACTATGTACCGTGCAGCGTAATATCGCGTCCTATCCAATGAGGTCATTGTTCGGAAAGCTGACGGTACGTATAGCACACCGTTCGTTCACGACCTCCCCCACATGATGGCTTCAAGAGCGGCGCAGGAGGCACCTTTGACCGATCGCACTCAGGCCCTCCGTTCGCCTGGCATCATGTCCCTCGTCCGCGAGGCGATGCGCCGCTCCCCATCGCATATGGTCGACGGCGAGATCCCGCTGGCGATCCGGCTGCTTCTGATCGAGATCGACGAGGCTCAGGCGCGGCACAAGGCGCAGATCGCGGCCTTCAGAGCCGGCCAGCGCTAACGCTTCAGTTCCCACGTCGTTGGAGTGCATAGCAAGACAGTGCCGGCGCAACGAAACCAGTCTACCGCGCGTAGTGCTCTCAATCCCCCCATAGCCGAGAGCCGCCGTTGCCCAACATCGCCGAGACATGGAAGTCAGAAGCGGCCTTTGGCTTTCAGCTCACGGAAACCGCTCGGCTGTTTCGAGAGGCCTCAGAACGGTTCCTGATCGCGAAGGGCCTGCAGCTGACGCCGGCCGAAATCCGGACGTTGGTCCACGTCATCCGCTATCGCGGTGGCCGGCAGCGCGACATCGCGGAACGTATGGGAGTCGAGCCTATGACGCTTTCTGCTGCCCTCGACCGTCTTGAGGAGGCCAAGCTCATTTGCCGTAATGTCGACGCTGGCGATCGACGGGTGCGGCGCGTGGTGCCGACCGAAAAGGCGTTCGAGTCGATGCGGAAGCTCCAGCCGTTCTTCGATGAGTTCTACGAGCAAATGCTGCGCGGCTTCACTCCGGACGAGCTGACGACATTCGCCGCTGGGCTTGAGATCCTCCGTGCGAACCTAACAAACGATCCGGACATCCTGAGGCCGGTTTTGTTGGAGCCCGTCAGCGGCTCGGGATAGCCAGAAATCTCGCTTCCAGTGTTCTCCGCCTTCGCGAATGAGCTCTCGACGCTCATTCAAACGAGCTTTCGCTTTCGACCCCTTCGCAAACTATCGGTCCGTTTGCTGGTAGGACAGGCCGCGTGAGCGACAACAGTTCCACGCCTCCCGCACTGATACGTCCGGCTGACGCCGCTGCATACCTTGCCATATCGACCCGGCAACTCCTCGATCTGACGACATCCGGGCACATTCGATACGTGAACATTGGGGTGAGGGATCGCGAAACACGACGCTACAATCTTGCCGACCTCGACGCGTTCATTGAGGATTGCCGTCAGCCTACTCGATCGGACGCCACCTCTGCGGTCGAAAACGCTGTTCGAATGTCGAGCGCACCGGACTTTGAGGTCAAGATCATGTTCCCGAGGGAGTGGGACTAGTGCCCCGCTGCCGCGAACCGGCGCATGATCGGCAGCCCTTCGTAGGTTCCCTGCCGGCGCTTCCAGGCGTTGCAGGCATGGGGCAGTATCCCGCAACAGCGCCTCATACGAGGTACCCCGGAGGGGTTAGCGTACTGACGGCTGTTATGGCCTATGTCTGTTTGACGCAGTGGTTGAAAACCAGATCACTCGCTTTCCTTCTAGGTCGGAGCATCCGGCTCCTGATCTCCTCGTCCAGTCTGCGCGCGTTCCGTATTCAACCGATGCCAGGCGAACGATTTCGCTTGGCGAAACGTGGATGGGACGGATCATGTGCCAAACGGCCTACTGCACCGATACAGGCGCTGAAATTGCGTCCCGAGGCGACATTCGCAAGCTGGTCGGCTCAGTGAACATCGCCTGGAATGACAAGAGCGACGATGGCCGCGAACGCGGCGCCGCACAGAGCGATCTCACCTGTCTGTGCTGGGTCGACCTGCCGTCGACGCTCATCGCAGCGGGATACGAAGTTCGGCATAACCCAAACTCAAGCGCGGAGTATTTGTGTGGAAAGTCTTCCGACGACGCGTGATGCCGCTCCCTTACGCAACTATGACACAAAGCCGGGCGGATACGTTCAACTCAGCGCTCGCGAGACCAGCGTCCTGCGAATGGTCGCGGAAGGCTACTGTAACAAAGAGATCGCGGCTGGGATGGATCTCAGCACGAAGACCGTCGAGACCTACCGAGCCAGGGCCTTCATCAAACTCGCTTTGCGCAGCCGCGCCGACGCATTCCGGTTCGCGAAGGCGGCAGGTTGGTCATCAAATGCCGCTAGCGTTGAAGTTGTCCCGGTACCCGATACGCCATGACTGATGAACTGAGTCGTTCGCCCCGCCAAGAGGCGTAGAAGTGCAACTGGCGACGGCGGATCATTCCTTTACGAACTCGAATCCTCGCTTGCCGGCTTCTCCCTACGCGATTTATTCGCCGCCAACGCGCGGTTCAGAATAAGTGCCGCCTCTTTTTGATAGCCCGCACCGGTTCTATACGACGAAGGTGACTCATAAACGCGAGCGCTACCAGATGCCTCGTCTCGCATGAACTGGTCGTAGACGCTGACCACCGGCTGCGCGACAGGCATAGCAATGCCTGAGAGTGTCTTGGATTTGGGATGCCGAAGTATGCGCACGGGAGATCACCATTGGTTCGAGGAAAAATGGCCGGGGGTGCCCGGAGCGCTCAGCTCCTAAGCTCCGATGCCGCCCTCTTGGTAGGCTTCGATAACATCGGCCTTGATTCCAAGCTCCGACTGAATGCCGGGGGCTTGCGCCAATGCCTCGGACTTGGTCTTCGCCTCGACCTCACGACGATAGGGATTGCTGTCGGCAGCCGAGTTTTTGAAGACGAGCGTGAAGGTTGGCATGAGGGCTCTCCGTTCGATGGGGGTACTATGATGACGGAGGGCGACGCCGTTGGTTGCAAGCCATTGAAAATAAATAAGTTCAGCGCTCCGGGAGTTGTCTGCGTTGTCGAGCGCAAAGCTACCTGCTCGACGAATCCTGGGTGTCGGCTGCTAGCACTGCCTACAGGGTTCGTGGATGGAGTAGCGTAAGCGACTGCACCCCTGACCTTTAAAGGAACAGCTTCGCTGCTGCCGCGTCTCCTTCATGACACGGGAGATCAGTATGGCGCGTCTTAGGTTTATCATTGCGGGCGCCTTGGTCTCCATCGATCCAGTAGCGACCCAACCGGGGGGCTCTCATATCTCAGGAGGTCCGATCAGACCGTCCGCCAAAACGACTGTGGGAGCTGGTTTGCAAGCCGCTAAAGTCGCAAAGCAAGTCGAGCCTATGAGAGACTCGCAGCGCCGAACGCGCCCGGTGCGTCGGTGCCCCTACGAACGCTTGTTGTCTGACGAACGACGGACTCGCACCGCCGAACGGGGATGGCTCAGCCGCATCAGGTCGAAGAGATAGCAGTCTAATTAAAGGGGCGCCGTTTCCAAATATCGGCCGCTACCGTTGACGTTTTGTTCTGAAGGTCTCGCGCCGAAGACTTGAGTTTGGCTTCCTGAACATCACGTTGATAACTCCCAAATTGAGTGGTCAATCGCTCGATAGGGCAAACCAGCCGAGGCGCTCGCGTGGAACACTCGCAGACGTCGCACCCTTTCAGCTAAGCATCCTGAAAGGAGCACCCCATGTCATTCAACGGTTCCGGCAACGACAACGACAACGACAACGAGGTGCGTTTTGCGCACGCCGCCGGTCTGACCTTCAAGATTACAGCCCGCCGCAACAAACTTGCAGGGCTGTGGGCCGCAGGGTTGCTCGGCAAAACCGGCATCGATGCCGATCAGTATGCGTTCGACACGATCAGAAGCATTTATGCCAGTGGTGGCGAGGACAACGTGTTCGAGAAGATCCGAACGGACCTCGCAGGTGGCAACGTCCTCATCCCGGATCAAGAAATCCGGCGGATCCTGTTGGAGTTGATGATCGAAGCCGAAGAGCAACTCGGTGAGGGGGCGGGCTAGGTGGTCTAGAGCACACGCAATGAGATCATGAAGTCGGGCCGCGATGATTTCGGCCGGCACACATAGGAAGTTGGCAAGAATGGCTTTGAAGTCGATCGAAGGTCAAGCCTGCCTGGATGTCGGCAAAGCATTCCGAGCAAGGAGGACGGGGTGGGAAAATAACATCGGTTGTGTTGTCCGGAATCCCGAACACAACACGCATTATGCGCCGAAGGCCTTCCCCAGTAGCAGGACGACGCACATGATGATCAGTGCCAGAGGCGACAGATAGAACGCTAGCCCCCACGTCCGTCGCAATGCGTCATACTGGTGGCGAAGTGCGAGCGGCAACTCCGGATCCCTTCGATCGACCGTCATGCCGAAGAGCGGGTGGTGGATCGTGTGTCTCCGAACAGTTCATACCGCCCCAGCATCGCCGACAGTCGCGTCGTCATGACGTACCAACAGACGACGAAAAGGATGCCGACTGGTCTGCCCCCTGAAAAGTGGTCCTCCCTGAAGTAGGCTTTCGAGCCTTTGGAGGATGCCCAGATGGGACAGAAGAAGCACAAGCCCGAGGAGATCGTCGCCAAGCTTCGGCAGGTGGACGTGTTGCTGTCACAGGGCCGCCCGGTGGCGGAGGCGATCCGCGCGATCAGCGTGACGGCGTTCACGTATTACCGTTGGCGCAAGGAGTTCGGCGGACTGAAGTCCGATCAGGTCAAACGGCTGAAGGACCTCGAGAAGGAGAACGAGCGGTTGCGCAAGGCCGTGTCCGACCTGACGCTGGAGAAGCTGATCCTGAAAGAAGCCGCATCGGGAAACTGGTGAGCCCCGCCCGGCGCCGTCGCTGCATCGACCACACTGTGCGCAAGTTCGGTGTGTCGGAGCGGCTGGCGTGTCGGGTCCTGGGGCAGCATAGATCGACGCAGCGCAAGGTGCCGAGGGGCCGAGCCGACGATGCGGCACTAACCGCCGACATCATCGAGCTGGCAACACAGTATGGGCGTTACGGGTATCGCCGGATCACAGCCCTACTGCGAGATGCCGGGTGGCTCGTCAACGTGAAGCGCGTCGAGCGGATCTGGCGGCAGGAGGGCCTGAAGTTGCCGGCCAAGCAGCCCAAGCGCGGCCGGCTCTGGCTGAACGACGGGTCCTGCGTTCGGCTTCGGCCCGAGTATCCCAATCATGTCTGGTCCTATGACTTCGTCGAGGGCCGAACCCACAACGGGCGCAAGTTCCGCATGCTCAATCTGATCGACGAGTTCACCCGCGAATGCCTTGCCATCCGGATCGACCGGAAGCTGCGATCATCGGACGTCATCGACGTTCTGTCGGACCTCTTCATCCTGCGCGGCGTGCCGGGACACATCCGTTCCGATAACGGTCCTGAGTTCGTGGCCAAGGCGGTTCGCGAGTGGATCACGGCGGTTGGCGCCAGGACTGCCTTCATCGAGCCTGGCAGTCCGTGGGAGAACGGATACTGCGAGAGCTTCAACTCCAAGCTCCGGGACGAGCTCCTGAACGGCGAGATCTTCTACAGCCTTGCCGAGGCCCGGATCGTGATCGAGGGCTGGCGCCAGCACTACAACACCAAACGCCCGCACTCGAGCCTGGGCTACCGTCCGCCAGCACCTGCCGCTGCGCCATGGCCGGCTGCGCTACCCCAACCCGCTTCGCCGGCCACATCAAACGTCGCCGACAAGCCCACCATGCATTAGATTTGATCCGGGCCACCTGATGGGGGCAGACCATTGCGAGGCGTGTGACCGGGACTACTACGCACGCGTGGTAGCCTGGGCGAAGGGCGCGGACGATCGCGACCTCAGCCTCGCCTATGACAGCATTCGACCGCGCATGCACTAGAACCGACGCTTCAGTCATGCCGGCGGCCGCCACTACGTCAGCCCCTCGCGGGTGATGTTGCTTAGAACGATCCAGCGAACCCACGTCGAGGGCGTCTGACACCATGTGTACCGCCACGTCAAATCCTCGATCACCGCGCGCGGGTCGATATATCCGCGGAAGTCGGAAGCGAGGAACGTGCATCGCTTCCCGCACTCGCAGCACATCGCGGTGATGCCGAAAGCGAGACGCCGAAGTGAAAGCCGCGGGTGCAACGGCATGGTGTGGGAAGTGGCGCAACGCTATGCGCAAGGACGGCACGGGCCAAATCTTGCCCTGTCCCGGCGTGAGAAAATAGCCTCGCGGATTGCCACCGATAATGCTGCTCTTCGGAAGCAAACAGCCTACTGAGCCCGTACAGCGAAAAGCCCTCCAACCAAAAGGTTCGAGGGCTGTCGGTTCTGACAATGCTCGCTTGAGGAGACTTAAGCGTTCTCGCGGTAGGCCTGCATCTGGGAGGCATAGGCCGAAGAGTTGGAACGAGTCGTGGCGTTGCGCTCGGCTGCGGGTGCTCCGCTCGTCGGCGTGCCATCAGACGAGGTTGCCGACGGCGGGGACAGTTCATTCGCCGAAGCCTTTGACGCTTCGCCAAGGGTGCGAATCATCTCCTCGTGGCCAAGCTCAAGGCGAACCGTTTCCGCCATGCGGCGCAGTTGGTCCATCTCCGTGTCGTTCTCCGTCTTCTTCATCTGCGGCATCTTGGCGATCTGATCCATGATCGCCTGCACAGCAGCGCTGATCATCTTCGGCTTTTCGAACTCAGAAACCGTTTGTGCTACTGGGGCGGGTCCCGCAGTGGCCAGCACGCTGGGAGAGGCCGTAGCCGCAGTTTCAGAGGCAGCTTGCGTCGATGCTGCAGAAGTGGCCGTCGAGTCGTCCATCGTTGGCGCTGCGGCGTTCGTCGGCGTGCTGGCCGTAGGCGTCGTGTTCTCAAGGGCTGCAGCCGGGGCTTGAGCAGGGGCCGATGCCGCCGTTGAGGCGGCAGGAGTGGGGGCAGGGGCTGACGGCGCAGAAGCGGAAGGCTCGGACGGAGTCGGATTGGTTGACGCCGACGCAGGCGAAGACGTCACCGGGGCAGAAGTCTGGGAAGACACCGTGTCAGACGATGCGGGAGCGGAAGGTACCGTCGCGCTAGGGCTGGTGGGCGTCGAAGCCGAAGCTGTCGGGCTGGTCGTGGAAGAAGGAGCCGAAGTAGCAGTCTCAGCGGCCGCCGTGCTCGACGAAGGCGTGGAAGACAATGCCGTGGGGTTCTGGGTCGACGTGGCCGTGGGCGAAGACGACGAAGGCGCCGAAAAGTTGGACGTAGAGGTTGGGGCGGAGGGCGCGTTCGTAGACGAAGGAGCGCTGGTCTCCGTGATGCTCGACGGCGAAGGAGAAGCCGTAGGGGCCTGGGTTGGCGCCGTCGCGGTCGAGCTGGTCGGCGACGTCGTAG
Organism: Aureimonas sp. AU4; assembly: GCF_001463765.1. Taxonomy (GTDB): domain Bacteria; phylum Pseudomonadota; class Alphaproteobacteria; order Rhizobiales; family Rhizobiaceae; genus Aureimonas. The sequence continues at coordinate 18,338 of NZ_BBWK01000085.1, read as the reverse complement.
CGGAAGGGGAAGAGGCATTCGTCGGGGCAGCCGAAGTCGTCGAGGTGGGAGACGTCGACGTCGCAGGCGCTGCCGTCGAGGTCGTTGGGGACGTCGAGGGAGCCGTGCCCGTTGACGACGTCGGTGTCGAACTGGTCGGCGATGTAGTGCTGGACGTCGGCGTCGACGACTGGCTCGCCTGCACGCCGTAGAGGCCCTCGGTAAAGGACGAGTTGAAGGTCTGCTGCGCCGTCTGGGTCGCGGTGACGACGTTGCCGGAAGAGGCCATCGTGGACGTAAACGACGAACCGGACGCTTTAGCAGCCGAGGTCGTGGCAGAAACGACCTTGAACATCGAAGGGGAGGTCGTCGTACCCGTCGGAAGCAAGCCAGCCATTTTCGTCTCCGTTAGCGTCGTTTCGCTGAAGGAGAATATGCAATCGGCGAATGAAGCGCTGCTTTTCGAAGAACTCTGAAATTAATACATCACTCGTCCGGAATATTTCATATTGAAAGCCGATGATGCAATCGCCGATATTTCTGATGCGATATTACTTTTTGTGCGGAGTGTAAATGTTTGTAACGTTCGACAGGCTTTCAGGACGGTTGGCTGCCCCTCGCCACAGCTAGTAGATCAGGGATCTGCCGGAGAAGGGGTCGGGAAGCGTGACGGCAACCGCAGCGTAAGGCTCGCATCGGGCGGAATATGGCATGGTGCGCGCGCTATTCTCACGTGTGACCGGTTCCTCCCATGTCGCTCCGCATCCGCCTTTCCCTCATCTTTGCGGGGTTTGCTGTCGCCCTTGTGAGCGTCCTCGGGCTCGCCGCGGTCATTAGTGCTTCTACCGCACTGAGGCAGGCCGCAGAACGTCAGCTCTCGCAGGCCGCGCATCAGATGAGTGAGCGGCTCGACCTGCACATGTTCGAGCGCTTGGGTGACATCACCACGGCAGCAGGAATGAAAGCTCTCTTCAGCGGAGAGGATAGAGATGCTCAGCGCGCGCTCCTAGAGCGTCTACAGCGAGCGGTGCCAAACTATGCCTGGATTGGCCTTGCCGGCCCTGATGGCCGCGTTCTGGTGTCGACGAGTGGGCTTCTCGAAGGAGAGGATGTGTCGTCACGACCCTGGTTCGCGGCAGGGCGACAAGGCGCGGCGGCCCTCGACGTCCACGAGGCCAAGCTGCTGCAACGCTATCTAGCGCCAGAGAAGTCGGAGATGCTTCGATTCGTCGACGTGACCGCGCCCGTTTACGACGAGGGCCGCTTCATTGGAGTGCTCGCAGCCCATTTGAGTTGGGATTGGGTCGACGAGGTTCGACGTGCTGTCCTCACAACGATCTCAGATTTGGATGCGTCCGAACTCTTGGTCGTCTCTCACGACGGCAAGATCCTTCTAGGCCCTTCATCGGAGTTAGGAGCGGCTTTCAACCCCGATGAACAGGGCTTTGTGACCGTGACGTCGCCGACGGCTGGAATGGCGCAGTTCAAAGGGCTTGGCTGGTCCGTTGTCGCTCGCCAACCCTCTACGGCAGCCTTCATGCCAGTGACAACGCTCACTTGGGCAATCTCGCTGATGGGTATTCTGCTCGCCGCTTTCGCAGCCTTCGTGGGAGGCAAAGTCGCGTCCGCCATCGCACGTCCCATTTCCCGGCTGGCAGATCAGGCTGCGGCGGTTCGCGACGGAGCAGATATCTCCTGCATCGAGACGGGCTCGCGCTTCATCGAGGTGAAGGCCCTCTCCGATGTCCTGGCTTCCGCATTTCGAGCCAGAGACCAGAAGGCGGAGGAGCTTTTAACGGTCAATACGCTCCTTGAAGAGCGTGTCCTGTTTCGAACGCGACAGCTCGAGGAAGCGCGACGGCGGGCCGAGCAGGCGACGGAGGCCAAGAGCAACTTCCTGGCGACTGTTAGCCACGAAATCCGGAGCCCGCTCAACAGCATCATCGGCTTTGCCGACCTCCTTCTCGATGAGCCTAGTCTGGCGCCCGACGTGGCGCGTCGGATTGGGCTGATCCACAGTGCCGGCTCGGCTCTGACAACGGTCATCAACGATATCCTGGATTGGTCGAAGATCGAGGCTGGCAAGGTCGACCTCAACGAGGACGTGTTTAATCCTTCCTGCCTCCTTTCCACCACGCTCGATCTCGTCGAGGTGCAGTCGAGTTCCAAGGGACTGCGTCTCGAGTTGTCGATCGCCGCCGATGTGCCGTCGTTCGTACGAGGGGATATGGCCCGCTTGCGCCAGATAGTCCTCAACCTTCTGAACAACGCGGTGAAGTTCACCCCTGCCGGATCGGTCACTTTGGTGGCATCCCACAGTGCCCACACCGGCCTCGTGATCGAGGTGCGCGATACAGGCATAGGTATTTCACCCGAGCAGCTTGGTCGCCTCTTTGATCGCTTCCACCAGGCGGACAGCTCGATCGAGCGACGTTTTGGCGGTACCGGACTTGGCCTTGCCATTTCGCGCTCCCTGGCAGAGTTGATGGGTGGAACCCTGACGGCAACGAGCCGCCTGGGCCAGGGATCGATCTTCACGCTGGCGCTGCCCATACAAGAGGCCAAGAAGCCTCTCGATGGGCACCACGCTGTCCAAATTCTACCATCGGAGCAGGAGGCATTTTCCCAGCTAGTTAGACCGCACGGCTCGCCCTCGGGCCGTATCCTTCTTGTCGAGGACCTAGCAGTCAATCGAGAGGTTGCGACCGCCATGCTGGAAAAGGCAGGTTACAGCGTCGTACAGGCCGAGAGTGGCTACCGTGCCATCGAACTCGCTGCGCGCGAGCGGTTCGGCCTTATCCTGATGGATATCCATATGCCCGGTCTCGATGGCCTGGCGACGACTGCCGAGTTGCGTCGCCAGATGGGTGACGGCTTAGCGACACCGATCATTGCGCTCACGGCAAACGTGATGTCCGACAGGGTCGCGGCTTTTCAGAAAGCGGGAATGAACGACTACCTTTCCAAGCCGATCCAGCGTTCAGCCCTCATCGCCAAGGTCGAGCAGTGGGTGACGTCTCCTTCCGCCACCCTCGTCGAAGGGGGACCCATTAGCTCTGCTAGCTTCGATCGTGAGACATTTGATGAGGTCGTCGACCTCCTTGGCCTGGCACGCGTGCAGAAATCGCTTGGCGAGATCACAGAGCGTCTGTCCGTTGTGGGGGGGATGGTCGACGACCGTGCCGCATTGGGGAGAGAAGCGCACGCGCTCGTGTCCCTGACGGGGGTTCTTGGCCTCGTGGACCTTGCGCAGGCGTGTCGGGACCTTGAGAAGGCGTGCCAGGAGGGGGCCGATCTTGACGCCGCGCTTGCCGCGATTGGCCGGACCTCCAGCGCTTGCCTGCGCGCCGCATCCGAGCTGGCTGCGTCCGGGGGACGGGAACCTGCCTCGGAGCGCCTGACTAGCTAGAGGCCGAAGCGCCTGCGGGCGCGCCTACTGGAGCGTCGATCCACTGAGGACGTAGCCTGTCCCCCGGACCGAACCGATGCGCATGGATCCTGCTGCGGGCTCCAGCTTCCGGCGTAGCCTGGCGACCAGGACGTCGAGGCTGCGGTCCTCGTAGCTCCAAGGCCGATGGAACACGTTGCGCATCAACTGGTCTCGTTCCATCACCTCACCCGGATGGGCAAGCAGCTCCTTGAGAAGAGCGAACTCGCTGATGGTCAGATCGATCTGTTCCGTGGTCGGGCCGCGCAGGCCGCGTACCAAGACATCCAGAGTCCAACCGCCAAAATCCATGACAGGCGGTTCGGCGACCAAACGAGGCGGCGAAACGACTTCTGTGTCAGCGAGGCGTCGTAGAACGCTCCGGACACGCGCGAGGAGCTCCCTCGGTGGGTGCGGCTTCACTACGAAATCGTCGGCGCCGACCTCCAGCCCGACAACCCGATCCGTTGGATCGTCGTTGGCGGTCAGGACGATGATGCCGCAACGTCGGGTTTCACGAAGAACGCGGATCAGGTCAAAGCCGTCGGCATCAGGAAGCTGGAGGTCGACAATGGCCAAGTCGATAGGACGCTGACGCACGAACTCGCGAAACGATGCACCATTGGGCGCTTGCAAAACCTCGAACCCCGAGCGCGTGAGGTATTCCGCAATGACCTCCCTTTGGAGGTTGTCGTCTTCAACTACGAGGATGTGCTTCTTGTCCATGGTCTGCAATCATTTGAACCGACACTCTTCGAATATGAAGCCGACATTCAAACGAGGTGTAAACGGACAACCGCAAGATATGTGAGCGGCTATGGCTGAAGAGGTCCCACTTCAAAGCTCAAAGCTAGCGTACCCTCGCCGCCCTTTTGCTCGGGCCATTTCCCCTAGCGCGGCCACTGCCTCTGCCGCTGACCGGAACACCTAAGTGGATGAGCAGCCGGACATACCAATCCGGCCCCTTAGCTTCACCAGAACCCACGCACCGAACAGGTCGCGCACTACATCCATAGTGTAGAACCGGGCGCGGTTGCGGGCGGGGTCCATGCTCTGAAGGTGGGCGGCATTGAGGAAAAATCGAGCTGCATCGGGCATCCGAGGGAGCAAGTCCACCGCACACTCGTCGTGATTGGTTTGACCGTCAATTCGTTGGATCTAACCGTGACCCAGAACACGCCAATTGCTTCCAGCAAAGATAGTTTTTGGAAGTAACCGCGCCACACTTTAACCGACGTGCAGCGCGACTGATCGACCGATTTCGACCCTTCCCAAACAGAAAAGGTCAACCGTCAAGACTTCCGAAAGCGGACTATCATAGACCAGACAATATGCGTACCCAATCAGATCGATTGCACCTTACAAGCTGGATCGGTCAACTCGCCGAACAATTGCAGAGAATGGCCTCTCGGGCGGATGCTTCTTTCCCTAAGCGTGCGCTTACCGAGTGACGCGCGAACCTGAATCTGTTCTAATCATTGCTTCACCGAGCGATGCGCAGATCCGACAGAGACGCCATGATGTCGTTGAAGGCTGCGCTGAGATCACTAGCGTTGCTCGCGCTGTAAAAGTACTTCGCTTTGTCGGCGTAATTTTTATTCGTAGTTCTCAAATCGCCCAGCTTGTAGGATGCGCACCCTTTCAGGAGGGCGTTGACACGGGTCTGGCTTGCGGGAGGAATATCGAACGCAATTGTGTAGATGATGACGCCGTCGCGCTTCACCTGCCCCTTTTCATCGACCAGTGGCGTACCGTTGGCCGTTGTCAGCGTGATCCGGCCATCGTTCTTTGCGTTCTCGCAGATCGCAGCCAAGCGACCATCCATGGCGGTCGTGTAGTTCGCCGCTGTCTTTGCTGTCGAGACGCCTGACTTGTAATCGAAGATCCGGTTGGTCGCCGTGAACCCATAGGCTCCAAATGCCGAGAGGTTCGGGTTAGCTGTCGCTGTGTTGTTCGTATCGTTGTAGTACGTATGCTCGCCATCGGTCATGACGATCATTGCCTTGATGTTCTTCTCGTTCCCAGAAGCACGTCCCGTCGTGAACGGTTCATTTTTCGAGAGGACATGCCAGCCCCACTCGACGCCCTGCGCTACATTCGTGGATCCAGTTGCCGTCAGTGCGCTGACTTTGGAGAGAACAGTTGCCTTGTTTGTGCTGAGCGGCAGAAGCGAGGCGCTATCGCACAGCCAGCTTGGACTGAAGTGATAGTTGGTGCTGATGCTCTTGCTGCGGTTAGGGGCAAAGTACTTGTTCATATCCTTCATGCGCGGCACGGCGGCACCCGTCGTGGAGTCGGTGATATAACTATTGGTCCAAGTGGTATTTAGACCATCAGACTCGTCGGGCGCAAAGTAGGGAACGAACATCGAGTCCGGCTTGGACGTGCTCGGCGCTTCATCCGTAATGCCAAATGAGTCCGGACGGGACTCCACGCAACCTTTGTAAGCCCAGTCGCTTCCGCCAGTGCTGGCGCTAGCAAGGCTTTTGTACACGTACTGCCGCGTCAGGAATTGCAATGGATTGGCCGTAAGAGTCCATGCGCCAGGATACAACAGGGACTTCGTGGCCAACGGAAGACCCGTTATGGGCGTCTTGTACGTTGTCCAATCGAAGTTTTCATGGTGGATCGAGGACTGCCCCTTTGGATCCATCCACCACGCGTCCAGATACTCCTTACCGACGTTGACACCACCCGAGAACGGCACGATCGCGACTTGAACCGGGTCGACGCCCACGCTGGTTCCGGAGCCGAAAAGCGAGTTAACAGCTGTTGATGCGACCGAGCGCAAAGTCGTGATCTTGGCCGCACCCCCGGCATCAGGTGCGTCGTTCATGGATCCGGACGTATCGAGGACCATGGCGACCTCGACCGTCGTGCTTCCGACCACGACGACACTTTCTGATTCCGCACAAGCGGAGCCGTTGAGTCCCTTGAACTCGATCTCCATGATTGGGAAGAAGATGGGCGTGTACAACGAGCAAGCCGACACTTTGAGTTCGCGCGTTCCCTCACTCGTCCAGTCCGTCCCTTCATAGGTCATGACCGACGTTGCCCGGTAGAGCGATGCCGTGTTGGCATCAAAGTAGGAGCGGGCGTAGGCCTCCAGTCGCGCAGGATCGGAGTCGAGAGGAAACTGTTTAGCCGCCGCCAATGCCGCGGCGTCAAGAGCGGACTGAACCTGCTTCTCGTTTCGGTAAAAGATCCCCATGTCGACCGCAGCTCCGATCGAGAACAGGACCGGAACCATCAACAGCGCCGTGAAGATCGCGAAGTTCCCGCGCTGGTCGCGCGCAAACGCGCCTACCAAGGGTCTCAGATCGTCAAACCGCATAGCCGTTGCTGACCCAACCGGTGCATCTGTATCGCAACCAAGGCCATCGTTATCGCTATAACGTTTGACGGACTGCTAATCGGTTTCTGCGAATTAGCACGTATCCGATGAGGCATGCGCTGTTCATACCGACACATCGGCTGCAGCCGTCAGCGCTCGTTAGTTTTGCGGAAACGCCCGCCGGCTATCGTCGCTTGAGAGGGCTCTACCTCTGTTTGTCGAACGTCGGCGCGCAATGCTCTTGAGATGTCGCCTTGCAGGTTACGGTGCCGCTTTTCGGAAGTCCGACAGCGGAGCGACTGCCGTCGAGTTCGCGCTTCTTGCGATCCCCTTCTTCATCCTCGTCTTCTCAATCATCGAGATAGCCCTTCTGTTCACGGCAGGTCTCGTGCTCGATCAAGCTGTCGATCGCATTGGGCGAGAGGTGAGGACGGGCCAGCTCGATCAGACGGATATGACGGAGGCGAAGTTTCGCAAGCTCGTCTGCGATGAGGTTTCCGTACTTCTCGACTGCAGCGAGTTGAAGCTCGATTTGCGCGCCTACACCACCTACGGCGACATTGATCCGAACCCTCCAGCCAGCGGCGACTATTCGTCGTTTCGTTGGGATCGCGGCGGTCCTGGCAAGATCATGGCGCTACGCGTATACTACCGGTGGCCTGTCATCACAAACCTCATGGCATCCAGTATGGAGGACATTTCCAGCTTCCAATTGGCCGGAGTTGCCGCCTTTAAAACCGAGAACTACTGATGCTCAAGCGGCTTCAACCCAAGACGCGATTATTCAAACGGGACTCGTCCGGCATCGCAGCCCTCGAGTTCGCCATGATCGCGCCGATGCTGTTGATCCTCTACATGGGCGCATCAGATGCCGCCTTGGCTGTATCCCTTAATCGGAAGCTAGAGGGTACGGCATCCACGGTCGGCGACCTTGTCGGTCAGGAAGAAACAGTCACAAAAAGCCAGCTCAAACTCATTCTCGGCATTTCGCAAGCGCTGATACAGCCGTTCGACAGCACCAAGCTGTCGGCGATCGTGACATCCGTCACAATCGACGCAAACGGCACGACCAAGGTCGATTGGTCGTCGGCTTCCGGCAGCGCCGTTGCCTACACAAAGGGTGCAACGTTCAGCCTTCCGAGCAGCTTTGCAACGCACCGATCACGTTCACTCGTTGTCGCCGAGACGCTGTATACCTATCAGCCGCTTGGCGGATACGGCTTTGATGCGGTGATCCCGATGAAGTCGATTTCCTACTTGACCCCGCGTAACACGACCACGGCTATCAAGTGTTCGGACTGCTAATGGACCGAAGCCGCTCCGCGCTTGTGATGGTGGCGATTGAACCTGAGGGTGAGTGCTCCCAGGCCATACGTGTTCGTTCCGTATAGTCATGCAGTCTGCGTCATCCGCGCACCGATGCAACCAGAGTGTCGTCAGCTGGTAAGACAGTTGCGGGAATGGCCGCAATGGTCAACTTTGAACGGAAAGCGGACCGTCCGGAAACCACCCAGTTATGTCTCAGGCGGCCCAGAACGCCGATATTCAAAAACGGTCCACTTCTCTCGACCCGACCAAGCCGCCCGCTCCTGTGAGACCGTGAGCTCGTAGGCGACCCTTGCGGAGTCTCTGCCTTCCGGACAAGTTCCTGATCTAAAGCATTCTTGACTGAGGTATCGTATGGCCGACAGGGCGGCTCGTGGACCGGCTTCGTACTTTCCTTCGATCGAGGAAAAGTATGGGCGCCCCATCACGGAATGGCAGGATTTGGTTCGCCGGTGTCTACCAGCGAAGCACATGGAACTGGTTGCCATGCTCAAGAACGACCATGGAATGGGACATGGCCATGCCAACGCCGTGGTCGCCTACGTACTGGCTTCGCAACAGGTATGATTGCGCAGGCGAGCAGGTAACCTCCGCTTCCGGCTTCTTATGCGCAGAAGCGGACGGTCGCCCTCCCACCCGCGCTCGACGCAACGTTCGCACCCCACTCCAGCATTTCGAAGTTCGAACTCGGCATCGGGCGACCATAAAGGTATCCTTGCCCCCAATCGCATCCCTGACGGCACATCTGGTCGTGTTGCGCAGACGTCTCGATGCCCTCCGAGACGGTCGTCATGCCTAACCCGTCCGCCATCTGGATCATGGCCTGCGTGATCGCCACGTCCCGCTCATCGACGTCTGGCCCGCTGACGAAGGACCGGTCGATCTTGATCTTCGTGACCGGGAACTTCCGCAGCATGCTGAGCGAGGCGAAGCCCGTGCCGAAGTCGTCGAACGCGAGCGAGACGCCAAGGGCCCGCAGGCGCTGGAGCTGCGACAAGATCCGCTCGTCGCTCTTCAGGATCGTCGTTTCGGTGATCTCGATTTCGAGCCCATCCGGAGCAAGGCCGGTGGCCCGTAGGGCATGCTCGACGTTCTGGACAAGGTCACCCGACTTGAACTGGATCGGGAACAGGTTCACCGCGATCCGGAAGTTGGACCGGATGGTGGAACGCCAATGCGCTGCCTGCCGGCATGCGGTCTCAAGGATCCAGTTCCCGACCGCGACCGCAGTCGCGTCGCTCTCCAGCAGCGGGAGGAACGCGCCCGGGGCGAGCAGTCCGCGCTCGGGATGGTTCCAGCGCAGGAGTGCCTCGGCACCGCGGACCGAGCCGTCGGCAAGCCAAACCTGTGGCTGGTAGTAGAGTTCGTATGCACCTGTCTCCCAGGCGCGACCGAGTTCCTGGCGCGCCAATCCGCGTTCGGCAACCTTATGCCGTAGTTCGGGAGTGAACAGGCGGGTGCGACCGCGCCCTTCCGCCTTTGCACGGTAAAGCGCAAGGTCGGCGTTGGCGACGAGCGTCCCGGCGTCTGTCGTCTCTTCCCCGGTGCAAGCGACCCCAACGCTGGCGCTGATGGTGACCAGCGCGCCGGAGGCCCCGATCGCGACCTCGATCGCGTCGATCAGTGTCTCGCCCAACCAGTGGGCGTCCATTGGGTTGGCCGTGTCCTCCATGAGGATCACGAACTCGTCACCGCCCATTCGGGCGCAGAGCCCAAACTGGCCGGCACCCTTTTGGATGCGACGGGCGACCTCGACTAGGACAGCATCACCAACCGGATGCCCAAGGGTGTCGTTGACCTCCTTGAACCCGTCGAGATCGATCATCAGAAGGGCAACGCGACGCTCGGCTGCCAGAAGGTCTGCCAGTCGCTTGTTGAGCGCACCGCGATTGGCTAGCCCCGTCAGCGGATCGGTCGCGGCAGCCTCGCGCAGTTCCGCCTCGGTTTGGACGCGTTCGCTCATGTCGCGAATGATGGCGCCGAACCGCTGCTCGCCGCGCTCCATCCATCTGGAGAGCGAGAGTTCGATCGGGAATTCGCTCCCGTCCTTCCGGCAGGCCATAACCTTCACGGACTGCCCGAGCAGCCTCGCCTCGCCTCCAGAAGCCAGCCGGGCCAGTCCAGCCTCATGCTGCCCCCTCATTCGTGGCGGCACGATCAGGCTGAGGCTCTGCCCGAGGACGTCGTCCGGGACGTACCCGAATAGGCGCTCAGCACCTGCGTTCCATGCCACAATCTCGTTGCGAGCGTTGGCGGTGACGATGGCATCAGGCGAGGACGTGGCGATGCTCTCGAACCGCTGCGAGGCCTCGGCATCAACTTGGCGTGCCGCCTCAACCCGTTCGCCAACATGCCTTGCTAGCCCCACCAGCATACGGTGTTCCGGACGCTCCAACACGGACGAACCGAACCGATGAACGAAGATCGAGCCGATGCGTGCACCGCCGGGGTCGCAAACGTCAGTTCGGACGACACCTGCCTCGTCCTCATTCGATGGGTCCTTGGACGGATCAACCAGGTTGGCCGCCGACCCGCTTGGCAGGACACCCGCGGTGTGGACGGACGTGCCCCCGTCGACGTGATCGATCCGCACGCGAACCGCCTTTGCCTCGAGAGCCTCCATGGTGAAGAAGGCAACCCGGTCGAGATCCTCCGCCAAGCTGCGCGGGATTGCGGTCGACCGGCGGGTCGGGGCTGCGGTATTTGCGGAAGCGTCGCTCATTCGCTTGGTCGAACCTGCGTTGGTGCACAAGCGTTACTATCACGAAGTCGTTAGCGCATTCCTCAACACAAGCAGCGGGTACGATGAGCACGTGAGTTGTTCAGCTTTCGAAGTTTATAGGATCCGCCGCAATGAGAGCCATCGTTCCATGCGCTCGCGGTGACAATCGCCGACGGCTTGCTCGAACACCAAGGTGACTTGTTAAGTCTACGCGAGCCATTCACAGCCCCAGGGTGAAGGGGCGCCTTGAACAACGGGGCCCACCGTGCTGCAATCATGGCGCTGCGGAAAGGCAACTTGACAGGTTCAGCACGTCCCACCGGACGTAGTTCGGCTTCCGGTAGGGTCGCATACCCAAGCCAAGCGAACTCACCATACTGACTACGCTGCTTGACGTGGACGCATAGTTGGCGTCCTCCGCGAGCTATTGCACGCGCCTTAGCGATGGTCCGATTTCGCAACTAATTGCCCAAAAGCCGACAGTCGCCTTTCCACCCGTTCGAGCCGACTGGCGTCGCAGAAGCGGACGCCCAATACAGTCGGACAGCTATCGACCCTTCCAAGACGCAGAAGCGCGTGGTTGTACGATCCAAAAGCCGACATTGTCGGATCGGGCCACAGCAAGTCGACATGCTCCCAATCTTGAGCCTAGCGAAGGCCTCGGTCACCTAAAGCGAGTTGCGCAGATGGCCAGCGGACTTGGATCCCAGACTTATGCGTAGCCTCGATCAGCGCCTCTCCTTCTTCACCTTGAACAGCCACAACAGGGTCTTGGGACTAAAAATCGCGCAGCCGACGAACAGCATCATCATGGGCACGATCATCATCGCCCACCCGCCGGGCTGTTCAGTGCCGGCATCGATCGCCGCGCTCGACAACGGGTCCGGCAGGGCTGCAACCGCGCCGCCTCGGAACATTGAGTACAGGTATGCGCCCAGTTCACCGCACCAACCCGGTCGAAGATCCGGACAAGGGCGAGCGGATCGTTATCGGCTGGCCAGTAGAAGAACGCGATCAGTCCGACAGTCACCAGAAGCGGCCGAACCATCTGCGGCGCCACACCGAACATGTAGCGCTGGTCCGCCTCGCGCCACTCGTGCCAAGCCGTCAGCCCGCGCGACCAACGCTTGTAGCAGGGCCTTTCGGTGACCCACAGCCAAAGCATCTCGGCGGTTGGCGTCGGCGGCTCATCTAAGGGCCGACAACCGGTTCAAACCATACCCAAAGCGAACCCTTGAAATCTTCGCTTACGACTGAAATCTAGCCGGACACAATCTGTTGCACCTAGGAGAGGCGAGGAGGTTCGGCATGGAAACGCTTGATCGAAGCCAGCTCGACGATACCGTTAGTGGGGCCCAGGCGGGGCTGGTTGCCTCGCTCCTGTCCATCAGCAAGTCCGTTCGGGCACTGATGGGTCTGCGGCTAGCAGAACTTGGGCTGCATCCCGGTCAAGACGAGCTGCTCTTAGTGCTCAAGGACGGAACGCCACAACCCGTCAGCCAGATCGCCGAACGCCTCAATGTGCGTGCTTCCACCATGTCCAAGATGAAGGATCGGCTAAAGGAGCAGCAGCTTCTGAGCGAGTCCACCGACGCCATCGATGCGCGCAACACCTGGGTCCAGCTCACGCCAAGCGGCCAAGCGTTGGTTGCGCGCATCCAAGCGCTGCATCACAGCATTCACATGGAGCTTACAGGCGCCGTCAACGGTGATGCCGGGGATGTCGGCAAGGCGACGATGCAGATCGAAGAGGTGCTGGCACGGCGTCTGCGCCGGATCCGGTAGGGCGTCCCCTTATGAACCGCTGAGAGCAGGAGCAACGGCGGACTGCAATGCCCCACGGCCTTCGCTGAACCCATCCATCCAAGAGCGACGCCGCATGGTATCGCGTGGCATGTAGGGGCATTGCCCTGCTTGGGCGTTTGGATCAGCGCCCGCCTCGTTCCCCGCAATCCTGATCGCGTCCAGCTCGTCCAGTGTCGGATCCGGGTAGGTCAAGCGACGCCACCAGCCGAGAAGCTTTGCCCCTCGGTTGCCGAGTGTTCGGCATTGTCGTTGATCGTCTCGGCTTCCTGTTGATCGAGAAGTTGGTACATCGCGACAAGGGACACGCAACCGGACAACTCCAGCGCCTCGTCGGCGCTGAGACGTCCTGCCTCGTAATCCTCGATGATGTCTCGCAGATCCATATGTTCTCCAGGCGACCCCAGGCCAGCCAGACATATGGCGAAGCAAAGTTGGCGATGAGATACGGTCGCTAGATAATGATGTGCGGTCGGCCAATCATGCGCAGAACTACGTATTGTAGTTAGCCGACCAAAGCCTTCGGCTGACGAGCTGAACGAGACGGTCGGTCAAGAGAGTCCAGAGCGGTCGCACCCATTGGCTCGCTAGGCCGCGACGCAGATCGAACGAGTCCGGACCCAGTGGCTGCGTCGCCTGCGTTAGGGCGCTAACGGATAACTGCGCCGGCTTCTCAAACTCAACGTACCCGTCAACCCTGCCTGTGTGTAGCAGTTCGTTGAGGCATCAATGCTCCCTCCTTTGTGCCGCTAACGGATGCCGTCGGCGCGAGGCCGTTACCCGGGATAGGAAGCGGATTGCGTCGTCCTGACACCGAGACGAGGGCATCTAGGAGCGCAACATGAGCGAACTGAGAAGCCCCGATCTCGTCTTAGCGCTTTTGTCCGTGGTTAGAATGCTTCGGGCCATTCGGAGCATCGAGCTGGAGAAGATCGGCTTGAACGTCGGGCAGGACGAAGTGCTGCTGGCCCTGAAGTTGGGAGAGGCAATGCCAGTCACCGAACTGGCTCGTCATATATCCGTCCAACCGTCCACCGCTTCGAAGATGATTGATCGCCTTGTCAGAGGCGGCTTCGTCGAGCGCCATCTGCACGCGGGCGATGCCAGACGTTCGATGATCCGTTTGTCGCAAAGAGGGATGGAGATGCAGTCTGCGGTGGGAGCCATCTGGATCCGGATAGAGGAGGAATTGGCGTCCGTTGGCGCCGACGATAAGACGCTCTCGCGACTTCGAGCGTTCGAACACGGCGTTTCCAAAATGCTGAAGGCGGTACGCCGTTGAGCTCGGCCGGCTTCAAGTGCTCTGACATCCCGCAAGTGTGGGTATCGCGCGCCGAGATGAAGCCAAAACGAAAAAGCCGCTGGGGATCTCACCCAACGGCTCCGCGTCTCTCTCGAGATGTGCACCTCTAATCCTCAACTCGCCAGTACATCCGTGGTCGAACGAAAACCAGAGGCTTATGCGCATCAACCTCTGAGAGGGACGCGCAGCACATTCGTTAGATGATGGACAATCTCGTTCGTTTCAAGGCGACGCCAGCGCCCGTATCGCCGCTGCGGTCAGGGCTCATAGGGCAACGTTTCGGAAACCATGATGCCGGCCTGCCGGGAGCCCGGCTGTCCCTCATTCGTTAGAATGCCTGACGAAATGGAGGGATCTATGGATTATCAAACCCGTATCGAGTTGTCGATGATGGTCCTGGACCTACGCCTTGCGGCGCGCGCACCTAGCGAACACGTCGGCATGCGTCTTGGTCCTCAGCGATTGAAGGACATTGCAACGGTGCTGGAACAGGTGCTCGATGACGCTGGAACATCAGGCTCTACGCTGAGGGTGCAGCCTGCCAACGACATGGACGTGCCGGCCCGCATTGTCGCCGGGTTGAGCTGGCGTCGATAGGAACGGCCATCAGGCTCCGCCGGTCATCGCAATCGATAGCTGGACGTCCGGTGAGGACGTCCAGCCATAGGCACCTGCTCGCGAAGGGACGGAAGCAGGCAGGCGCTTCTCGGGATCGATCGAGAGCTATCTAAGCATCGCCGCCTGAACGTCATGTGAACCGAGGCGACCGCATTCGCGGTAGGTGGTCGGTTCGAGCAACTACCTAACTGCGGACTTTCGCCCTAAGGCATCGATCAGTCCCGCCAACGCCTTTCGGAGCCCGGGGTCGTCCAGTCGCGCGAAGACCTCGCCCGCACTCAAGTCCCATCTATCCAGCGCGGTCAAAGTCACCTCGTTTGCACCGCTCCCAGGGAAGAAGTCCGCAATTGGTGTCCGCAGGGTTTTGGCAATCCGGTAGAGGGTCGAGGCACTGACCCGGTTGCGGCCCGTCTCGTACTTCTGCACCTGTTGGTAGGCGATACCGAGGGCATCAGCCAGGTCCGAGAGGGACATCTGCATGCGGAGGCGTTGAGCACGCAGGACCGCTCCCACGTGCATGTCAATCGGATCAAACTGAGGCATGGCTCGGCAAACTCATTCGCGAATGGCACGGCCCGGCGTTTGAAGCAGGCTAACGTCCGCCTGAAATGAGGTTCCCGGCATTTGATGCGAGGTCAATCCTCAGAAGCACCGTCTGCCGTCTGTTCGGAAGGGATTTTCTCGAGCTGGCGAAGCTTCTCGGCCAAAAGATCCGGAAGCCTGTGATCGACCGGAAAGGTGTTGGCGTCGCTGGTGGCTTCGCGCACGGTGTAGGCGAGCTCGGCGGCCAGCGACGCAGGGGACTTTGCTCCTTTGCCCTTCGAGTCGGTCATCAGCGTCGGATCGGAACCAACAAACGTATCACGGCCCGCACGACCGCTACGGTAGCGAATGATGCCGAATGTGCTGGCAGCTACCAAGGTGTCTCACGCCTGCACGTTGTGGAATTCCACAGGCAGACTTATGGGTGGCTGGAGATAGACACCCTTCACCAACATGCTCCCCCATGCCGCTTCGCATCCTGATCGTAGAAGACGAGGCGGTGATTGCCCTCGAACTCGAAGACATCGTTGAACGGCTCGGCCACACGGTGGTCGGCAGTGCGGCGACCGCTCGCAGAGCGCTTCAGATCGCAGGCTCTAGTGGCCCGATCGACCTCGCCATCATGGACGTAGCCCTGGCTGGCGCGCAGAACGGGATCGAGGCGGCGCAGCGATTGCGCGAGGATCACAGCATCCCGTGCCTGTTCGTATCGGCGCAGGGGGACGCGTTTACGCGTGCCGCGGCCAACGAGTGGCAACCGCTGGGCTTCCTCGACAAGCCGTTCGATCGAACGGACATCGAGGTCATCCTGAACTCATACCCCGGTCGCTAGCCGCTGCGCAAATAACCGGCGTTATGGTTCCTGCCATGGTCGAAAGCGGGCAGCCCGATCAAGCGATGATCGCAGTCATCCTGCAACGTGGGATGAAGATCAGCTTGATCATGGGTAGCCGGGTTAAGAATGGTGGGAGTTCGACAGCGAGAGGTCACAACACGTCATCCATCCGCTGCTTCCTTGCCGGCTAAATGATTCAAGTAGAGTAGGTGGAGATACCTATACGATCGGGGCCCGCAATTTAAGGATCATGGACTACACGTCGGTGCTGTCATCGACGGGTTGGGTCATGCGTTTTCAGTCTAGGCAGACAACTTCCTTCTCCTTCCAGGCGACGATCGCGATCGTTCTGGTCGGACTGCTCTTCGCTGCCGTTCTCGCCGGCTATGCTGTCTACGCGGCTCATAGGATCGACGCCCACATCACAATGGAAGAACAGGCGAAGGTCGGCCTGTTTCTCAAGACGCGCATGGAAAGGATGCAGACCGAGCAGCAAAGCATCACGGCTTGGGACGATGCAGCCTTGCATGTCTCGGCGGGAGACATTGCCTGGGTCGATCAGAATATCGGCGCTTACATGCACAAAACCTTCGGTTACGACACGGTCTTTGTGCTCGATCTGGCGGACCGACCCATCTACGCCATGACCGGCGGCAAGAGCCTATCGGCGGCCGTGTTCAACCATGATGTGGGCGCCCTTCTCCCGGCAGTGACCGCGTTGCGCAAGAAGGTGACGAACGAAGCCGGACGAGGCGACCTCGGCGTCGTTGACCTGGCCATGATCCAAGGTCACCCAGCCGTGGTCAGCGTCAAGCTGATCGTCCCCTACACCGATGCGGTCAAGTTGCCCGTCGGCGCTGAGGCCATCCATATTTCCGTGCGCTGGATCGATGAGAGTTTGCTGCGGTCAATCGGAGCACGCGAGCTGATCGAGGACGTCAGCTATCGAACCTACAGCCCGAGCACCGCTCCCGCCGAGCTCGGCCAGTATCCGCTTATTGCGGGTTCAGGAGCAAACCTAGGAACAATAACGTGGCAAACCGAGCGCCCCGGAACGCTGCTGATCATGGAGACAGCTCCAGCACTCATCGGCCTTTGTGCTCTTCTAGCCGGGTTTATGGCATTCCTCATCAACAAGCTTCGCGCCATGGATGAGGAGCGCGATCGTGTACAGGCACATACGATGTTCCTGGCTCACCATGACACGCTGACCGGTCTTCCCAACCGCACCCTGTTCAACCAGGAACTCGATCACGCCCTCACGCACGGCGCGGACGGTCAGGGGCTGACGGCGCTGCATTACATCGATCTCGACGGGTTCAAAAATATCAACGACACGCTGGGTCATCCGGTCGGCGACGAACTTATTCGGCAGGTCGGTCAGAGACTGACGGCAGTCGTTGCGCAGGAGGGCATCGTTGCACGCCTTGGCGGTGACGAGTTCGCTGTCATCCAGCCTCGGTTGCGAAGCCAGGATGAAGCGTCCCGGCTTGCCGAGATGATGCTGACTGCCATTCGAACATCGTTTGAGCTCGGCAGCGATCACGTCGCAGTTGGCGCCAGCATCGGTATCGCGACCAGCCCAAGAGGATTGTTGAACCGCAGCGAACTCATGCGGATGGCGGACATCGCACTCTACGATGCCAAGGGGCACGGGAAGAACCGAGCCTGTCTGTTTGAGCCTCGGTTAGACGATGAGGTCCAGAACAAGCGCAGGATCGAACGGGACCTTCGCCAAGCTCTGGCGGACGGGAATGGCCTCAGGCTCGACTACCAGCCCCTATACGCGCCGGACGGACGAAGCGTGATTGGTGCCGAAGCGCTTTTGCGCTGGGTCCATCCAACCCAAGGCGCCATACCGCCCGGTGTCTTCGTACCGATTGCGGAGGAACGAGGGTTGATCGTCGAACTGGGCGACTTCGTGTTGCGTGAAGCCTGCCGGATGGCACGAGAGGTGACTTTGCCTTGGATCGCCGTGAATGTCTCGGCGACGCAGCTCAGCCAACCCTTGTTCCCCCAGCGTGTTCTTGAACTCTTGAGAGAGAATGGTTTGACGCCGAACCGGATCGAGATCGAGATCACGGAAGGGGTTCTGCTCGGAGAGACGGAAGAGATCGCCAGTGCGCTGCGCCAGCTTCGAGCTCTTGGCGTCTCCATCGCACTCGACGACTTCGGCACCGGATACTCCTCACTTCAGTACCTGCACCGTTATCCAGTCGACAAGATCAAGATCGACCGTTCGTTCGTGACAAACGTAGCCGACTCCGATCAGGCGCAGGCCCTCGTGAAAGCGATGGTAGACGTTGCGCGTGCCTTCGACATGACGGTTGTCGCCGAGGGTGTGGAAACAAGTTCGCAGCTCGATAGCCTCACGTCTCTCGGCTGCGATCAAATCCAAGGTTGGCTTCTGGCGAAGGCCATGCGTGCGGACGAATTGCAGGTCATGCT
>NZ_BBWK01000084.1 GCF_001463765.1 Aureimonas sp. AU4 | reverse complement strand
CGCTCCACCATCCAGCCGTTCGGAAGATCGGGCAGCGCGACATGTCGATCTGTGACGATGACCTCCTTCCAAGACCGATCGGACTAGTTCTGAATCGATGCGATTGTTTGCTGAAGGCACGCAATCAATGCGCCCCACGTCGCCACACGCGAGGGGTGTGGGAGCGCAATGACGAATGCGACGGGAGGCGGCACGAAACTCATCGATTCAGCTCTCAAGAGACGTTGTCCAGATCTCGCTACTACCAGAGGGTGCGCTGAGATGACATGAACGCACAAAGCCACACGCGCGACTCTCTTGCAATAAATAATATCGTTATAACAGACGGCGCATAATGGCGCGGGTTGGCCGACTGGATGCGACTAGCGGTCAACCAGCGATGGCGGCGCCCAGAAAGGGGGCGGCTCGTTCAGGAAGCGCGAAAGCCGATTACCGAGCGTCGCACCGGCGTCGGTCGGCTTATCGGGTTGTGCGAGAAGCCCTGCGGCCCGCAGGTGTCCCTGTCGCGCGGGCGGCATCGTCGCGAGTAGCGCCTGGACTTCAGCCGCGATTGCTGGTTCCGGAGTGCGGTACAGGAAGGCTGCCTCCTCCGGCCATGCTTGGCCGAGGACTGTAGTGATGTCCGCGCGTCGTATCGCTGCCACCTCCGGAAGCGTGAACGCGGGAAGACTTCTGACAACGGCAATACGAGTGATCAGGGCGGAGGGGTCCGCGCGGGCGAGGCGGAACGACTCGTCCAGCAGTGCAACAAGACGGGTGGGCGATGCGGATATGAGACGCTCCGCGAGCGCCAACCGCGCCCATGCGATCCCGTCCGTCGGTGCACAAACAAGCTCATGCCCCAGAGCCGCCAAAGCCTGAGATGCTGCAGCGGCCCAACCATCGTAATCGATCACCTGATCGTGCGTCAGGAGAACGGCGAGCGAGACCACTGCCGCCGCTTCGTCCAAGGTAGGTCGACACGCAATGCGAGAGCTCTGAACAGCGACGACGCCCGCCCGAACGCTTGCACCCGCTGCAGAAGGCCCCACCGTCTTCACGAACGCCGAATTTTGCAGAAGCTCAAAATCCGAGACGTTCTCGAAGAGACTACGAAGCGAGAGCCCGCACAAGAAGACGGCGAGGCCGAGAACAAGAAGGCTCGTCCATATTCTCACCGTAGCGACGCGACGTCGTACTTGGCCGCGATATTGTCCATGCGACTCTGACCTTGACTCACTCCGAACATCGGAGGGGTCACGTCCATCCTGCATCGAGAAAACCGCCCCTGTCCGTCCGGGGGCCGCCCGCAAGTCTGGGCGCAAGCCGTCAGTTTGCAAGCGTCGGGCTCACCGAAGGCCCGCCGAAGAGGTTGATGCTGAGGTTGCTCGACGTGCCGTTCGAACCATCGATCGCAAACCCGCGGCTACCCCCGAACGTGTAGGTCGTGATCAGGTTTGGGGTCACGTCGTCGCCGCCGAGGCCGGCCGAGTTCGGCCCGGCGATACCGCCGCCGGAAAGACCCGGTGCTCCCGCCGTGCTCGATGCGCCGCCGGTCCCGACCGAGGCGACCTGAAGGTCGTTCGTTGCCGTCAGAAACGCGGTCAGCAGAGCGGGCGCGTCGAGATCGGCGATTCGCGACTGGATTTCCGCCGCGTACTCCGGATTGACACCCTGACACATGAACGCCGCCCGCCCGAGGCCGGCGCCGATCGCTGCCTTCTGGTCCTCGCTGGCATTTGGAACGCTCGCAAAGATGGGATCGAGCGTACGCCCAT
Source organism: Aureimonas sp. AU4 (assembly GCF_001463765.1). Lineage (GTDB taxonomy): Bacteria > Pseudomonadota > Alphaproteobacteria > Rhizobiales > Rhizobiaceae > Aureimonas. The sequence goes on along the minus strand of NZ_BBWK01000084.1, from coordinate 27,783 downwards.
CGGAACCGGCGAGCGTACGCACGCGGTTCGACAGCGTCAGGGACTGCGTCCCATAGGTCGTCAGCAAATCGCTTGGGTTGGCAAGGTAAGCGGCAACTTCCTCCGCCCCAAGCTTGGCGGGAGGCGCCATGCAGGCATCCTGCATGCGCTGGCGCATTTCCCCCGTCATCTCCGCTTCACTGGTCGGCTCAGGCGTTACCTGTGCGGTCGCTGTAGACGGTGCGGCAACGGAAGGCGCGGCAGGTGTAGTCGAACCGCTCGAAGCTTGCGTCGTCGATCCGACCGATTGCCCCGGGGTGATCTGCGCAGATCCGGCTGCGGGCGCCTGGGTCGCGGGCGTAGTGCCCGCCGTATTGGAACCGACGCCCGTCGCACCGGAAATCGTCGCGCCGGAGGCCGAGGCCCCGGCGGTCGACGAGGACACCCCCCCAGTTCCAGCTCCGGCTCCGCCCGACTGGGCATTCACCGGCAAGACGAACGCAGCCGTGATCGCGGCGGCGGAAAGGAAACGCCAGACGGAACGAGATCCCAAAGCAACGACCATACGCAACCTCCACGCATCCGGGCCCCGAACGCGCCCGAACGCTGACCCAATGATACCGAACACCCTGTTCGGCTTTTTTTCGGGCGAGAACGAGTCGCGCTCAGCCGCCCCTTAGAATGTCCGGATCGAAGTCCGCGTCGAGACGAAGTCGCCTGTCGATACGGAAGCAGCCCCCGTCACATCGGTTACAATATTGAGTACCTTCTCGACTTCGGTCGAGTCCGAGTTCGATATATAGATAATATCCTTGTCCGCCATCTTCAAACGCTGCAACGCAAAATAGGTTGCGGGGTCGCGAAGGTTCGCCCGGATCACGACCGGTACAGTCGAGCCGAACTTCGAGACGTCGATCGAATTCAGGTTGCCCAGATCAATCTGCATACGCTGCAGAACCGAGGCATCCATCTGGCGGTACAGGAACACCTGCGCGGGATCGGCACGCGCATCGAGAAGGCCGCCAGCCTTTGCTACGCCTTCCGCCAGCGAAAGGTTCGACTCCTCGAAGTCGATACGCCCGCTCAGGCCCGTCGCGCCGAACGCAAGGAAGGTACGGCGCTCGCGGTTGACGTAGATCGTGTCCCCAGCCGCGACGAAGACGTTCTCCGACGAATCGTTGATCAGATCGGAGAACAGGATCGTTCCCTCGCGCCCGCGCCGCTGAAGCGTCACGTAGGTCTCGACGCCCGGGGTCGAAAGTCCGCCCGCAAGCGCGATCGCATCAAGAACACGCTGGCCCGAGGCGTTGATCGGAATCTGCGCGGGACGCTGGACGTCGCCGAGTACCGAGACCTGATTCGATCGGTTCTCAACGAGCGTCACGAGCACCTGCGGCTCGATGGCACGGTTTGCGAGCAGAGTCTCGACCTGACGTTGGACCTCTTCGGTCGAACGGCCGACCGCCTGGATGCGGCCGGCGTAGGGAACGCTGATCGTGCCCGAACGGTCGATCGTCTGCGACGGGAGAGTGATGTAGTTGCCGGGTCGGCTGCCGGCATCGGCCGGAATGAAGAGGCCGCCGGCGGACGACTCGAATACCGAAACCTGAACGATGTCGCCGATGCCCAGGATGGTACCCGGCGGTCCGCCCCGGCCGGTTCCAAAGCCTGCCTTGAGTGTGGACGGTGTCGCCGTCTCGAAGAACGGCAGCATGCTCTGGGTCAGATCGAGGAGCACGTAGTCGATGCCGACCCGGCGTTGCTTGTCGCCGACCCGTATCGCCGCCTCGTTCTGGATGCGCCGATCGTCCGGTCCCGCGCGCGGCAGCGTCGCGCATGCGCTCAGTCCGAACGACAACGCAAGTCCGGAGACCAGAACAGCCCGATGATTTTGCCGCATTCCACGCACCTCATGACGCACGCCAGACTTATTTGCCCTTTGCGTCGGGAAGGCTAGGCGATATCAAATGGATGACTGTGGACGGCGAGATACGCCGAAGCATGTGTGTCCTTTGGAACACAGATGGGAATGATGTAACAGTCCGTTACACGCGTCACCTCTTCGGGTGATGACAAGCGCACTCACCGCGAGTCGCCGCCGGAGGCGGGCATCGTGCCCGGACGGTGGCGAACCTCAAGCCTTCGATCATCGGCTGGTTCAGTTGCGCGATGCGACAGCCTGCTGCCCCACGGCCAGCCAGCGGCGGGGATCGGCGCTGGACTGCACCTTGATGGGGCGCAGCCCGGTCTCCGCAAGGGAGCGGACCCGATCCGTCATATTGTCGAGGACGAGATCGCCGCCGTTGGTGGCGACCACCAGAACCGCATGCCCCTCGCCCCAGGAGGTCGTAGCCACCAGAAGCCGCAACGCTGCGGCGGAGAACCCGGCACGGATCAGCGCCTGACGCTTGGTCACTGCGAAATCGTCGCAGTCTCCCTGGCGTGGCGACAGGGTCCAGACGTCGCCGAGCGGCGTGTTCCGGTCGTTGACCGGGCGTATCGAGCGGTTGACCTGCATGTTCACCGAGCGGATGGTCGCAAGCGTCTGCCTGTTGAGCGTGAGGCGCGCCGCGCCGCCGTCGCTGCGGCACTGTTCGGGATTGACCTTGCAGAAGCGCACATGGGCGAATGGCGCGAGCGATGGCGCGCCACCATCAAGCAAGGAGCGCGCCTCGCTGTGTTCCAGACCGGGCGCGCGCGCCTCGGCTGCCTGCATGCTCGTGCACGATGCCAGAATGGCCAGGATGATCCAACGCATGGGTTCGAAGCTCCTCGTTCCTCGAAGAACGTTGTACAGAGCCCCTGTCAGAGCATCGTTAGACTGCGTGCGTGGCTTTGATTTGAATTTTATGCAACTGATCTGAACGCCTATGCTGCCGTCTGCTTCCGCTCGCAAAGAGCGCAGCATGCCGCGAGAACCGTTGCGGCCCACAACGAGATACCGGGGATCTGGATCGAGAAATCGACGAGATCGTGCAGGATGACGAGAGCGAGGAAGGCACATCCCAACGCAGGCCCCGCACGGAACTGCTGCCTCTGCCTCCATCCACGCCGCAAGGTAACCGCCAAAACGCCGAGGCCGAGCGCGGCGGCTGCAAGAAACGGTGCGCCCAGAACGACGAGACCCTCGAGAAAGAACGAGTGCGCCCGGTCCCATACGCCGTGGATGCCGCAGGTCGGATCGCGAAGCGGACGGAAGGCAAGTTCGAACGTCCCTGCCCCCGAGCCCCACGGCCACGTCTGTCCGGCAAGGCGCCAGATGTCCGGAAAGACGCAGAACCGAGCATCCTCGGCCCCTTGCGTCAGGGCACGGTCGAGCGTGCGCGTTCCGAGGAGGACCGCGATGCTCGATCCGGCCAGGAGAACGAGCGCCCAGCGGCGCATGAACGGCCACGGCGACCGCGAAGGCGCACGTCGGCCCGGCTCGGCGCTACGGAAGAGGATCGAGATCAGGAGCGTCACTGCAACGAGCGACGCAGCCGTCCCGGCTCTCGACGAGGTCAGCAGCAGCGCGGCCAGCGCCGCGACCGCCATAGATGCGTGTAATGCCATCGACCAGTCTCGGCGGGTCAGCCGAGCGCTTGCGGCAAGCGCCAGGAGGGCGTTCCAGGTCGGTCTGCGCCCGATGTCATAGGCGACGACGGCAACCGACACGAGCGCCGAGCCGCCAAGAAAGGTCGCGGCGGTGTTGCGATTGACGAAGACCGCCGTCAGGTCGCCGAGATAGCTCGTCTTGGGCGAAAGCAAGACGATGTCGGGCGCAAGCAGGTGCTGGAGAATCCCGAAGAGTGCGACGGCACCGCCGAACCACGACAGGAAACGAAGTACCGAGATGGCCGAAAGGTCGGTGCGCAGGAACCGGCACGCGGCGGCAAAGAGAACGAGCGGAACGAGAATCGGCGCGAGGGCATCCATGGTCCGCCCGGGCGCGATCGAGGCGGATGCGGACAGCGTGTTGCCGAGAAGAGCCGACGCACGCACGAACGATTGGCTCGGCGGGAGGAGGTGCAGATCGCTCGACGCCTGCAGCAGCATGTAGCCACCGAGAAGCACCGCGATCGCGACGGACATCAAGGATATCGCGGGCCAGCCGCGCCCAGCCGCAAGCGTTGCCGCGAAGCACCAGATGGACGCGGCGAGGAGAGCCAGCGGCATCGCAATGTTGCCCGTCGCGCCATAGGGGACTATGGCGACGAGCACTACCATACAGAGGAGAACGACGATCAGTCGCTCCACGCGGGACAGCGACGCCGCGGCCTCGCGCACCCTCCCACTTTCGGCAAGCTCGCTGTCCAGGGCGGTCCGCCTCATCCGGGTCGTGGTCGCGGAAATACCGTGGGACGTAAGTCCATTCGCCAAGGCCCAGCCTTAGGACGCGGCATCCGTATAGTAGGATGCGTAGCGCGCGTTGTAGTATTCCGTCGAGCCGAACTCGCGATAGAACTTCATCTTCTCGCTATCGACCTTGTTCAGGACGACGCCAAGGCACCGCTCAGCGATCCGCGGGTTGGCGTTGAGCGCCGAGCGAACGACCCGGCGGGCGGTGTTGCCCCATTCCACGACGAAGACGAAGCCGTCGACGCGATGGGCCATGGCGCGAACGTCGACCACGGGATTGATCGGCGGGAGGTCAAGCAGGATGTAGTCGTAATGGCGGGAGGCCTCGTTAAGCAGCGCTGTCATGCTGTTGGAGGTCAGAAGTTCCGAGGTGTGCGGAATGCGCTGCTTGAGGACTGCCGGGATCACCGCAAGTCCGGTATCGGGATCGGTGTAGACGACGTCCGCGACGGGGCGCTCCTGAAGGATGGCCTCGACGAGCCCGTTCTTGGCATGAGCGGCGACGGCCCGTGTGAGGCCGGGGTTGCGCAGATCGCAGTCGATGAGGAGCGTCCGGGCGCCCTGCAACGCGAGCAGCGATGCGAGGTTTGCCGAAACCGTCGACTTGCCCTCACCCGGCAGAACTGAGACCACGCCGATGATCTTGCCGCGAGGCTCCTCGATCGTGAGGTCGGCCGCGATCTTCACGCTGCGCAGTGTCTCGGCGAAGGACGATAGCGGGTGATCGAGCACATAGCGGCTCACGCTGGAACTGCGTCGAATCAGCCGCTGAGCCTCCATGGCCTCGAGCTCGGCAGGCGAACGCTTTTGCGTCCGCTGGTTGGGGACTCGGGTGATCAGGCCAAGGCACTCGAGGCCGAGGTTCTCGCTGACCTGGTCGGCCGTGCGGAAGAACCGGTCGCGGAACTCGCGGGCGGCACCGATGCCGGCACCTCCGGCGCAACCGAGGAAGGCACCGAGCGCTAGGACCAGGAGTTTGCGCGGCTGGCTCGGCTTGAGTGGCGGCTGGGCGTTCGTGATCACGCGAGCCGTCGTGACGGGGAAGGATTGCTGCTGGATCGCTTCCTGATAGCGCTGCAGGAAGGTCTGATAAAGGTTGCGATACGTGTCGGCCTCGCGCTCGAGCTCACGCAGCTGAACCTGCAGATTGTTCGCGTTGCTGCTGACGCCCGTCGCCTTGGCCACGCTCTCGCGCAGCGACGCCTCGCGAGCCTGCGCGACCTCGTATTCGCCCTGGTACGTATCGGCGAGGCGGGTCAGCTCGGAGAACATCTGCCGGCGGTACTCGTCCATCTCGGCGCGCAGGCGCACCGCCTGTTGATGCAGCGGGCCGAGGCGCGAGGAGATGTCGTTTTCGCGTCGCAGCGCGTCGAGGTACTTCGTACGGATCGAGGTGACGAGCTGGCTGCCGAGCGAGTCGGTGACGACGGCGTTGGTGTCCCCGCTGTCGATGAGCGCCTTGGTCCTATCGTAGCGTGCCTTTGCGGCGTTGACTTCGTTCTGCGCGGTGATCAGCTGGTTGTTCAGAGCTTCCAGCTGCTGATCGCTGACGAGTTGCCCACCGGCCGCGATCAGGTTGTTTTCGGCGCGGAAAGTCTGCACCGCCTGGTCGGAGCGCAACGACTGCTGACGCAATTCCTCGATACGATCCTGCAGCCATCCGCTCGCACGGCGCGTCGCCTCGTACTTTGCGTCGAGCTGATCAGTCAGATAGGCCTCGGCGAACGCGTCCGCGATCTTCGCAGAAAGGTCGCGGTCGGGCGAGGTGTACTGGATGGACAGAACGGACGACAGGCCGACGCGACTGATGCCGACGTTGCGCAAAAGCGCCTCGACTGCCGAGCGCTTGCGGCTGTCGGCGGCAGGCGGGGGGTCGTCGCTGCCGAGCCAGGCCGACACGTCGAAGGTCTGTCGCAGCAGCGACCGCAGGCGGCCGAACACCGATTGTTCCGGCGTCATGAAGACCGGGTTGTTGGTGAGGTCCAGGCGATCCACCACGGCGGAACTGATCTTGCGCGAGCGCAGGATCTCCACTTGACTGAGGATCGCTGTCTCGTCCTCGATCGAGGTGGAGGCGCTTGACAGCTCGTTGAGCAGGCGGGTGCCGCCACCCGCGTCGATCAGGAGGTTGCTGGAAGCCGTGTATTGCGGCACCGCCGTCGCCACGTAGGCGACAGCCAGCAGCAGTCCGATGACGCCGCAGATCGCGACCCATTTCCATTGCCGGCGGGCCGCCGACAGGACACGGTCAATGTTGATCAGCTCCATGCCGTCCCCCTCGGAGGCGCGACCGAAGGGTTCGGGCTGCCGCATCGTCGGCGTTCTCACGTCATGCAGCATTAAGTCTCTCGCTTCCGGACAAAAAGTCGGTAACCGGCACACTTAACAGATGTCGGCAACCGTGCCAGGCAAATGCTGGCATTAGGGCTCATTGGACACTGCCGCTCAACCGATCGGGCTCCCAGCTGTTACCGTCGACACGCGAATGCGGCACGCTGCAGCAGCAAGGCCCGTTCGCAATCATACGAGCAATCGATGATGCTGCATATGCGTGTACTTATAAACTACCGATATGGGCGTCGGTTGGGCAGATGACGATCTGAAGGGCAACTCACCTCTCGCTAGTTACGCTGCGTTGTCCGCGATCGCTGGGAGCCGACGGATCTCGTCCGCAAAATCGAGGTAGGCATCGACGGCAACGTCAGCCTCGAAGCGACGTGCCTCGAGCAAGGCGGACGATGACCAACGCTGCACCCGGGTACGGTCCTGGACGAGTTGCATGATCATACCCATCCAGGCATCGCGGTTTCCCGCCGGCAACACCGCACCCGTCACGTCATCTCCCACCAGTTCCGGGATTCCACCCCGGTCGCTGCCAAGCACCGGAAGACCGAGGGTCATCGCTTGAACAATGACGCCCGGCGAGTTGTCAGCCCATAACGACGGCACGCAGAGAGCATCGCTTTCCGCCATAAAATTGGAGACCTGCTCCGGGGTGACCTTACCCGTGAAGTCGACGAAGGATGCCTCGGAGTAACGCGCGCGAAGACGCTCGAGTTCGGGACCACCTCCCACAACCCGCAAATGGACAGCGAGGGTCCGGTCCATCGCCTCTATAGTTTCTAGTAGGAACTCGACGCCCTTCGTTCGCGAGATCTGCCCCGCATACAGGAGGCGCAGCGTCGGCGAAGCGGTCCACGCTACGGTCGGTCGCGGGTAGGTATTGGCGTTCAGGATGATGCGGTGAGGCCGATCGCCGATCGGGACGTAGCGAGCCACTGTCGCGTAGGTCGAGCGCGAGGGCGAAACGAAGCCGATGCGCGGGAGCTTGCGTATATATCTTGCCTTCAATCGGCTTGAGATCGCGCAGGGTCGGCATTGTCCGGCGCAGGGCTTTCCACCCTTGAACATCGACGTCTTGTAGCAAGCGAGCGAAAGATCGTGAAGGACGAACAGCGTGGGAATGTCGCGACGCCCCAGTTCCAGCAACCCGTTGTAGCCAAGACCCTGCGTAACGTGAACTATCGCAAGGTCCGGTCGCGTCTCGTCCAGAAAGGCACTCCAGACCGTGCGATTTCGCGGATCGACATGATCTTGAACATGCCATGTCGCCTTGGCCAGGGGGTTGTGAGCCGCAAAATCGAAGGCGGTATAGCTGCGAGGCATGGGGTAGCGGCGCACGTCGACCAAACCCTCGAAGGTTTCGCGCAGAATAGACTGCCCGCCAGTCACCGTCGTCGACAGGACCGAAACGTCGTGTCCACGCTGCGCAAGCAGACTCTTCAAATTGGCCGCGCTCGCTTCAGCTCCGCCGATGATGAACGGTGGAAACAAGGCGGTGATGCCTGCGATCTTCAAGCTCGTCTCCTTCACGGGGCTTCAAGAGCGTCGGCTCGAGGGCATGCGACCCAACTCTGTCTCTCATCACTTTAACGTATATCGTACCCAAGATCATACCTTAACCAATTTTAGTTGCAGTGCAACACACCTGGAGTTTGCGCTGCACCCGTGCTTAAAACAGCGTATGTGCGGCGCCGCTGCTGTGAGAGTGTGCAGATCGAGGCGCGCATAGGATCTCGAGCCGGGGCGTCCCGCATGAGGCTGCATTGCTTCCTACAGAGATACGATTTATCGTCGCTCGTTCACCTGACACTGCGTCTCGGCACATTGGTGCTGCGTTTCGCACTGACCTTTCACATCGTTCGTGTCCTGGGCTACGAGGCGGCGGGCGTCTACGGTCTGGCGGTCGGCGCGATCGGCATCGTTCCTGCAGCGATCGGTTGGGGGCTCAACTACTTTCTGGCACGCGACATCGTCGGCATTCCCGTTTCAAACGCGGCAGCCCTTCTGAAGTCGCGTCTGACGGTCACTGTCGCAACCCTAGTAGTCGGCCTGTGCGTTGGCTCCGCCGTTCTTCTGTGGCTCGACGTCTCGTGGACCGGTCTCGTCGGTTTGATCGCGCTGCTGGTCGTCTTCGAGACCATCGGCCTCGACATTCACATGCCGCTGCTTTCCCGTGACAAAGGCCGATTGGCGAACGTGCTCGTCTTCGTGCGTTCGGCGCTTTGGGTGCCGTTCCTGATCGGTGGCGGATACCTGCTTCCTCAGCTCAACAGCTTGACGGCGCTGTTCGCCTTCTGGATCGCCGCCCATCTCGTTGCGCTGGCGATCCTGGTTGTGGCCGTGCCCCGCCCCCTTCTTGCGCGAACGTGGAGAGCGCCGCTCCGACGCGACTGGATCAGGGACCGTCTGCGCCATTCCTGGACGATCTATCTTAGCGATGTCGGGCTCGTCGGCACGCTCTTCGCCGATCGCTACATCGTCACGGCGCTGCTCGGAATTGAGATGACCGGGCTCTACACGTTTTACTGGTCGCTGACCAACGCGCTGCAGACGCTGGTGACGACGGCCGTCGTACAGATCCTTTTTCCCTCCATCGTCCGTACCTTCGCGGACGGCGACGCGCGTCTCCTGCGGGCCACGTTGAAGCGTCAGACGATCCGGATAAGTCTGATCGCGGCGGCGATGGGAATAGGAGTGCTTGCGTTCGGCGAACTCGCCGCTGTGCTCCTGCCCGGTCATGACATGACAGGCTCACGCGGCGTCTTCCTATGCCTGGTTCTCGCGGCGGTTGTTCGCACCGTTTCCGAGCTCCTCAACCTCGGACTGACGGCGATGCATAAGGACAACCACTACGCTGCCTTCAACGTCGCGGGCATCGTCTTGTCGCTGGCGATGGCCTACGTCCTGATCTCGACGCTCGGCTTCCTCGGCGTCGGCATCGCCTCGCTGACGACGGCCACGGTTCTGCTCCTGGGACGCGCGGTTTTCATCGACCGTCTTCTACGTCACGCGGATGGCGCTGCGTCGAGTCTCCGAGTCGAGTACGCAAAGCCGGGTGCCTGAAGCGACTGTTGTTCGATCTTGCCTCAGTCGCCCGGCTGCTTCACTTGGGCCAAGACGGCCTCCGCCGCATGGTTCGGTCGGCGCAGTTCGACCGCTGGGACGCCGACCGCCGTACTGCCCTCCGCGATATCGTTGAGAACAACCGCGTTCGCGCCGACGCGAACGCCGCTGCCGAGCCGGATCGAACCGAGAACGGAACATCCCGTCCCCAGCGAGCAATTGTCGCCGATCTGCGGAACGCCACGATCCGCGACGTGAAGATTGCCGACGGTGACATTATGCATCACCGCTACATTCGACCCGATCCGGCTGCGCCCGATGACGATGCTGAAGGGATGCGGCGTGTAGAGACCGCCGCCGATCACAGCGGAAGGGGCGAGTTCGGAGCCGAACGCGAGGCACGAGGCCCACCAGAGAATCCACCGGAGCGGCCGACCGACCAGCGGCACCAGTACGACCATTTCCTGAATGCGGCGAGCCAGCACGAACTGGAACCCCGGCGTCACGAAGATCAGTCGCGTGACGAAGGCCGCACCGGGCCTGACGCCTTCGACGCGTGCGTAGATCGCGATATCGTCTCGGATACGACCGAACACCGCCCGCCAGCCATCCCGATTCAGGCTGTCGCCCCCGACGGCGGTGTGCGGTTCGGTGTCGGCCTCACCCGTCATATTCGCAACTCCCCGGACGGGGGCATCTGTCGCGAGGAGCGAAGAGCCGACACTGCAACCATACGTTTCCAACCACCACTAGCGGCACCGCTTCGGGAATCATATCGGTCTGCCGCCTGCCTCGACCTGTCGTCGGCCAACCAGACGACGAACTTGATCAACGCCGCATCGGCGGGCATTCCCGCGACAAACCGGATCAGCCCTCCCATCGGATCGCAGGATAGACCTCGAAAGGTTACCGACAGGCCCGATATGACCGGTTCGCAACGGAAAATATAGTGCGAGATCAATACGGACAACCTGGGCCCTTACCTTCTACTGCGCAGAAAAAACGAGTTGGTCAGGCGATAGGTCGCGATTTGGCCGAACGACCACCGGCATCGGGACGATCGGAACAACGTCGGAGACCTGCCGGGCACCGGCATCGTCGCATACCGTCCTCACATTCGCCTCAGCCCCCGCGGGTAGACGGACCGCGCCTTCGCCGTCCCGCGCCGTTGCCCAGAACACCCAGATCGGCGCGCCGTCGCGTCCCGTACCCTCCAACCAGCGCACGCCATCCGGGCTCTCCCGAAGGTGACCACCTTCGATCTCCCTCGATAAGGCGATAGCTTCTCGGTAGGCGCAGGCGGCCGGTTTGGGACGATTGGCGTAGTCGTAGAGGCCGAAATTGTCCTCGCGTTCTTCGGGACGCTCGCCACCGTCGCGAAGTTCGTAGACCCAGACGCCTCGGATCCAGTCGACCGTCGCGCTCCAGAGCGTGAACTGCGCGATGTTGCTTGCAGCGAGAGCCCGGTCGATCCCGCACGGTCCGTCGTCGTTCGGCCATCCGAACTCCGTGATGTATAGTGGCGGCGCGCCGTCTCCCCCGGCCTCCACCACGACCCGTCGGAAGTCCTCTACGCGCTCGCGCAAGTCTTCTGCGGTTCGCCGCGCGGCACCGGCGCAGTGGTTGTAGAAATGCACCGACAATCCGTCCCCGGTCTCTAGCAAGCCCGCCTCAAGGGCCCGGCGGGTCCAGGCCCAGTCGGCATCCTCGCCGATCGAGCCGGTCAGGACGACGGCTCCGGGATCCGCTGCCTTGACGGCACCATAGGCCGCCCGCGCCGCCGCGACGTAGTTCTCGGGGGAGTAGTCCGGGTTCTCTGTGCCCGGGAGCAGTCCGCCCATGCGCGGCCTCGTGCGCCACTGCATGTTCCATTCGTTCCAGATCTCGTAGATCGGGTCGAAGGCGCGTGTGTTCTCAGTGACGCTTGCGGCGAAACGCCCAAAGGTGGAGCGCTCGTCTCCGGTTCGCGGTGCTAGACGCGGCCTGGGCTCGCGTTCCAACGTCTGCCCTCGCAGGATCAGGACCGGCTTGGCCGACCGGGCGAGAAGCGCCGCCCCGAGACGATCGCGCCGCGTGCCCAAGGGTTGGTCCGGCGCCGGATCGACATAGTAGTCCGCATCGACATCATCCCGGAAGCTGTCGACGCCGAGCTCGTGCAGAAGCGGCATAGTGGCGTCCAGCGTGTAGCCGCGCTGAAGCGGAAACGCGTAATGTGTGCCAACCCCGAAGATGAAGCCCGAGGGCGCCGACGGCTCCGCCTGCGTCGAGCCGACGCCGAGAAGCCCCGTGGCGAGCGCCAGGGCCGCCGTCGTGAAAATTCTGCCCATTCGCTCAGTTCCCGCTGGATGTTCGGATCGCATGCGCTCGCGCGGGCTTCTCAAGTCTCAGGTCGGCCGCAGCCGGGATCGCCCATCGCTCCGCGCCGCCTCGATCGCTCGCAGCGTCAGGTCGCCGATGCTTTGCCGAGCTGCCCTGGACAGGAACACCGAGCTGAAGCTGAAGCTGATCATGATCAGACCGCTGGCGGGTCCGTAGCTTAGGATCGTGATCGTGTAGAGGTTGATCACGAAGGCGATCGTCAGCTTGTAGATGTCCTTCACCTCACGCATCGCCTGGATGACGTAGGCCATGAAGATCGCGAAGATCGGGCCGAACATTAGGTACGTGCCGAGGTAGAAGTTGTCGACCGGGACGTAGTAGGCGAGCGTCGTTGGAGAGAAGAGGCTCTGCGGATAGTTGAAGCAGCCGAGGCCGCATCCCGTGACATACCCAGTCGGCATCAGCTCGGCCATGAAGACGAACGGCTTCTGCCAGCTGTTGTTGATGCGATCCTGCATGCTCCAAAGGAGCGGGTCGACGGACTGCAGGTCGATGCCCGACAGGAGGAGCATCAGGACGAAGGGGATGCCGATGCAGGCGAAGGATCCCACCGACAGGGAGCGCAGGATACGGAAGGCCTTCTCGCGCCGGAACAGGCGCACGAGCAGGAAGGTCGCGAAATAGACGATCAGAACCGCGAAGCAGGTCTTGTTGGTCGTCATCTTGCAGACGTAAATCGCGATCGGACCCCAGATCAAGGCCCAGAGTGTCGAGCGCGGAATGGAGCAGATCACGAAGGTGATCATGATGAAGAAGGCCGCCATTGTGCTGTCGGCCGCAAAACCCGGAAGCCGGACCTCGTATCCCTGCCACCAGACGCGCGTCGCCTCCCGGGTACCGCCCACGCCCTCAAAGGCGTAGCCGATCCAAGGCAGGTCGACCATCGACGACAGGACCACGCCCACCATCGAGGCGACGAACAGGACGTAGATGGCCAGTAGTAGCTTGCGGTAGTCGCCGAGATAGCGGTCGGCGAACAGGAAGCCGACGAAGACCGGCGCGATCATCTTCAAGGAGGAAATGACGCCGGCCACCGTGCCCAGAAAGAAGTAGCCGATCACTAGGGCGAACCCGATGCACGCGACGAACACTGCGGCCAGGGTATTCGACCCCTTGGCGACGAAGCGATAGACGAAGACCGCGATGCAGGCGAAGGCGACGAGATCCGGCAGGAACCAGGCCGGGCCCAAGCGGGCGATGTCGAGAAGATACCGAACGGGCCCGGCGAAGGCATCGCGGAAGAAGTAGGCGAAAAGCGCGACCGACTCGATGTTCACGAGGCCGAGAAGAGCGGCTGCCCGTCCACGCGCCGGCACGTAACGCCTCGGCGCCGGCGGGACGCCCGCGCCCGGCAGCCTGCCGATCTGGGCTGCGTGGCTCACCGCGATACCCCCGATCCTGCGGCCGCGACGCCGAACTCCTCGCTCAACGCGCGCGAGATGCGCCGAAGGCGGGTCAGTTGCCGAAACCACTCGAACGGCGCTTCGATTATCTTCCGGTTCAGCACGAAGTTCCGGAACACGGAGCGCGACTTGCTGTGCTGGCCATTGTAGCCTACCCGGTAGATGGCGCCGCGAAATGGGAGCTCCCGCAGTTCCACGCCACGATCGCGCAGGATGCCTTCGATCTTGATGTGGCTACCCAGCATCGAGCGAACGAACTCCTCGTCCGCCGCCTCGACGCTGGTGGGAAGCCGGAAATGGTCTGCACGTACGATATGGGACGACCCGCAGATACCCGAGAAGTCGTCATGTTCGTAGAGATGGGCGCCCCCCTCGGTCCAGAGATAGCCCTTCCGAAGCGTCCATCCGTCCGCATCCGCGTGCTCGCGAACGAAACCGGCGATGCGTCGGCTGACGAAGTCGTCGTCGTCCACGACCATAAAGAAGTGCGGGCGCGTCCCGTGCAGCATGCCCGCCAGGATCCGACGCCCCTTGTCCTTGCGAACTGCCTCGCTCGCCGCCTCGCGGTTGGCTTCGATCAACTCGTATTCCGGGTTAGGCGGCAGATCGACCAGTACGACCTCGAACCCATCCGGCAGACCGGGCATGTCGCTGCCTCTGTTGGCGACCACGACACCTCGCCAGCACGGCGCGTTCTGTGCGGCGATCGAGCGGGCCGTCTGCTGGAGCCTCGTCTTAAGCGCCGGCCAATCGCGCGCGTTCTCGGGGTGGCGGACGGGTATCACGAAGGTAATGATCGGTCGTTCGTTCGAAACAATCCGCATCGACGCAAAGGCTCCTTACTTCCGCCCGCGACCGAGATAAGGACGCCTATAGAGGAGACGTCCCTGCGCCGACGGGCGTCGGCTTGCACCCACCGACCGCATCATGATGCAGGGCACAACGAACTCTAGTGCACTGCGGAAAATTATTGTAGAGGAAATCTTGCATCATCTGGAAGGGGGGTCGACCCATGAGACGGATCGACGTCGTCACCGAACCTGTCGAACAGGTCCCGCTGCTTGCAGGCCATTCCCAACAGCGAATCATGTCGGGGCTCCTCTGGTCCTTCGCGCAGGGATGGGGCAGTCGTATCCTCACCTTCGTAATCTTCCTGGTGCTGGCTCGCCTCCTGACCCCCCAGGCGATCGGTCTCGCCGCGACGGTTTCGCTAATCCTCCTCGTTCTTGGTTTCATCGCCGAGTTCGGTTATGGTGACGCGATGGTTCAGCGGGCGCAACTCGATCCCACCGACATCACGCTTCCGTTCGCGACCTCGATCTTCCTATCCGTGACTCTAGCCATCGCGATGGCGGTTCTGGCCGACCGGATTGAGATTTGGACCGACGCGCCGGGTCTGGGGCCCCTCCTACCGGTTGCCGCGCTGATCCTGCCGTTGACGACCATGTCAATGTTTCAGGAAGCCCTATATCGCCGCGCCTTTGACTACCGGTCGCTGGCGCTGCGTATGCTGACGGCCACCGCGCTGTCGGGCGTGGTCGGCATCAGTGCCGCCTTCTTGGGGCTTGGCGCCCTGAGCCTCGTCCTCCAATCCCTCGTTCTTGTGGCCGTAAGCGCTGTCTGGCTCTGGTGCCGCCCGAAGTGGAAGCCCGTCCGCGAGGTCAACACAGCGTCCTGGCGGCAGCTCACGCGCTACAGCGTCCACGTCCTGTCGAACCGGCTCGTCGATTTCGGGACGACGCGTTCGATTGAGATCATCATCCTATCTCTCTACGGTACAGCGGCCCTCGGCCTCTACGCGGTGGGCTCGCGCGTCTACCAGACGGCGATCCAGGTTCTCGCGACCAGCGTCGGCGACATCTCGCTCAGCACCATCTCGCGCTTCTCGGACGATCGCGCACGTGTGCGGGCGGCCTATCTGAAGACGATTGCCCTCAGCGGGACCGTTACCTCGCCGCTATTCGTAGGCGCGGCCGCGCTGGCGCCAGAGCTCACCCACCTACTGTTCGGGGAGCGCTGGACGACCAGCGCCTACGTCATGCAGCCGTTGATGCTGCTCGGCGCCGTCCAGACGATCCAGTTCATCAACGGCGCCTATTTCAGCGCGCTGGGTCGTCCGGTGTTCGGCGTCGCGCTGAACACGCTAAAGGCTCTCGTCGTCGTGCCGGCGCTTCTCCTGTTTCGGACCTTCGACATCACCGGCCTCGCGGTCGTCTTCGCCCTCGCCCAGCTCCTGATTACGCCCGTCAGCTTCGGCATCGTCACGCGCTTGACCGACGTGCGTCCGCTCGACATCCTGCGAACGCTCGCACCGATCGTCTCCTCGGTTGCCGCCGCCTTTTTCGCGGTCGTTCTGGTTCGCATCGAACTGGCCGATATCACCATGCCCCTCGCCGTCAGGACAGGCTGCCTCGGTGTCTCCTTCGTGGTAGTCTACGTGGCCTTGGTTGCTATCCTATCGCGCGATTCCGTGCTGATGATTCGGGAATTGGCCATGGGTCTTCTTCGCAAGAAGTCCGCAGCCGGACTGCCTTAAGCGTTCGATGCGACCACGGGTCCGCGCCGATCGCGCGCAAGCAACGAAAAGGGTCCATGCCTGACATGAATGCCGGACTGGGAACGATCTACCGTAAGCAGATGAGACAGCTAAAGGACACCGTCAAGAACTCCTACGGAGGCGTTTACGTCCTGGAGTTGCTGGCCTGGCGGCGTGCAGTCCGGGAGCTCGGTGCCGGGGCGCAAAAGGCGGGCTCGCCGGCTCGCCTAGTATTCGTTCCGTGCGACCCCTACAGCCTCGACGGCTCGCGTGGCGACCAAGCAATGCTTCGCGGCACGGTGGACGGGCTGCGCGCGCAACTGGGCGCCGTCGAGGTGGGCGCGATCACCGCGACCCCTGAGGCGGTTGTCAGAGCCGGCGCACTCAGCTTTACCGCCCTGCCCGTCTGGAACCACCCCTTCTCCTACGACGAGGCCTTTGCCGCGATCCGGGCCTTCGGCGCGACCCATCTGGCTGTCATCGGTGCGGACGTGATCGACGGCTACTATTCCGCCAAGGCATCGGCCCGCATGCTGCTCCTGGCTGAGGGCGCGCGCCGCATGGGGCTCAAGGTGACGACCCTCGGCTTTAGCTTCAACGAGCATCCCAGCCCTGCCATGAAGCCGATCTTCCGCGAGGTCGGTGGCACCCTCGTCCTGAACGCGCGCGACGTCGTCAGCGCCGAGCGCCTCACGGCGTTCAGCGGGCGCCAGCCGACCCTCGTGGCCGACGTCGCCTTCCTGATGAAACCGGCAGACGGCAATTCGGCGACCGCGGACGCGGAACGCTGGATCGATGCGCGGCGCGCGGCGGGCCGACCTGTCTTCGGCGCGAACCTGCACCCGCACCTCCTTAAAAACCCCAAGCCGGGCGAGCTTGAGACCCTGGCACGGTCCATGGCGTCCGCGATACTAGCGGCCTATCGCGAGACCCCGTCAAGCTGGCTCCTGCTTCCACACGACGTGCGCCCGGGTGTGCGCGACAGCATCTGCCTCGACATAATCGCTCAAACGCTCCGACCGGTTCTGAGCGACGACCTCTACTACCCCGAAGGCGATCTCTCGGCACCGGAACTCAAGCGTCTCGTGTCGCTGACCGATGCGGTCACGACAGGCCGCATGCATCTGGCGATCGCGGCGCTGGGATCGGGCGTACCGGTTCTGGCGATCACCTACCAGGGCAAGTTCCCCGGCCTTCTCCGACATTTCGAGCTGGGCGGCGACCTGATGATGAGCCCGGCGGAAGCGGCCGACCCCGCGATCTTCACAGTTCGACTGAAGTCCTTCCTAGCCGGGATCGATGGCATCCGTCCGAAGATCGCGGCGCGCCTCGAGGGGGTTGGGCATCTGGCCCGACGCAATCTCCAGCCGTTGATCTAGACCGGGCAGCGCTTCGCCCCCCGCCCGAATCCGGACGGGGGCAGAGCGCGACCGCCGGGGATCTAGCCGGGATGCAGGCGATGAAGCTCTTCTATTACGGATCGGGAAACCCGTTTCATCCCAGTTCCGGGATGGACGTCGTGCTGCGCGGCCATCTCCTCGAGGTGGCCGACGGGACCCCGCCTCCGCTTGTCCGGATCGTTCTGCGCGACATGAGCGAGACGGTGCCGCAGGGATCTCCCTTTGCCGGAGACGCGCACCGCGTGTTCCGTCCGGGTCGCCTGCGCCGTCCCGGACATCTGGCGGCCCTTCGTTTCAAACTAGCTCACGTCCTGCGCGGTCGTCCTCTCATGACCATCGGATATGCGTCCGGTGAGGCCGAACGGCAGTTCAAAGCGGATCTTCGCGCGGATCGGGCCGTGTTCGTGGTCGATCACCTGCAGAGCGCCACCAACATGCCGCTGTGGCGCCTCCTCCTCTCCCGGCACCGCTTCGTCTATGTCTGCCACGACTTCACGGTGCGGACCCTGATCGACGAGGCCGCGCTCGCGCGCTCGCCGCTGCGGAAACTGTCGAAGCTAGCGCAATCGGCGCAGGTCCTTCTGGCGGAATGCGTCTTGATCGCCAAGTCGCACCGCGTCGTCTTCATCTCCTCAGCGGATCGCGCACGCTTCCGATGGCTCTGCGACGGGAAATCCGAGACCCTGAACCCCCTGCTCGACCGCTCCGAGCCGACTGCGGCGGACACGATCGCCGACCGGTTCCGGGACGAGGACCTGAGTGATACGACGGTCTTCGTCGGAAGTCCTGGTTTTGCGCCCAACGCCTACGCGATCGAGTGGCTGCGCGATCGGCTCGCTCCGGCGCTACAAGCCGTTGGCGCTCCGGTTCGCCTTCTGCTCGTGGGCAAGGGGACAGAGCGCATTCCGGCTCCGGGCGACCCGACGCTGCGTGGCACTGGCTTCGTCACGGACGCGGAACTTCAGACGATTCTATCCCGCTGCCTGTGCTCCATCAGCCCCGTGGTGCACGGCAGCGGCTTGAAGATCAAACTCTTGGAGGCCTTCGCGGCCGGATGCCCTGTTGTCGCCACCGCCTCGTCGCTTCGCGGCTTCGACTTCGTCGAGGGGGTTCCTGTGATCTCGATCGACAATCCTTCGGCCGCGGCCGCGATCCTGATGCACCTCCGCGAACGGCGGGAGGCTGGAGACGACGGGCGCGACGCGATACGTGAGCGTTGGGCGCGCCACGAGGCCAGCCGCATCGGCCGTCTCCGGCAGGTCGTCCACGACGCGATTGATTGATCCGATGACAACGCCAGCGAGATAGCATGTCCTTTCGATCCTTCCTTGGCAAACTCCGCACGTTTCTGGCCAACGGAGCGGCTAACCTCCTGCCGAGCGACAGCGCTAGCGCGCGCCTTCGCAACGGCATCTACCGGACCACGGGCGTGCGTATTGGGCGTGGAACGCTCCTTGCCGGCGGGATCTACATCAATGGCGATCGTCTAACGATCGGCAGCGACTGCTTCGTCAACCGCTTCTGCTACTTCGACCTGTCGGACGAGATTCGGATCGGAAACGGTGTCGAAATCGGGACGCATTGCGTTTTCCTGACCTCCAACCACGAGATCGGCGGACGAGAGCGGCGGGCGGGTCGCATCCAGCCGGCTCCCGTCACAGTCGGAGACGGTGCCTGGATCGGCACGCGCGTAACGATCCTTCCGGGCGTGTCGATCGGCCGGGGCGCGGTGATCGCGGCCGGATCGGTGGTGCTGCGCTCGGTGCCCGAGAACACGATGGCGGCTGGAGTTCCGGCGGTCGTGAAGCGCAGCCTTGACTAGACAAAGCTGGCGGACGCAGCCGTTAGGCGCTAACCGGGCGGCGTCATGCTCCCCGCAAACTCAACCAAGTTTCGACGGCACTTCGGCAAGCTTGCGTGCCGCGATTCCCGAACCCCGGATGCGACCGTCGACGAAGCGACGCAGGCGTCGTTCCACAAGTTCGTATGTCACGAGCGACGCGATAAACGCACAGGTCACGCCAAGATCCGCGAAGCATCCCCAGGGAAGCCTTGAACTGAACCCGTGCCCCGCCGATCGCCGTGCGGATGCAAGCGCTGCAAAAAAGACGAAGGGATGCACGAAATACAAGCTTTAGGGTCAGGACTCATAGCTCAGAGCCAAAAGAGCACAGTTGCGGCCAGCGCGATGGCGGAGAAGAAGACGGTTGGACAGCGGTCGTAGCGGGTTGCGACACGGCGCCAGTCCTTCAGCCGCCCGAACATGATCTCGATGCGGCTACGGCGCCTGTAGCGGCGTTTGTCGTGTTTGACAGGCGCATTGCGAGACCGTCGGCCCGGAATGCAGGGTTTGATGCCCTTCGCTGTAAGAGCGTCCCGGAACCAGTCAGCGTCGTAGCCGCGGTCACCGAGCAGCCATTGCGCCTTGGGCAGATTGTCCAGAAGCGCCGCGGCCCCGGTATAGTCGCTGGTCGGCCCGGCGGTCAGGAAGAAGCGGAGCGGGCGACCAATTGCATCGGCCACGGCGTGAATCTTTGTATTCATGCCGCCCTTCGTGCGGCCGATCAGGCGTCCAAGCTCCCCTTGTTGACCGCCAGGCTCGATGCCGTGCGGTGCGCCTTCAGGTAGGTCGCGTCGATCATGACAGTCTTGGGATCGGCGCCGCCTGCGGCCAGTCCTTCCATCATCCGCAGGAAGACGCCCATCTCACCCCAACGCTTCCAGCGATTGTACAGCGTCTTTGCGGGCCCATAGTCCTTGGGCGCATCCCGCCATCGCAGACCGTTGCGGTTGACAAAGATGATGCCACTCAGCACGCGCCGGTCATCGACACGTGGTCGTCCATGGCTCTTGGGAAAGAACGGCCGCAACCGCTCCATCTGCTCGTCCGCCAGCCAGTACAGATCGCTCATATCCAGTCCCCCGGACGGAGCCTGAATCAGACGGCGCGCCTCATATCAATGGGTCCTGACCCTAGCTGAACTTGCCGAGGACCCCGATCGGCTGAGTGGTCAGGAGGGCCGCGACACACTAGATGGATGCATCAGGAGTGTGAAGATCAACGCCTGGAAGTCAAGACCGGCGAACGGCGTGACATATTAGTATGTTTAGTAGAGGAGCGCCATCGCAAAAGCAATTAGCGCCGGTCCGGTCACGCCGGCTACATCTAGGCGAAGCGGATACCCCGCAAACAGCATACCGACCGCGAAGTAGCTCGCCCGTGGGAAGGCTATCACTAACGCCAGTGTGGCTCTGCCGAAGAGCCCGCTCGATAGCCGGGAACCGCGCGAGATCGTGAGCGTGAAGATCACCACAAACCAGAGATAAGAAACCCATTCGTAGGTTAGCGTCCAGGCGTTCTGTTGCGCCAAGGTCTCGCCAACGATCTCGAGCACGAAGAAGAGATTGGCCAGAAACGCACGGACGTATCACACCTCGTCGACTCCGGCGAAGAATTTGTAGCCAACAATCGGTCCAAGCACGAACAGCGCCAAATGAAGAAGCATGAAGAGTGGCATGATGCGCATGGCGCGATCGTAGAAGAAACGACAGAGTGGCGGTGCCGCACGAGGCTTAGGGGGGGGGGGTCAGATAGTCGCTGACGATGAAGAACGCTTCAACGCCTCGGCCGCCCGTATCGACGGTCAGGTGGGCCCAGTTCGGCAGTTCCGGCAGGAGGCCGGCCAGGAGCGGCATCGAGTAGAGATGGACGACGACGACGCTGAAGGCGGCGAAGCCGCGCAGCCCCTACACCGCGGGAATGGAGGGCTGCTCCGGAGTCTGGACTGTCAGGTAGGCGCTGCCTGATCGTTTGTGAGAAGTCGTCGGCCCAGTTCGCAACACATAGCAGCTTCCCGCAGTCGCCGCGACCGTCGCACGTCATCATCTGGCACAGGAAACAGCAACTGCGTAAAATGCGAACGTCTCTAAAAAGCTCGACTTAGATCTTGCCTGACATTCTCTGCCTATCTTCTCCCAAGATCGGTCAGGAATCCCATGGCGACGTCCCCTCCCTCCTCCGCATTGCTGAAGGCCAGCTCCTTCGTGGACTCGATTGCAGTCAACACGCATGTCGGCTACGCTTGGACGGGCTACACCAACTACGCGCTGGTCAAGCAGAGCCTTGACTACCTCGGCGTCACCACGGTGCGCGATGCGTTGACCTCGTTTCCCGAGGTCCAGCCCGTTCTGAACGCGCTCGCCTCGGCAGGCTACAAGTTCGACTTTATCGTGTCCTCGGGCCTGCCGGCGCTCGGCAAGGACGGCCTCGACAAGTTTGTCAAGCAGTTGCAGGCCTTCGAGAAGGCCCATCCAGGCTCGATCGTCGCCCTGGAAGGCCTGAACGAGGCTAACCTGCAGGCCTTCAGCTACAATGGCTCGTCCAGCATGGCGGCGGCCGCGGCCTATCAGAAGGCCTTCTATACGGCGGTGAAGGGCGACGCGCTCCTCAAGGACATCTCGGTTTACAACCTGACCCTCGGTCACAACGACGCCAAGGACTATGCGGCGCTCGGCGACCTGACCAGCTATTCCGACTACGCCAACGCGCATGCGTATGTCAGCACCAACTCCACCACGAGCGCGGCGATGAAGGCCTCGCTCGACCTGGCGAAGAAGAGCTCCTCGGGCGATCCGGCCGTCATCACCGAGGTCGGCATCACCACACTGGCCAGCACAGCGGATGTAGGCGCGAACCAGACGGCGCAGGCCAAGTCGATCCTGAACTCGCTCGTGGTCGCCTTCCAGTCGGGCGTCGAGAAGACCTATCTCTACGAGCTCTTGGATCGCGGCAATGACCCGACCAACACCAACAAGGAGGCTCATTTCGGCCTCTTTAACGCCGACGGCAGCCCGAAGCTCGCCGCGACCGCGATCCACAACCTCACCACGATCCTCAACGACGACGGCGCGGGCAGTAAGGTCCCGACGCAGGCGCTCGCCCACACCGTCTCGAACCTGCCGACGAACGGCGGCAGCATGGTGCTGGCCAAGAGCAACGGCGCCTACGACCTCGTGGTCTGGTCCGCGCCCAAGGTCTGGAACGACGCCACCGATACCGAGATCAGCAACGCCGCGCAGCAAGTGACGGTGCACTTCGACACGGTGCAGGCTAAGGTCGTCGTCTACGATCCGCTCGGCGGCACCGCACCGATCGCCACCTACGAGAACGTCAAAGAGATCAATGTCGCCGTGCGCGACTCGCCGCTCGTGGTCGAGGTCGGCGGCAACGGGCTCATCCCGCGCGCCAACGACGTGTCGAACGTCGCCCATGTATCGGGAACGGCGGTCGAAATCGTCGGGCAGCTCGACCTCCTGTCGAAGTCGAAGGTGCTCGAGACCATTACGCTGACCGACACGAAGGTCCTGCCGGTCGCCTCGCTCTCGACGCTCAAGCATCTTCTCGCCAACGACCAGGCGGCGCTCGCCAAGATCAAGGGCGACGTCCAGTTCTCAATCATCCAGACCGCGCCGACCTGGAAGCTGACCGAAGTCTACGACAAGGACGGCAAGCTGTTCTCTACGACGAATGCCGGCATCCGCGATGGCTACGTCTTCACGCAGCAGACCAAGTTCGTTGACGGCACGGTGAAGATCGCGAACTTCGACAAGTCCGCGAAACTGAACGAGATCGTCAACTGGGCCAACGGCACCAAGGAAACCTACCAGCTCGGCATCACGGGGCAGGCCTACGTCACCGAGCACACCGTGTTCGATGCGGCGGGCGCGCTGACCCGCTTCGAACGGCTGCGCGCCGACGACACGCTCCTATTCGCTGAGACACGCGCGAACGGGATTAAGACCGCCACTTGGTACGCCGACAAGGGCGTGATCGACAAGCAGGTCGCGTACCGTCCCGATGGCGGCATGGCGACCACGGTCTTCGTGAACGGCGAGAAGTCGCGCCTCTACGTGACCAATGCCGACAAGTCGACCGAGACCACGACCTTCAACATTAAGGGTCAGGCCTACACGACCGAGGTGCAGAAGGCGAACGCGGCGGGCGTCGTCTACGCCGTAATCCGCACCACCGCCGACGGATCGGCAGCCGGCTCCGAGACCAAGGGCGCGGACGGCTCGCGCACCTACGTGACCAATGACGCACAGGGCCGCAAGGTCGCGAGTGTCACCTATGGCACCGACGGCTCCAAGACGAGCACAACCTTCGGGACCGACGGCAAAATCGCCAAGAGCGAGGTCCAGGACGGCAAGGGCGGCGTCACGATCACCAATTACACTGCCGGCACGAAGACTGCCGTCTACGTCACCAAGGCCGACGGCGTGAAGGAGACCATGCTATTCGACACGAAGGGCGTCCTCACGCAGAGCGCCGTCGTCGCGGTGGACGGGCGTACGGAAACCATGGTCTATGCCAACGGCAAGCCAGCCCAGCTTTTCGTGCAGAAGCCCGACGGCTCGGGCACCAACACGAGCTACGACATCAAAACCCAGAGCTACACGACCCAGGTCCAGACGATCGACAAGACCGGCGCGGTGGTCGAGGTCCTGCGCAGCCATGCCGACGGCACGCCGGACTATCATTGGGTGAAGGCGGCGGGCGAGACGGTCACCCGCACCTTCGACAAGGCCGGCAAGCCGCTTGCGATCGCGATCCAGGCCAGCAATGGCGACACGATCAACCGGACCTTCGACCCGGCCACCGGCAAGCTCGCCAAGGAACAGGTCCAGACTGGTAAGGGGGACGTAACGATCACGAACTACACCGCTGGCATCAAAACCGCTGTCTACGTCACCAATGCCGACGGCACGAAGGAGACCGCGCTCTTCGACACGAAGGGCGTTCCCACGCAAACCGCGCTGACCGGCGCGGACGGGCATACGGAAACCATAGTTTACGCCAACGGCAAGCCGGCGCAGCTCTTCGTAAAGTATCCCGACGGCTCGGGTTCCAATACGAGCTACGACATCAAGAACCAGAGCTACACGACCCAGGTCCAGACGATCGACAAGACCGGCACGGTGGTCGAGGTCCTGCGCAGCCATGCCGACGGCACGCCGGACTACCACTGGACCAAGGTCGGCGGCACGTCCACCACCACGACCTACGACGCCGTGGGCGGCAAGCTGACGACGGTCAGCAACAGTGCCGACGGCTCCAGCGACGTCTTCAAATTCGTGCTGGCGAACCAGCCGGGCGTCACGCAGTACGAGCGCTACGACACGACCAAGACTCTGGTAGTGCTTGACGTCACCCAAGCCGACCAGACTCACAAGATCACGGTCAAAGGTACGGGTCTGACAATCGACAGCGGGCAAGGCGACGACGTCGTGCAGCTGGCGGGGCGCGACACGTTCCTCTTCCGCGGCGGCGACGACAAGGTGTCGAACTTCCAGGCCGACGACGCCTCGCCCAACCATGCCCGCATCCAGATTGAGAAGATCGTGGCGTCGAGCTTCAGCGCCTTGCATCTCTCGCAGTCAGGTGCCGACACGCTGGTGACGATCGGTGAGCACGACTCGATCCTGCTCAAGAACGTCAACAAGACGCAGGTGAACGCGGCCGACTTCCTCTTCGTGTAAGCGCCCGACATGGCGTGAAGAGCGGCGGCCCGAAGGGGCCGCCGCATTCGTTTCGAGGTGACCCGGTCTTTGTCCGATGGATCGACAGGTTGCGGTGCGGCAGGCGAGACCGTAAAGCGATCGGGACCGTTCGGCCACGGTCCGACGACGGCGAGGAGCTGGACAGGGCATGACGAAGACCCGGCTCGATGCCCTGCAGGTGCTGCGCTTCCTGGCCGCCATGCTCGTGGTTGTCGGCCATGCCCAGCACGAACTCGTCGATACGGTCGGCCCTGCGGCCGGCTCGCTCGCCTTCATCCTTCTCGACTGGGGTCTCGGGGTCGACGTCTTCTTCGTCATCTCTGGCTTCGTCATGTACTACCTGATGCGGGGCCGCTTCGGCGGACGGGGCGTCGCGGCCGACTTCCTGCGCCGGCGCCTCATCCGGATCGTTCCGCTGTACTGGATCTTCACCTCGCTCGTGCTGGCGGTTGCCCTGGCCGAGGGCATCGACTATCCGATGTCGAAGATCGTGAGCTCATACCTCTTCCTGCCGCCGCCGAGTTGTCCGGCGCCTTGCCCGATCGGCTACGACTTCCCGGTCTATAGTCTGGGCTGGACGCTGAACTTCGAGATGATGTTCTACCTCGTCTTCGCGGTCGGCCTCCTCATGCGCAAGCGGGCCGGTCTCGCCTTTGTCGTCGTGGTCATCGCGACGCTCGTCGCGCTCGTCAACACGTTTCACGTGGGCGCCTCGATGCTGCGATTCTGGGGCGACTCGATCGCCTTGGAGTTTCTGATGGGTATCGGGATCGCCGCGCTATTCGTCGGGGGCCGACGCATGCCGGCCGCGATCGGATGGACACTCATCGTGAGCGGCTTCGTGCTGGCCGCGATAAGCTACCAGCTTGACGCTTACCAAACGATCGGCCGCGCGATCACCGGCGGCATACCTGCGGCGCTCATCGTCTCCGGGGCGATCCTGCGTTGTCCGATCGATGGCGCGAGCGCATGGAACCGGTTCCTGATCTTCGGGGGCGATGCGTCCTACTCGCTCTATCTCGCCCATCCCGTGGCCTTCAAAATCGCCACCCCGATCGCTGCCAAGCTTGGGCTCGTCGCCCCATCGCCCTCGCTTTATCTCGTCTCCCTGCTGGTTGCCGCGACGATCGCAGGCTTTGCGGTCCACGTCCTTCTCGAAAAGCCGCTCCTCTATGTGCTAAACCGACGCTGGAGCCGCTTTGGCAGCACGGGCTACGGCGACGGCCAGCCGGTGCCCGGCCGCTCGGGCTGATCGCCGCCGGGCGGGTCGTGGCCGGCGGCGTGGCGCGCCTCAGATGCGGACCGCCTCGCGCAGCGTAAGGGCCCGCAGGAGATGGCCCGCCGCGGTCTCATGCGGCACGCTGTGGCGATGAAGGCCAAGCGCGGCCGCCTCGGCATAAGCGCCGAGGCGAAGGTCGTGATCGACGACGATCAGCCCTGCGCGGTACCAAGCGAGACGATCGCGTCCTTGAGAAGCGCCCGACGCTCCGTCGTGTCACTGCCGCGGACCACGCCGAAGGATGGGATCTCGAGAACGACGTCCGCGCCCGTGGCCCTGGCCTTGGCGACGATCTGCAGGATGTTGGAGCGGGTCGCCACTACGTCCTGTCCCGTGCGCAGATCGTTGGTGCCGAGCTCCACGAAGACCAGATTGGGCGCCAGGATCTCCAGCGCGTCGGCGCTGTCCCAGGCCTGCGTGCCGGTGTGGTAGGACGATACGGTACCGTAGGTGCCGCCATTGATGACGTCGACGGCCAGCACGGAGATGTCCTGAGCGATCGCCCCGACAACCGAGACGTAGCCGCCCGACTGACGCACGAAGTTGAAGACATGCGTGCACCGCGCGACATCGACAACGGTCCGTGCGAACAGGTCGGCCGTCGCGGCCCCGTTCGGCGCTCCGTTGACGGTGGTGAGAATGACCGCGTCCGCATCCGCCGTGACGCCCAGCGTGCCGCCCCCAACATGGCGCTTGCTGATGAGTTCCAGCCGGCTGCAGGAGCCCT
This sequence comes from Aureimonas sp. AU4, assembly GCF_001463765.1. Lineage (GTDB taxonomy): Bacteria > Pseudomonadota > Alphaproteobacteria > Rhizobiales > Rhizobiaceae > Aureimonas. The sequence goes on along the minus strand of NZ_BBWK01000084.1, from coordinate 776 downwards.
CGGGAGCGAACGAGAAAGGGTTGGCGCCGCTCGTCGCCCACATGATGCCGCCCAGCGTGCGGCTTCCGCCCGACCACCCGTTTCCGAGGCCCGCAACGCGCGGATCGTAGCTCATCTTGGCCGCCTGGTTCGGCAGGCCCGACGATGCGAAGAAGGACTGTCGCGATGCCGGAATGCCGGTCTCCGCCAGAAGGCGGGCGAATTGCGCGACCTTGGACTGCGTCTCCGCGCCGTCCGTGAAGACGTTGGTGCCGGTCGGGGGCGTCGCGCCCGCCCCCGCCCCCACCGTCTTCGAATTGCCGATGAAGACGACGCGCGGCCGGTAGCCCGTGCCGGCGCGCATCTTGGCGACGGCGGCACGCCAGCGCCGGAGTGCGGTGGGTCCGGGATGGCGGATCGAGTCATCTTGTGGCGTCGGGCAACCGGCGAGGGCGCGAGCGGTCTGAAAGAACGTCATCGCGCGCCTCGACCGTAGAAGCTGATCGAGCCGCAGCAGGCGGCAGCGGAACGCAAGAGGACGTGCGTCAGCACGCCGCTGCCCTGCAGCATGGCGGGAACGCGCCGTGCTGCGGGATTGAGTTCGCTGCCCGACCCGTCCGTCGTGCTGCCTGCGGGAAGCGTTAGGGTCGCGCTCGCGCTCCCGATCTTCACCCTGACATCGGCGTCGAAGCTGAACAGCGCGAAGCGCGCGCCGCTGGGAATTGCCACGCGCTGCAGCGCGTCAGCCGCCAGGACGACATCCTCGACATAGTCGGAAAAGGCGGCGCGGCCGCCGG
>NZ_BBWK01000083.1 GCF_001463765.1 Aureimonas sp. AU4 | reverse complement strand
AGTGAGGTTGGACGTGTCTTTAAAGCGTGGGCTACTGGTGTTGCACCCTGCCAGGAGGGCTAGGGCTGATAGCCCTGTAAATGCACGGCGCATTAAGACCCCTGGTTGAATGCGGCAACAATGTGTTGACGCACGCTATACCGCATGAGGTCAATCCCTCAACGCCAAACATCATCCGAAGGTTGTGACCTCACCTAATCTGCGTCGACTGCAGCGAATTTCGAGGTAAGCGTAGCAGGTGAGATAACGATCTCAGCCGAAACGATAGCCTCGGACGGTTGTGCGGTTTGCCTATCCCTTCTTGGCAAAAGGGGTTTGAGTGTTTGGTAGCGTTCCCCATGCATCAAAAAGCGCCGTTCGACAGCCGCATGCACAGCTTCACTCTCAACATCCCAACCTGCAGCTCGAATGATCGCGGTGATCGCTGCATTCCGATTTCCGGGACTGACGCTCACGCTACCGCTTAGGGATCGACCGACGAAGATCGCCAACATAACCTCGTCGATCTGTCGAGCATCGGGTATGCCACGCTTCTTCTGAGCCTCCCGATGTCTTCGTGAAGCGAGCCGTCCGCGCTCCTTCGCCGTTATACGAATTTCCTCTGGTATCTCGTCCACGTTCGCCTCCGCGTTGTGACGGGAAGCGTCGTCGAACTTTCGGCAATCGACTAATGGCATTGCTGGTCAAACTGCCATTAGGAGGAGTGAGGAGCATCACGGCGTGATCGTATTGGATCACCGCGTGACCACGACCGCATCACGCCGCGACAGGCCAGCGACCGCGGTTCTGTGACGGGGATACGATTCCAACTGCGCATCATGTGATGCGAACAGTAGGAGTAACGTAGGTGTCGGCTACCCTCGAAAAATCGTGCGCTCAGAAGGCCCGGACGGCTATCTACCCGAGGGAGATCGCGTCAGAGAGCGATAGCCTTCTTGGGTTTCCGCTTGGGTTTGGCCTTCGCTCTAGGGGAGGTTGCCCGTTTCGCGCGTCGTTCGGCCGCCTCCGCAGCCGCTCGCTCTTCCGCTGCTTGGCGACGTTGCTCGTAGATCCCATTCAATCCACGATACATCTGGCTCTCGCCAGCCGCCTCTTGAGTGCGGTGGCGAACGAGGGACGAGGCCGCGATCTGCAGGCTACCCCCTACAATGTCTGCGACGCTGTATTCCCTCTCCGACCAGTTGCGTCGGGTACGCTCGTCATGGTCAGGCATCCAAGCTAAGGCCGTCGAGATTTCATACGCAGATGGCCAGATGCCGACCGCCTCGCGATAGGCTTGGAAGCTCTCGATAACGCCAGCGCATTGGGGGCCGATGTCAGGGCTGCGACCTGCGCCCCGAGAGACGCGCATGATGTTGGCTGCTAGCTCAATGAGAGCCCACCGGACATCGCTTGAGGCAATCGCATGTCGACGGGTCTTCTCCTGCTCAAGAGAAGCTTCATCCTGTTCGGCAACGATACGGAGCTTGGGAGGGTCATCGGCCATTCGGGCACGATCCACAAAAGGAATGGTGCAGGCAAGCCGATCAATCGTGCGAAATTCGAATGGGAACGTCCATACCGATCACATCTTGCGTCGGCTTGGGTTCTGTCGGTTTTGTCAGTTCCTCAAATGGGCGATCTGCGTTTTTTCGTACTTTTTAGTCGAGTGGTCGAAGGCGCTCCCCTGCTAAGGGAGTGTTCGCGACGTTTGCGGTTCAGGTCGACGATCCTGGGCCATCCCGATTCTTGCGTAGACGCACGCCCGCACCCTCTCCATTATCCGCAATAAAGATGATGCCGGCTGTACGCAGGATGCCGCAGACCTTCTCCACGGCAGCGAACGATGAACGCTCGGGTCCAACATCGTCGGACTCCATACGGCGCAGGGTAGCCACCGCAATCCCAGCAGCGTCAGCCAACTCCTTCTGACCCATTCCGATCATCACTCTGCCGGCCCGGATCTGGTGGGAAGCTACCATGCGTTAGCTATTTCGCTCACTGAGTAGCGGAATGATATTGCCATCCGCCTTGATATTAGCTATTTAGCTCACGGACGAGCAATTAGCAACGCTCGTGAGCTGTCGGGGGCACGTTCCAAGCCTCGGCAAGCATGGATCACAAACCAGGAGATACCCTCATGCTGAACCGTGTGGTTCCGGCAACCGCCGACGGCTTGCCCAAGCCCACTCGCCGTCAAGCTCTGCGCATGCTCGCTGCTGGTGGCGCTGCTGGTGCCCTTACTGCTGCCGCCATCGTTGCCGCTGTCCCAGCCGGGGCGGCCGCGCCCGATCCCCTGTTTGATCTTGTGAACCTCTATCAGGCCACACGCGGTGCATTGGATGGGGCTGGCATCGAGGATGACGACGTTTTCGACGCCGAGATGGATCGTCTCGTCAATCCGTTGTGGGAACGCCTCAAGTACGAGACGCCGGCTGCAACAACCGAAGCCGGTGCGCTCGCTGCCCTGCGCCTTGCGAGCGAGGAGATGGGTCACACACTTGGTTCGTTTGAAGCGCCTCTGGTCGCCGCTGCGCTCGCCTATTTCGACGGGAGGGCCTGACAATGGCCGAGACCATGACCGCACTTGTTGAGCGTCACCGCACTTACTTGGCCGCCCTCACCGCCGGTTGCAAAACCGACTGGAGCCGGGAAGTCGAGGCGGCGTTCTATGCCACCGCAGACACCGAGGCTGGGGACATCATCGAGAACGATCCGCCGCGCCTGCAGGATCATGCCGACCTCTTGGCCGCGATCCGCTACGTCGCCGATGACGTAGACTTCTTGCAGAAGGGCCATGCGCGCGTTCTCGCTCGTGCGGTCGAGTATCTGACGACGCCAGCCGCCAGCGTCATGAGCCAGCGCGTCAGCTCGCTTTTCGGCTCTATCGTCGCGCTGGAGGCCGAACAGTACGCGGCGAGCGACAAGAACGCCGATGCGCTCGGCGCGCGCGTTCTCGCGCTCCATGACGAGCTTTGGGCGCTCCGAGATACGCACGCAAACGCCGACCTCCTCGCGGCCCGCATCATGCTCGGCCTCATGCTGCGGAACTGCTGGCAGGAGCTAGATCGAGTCGAGTGGTCGATAGATGACCGGTTCGATCTCGACACGCTTAGCTTTCTCACCGATCGGTTGACGGGCGAGGTGCGCCGGCAGGCAGCCTTTGCGCTCGGCACCATCGGTGTGGTGATCGACGGGGGGGGCCGAACAAGACCGTGGATCGTAGGGCTAAACCCACCGTCACCATGACCGGCCGGCGTCAAAGGCATGTTGCCTATCGCAACGGTCGAAACCGTAGGGTGCCCGACTTCTACCGCACCCTCTCCCAGGTCATGGAGGCATGACCATGGTCGATCTGCATGGGCACGTGAACGGAAGCCGGATACCGCCCCGGGAGAAGCCGTTCTTTCCGCCGAGTGTTGGGATCCTGGCGGCCGTTGCGGTGACGCGCGGCATGCGCCGGGCAGCCGATGGCATCCAGTTCCAGATCGCGCAGGAAACGCACAAGCCGTCCATCGACCTCCTGTGGGCCATGGAGCTGACCATGCTCCACGATGTCCGCGCCGCGTATGATGGCATCGCCCTCATGGTGCCGACAACGCGTAACGAGGCCTATGCGCGTTGCGACCTTCTGTTGGAGCGGGCGGTGGCGGAAGGCGGCGACTACGCGGACGTACGCGAACTGGTAACAGAGACCGAGCGCCACATCGCCACGCTGCCAGAAGAGGCCGACCTACCGTGATGGGAACAGCGGAAGGGGAGGGGCGTCCGGCTAATGACCTTTGGCGTCCCGCATCTCTGTCGTCCGACCTTATCGAACGCCTAGCCGCAGTTGCGGTCCGCGTCGCGCATGAAGCGGCCGACATGCTGGCGGTGGCGGCGCCCCTGCCAATCCCGGAGTGGTCCGTCGAGTTGTACGTGATCGAGCTACAGCGCGAGATGGATGCGGTGCTGCTTGAGTGGCCGGACATATCGGACGCACAGCTGCACCAGGTTCGGCAGATCACCGGCACCGCATTCGAACGGCGGCTGGCTCAACTCACAACGAATGCGAACCTCGGAGGCTCTGCATGACCGCGGGCAGAAAACATGCGGTGGCGATATGGTGGCGACACGACGAAGCAAAGCTCTCGGCGTGTGCGCCGGAAGTCGCTCTAAGTGGCTGTGAACGCTCGGGAAAATTGGAGCGGGCGAAGGGATTCGAACCCTCGACCCCAACCTTGGCAAGGTTGTGCTCTACCCCTGAGCTACACCCGCCCGCTCCCCGCTGAAGCGCTTGTCGGCGCCGCGGATGACGGCCTTATGACGTATCCCGATCCGGGATGCAACAGGGAAAATGCGTGTCGCCCCGCTTGCCCTCCCGATGCCCGTCCGCCGGCGCTTGACGCCCGGCGTCGCCGCTTCGATAGGAAGCGGACCTTGGGGCGCGGTCCGCACCTCGAAACTTCTCGCGAGGGCCCGATGAGCGCCGACGCAGCCTTTCCCTCGTCCGACCCGGCGCTGGAGCGCCTCGCGCCCGACCTCGCGCGGCGCTTGGCCGGGGCGGGCGTTGCAACCCGCACGGTGGAGCACGAGGCGGTCTTCACGGTGGACGAAGCGCAGGCCTTGCGGGGCACGATTCCCGGCGTCCACACCAAGAACCTCTTCGTGAAGGACAAGAAGGGGCGCCACTTCCTGGTGACGGCGGCGGAGGACACGCCGGTCGACCTCAAGACGCTGCACGGGCGGATCGGGGCCTCAGGCCGCCTGTCCTTTTCCGATGCCGAGCGCATGGGGCGCATGCTCGGCGTCGAGCCGGGCTCGGTCACCGTGCTCGGCCTCGTGAACGACCGCGCGGGGGAGGTGACGCTGGTTCTGGACGAGCGCCTCCTCGAACACGATATCCTGAACGCCCATCCGCTCACCAACCGGGCGACCACGTCGCTCCCGCTTGCCGATCTTCTCCGCTTCCTCGGCGCCACCGGCCACGAGCCGATCGTGACGCCCCTCAGCGAAGCCTCCAACGACGGAGCCCCCTCATGAGCAATCCCTACGGTTCCGGCTTCGGCGGCGGCTACGGGCGCCAGACCACGGCCCCCGCCGCGCCCGCGCGCGGCCCCGCTGCGGCACCCGGCGCCCCCGTCGCGGCGGCCGGCGATCTCGTCAAGGACACGACCACCGCCGCCTTCTCGGCCGACGTCATCCGCGAGTCGCGCAACCAGCCGGTGCTGGTCGACTTCTGGGCGCCCTGGTGCGGCCCCTGCAAGCAGCTGACGCCGATCCTCGAGCGCGTCGTCCAGGCCGCCGGCGGGCGCGTGAAGCTCGTGAAGATGAACATCGACGAGCATCCCTCGATCGCCGGCCAGCTCGGCGTCCAGTCGATCCCCGCCGTCTTCGCCTTCGTGAACGGACAGCCGGTGGACGGCTTCATGGGCGCCCTACCCGAGAGCGAGGTGCGCGCCTTCGTGGACCGGCTCGCCGGACCCGGCGGCCCGGACGCGGGCGGCGACCCGGTGGCCGACGCCCTGAAGGAGGCGGGCGAGCTTCTGAAGGCGGGTGATGCCGCCAGCGCCGCGCAGGTCTTCGCCGCCGTCCTCCAGCACGATCCCGAAAGCGCGCCGGCCGCGGCGGGCCTTGCGGAATGCTATCTCGCGGCGGGCGATGCGGCGCGCGCGCGCGCCGTGGTCGACCAGCTGCCGCCCGCCATGCTGGACGATCCCGCCTTCGCCACCGTGAAGACCAAGCTTAAGCTGGCCGACGAGATCGCGCAGCTCGGCGACGCGGCGACGCTCCAGGCGCGCCTCGAGGGCAACCCGGACGACCACCAGGCGCGCTTCGACCTCGCCCTCATCGCGCAGGCCAAGGGCAACCGCGAGGCGGCGGCCGGGCACCTTCTCGAGATCGTGCGGCGCGACCGGGCCTTCGACGACGACGGGGCGCGGCGCAAGCTTCTGGAGTTCTTCGAGGTCTGGGGGCCGACCGATCCGGCCACCAAGGAGGGGCGGCGCAAGCTCTCCTCGCTCCTGTTCCGCTGAGGGCCGCCGCGGGCTGGTTCCAAGCGTCGCGCGCCCCTTGAGTTCGGGCGCGCGCGCGCCAGTTGGGGTCGCCTAAAGGGAGGCGCCACTTGGTTCAGGCGGGCAACCAGACCTATCGATCGAGCGAGGATCTGCCGGAGACGGTCGCCGTCTTCCCCCTGTCGGGTGCCCTGCTCCTGCCGGGCGGCCAGATGCCGCTCAACATCTTCGAGCCGCGCTACATCGCGATGATCGACGACGCCATGCAGGGCGCGCGGGTGATCGGCATCATCCAGCCGCGCCTCGACGGGGCGGTGAACGAGGCGGGCGAGCCCGAGCTCTGCGCCGTCGGCTGCCTGGGGCGCATCACCTCGCTCACGGAATCGGGCGACGGGCGCTATCTCATCAACCTGCAGGGCATCGTGCGGTTTCGCGTGGCCGAGGCCGTGCCCTCGCGCGGCCTGCCCTACCGGCTCTGCCGCGTGACGCCCTTTCTGGTCGATTTCGACGCGGGCTCGGGCGCCGACGAGGTGGACCGCGAGGCGCTTCTGCGAGCCTTCCGCGCCTATCTCCAGGCCAACCAGCTGGAAGCCGACTGGGACAGCGTGACCCGCGCCTCCAACGAGACGCTGGTGAACGCCCTGTCCATGATGAGCCCCTACGGCCCGGCCGAGAAGCAGGCGCTTCTCGAGGCGCCGGACCTGCGCACGCGCGCCGAGACGCTGGTCGCCATCGTCGAGATCGCGCTCGCCCGCGAGGGGCGCGAGGACGGCGGACCCACGGTGCTCCAGTAAGCGCGGCGGCGGTTTCGCCGCGACGCGCGACGCGCTAGGACTGACGATCATGACCGCCGAAACGCCGCAGCCCGACCCCAAGCTCCTGGAGCTCCTCGTGTGTCCCCTCACCAAGGGGCCGCTGCGCTACGACCGCGAGCGCGCCGAACTCGTGTCGGAAGGGGCGCGCCTCGCCTATCCCATCCGCAACGGCATCCCGATCATGCTGCCCGCCGAGGCGCGACGCCTCGACTGATCCGCCCCGCCGTCAGGGGCGCCGCGCCTCGAAGGCGACGCGCACCGCGCGCGAGACCGAGACGGGCAGCATCGTCATGTGCGTCTCGCCGGGATAGGTCTCGCATTCCACGCGCAGCCCCGGCAGCTTGGCGAGCCGCGCGGCCATGGCGCGCGTCAGGTCGAGCGTGCGCACGGAGCGCGCCGCCGCACGCCGCTTCTCGGTGTCCTCCCGCCCGTACTGGAACGGGGCGAGCGCATCGCCCTCGTACTCCCCGGCCGACAGGTGGACGACCGTGCCCTCGCGCGCGCTCCGTGTGCGAAAGCGCTCCTCCGCATCGAGAAGGACGCCGTCCTCCCAGTAGATCGTCGGGCTCGCGGCCACGAAGCGGCTGAAGGCCCCGGTTCCCGAAAACAGCGCGTGGAGCGCGAACAGGCCGCCGAAGGAATGGCCGAACAGCGTGCGCCGCGCGGGATCGATCGGGGCGAGCCGCGCCACCGCGTCGAGGACGTCGGTTTCCACGAAGCGCCGGAAACCGTCCGCCCCGCCGGTGCGCACCGTCGGCCCGCCTTCGGTGAAGGGCGGGTAGGTGCGGCCGGGCGGCGGCGACAGGTCGAAGGAGCGGCGCAGGGAATCGTAGGCCGCCTCGGTCGGGTAGCCGATCGCGGCCACGACGCCCGGCTCGACGTTCGTGGCGTCGGGATAGGCGCCCTGGACGCGCACCGCGTCCACGGCGGTCGCGATCATCGCGTTGCCGTCGGTGATCGCCAGAAGCGGCCAGCCCGAGGCCGGCGGCGTGCCCGGCGGCACGTAAACGAAGACGCGCCAGGGCTCGGCCGCGCCCTGCGGCCGGAGGTCGAAAGCCACCGTGTCGGGGAGCCCTGCGGGCCGAGGGGCAGTCTGTAACGGGTCCAAAACGCGTGTCCTTTTTGCGGCAGTCGGCGCCGATCCGGCGCGGGTCGGACGGAGAATCGGCGGGAGCGGGGGATCGGGTGCGGTGGTAATGTTGACTCTCCCTATCAACTTTCCTTAGCCGAGGGGACTGCCGTCCTCCACCAGCTTCGGATTTCTCCCATGCCGCCACGCTCCGCCCTTCGCCTTTCGCGCCTCTTCGGCGCATCGCTGATCGCGCTCGCCGCCGCCACGCAGGCCGCGCGGGCGGAGGAGACCGTGGTTCTCGATACGGTTGTGGTGGACGGCAACGGCCGGGAGGCCGGAACGGGCGAGGGGGGCGGGCTCGAGACCGAGGGCTACGTCGCGAGCCAGGTGCGCGCCGGCACCAAGACCGACACAGCGGTCGAGCGCGTGCCGCAGTCGATCTCGGTGATCTCGCGCGAGCAGATCGAGGACCGCAACGTCCAGACCCTGACCGAGGCGGTGAACTACACGGCGGGCGTCACCACCAGCGTCTTCGGCTTCGACCCGCGCTTCGACAGCTTCTATATCCGTGGCTTCAACGTGCAGGAGACCGGCGTCTACCGCGACGGCCTGCGCGAGCTCGGCGCGGGCTTCGCCTTTCCCCGGACCGAGCCCTACCTCCTGGGCGGCATCGCGATCCTGAAAGGTCCGAGCTCGGTGCTCTACGGCGGCGGCTCGCCGGGCGGCATCGTGAACCTCACCTCCAAGCGTCCCACCGAGGACCCGTTCCGCGAGGTCGAGGCCGAGATCGGCACGCAGAGCCGCAAGCAGCTCAACTTCGACGCCTCGGGTCCGCTCGCGGGCAGCGACAATGTCCTCTACCGCCTGACCGGCGTCGTGCGCGAGGCCGACACCGATTACATCGGCGTCGCCGACGACCGCGCCGTGATCGCGCCGGCCTTCACCTTCCGCTCCGACGACCGCAACACGCACCTGACGATTCTGGGCGAGTACGGCGACCTCACCACGGGTGGCGGCGTCGGCTACTTCACCGAGAACGGCCGGCCGACGCCCTACCAACTCACCGACCCGGCCTATGCCGACTTCGACCAGGCGCAGTGGCGCATCGGCTACGAGTTCGAGCACCGCTTCAGCGAGACCGTCACCGTGCGCCAGAACCTGCGCACCGCCCATGTCGACGCCGACGTGAAGTACACGCAGATCGACGCGATCTCGCCCGACCGCCTGACGGCCACCCGCTCGGCCTGGCGCATCCCCAGCACCGCCAGCACGTTCCAGGTGGACAACCAGGCGCAGTTCGACTTCGACACGGGCGAGGTGAGGCACCAGGTCCTGGGCGGCGTCGACTACAGCTATATCGACGCCAGCACCGCCTACGGCTACACGGCCGCGCCCGACCTCGACCTCGTCCGGCTCAACTACGGGCAGCAGCGGATCGACGGCCCGAGCGCGATCGACGCCTATCGCCTCGACACGCTGCAGAGCCAGACCGGCGTCTACCTCCAGGACCAGGCGGAATACCGCCGCTTCGTCCTGACGCTCGGCGGGCGCTACGACCGGCTGAACACCAAGACGTTCAACATCCTGCCGTCGACCGCCAGCAACGAACAGGACGATACGAACTTCTCGGGGCGCGTCGGCCTCGCCTACCTCTTCGACAACGGGCTCTCGCCCTATGTCAGCTACTCGACCTCGTTCGCGCCGACCGTCGGCTCGACCTTCTCGGGCGCGGCCTTCAACCCCTCGAAGGGCGAGCAGGAGGAGGTCGGCCTCAAGTACAAGCCGGCGGACCTCAACCTCCTCGCCAGCGCCGCGCTCTTCCGCATCCGCCAGACCAACGTCCTGTCGAGCGATCCGGTCAACAACGGCTTCCAGATCCAGCAGGGCGAGGTGACCTCGCAAGGGTTCGAGCTGGAGCTGACGGCCAGCGTCGCGGAGGGGCTGAACCTGACCGGCGCCTATACCTATCTCGACCTCGAGAACACGGGCGGCGACAATCTGGGCTTCGCGCCGACCGGCATTCCGGAGCAGCAGTTCTCGCTCTGGACCGACTACACGGTGCAGGGGGGCGTCGCCGAGGGCCTGAGCTTCGGCGCGGGAACGCGCTTCCTCGGACCCACCTGGGCGGACGGGGGGAACACCCTCCGGAACGGCGGCCGCGTCATGGTCGACGCGATGGTGGCCTACGACTTCGGCGCGGCCAACGAGAAGCTGGAAGGCGTCAAGGCGCAGATCAACGCCAAGAACCTGTTCGACCGGGACGACACGACCTGCAACGGCGGCTACTGCTACCGCGACCAGGGCCGGCAGGTGATCGGCTCGCTGCGCTACCGCTTCTGACACCGGGCGGGGCGGCCCGCAGCGCCGCCCCGCCGACCCTTCAAAGGCGCGGATCGATGATCGTGATGCCGTCCGGCGCGCGGCTTCCCATCGCGACGAGCGCCGGAACGGCGGCGGCGAGCGGGATCGTCTCGCCGATCAGCCGTTCGGGCCGCAGCGATCCGGCCGAGATCATCGCCAGCATCGCGTCGTAGCGCCAGCTCTGCATGCCGTGGCTGCCGTAGATCTCGAGCTCGTGCGCGATCACGCGGTCCATCGGGATGGGCGGGCGCGCCTGGTCGGCGAGCAGGAGGCCGACCTGCACGTGGCGGCCGCGCCGGCGAAGCGCCAAGATCGAGTTGACGCAGGTCTCGGGATGGCCGAGCGCGTCGAGCGAGACGTGCGCGCCCCCGCCCGTCGCCTCGCGCACGGCCTCCACGACGGAGGCCACCTCGCGCGCGTTCACCACCGCTTCGGCGCCCATCGCGCGAGCCAGATCGAGCTTTCGCGCCTCGACGTCCACCGCCACCACGCGGGCGCCGAGCGCGCGCGCGATCATGATCGCCGACAGGCCGACGCCGCCCGCCCCGTGCACCGCGACCCACTCGCCGCCGCGCACGCGGCCCTGGTCCACCACGGCGCGGAACGAGGTGGCGAAGCGGCAGCCGAGGCTCGCGGCGGTGGCAAACTCCATGGATTCGGGAAGGGCGACGAGGTTGTGGTCGGCGCGATCGATCGCGACGAACCGGGCAAACGAGCCCCAATGCGTGAAGCCCGGCTGGAACTGCTGCTCGCAGACCTGCTGGTGGCCGGCATGGCACTGCGCGCAGTGCCCGCAGGCGGCGATGAAGGGCACGGTCACGCGCTCGCCCACGCGAAAACGCCGCACGTCCCGTCCCACGGCCGCGATCGTGCCGGCGAACTCGTGGCCCGGCACGTGCGGCAGGCGGATGTCGGCGTCGTGGCCCATCCAGCCGTGCCAGTCGCTGCGGCACAGGCCCGTCGCCATGACCTCGATCACGACGCCGTCCGGCGCGGGCGAGGGGTCCGGCACGTCGCGGATCTCCGGCGTCTGGCCGAAGCGCTCGAAGAGCATGGCTTTCATGGGGAGGCTCCTCGAGGATGGGGCGGTCCGACGCTTGTCGGCCACGCCCGCCCGGCCGGTCAAGCCGGCGCGCCCTCGCGCCAGGGCTCGACGGCGCAGCCGCCGAAGAGGCTCGCGCGCGGCAGGTCGAAGATGAAGTAGGGGCTGAGTACCGGCAGCGCGCTCGCCGCCTCCAGCCGCGTGCGCTGGTCGGCCGAGAGCTCGAAGCCGAGCGAGGCCGCGTTCTCGCGCATCTGCTCAGGCCGGCTCGCGCCCACCAGAACCGTCGAGACGCCCGGTCGCCCGGCCACCCAGTTGAGCGCGACCTGAGCCATGGGGCGTCCCGCCTCGGCCGCGACCGCGCGCAAGGCGTCGACGATCCCGAAGTTGCGCTCGGTGAAGAGCATGCCGCCGAACGGGTTGTCGCCCGCCAGCCGTCCCTCGTCGCTGGCCGCCTCCTCGCCGGCGCGATTGGGAACCGCGCCCGCCGGTCCCGCCTTGAGCAGCATCTCGCGACCGTACTTGCCGGTCAGGAGACCGGCGGCGAGCGGGCTCCAGGGCACGAGGCCGAGACCCAGCTCCCGGCCCATCGGCGCGACGTCGAGCTCGGCGCCGCGATCCACAAGCGAGTAGCTGTACTGGAGACCGATCGGGCGCGGCAGGCCGTGGGCCTCGGCCAGCGTCGCGAGACGCGCGACGTACCAGGACGGCGTGTTGGAGAAGCCGTAATGAAGGATCTCGCCCCGATGCACGGCCGCCGCGAGGGTCTGCAGGACCTCTTCCACCGGCGTCGTGCGGTCCCAGACATGGACCCAGTAGAGGTCGATGTGATCGGTGCCGAGCCGGCGCAGCGAACCCTCGATGCCGAGGCGGATGTTCTTCGCGCCGTTGCCGCCGGCCATCGGCGTGCCCTCCCGACGCGGGAAGCCCGACTTGGTGGCGATCACCACGCGGTCGCGCACGTCCGCCTCGCGCACGAAGCGGCCGAGCATCTCCTCGGAGCGTCCGCCGGAATAGACGTCGGCCGTGTCGAGGACGTTGCCGCCGGTTTCCAGATAGCTGCGGAAGACGGCGCGCGAGACCGCCTCGTCGGAACCCCAGCGGCCCGCGCCGAAGGTCATGGTGCCGAGCGCGAGCGGGCTGACGACGAGACCGGAGCGGCCGAGGGTGCGATAGGTCGTGTTGTTCATGGATCGGGACCTGTTGAAATGCCGCATCCGGCGGCGTGGGTCCTGATCTACGGCGGGTCGGCCGCCGGCATTAGGGCTTGCGGGCCGCATGGGCTTGTGAGCGAACTGCAGCAATGCGGCGCGGCGACCTCGACGATCTCCACCTCTTCGCAGCGGTCGCGCGCGAGCGCTCCTTCACGCGCGCCGCCGCCCGGCTCGGCCTGTCGCCCTCCGCGCTCAGCCACGCGATGCGGGGGCTGGAGGAGCGGCTCGGCGTCCGTCTCCTCCAGCGCACGACGCGCTCGGTCGCCCCCACGGCGGCCGGCGAGCGCCTGCTGGCCCGGCTCGCACCGGCGCTCCACGAGATCGACGCCGGGCTGGCGGCCCTTGCCGAAGCGCGTACGGAGCCATCCGGCACGGTCCGCGTCACCACGTTCGGCTATATCGCGCAGACGGTTCTGGAGCCGCGCCTGCCGCGCTTTCTTCTGGACCACCCGGCGGTCGAGGTGGAAATCCATGTCGCGCAGGAGCTGACCGACATCGTGGCGGCGGGCTTCGACGCCGGCATCCGCTTCGGCGACACGGTGGAGCGCGACATGGTCGCGGTGCGCGTCGGGCCGGACCTGCGCACCGTGGTGGTCGGCACGCCCGACTATTTCGAGCGCTTCGCGCCGCCCGAGACGCCGGCCGATCTCGCGCGCCACCGCTGCCTTTGCCATCGTCTCGCTTCGGCGGGCGGGCTCCTGCCCTGGGAGTTCGAGCGCGACGGTCGCGAGGTCCAGGTCCGCGTCACCGGTCCGTTGATCGCCGACGACGACGGCGGCCTGGCGCTCGCCGCGGTGCGCGCGGGTGCGGGGCTCGGCTACATGATGGAGGAAAGCGTCGCCGCCGACATCGCGAGCGGCCGCCTCGTGCAGGTTCTGGCCGACTGGTGCCCGCCCTTTTCGGGCTGCCATCTCTACCATCCGAGCCGTCGCCAGACGCCACCCGCGCTGCGCGCGCTGATCGACGTGCTTCGCTGGCGCGGCCCGTCGGGCTAACGGGCCGTCAGGCCGTCGCGCGGGCGCGAAGGGGAATCTGGAGGCGCCAGCGGATGCCGCCGGGATGGCTTTCCATGCGGGCCTGACCGCCGAGTTCGCCCTCGATGCTGCGGCCGATGATCCGAAGGCCGAGACCCGGTCCACGGGGCGCCGGTGTCTCGCCCGCGGTGCCGAGTTCGTGCCAGTCGAGGCGGAGGAATTCGCCCTCCGCGCCCCGCTCGAGGCGCCAGCTGACCTCGACCCGCCCCTGCGGATCCGCGAGCGCGCCGTGCCGGGCGGCATTGGTTGCCATCTCGTGGAATACCATGCCGATCGCCAGCGCCTCGCGCGTGTCGAGCGTCACGCTTCCCCCGCCCAGCACGATCCGCTCGGCCGGATGGGACGCCAGCGTGCCCGCCAGGATCTCGGCGAGGTCGGCGCCCTCCCATCCCTGCCGCGTCAGGACGTTGTGGGTCGAGGAGAGCGCCAGGATGCGCCCCTCCAGATCACGGTGGAAGCCCTCCACCGAGGAGGCGCCGGACGCCATATGCCGCGACAGGGACTGGATCGTTGCGAGCGTATTCTTGACCCGGTGGTTCAGCTCGTCGACCAGGAGACGCTGTTGCCGCTCGCTGACGACGATGCGCTCCAGGGCGCGTCGGCGCTCCGTGATGTCGATCACGACGCCGACCATTCGGACCGGCCGACCGCTGCCGTTCACCACCGCGCGGCCGCGCGCGTTGACCCAGCGACCGCCGTTCAGCAGCGGATACTCCACGTCGTAGTCCGTTCCGGTCGCGATCGAGTGCCGCAGCGCCTGTTCGCGCTCGGCCCGGCTGTCCGGGGCGATCCGGTTCAGCGCGTCGGCGTAGCTCAGCCGCTCGTCGGCGGGCAGGCCGAACAGCGCCTTGCCCTCCCGGGAGAGGTGCAGGTTCCAGGTTCGCAGGTCGAGTTCCCAGTATCCGACGCCTCCCGCCTCCAGCGCGGCCAGCGTGTTGGCCCGCTGGTCGTAGAGCGAGGCCATAAGCGCCAGGAACAGGATCAGCATCGTCGTTCCCGCGACGCCGAAGGCCAGGGGATAGGGCGGAGCCACCATGGCGCCCATGGCGTGGCTCGCGACCGGCTCGAGGTTCAGGGCCGCCATCGCCGTGTAATGCATGCCGACCACCGACAGGCCGAGGACGAAGGTGGCGACGGCCCGCGTCGCGCTTCCCTTCTCGCCGCGCGCGACGAAGAGCGCAGCCGTCGCGGCGGCGACCGCGATCACGAGCGAAAGGGCGACGAGAGGCAGGTCGTAGCCCATCGAGACCGCCGTCTCGAGCGCCGCCATCCCGATGTAGTGCATGGTGCAGATGCCGATGCCCATCAGGGTTCCGGCCGCGACGATCTGGAGGCGGCCGGCCCGGTCGGAGGCGGCGACCAGAAAGGCGACCGCCGTCGCCCCGATCGCCACGGCCAGCGACAGGAGCGTCAGCGCCGGGTCGTAGCTGACCGGGGCGCCGGGGTCGAAGCCCAGCATGGCCACGAAGTGCATGGACCAGATGCCGAGGCCCATGGCGCAGGCCGCCGAGCCGAGCCAGATCCCCCGTTCGCTTCCCGACTTGCCCTCGACGCGCCGGAACAGGTCCAGCGCGGTCCAGGACCCCAGCATCGCGACCGCGAGCGAGAGGGCCAGGAAGACGACGTCGTGATGGCCATGGAACATGCGCAACGAATTCCTGCGGACGCGACCGGCTCGGGTCGCATGGCATTGCCACAGGTCGCCCTCGCGGGCGACGGGTCCACCACGAAATTCAGACGCCCGTCACGGCGTTCCCATGGCGTATCGACGCCATGGGGTTTTCGCCGGGCTGCCCGTCAGATGCCCGCGCCGTCGCGCACGTCGCTCGGGTCGGGCCGGGGCACCTCGGTCTCGCGCGGCACCATGAGGCGGCGCAGGAGGGGGCGAAGCGCGAAGTCGAGCACGCCGACGAGGATCGCCTGCCAGAGGTGAAGGCCCATCACGAGCACGAGGAGACCGACGAGGATCGCCGACGCCGCGCGGAACAGCGTGACGCCGCGCGCCCTCGACGGATCGGCGGCGAGCGCCGAGCCAAGCCAAAGGCGGCGGAACGTTTCCAGCCGCGTCGCGGCCGGCAGCGTATCCTCGACATGGGGCGGCGGCGCGATGCGGGGGGCGGCGCTGGCCTCCTCGCCCGAGTCGGGCGTCTCGCGGACGACGCCGAGCGCGACGGTCTCGTTGGTGAGCTGGTCGACGAGGATGAAGGCGCCGAGCGCGCGGCTTTCGTCGTAAGGGGTGGCGACGACGGGCCGGTCGAGCGCGATCGTGACGCGCCCGATCTCGTTCATCAGAAGGGCGTTGGCGCGGCGCGGCTCGTAGGAGTGGATATCCACCGCCTCGTCGAGCGAGCGCACGTTGGCGGGCGTCTGCGCGGAGCCGAGGCGCAGGATGAAGCGCCCGCCCGAGACGAGCGGCCGGTCCACCATCCACAGCATCTCGGCCTTGAGTAGGCGGTGCGCGCGGACGGGATCGTCGGCATGAACGAGGACGTCGCCGCGCGAGGCGTCGATCTCATCGTTCAGCGTCAGCGTGACGGCCTCGCCGACATGGGCCTCGGGCACGGCGCCGTCGGGTCCCAGCACCTCGCGCACCGTGGAACGGCGGCGGCTGGGCAGCGACAGGACGGCATCGCCCGGCTTCACCGTGCCGCCCGCGATCTGGCCGCAGAAGCCGCGGAAGTCGAGGTTCGGCCGGTTCACCCACTGCACCGGCAGGCGGAAGCGCCGCGACGTGCCGCCGGTCCCCTCCGGCTGCGCCCGCTCCAGCGCTTCCAGCAGCGTCGGCCCTTGGTACCAGGGCGAGGCCGGCGAGCGCGAGGCGAGGTTGTCGCCGTTCTTGGCCGAGAGCGGCACGTAGGTGACTTGTGTGAAGCCAAGCTCTAGGCGGATCGCCTCGTAGGCCGCCACGATCTCGTCGAAGACCGTCTGGTCGAAGCCGACGAGGTCCATCTTGTTGACCGCCACGATCACCGACTTGATGCCGACCATCGAGGTGATGAAGGAATGGCGGCGCGTCTGCGGGAGGATGCCCTTTCTGGCGTCCACCAGGATCACGGCGAGCTCGGCCTGGGATGCGCCGGTCGCCATGTTGCGCGTGTACTGCTCGTGGCCCGGCGTGTCGGCGATGATGAACGCGCGGTTGGCGGTCGAGAAGTAGCGATAGGCGACGTCGATCGTGATGCCCTGCTCGCGCTCGGCCGACAGGCCGTCGACCAGAAGCGCGAAGTCGAGGTCCTCGCCGGTGGTGCCGAACTTCTTGCTGTCGCGCTTCAGCGCGTCCATCTGGTCGTCGAACACCGAGTCCGTGTCGAACAGGAGGCGGCCGATCAGGGTCGACTTGCCGTCGTCCACCGAGCCGCAGGTGATGAAGCGAAGGAGCGAGCCCTTGGCGCCGGCGCGGGCGAGCGCCGCGGCGCGCCCCTCGGGATCGGCGAGCGCGTCGGGCGCGGGGCCGGCGAACGTGTCCATCTCGGCGACGGACACGGGGTTGCTGGCGGCTTCCAGCACGGCGTCGCCTTCGGTCCTGGTCAGCGCGCTCGACATCAGAAGTAGCCTTCCTGCTTCTTTTCTTCCATCGAGGCGCCGCCGTCGCGGTCGATCACCCGGCCCTCGCGCTCCGACGAGCGGGACGCGCGCATCTCGGCGATGACCTCCTCCAGCGTGCGCGCGGTGGAGGGCACGGCGCCGGTCAGCGGGTAGTCACCGAGCGTGCGGAAGCGCACCGTCATCATCTCCTCCTGTTCGCCGGGCAGGAGCTTCATGCGCTCGTCGTCGCGCATGATCAGCGTCCCGTCGCGCCGGAGGATGGGGCGCGGCTTGGCGAAGTAGAGCGGCACCACCTCGATCCCCTCGATCGCGATGTAGTCCCACACGTCGCCTTCGGTCCAGTTCGAGAGCGGGAACACGCGGAAGCTCTCGCCCTGGCGCTTGCGCGTGTTGAAGAGGTTCCACGGCTCGGGGCGCTGGGACTTGGGATCCCAGCGATGCTCGGCGGTGCGCAGCGAGAAGACGCGCTCCTTGGCCCTCGACTTCTCCTCGTCGCGGCGCGCCCCACCGAAGGCGGCGTCGAACTTGTACTTGTTGAGCGCCTGCTTCAGCGCCTCGGTCTTCATGATGTCGGTATGGGTGCGCGAGCCGGAATCGAAGGGGTTCACGCCGGCGGCCAGCCCCTCCTGGTTGGTGTGGACGATGAGGTCCAGCCCCTTCTCGCGCGCCGTGCGGTCGCGAAACTCGATCATCTCGCGGAACTTCCAGGTCGTGTCGACATGGAGCACGGGGAAGGGGAGGCGCCCCGGCGCGAACGCCTTCAGCGCCAGATGCAGCATGACCGCCGAGTCCTTGCCGATGGAATACATCATCACCGGGTTCTCGGCGGTGGCCGCCACCTCGCGGATGATGAAGATCGACTCGGCCTCCAGGCGCTGGAGATGGGTCATCGGGGTCATGGGGCGGGACACCTTGGAAACTCGGGAGCGCCGGGGCGCTGAAAACGTCAGGAAGGAATCGTCTCGAAGGCGCTGTCGCCGGGTGCGGGCTTGCCGTCGCGGGCGCGCACGGGCCGCCCGCTCGCGTCCATGTGGAGGCCGCACTCGCGAAGCGTCTCCTCCTCCCACCACCAGCGTCCGGCGCGCTCCACCTCGCCGGGGCGGATGGCTCGCGTGCAGGGGGCGCAGCCGATCGACAGGAAGCCCTTGTCGTGAAGCTCGTTCACCGGCACGCCGTTCTCGGCCGTGAAGAGGCGGATCTCCTCGCGCGTCCAGTCGAAGAGCGGGTTGGCCTTGACGATCTGCCGCGCCTCGTCGAACTCCACGAAGTCGAGCTTCTCGCGGTTGGGCGACTGGTCGCGGCGAAGGCCCGTGATCCAGCCGCTGGCGCCCGCCAAGGCGCGGCCGAGCGGCTCGACCTTGCGCACGCCGCAGCAGCTTTTGCGCATCTCCGGCGCGAAATAGAAGCCGTTGATGCCCTGGTCGTCGATCAGCGCCTCGAGCGCCTGTCCTTCAGGGTACTTGGCCTTGATGCGCCGGCCGTACTGCTCCTCGGTCCGCTGCCAGAGCGCGTAGGTCTCGGGAAAGAGGCGGCCGGTATCCAGCGTCACGACCTCGATCGGGAGCTTCGCACGGAACACGAGATGCGTCAGCATCTGGTCCTCGATCCCGAGCGAGGTGGTGAACACGGTGCGGCCCGGCACGCGTTCGGCCAGAAGCCGCAGGCGCCCTTCCGGACTCAAGCTCGCAAAGGCGGCGTCGAGTTCCGCGGCCAACGCCCGCAGATCGTCGGCACTCACGCCGCGCTCCCGCGCGCGGCGAGGCGCTTCTGGAGGATGCTCGCTCCCTCGCCGTAGCCGGTCTGATAGTGCTCGCGCACCGCGTGGAGCGCCGCACCCCACTGCTCGGCCGGCTGGCGGCTCGCGCTCGCCTCGGGCAGCGCCACCTCGTCGAAGCCGCAGGCGAGCGCCTCGGCGAACTGGTCCGCGATCAGGGGGCCGCTCGCGCGAAGCGTGCCGCCGAAGCCCGCCCGGCGCAGGCGCTTGGCGAGCGACAGGCCGCGCCCGTCGGAAAAGCTCGGAAAGACCACCGAGATCAGGTCGATCTGCCCGAGATAGGCTTCCACCGCCGAGAGCGGCGTATCGTTGCCGATCTCGAGCCCGAGGCGCTGGTTGCGCCGGTCCGCGATCGCCTGGTCGACGGTCTCCAGCGTGACGATCACGGCGCCGTCGTTGAGCGAGAGATCGGCAACGTCGGCAACGCGCGCGTAGTCGTCGGCCACGGGCCCTTTCGGTCGCAGAAGGAGGGCGGCGCTCATGCCGGCTCTCCCACGCGCGCGACATAGGCCGTGAAGCCCTGCTTGAAGGGCTCGAGACCCGCGCGCTTCACCGTGTCGATGAAGCGCTCGTCGCCCTGGCGCTCGGCCATGTAGACGTCCACCAGCGCCTCGATCGCGCCGGGCACCTGATCGCCGTCGATGCCGGGGCCGACGCGCTCGCCCAGAGCCGCGTCCTGCGAGGCGTCGCCGCCCACCGTGATCTGGTAGTTCTCGCGGCCCGACTTCTCGAGGCCGAGAATGCCGATATGGCCGACATGGTGATGGCCGCAGGCGTTGATGCAGCCCGAGATCTTGATCTGGATCTCGCCGAGCGCGCGCGAGCGCGCCTCGTCGGCGAAGAGGTTCGAGATGTCCTGCGCGACCCCGATCGAGCGCGCCGTGGCCAGCGCGCAGTAGTCGAGGCCGGGACAGGCGATGATGTCGGTGACGAGGCCCGCGTTGGCGGTGGCGAGTCCCGCCGCCTTGAGCGCCGCGAAGACCGCCGGCACGTCGTTCTTTCGCACATGCGGCAGGACGAGGTTCTGGACGTGGGTGACGCGCAGCTCGTCGAACGAGTAGCGTTCCGCGATGTCGGCGAAGGCGCGCATCTGCGCGTCGCTCATGTCGCCCGGCACGCCGCCGATGGGCTTCAGGGAGATGGTCAGCGCGATGTAGCCGGGCTGGCGATGCTGGAAGCCGTTCTGGCTGACGAAGCGATCGAGCTCCGGGTCGGCCGCGCGCGCCGCGCGCAGCGTCTCGGACTCGGCCGGCAGCGTCTCGTAGGCGGGCGGCGCGAAGTAGCGCGCGATGCGCTCCACCTCCTCGGCCGGCGCGTTGACGGTCGGTCCGTCGAGAAGCGCGTATTCGGCCTCGACGCGCTGGCGGAACTCCTCGGTGCCGATCTCGTGGACGAGGATCTTCACGCGCGCCTTGTACTTGTTGTCGCGCCGTCCTTCCGCGTTGTAGACGCGCATCACGGCTTCCAGGTAGGCGAGCAGCTCGTCCTTGGGCAGGAAGTCGCGGATCACCTTGCCCACGAAGGGCGTGCGGCCGAGCCCGCCGCCCACGATCACCTCGTAGCCGATCTCGCCCGTCTCGGCGTGCCGCAGGATGCGCAGCCCGATGTCGTGCACCTTCACGGCGGCGCGGTCGTGCTCGGCGCCGGTGACGGCGATCTTGAACTTGCGCGGCAGCCAGGAGAATTCCGGGTGGAGGCTCGACCATTGCCGGATCAGCTCGCCGGTCGGGCGCGGATCCTCGACCTCGTCGGCAGCCACGCCCGCGAACTGGTCGGCGGTCACGTTGCGGATGCAGTTTCCGCTCGTCTGGATGCAGTGCATCTCGACATCGGCGAGGAGGTCCATGATCTCGGGCACGTCGCGCAGCTTCGGCCAGTTGAACTGGAGGTTCTGGCGCGTCGTGAAGTGGCCGTAGCCCTTGTCGTAATGTTCCGCGATATGGGCGAGCTGGCGCAGCTGCCTCGAGTTCAGCGTGCCGTAGGGCACCGCGATGCGCAGCATGTAGGCGTGGAGCTGGAGGTAGAGCCCGTTCTTGAGGCGCAGCGGCTTGAACTCGTCCTCGGTCAGCGAGCCGTCGAGACGGCGCTCCACCTGGCTGCGGAACTGCGCGACGCGGTCGCGCACGAAGCTTTCGTCGAATTCGTCGTAGCGGTACATGCGGGCAGGTCCTCGGGCGTTCGTCTGGCGGTGTCAGGCGGGGAAGTCGGCCTGCTTGCCGAACTGCGGATGTATGGTGGGCCCCTTCTGGCGGATCGCCTCGCGAAAGTGCGTGGCGACCGGCAGGCCGTCCTCGAGGCGAACCTCCACCAGATAGGCGTCGACCACGCGGTTCTCGGCAAAGGCCCGGCGCCCCTGCGCTTCCATCCAGCCGGCGGTCTCGGCGTCGGCTGCGACCAGCGCGTGCCTGGGGTCGAAGCTCCAGCCGTCGCGGGTCAGGAACACGACCTCGCCGTCCAGCAGATCGTTGGCGGTCATGATCACCGGGAGCTTGGGTCCCTTCGGCGTCTTGGCCGTCTTGGCGTTGGTCTTGACGTCGTCGACCATGGCATTCTTTCCGTTGCGGCCGGCCCGAGCCCGTGTCCAGGCTCGAGGGGTCCCGAGCGTTCCTATGTAAGGCCAAGCGCTCCAACGCGCCCGGACGGGCGTACCAAAGCGGGGTCCTGCGGGAAACGAAATTTCCTCGAACGGTTCCAAGTCGAGGCCGTGCGTGCTGCGACGCGGCGGAAGGCGCCGCGGCGCGCGATCAATACACTATTATAGTAGACTTAACAGGGGCTTGGGGCCGGCTGGCCCGGCGCTCAGATCGGCTCGCCCTGGAGGAGGCGCGGCACCGCCCCGCCGGTCAGCCCCGAGGCCTGGCGCACGAAGCCGTTCTTGGCGAACGGCAGGCGGTCCACCACCGACAGGCCGAAGGAGCGAAGCGAGCGCAGGGCGCCGCTGTCGTTGGAGAAGAGGCGGTTGAGGACGTCGGTGGTCAGCCCCATGCGCAAAGTGTCGAAGCGCCGCCAGCGCTGGTAGCGCTCCAGCGTGTCGAGCGCGCCGATGTCGCGGCCAAGCCGGGCGGCCTCGACCACCGTCTCGGCCAGCGCCGCCGCGTCCTTGAAGCCGAGGTTGAGGCCCTGGCCGGCGATCGGGTGGATGCCGTGGGCGGCGTCGCCCGCCAGCGCCAGGCGCGGGCGCACGAAGTCGCGCGCGAGCGTCAGGCCGAGCGGAAAGGCGCGCGGCCGGTCCTCGACGGCGAGGGCCCCGAGCTTCAGGCCGAAGCGGCGCTCCAGCTCCAGCTCGAACACCATCTCGTCGGCGCGCACCAGACGGTCGGCCTCGGTCGCGCTCTCGGTCCAGACCAGCGAGGAGCGGTTGCGGCGCAGCGGCAGGATGGCGAAGGGCCCGGCCGGCAGGAAGTGCTCCTCGGCGCGGCCGTTGTGCGGGCGCTCGTGGCGCACCGTGCATACGATGCCCTTCTGCCCGTAGTCCTGATGGACGGTGCGGATGCCGGCCAGCCGGCGGATCGTCGAGTTGACCCCGTCGGCGGCCACCAGAAGGCGCGTCTCGATCGAGGGGGCGCCGCCAAAGCGCACCGTGGTGAAGGCGGGGCCCTCCTCGAGGCCGTCGACCGCATGGCCCGAGCGGATCTCGAGGCCGAGCGCGGCGGCGCGCTCGCGCAGCGCCCCGTTCAGCGCCGTGTTCGGCACCATGTGGGCGAAGGGCTCGCCCGGATTCGCCTCGCCGCCGAAGGTGAGGAGCGTCGGGCGCACGACGTCGCCGGCGCGGCTGTCGGTCACGATCATCTCGCGGATCGGCTCGGCCTCGCCCTCGATCGCGTGCCAGACGCCGAGACGCTCCAGCATGCGCACGGCGGCGGCGGCCACCGCCGAGGCGCGGCCGTCGCGCCGCCAGACCTCGGCGGGCGCCGCGTCCACCACGAGGACGCGAAGCGCGGGCGCGGCCGCCTTCATCGACACCGCCACCGAAAGGCCGACATAGCCCGCCCCCGCCACCACGACGTCGAAGCGTTCCGGGGTCCGGCTCGTATCCTCGGTCGGGTCGGCCATCGCGGCTCCTCTGGGCTCTGGCCGTTGCCGCGCGGTGCGGACGGCGTCGGGGAGCCTCAGATAGGCACCGCGGTGGGATGCAGCAACCGCGCTTCGTCACTCCGGCGCGATCAGTGCCGAACAGCACATCGGCCGGCGGGCACGAAATGCTAAGGCCTGTCCCGGGACGAGCGGTTCCGACGTTGCGTCCGAGCTTTGCCGAAACGCCAAGAGCCGGCACGCCGAAGAGAGGACGAAAGACCGTGAGAGATGTTCACCACGCCCTGGAGCGCCTGCGCGACATCAGCGGCCTCTCGAAGCTGGAATTCAGCCGCAACGGCCATGTCGAGCTGGTCTTCGACCGGTCGATCTCGGTCTACGTCGTGAAGATCGATGAGACGGTGCTGGAATTCGTCTCCTATCTCGACCTCGCCTCCTTCGACGCCGGTGACACGAGCCTGAAGGCGCTGCTGCGGGCCAATCACTTCGGCGACGGCACGGGGCCGGCACGCCTCGCGCTCGATCCGGCCGACGACCAGCCGTTGCTGTGCCTGCGCGTCGACGTCCGCCTCTACGACGACAAGGCCTTCGAAGCCATACTTCTCGACTTCATCAAGCACGTCTCGTTCTGGAAGAGCGAGGAGGCCGATGCCCTCCTCGGCTCGCCGGTCTCCAATGCCGGGGCAGCGGACCTGGGCGCCTTCCCTCACCTGCTGCGCGTCTGATCCCCCGCCTTCCGTTCGAGAAAGGGTCGAGCACATGAGCAAGATTTCGAATCAGGGCGGAAACGTCGGCCAGATCGACGCGATGCGTGGCGCCCAAGGCGTCGAGCGCGCCAACGTCGGCTCCGTCAACGGCATGCGAGTGGAGGTGGGCGAGGGGGCCCGTCAGCCTTCGCGCGCCGGCGAAACGCTGAACGCCGTCAAGAACTTCTTCAAGGATCTGCGCAGCGGCTTCCACGATGCCTTCGCGACGCTGAAGGATAAGGTCAGGACGGCCTATCAGGATTTCCAGGGCTGGCGCGCCGCCGGTGGGGGCGGAGCCGGCGCGGCTCAGCAGGCCCAGGCTCCGGCGAACGTGCAGGCTGTGCAGGCGCCGCCCGTCCAGACCTTCGACGAGAAGCGTACCGCGCTGCTCGATGTCCTGCCGTCCGGTGTCGCGATCAACGACCAGGGCGTCGTCTCGGGCAGCCACGTCGCCCACGCCTTTCCGAACGATCCGGCGATCGGGCCGCAGGCGGGGAAGACGATCAAGGACGTCCTGGAAAATTCCGGTCGCGCGCAGCTTGCCCCCACCGACCCCAAGACCGGACAGCCGGCTTCCCTCCCGGTCATCGGCGGCATTCCGGTCGGCGGGCAGGCGGTCAAGGACCTGTACCGGCTCGACATCACCATCGGCAGCGGCACGGGCGCCTACAAGTCCAGTCAGGACGCGACGACGAACGGCGAGCGCAACAAGAGCGTTGTGGCGAACCTGCGCAACTTCACCGGCAGCGACCAGGCGACCACGGTCCTCACCAGCGTCATCAACCAGCAGTTCTCGCGCGTCTTCACAGACAGCTGGTCGAAGGCCGACGGCTCCCGTTCCGTCTGCCAGATCGAGCAGGGCAAGACCGGGCCCGTGGACTACCGCGCGGCCGACGACTCGGTCTCGTCGATCACGCCGGGTGGCATCGGCACGGCCCCGATCAACATCACGCTGACGCCGAACAACGACTTCAAGATCGAGATCAACTGGGACATGTACTATTCCGCCGCCGGCCGGGGGTTCAACAAGACCGAGTTTCCCGGCATGGACGGTAGCGTGATGAAAGCGGGCGGCCATGTCGAGTTCGTGGTGGACGGCGCGGCCGCGCGCGCCGGCCGGTTGGATCTCACGGTGACGCAGCCCGCGACGATCACCTTCGAGGGCAAGATGACCCCCTGACGGCGGCCAGACGTTTCTCGACGACGCGTCAGGCGATCGGGGCGATGCCGATTTCGAGACGGCGGTTGACGCGCGCGGCCCTGTCCTGCTCAAAACCCGTCCTGCCGCTTACGTAAGCGGCAGGACGGCGGAAGGTCAGGCTGCATGAACGCGACGGTTCGAACGCTTCTCCTCGATACGCTCGACCTCGAACGACTCGACGACGACCTGTTTCGCGGCACGAGCCCGGATGCCGGCTGGCAGCGTATCTTCGGCGGGCAGGTGATCGCGCAGTCGCTCGTCGCCGCCCAGCGCACCGTGCCGCCCGAGCGACCGGTCCACTCGCTGCACGGCTACTTCGTGCGCCCGGGCGACCCGAGCGTGCCGGTGATCTACAAGGTCGACCGCGTGCGCGACGGCGGCTCGTTCACGACGCGCACCGTCTCCGGGATCCAGCACGGGGCGGCGATCTTCACGCTGATGGCCTCGTTCCAGCGCCTTGAGGCGGGGCTCGACCACCAGATCGCCATGCCCGACGTGCCGGGTCCCGGCGACCTGCCCTCCGGCGAGGCGCTGGGGGCCGAGATCCTGGAGCGGGCGCCCGACGCGATCCGCCGCTACTGGCAGCGGCCCCGCCCCGTGGAGTTCCGTCCGGTCTCGACCGACCACTACTTCACCGACGCCAAGCTGCCGCCCGAGCAGCGCATCTGGGTGCGCGTGGTGGAAGATGTCGGCGACGACGCGGCGCTCAACGCGGCCGCGCTCGCCTACCTTTCCGACATGACGCTCCTCGACACCTCGCTCTTCGCCCACGGCCTGTCGGTGTTCGATCAGCGCATCCAGGCCGCCAGTCTCGACCACGCCATGTGGTTCCACCGCCCGTCTCGCGTGTCGGACTGGCTTCTCTACGCGCAGGACAGCCCGAGCTCGTCGGGCGCGCGGGGCCTGACGCGCGGCTCGCTCTTCGACCGCGAGGGACGCCTCGTCGCCTCGGTCGCGCAGGAAGGGCTGATCCGGCCCCGGCGGGAGGGCGGCGCGTCCTGACGCCGGGCTTTTGGGCAACTGCCCACAAAAGCGTCAAGGCAGCCAGCGGATAGGCAGGTGGACTGCCTTTCCGGGCGGCATATTCATCGCCCGTTCAGCGTGAATTGCGGCCGAAACCCGGCCTCTGCGCAGTTGGCACGCATCTTGGATAACCCTTTGTCGATCCCGACCGCCCGCGTGGACCGGGAGCCGCCATTTCGCGGGCCGGCGCCTCTCCCAGGGCGCGCGGGACCCGCATCCGCGAAGGGTTCGAGGTGCATATGAAAATCGTGATGGCGATCATCAAGCCATTCAAGCTCGACGAGGTGCGCGAAGCGCTGACCTCGGTCGGGATCCAGGGTCTGACCGTCACCGAGGTGAAGGGCTACGGGCGCCAGAAGGGGCATACCGAGATCTATCGCGGCACCGAATACGCCGTCAGCTTCCTGCCCAAGCTCAAGATCGAGGTCGCCGTGCCCTCCGACATGGTGGACCGCACGGTGGAGGTGATCGCCTCGGCCGCCAAGACCGGCCAGATCGGCGACGGCAAGATCTTCGTGTTCGGCATCGAGCAGGCCGTGCGCATCCGCACCGGCGAGACCGACACGAACGCGCTCTGAGGGGACCCGTGATGCGACTTCTGAAGACCCTTTCCGCCGCGGCCCTCCTGAGCCCGCTGGCAACGCTGGCCGCGCTCGCGCAGGAGGCCGCCACGACCGGCATCGCGCCCGCGCCCGAGACCGTCACGCCCGATGCGGCCGCCGCGGTGGTCGACACGATGAACAAGGGCGACGTCGCCTGGATGCTCGTCTCGACCGTGCTGGTCCTGTTCATGATCCTGCCGGGCCTCGGCCTGTTCTACGGCGGCCTCGTGCGCGCCAAGAACATGCTCTCGGTGCTCATGCAGTGCGTGACCATCACCGCCGTGGTGGTGATCATCTACGTGCTCTACGGCTACTCCTTCGCCTTCGGCGGCTCGACCAGCGCCTTCTGGGGCGGCACGGGCAAGATGTTCCTGGCCGGCATCACCAAGGACACGATGGCGGCGACCTTCACCAAGGGCGTCGTGATCCCCGAATACGTCTTCATCGCCTTCCAGATGACGTTCGCCTGCATCACGCCGGCACTGATCGTCGGCGCCTTCGCCGAGCGCATCAAGTTCTCGGCCGTGGTGCTCTTCACCATCCTCTGGGTCACGATCGTCTACTTCCCCGTAGCCCACATGGTGTGGGACGCCAACGGCCTGATCTTCCTCGGCCAGCACGCGGGCGGCGTCGCCGCGCTCGATTTCGCCGGCGGCACGGTGGTCCACATCAACGCCGGCATCGCGGCGCTCGTCGGCTCGTTCCTGGTGGGCAAGCGCGCAGGGCTTGGCCGCGACAACATGGCCCCGCACTCCATGACGCTGACCATGGTCGGCGCCTCGATCCTGTGGGTGGGCTGGTTCGGCTTCAACGCCGGCTCCAACCTCGAGGCCAACGGCGGCGCGGCCCTCGCCATGATCAACACCTTCACGGCCACCGCGGGCGCGGCGGTCGCCTGGGTGATCATCGAGGCGATGGCGCGCGGCAAGGCCTCGATGCTGGGCGCGGTGTCGGGCATCGTGGCGGGCCTCGTGGCCGTGACGCCGGCGGCCGGCGCGGTCGGCCCGATCGGCGCGATCGTGCTCGGCGCCATCGCCTCGGCGCTCTGCTACGTCTTCGTCGCCGTGATCAAGCCCAGGGCGGGCTACGACGACTCGCTCGACGTCTTCGGCATCCATGGCGTGGGCGGCATCGTGGGCGCCATCGGCACGGGCGTCTTCGCTTCCGCCTCGCTCGGCGGCGGCGGCTACCTCGAGGGCGTCACCATGGGCGCGCAGGTCTATTCCCAGGTCGTCGCGGTGCTGATCACCGTGGTCTACAGCGGCGTCGTCTCGGCGATCCTCTACAAGATCGTCGACGTCGTGGTGGGTCTGCGCCCGACCATGGAGGCCGAGCGCGAGGGCCTCGACCTGACCAGCCACGGCGAGGTCGCCTACCACTCCTGATCGCTTCGCGACCGAAACGCCCGATCGCCTGGCGATCGCGGCATCATCGAAGGGGCCGGCGGAGCGATCCGCCGGCCCTTTTCGCGTCTCAGCCCGCGCGGGCGTCGATGTCGGCGTAGCGCTCCGGCGAGCGGTCGAAGGCGCGCGCGACATAGGAGCAGGCGGGAACGACGCTGAACCCCTTTTCGCGCGCATGGGCGACCGCCCGCTCCAGGAGCGCCTCGGCGACGCCCCGGCCCCGCAGGTGCCGCGGCACGAACGTATGGTCGAAGGCCACCACGCCGGGGCGCCCGGCGGGCCCGTAGGTCAGCTCGGCCCGGTCCGCGCCCTGGCCGGTCACGAAGGCGCCCCTCGGCCCCTGTTCCTCGTGCCTGATCTCCATGTCCTCGTCTCCCTGCCCGTGGCCTTGGAAGGGGACGCGCGAGCCCGCGCGGCGGTTCCGGAACGCCGGTTCCGCCCCCGCCCGCCCCGGGCGGTTAAAGGCCCCTTAACCGCCTTTGTTTACCTTGGGAGACGACGACGGCGCACTCCCGCGCGAGAGGGCGCGCCGCAAAATAGGCAGACAGGCGGCCGGGCCCCGCGCGCCCGGGCCGCGAAGGCAGGATTTGCGGGAACATGACCATGGCGGCAGCGGAGATCGGGGAAGCCACCGGCCACTTGCAGCGACCGGCCCGCCTGGCGGGCGGGGCGGCGCTGCTGGCGCTGGCCGGCTGGCTGGCGGTAAGTCTGGCGAGCTGGAACGTCGACGATCCCTCCTTGAGCTATGCCAACGGCAACGCGGTGCGGAACTGGGCCGGCGGCTCGGGCGCGGTGGCGGCCGACCTCGCCATGCAGGTCTTCGGCCTCGCCAGCGTGCTTCTGCCGTTGCTCCTCGTGGTGCGCTCGGCCCTGATGCTCGCGGGACGGCGTGCGGGCCGTGCCGGCGCGCGCGCCTGGTGGGCGCTGGCCGGCGTTTCGCTGGCGAGCGCGGCGCTCGGCTCGATCGAGCAGCCCGCCGGCTGGCCGCTGCCGACCGGGCTCGGCGGCGTGGTGGGCGACCTCGTCCTGCGCGTTCCCGCGCTTCTGACGGGCGGCTATCCGAGCGGAGCGGTCAGCTGGCTCTTCGCGCTTCTCTTCGCCCTGCCGGCGCTCTGGTGCCTGGCGGACGGCGGGGGCCTCGTGGGCGCGGGGCGCGGCAAGGTTTCGGCTCGCGCCGCGCGGCCGGCCGCGAATGCGGGCGCCCTCCTGGACGAGGACGACGGCGAGGGAGAAGGGCGCGCCGCGCTCCTCAAGGGCCTCGCCGCGCACTGGATGGTCTCGGCCCGCTCGGCGCTCGGTCGGGGCGTCGGCGCCCTGCGCCGGCGCGAGGACGACCCGTTCGGCCATCGCCAGTGGGACGCCGACGTGCCGCTCATGCCGCCCGCGCCCGCCCCGCGCATGCGCGAGACGAGCGCCGCCCCCGCCCGCGCGGCCCGCGTCGTGGTGGCCGAGCCGAGCTACGCCTACGAGGAGCCCGAGGACCAGTATGTCGACGAGGACGGCGTGATCCACGACGCCGCGCCTCCCGCCCATGCGTCGCCGCCGCCCGCTGCCCGCCCGGCCGCAGCCGTGCGCCAGCCGGCCGTGCCCCCCGTCTCCGCGCCGCCCGAGCCCGACGGCTTCGCCGCGCCGCGCCGCACCGTGGACACGAGCCGCGCGACCGTGCGCCACGGCCGCTCCGACTGGAACGGGATCTACAAGCTCAATCCGCGCCCGGCCGCCGTTTCGCCCGGTCCCGAGGAGGACGACGCGCCCGAGGTCTTCGCCGCCGACGAGCGCCCCGAGCCGCACGACCGCTTCGCGGACGAGGAGTTCGGCTACGACGAGCGCCACGAGGACGAGGCGGCCGAGCGCGCCGAGGACCGCGCCGACGAGCGCCGCTACGAGATCGAAGAGGACGAGGACGACGAGGACGATCGCTTCCCCACTGACGAGGACGAGGCGCTGTCGCTCGAGGAGCGCATCGCCCTGGAGGAGGCGGAAGCCGGCTTCCGGCTCGACGCCGACGAGCGCCGCGCGCCCGTTGCGGAGGAAGCCGAGGAGGCCGGCGGCTGGCGCGGGTTCATCGCCAACAACATCGTCGCCTTTCCCGGCCTGAAGCGTAGCTCCCCGAAGGCGGAGCCGGTCGCTCCGGCAGCCGCAGCGCCGCAGCGCCCGCCGGTCTCGCCGGTGCCCGCCCGCGCGCCGGGCGTGCCCGTCCAGCGGCCCGCCGCGGCCCCGCTCGACCGGGCGCCCGCGCGCGTCGTCGCCGGATCCATGCCCGTCTCGGAGACGACCTCCGCACAGTCCTCCCGCGCCCGTCTCGCCGAGCTCGGCTCGGGCGGCGCGAACCCGGAGTTCATCCTTCCCCCGATCGAGCTCCTGTCGCCCCCCAAGCCCCGCACGCGCGACAACTCGCTGACGCCCGAGATCCTGCAGGACAACGCGCGGCTGCTCGAGGGCGTCCTCGACGACTTCGGCGTGAAGGGCGAGATCATCGAGGTGCGGCCCGGTCCGGTCGTGACGCTCTACGAACTCGAACCCGCGCCCGGCATCAAGTCGAGCCGCGTGATCGGCTTGGCCGACGACATCGCCCGTTCCATGTCGGCGATCGCGGCGCGCGTCGCCGTGATCCCCGGCAAGAACGCGATCGGCATCGAATTGCCCAACCAGCGGCGCGAGACGGTCTACTTCCGCGAGATGATCGGCGCCGAGAGCTTC
The DNA here is from genome assembly GCF_001463765.1 of Aureimonas sp. AU4. Lineage (GTDB taxonomy): Bacteria > Pseudomonadota > Alphaproteobacteria > Rhizobiales > Rhizobiaceae > Aureimonas. Next base: position 8,235 of record NZ_BBWK01000083.1, on the reverse strand, counting down.
TCGGCGAACAAGGGCAAGCTGCCCTTGGCGCTCGGCAAGACGATCGGCGGCGAGGCGGTGATCGCGGACCTCGCCAAGATGCCCCACCTTCTGGTGGCCGGCACCACGGGCTCGGGCAAGTCGGTGTCGATCAACACCATGATCCTGAGCCTCCTCTACCGGATGAGCCCGGCCGAGTGCCGCATGATCATGATCGACCCGAAGATGCTGGAGCTGTCGATCTACGATGGCATCCCGCATCTCCTCGCCCCCGTCGTCACCGACCCCAAGAAGGCCGTGGTGGCCCTCAAGTGGACCGTCAAGGAGATGGAGGACCGCTACCGCAAGATGTCGAAGGTGGGGGTTCGCAACATCGACGGCTTCAACACGCGCGTGGCCTCCGCCATCGAGCGCGGCGAGACCATCTCGCGCACCGTCCAGACGGGCTTCGACCGCGAGACCGGCGAGCCGATCTTCGAGTCGGAGGAGTTCGACCTCCAGCCGCTGCCCTACATCGTCGTCATCATCGACGAGATGGCCGACCTGATGATGGTGGCCGGCAAGGACATCGAGGGCACGGTCCAGCGCCTCGCCCAGATGGCGCGCGCCGCCGGCATCCACGTCATCATGGCGACGCAGCGTCCCTCGGTCGACGTCATCACGGGCACGATCAAGGCGAACTTCCCGACCCGCATCTCCTTCCAGGTGACCTCGAAGATCGACTCGCGCACCATCCTGCAGGAACAGGGCGCCGAGCAGCTGCTGGGCATGGGCGACATGCTGTTCATGGCGGGCGGCGGGCGTATCCAGCGCGTCCACGGCCCCTTCGTGGATGACGCCGAGGTCGAGCAGGTCGTGCGCCACCTGAAATCGCAAGGCGTGCCGGACTATCTCGACGCCGTCCTGATCGACGAGGACGAGGAGGGCGCAGCCCCCGCCGGCGGCGGCTCGGGCGGCGCTGCGGCCGGCGGCGAGGAGGCGGCCGACCTCTACGACCAGGCGGTGGCCGTGGTCCTGCGCGACGGCAAGGCCTCCACCTCCTATGTCCAGCGCCGCCTCCAGATCGGCTACAACCGCGCGGCCTCGATCATCGAGCGCATGGAACGCGAGGGCATCGTCGGTCCCGCCAACCACGCCGGCAAGCGCGAGATCCTGGTGCCGACCGACAACGCCTGAGCCCGCCATCGGTCACACGCCGGCCTCACCCGGCTCCCGGGAGCGTCACCACCAGACCTCCCGGGAGCCGCCGCGCGTCGGGACGCGAGCTTCGAAGAGGGCAAGCGGCAGCTGCGGGCCCGGCGCATGCACCCGATAGGCCTGCTGGAGGGTTTTGGCCCGATGCGGTCGCTCGCCTGCTGACTCCGTGTCGCCTGGAAGCAGACCTGCGAGACGCCGCAGCGTCAGGTTCGACGAGGATAGATCCCGACCAAAACGCCGACGACCTGACCGAAATCAAAACCGACGGCACCGTCTCTCGGCAACCTGTCGGTATGGCCGGCCGGAGCTTTGGACGTACGGACGCTTGTGCTTCGTCAACAGGGGCATCGTTTCGAGGGCTAAGCCGAGACGGTCGCCGTCAGGTCGCCTGCAACGTCGCACAGACTGCGAGTCGGCTCGGTGTCGATCTGGACCCGGCGCTCCCTTCCACTCGCCTCCGGCAGTGCTATCCGTGGCAAGGCGAGCATCAAACGCCTTATCCTGCTGTCTCAGACCCAGGAGAAGCGTCGTGCGCAGCAGAGCATCGACCCTTTTCGCCTTTTCCCTTGCGCTCCTCGCTCCCGCGTTCGCACAAGGTGCCGCCACGACAGCCGGGAGCGACGATCCCGCGCCGCAGGCGGACCCATCGGTCGCGAAGCCCGAATGACCCGCGCGAAGCAACGACGACCCGGCGCGGCGCGGGCGGCGGATCACCGCTCCGGGTTGTCGAACATGCGACGTCATGTCACGCTAGAGCCGGATGACGGTGTCGCGCGGCGACCTTCCGCAGCGGCGCCCCAAGGCGAGGCGACGCATGGCGGACGGTCGGGTCCATCGGGTCTTCATCGTGGACGACCATCCGGTCGTCGCCTCCGGCCTGCGATCGCTGCTCTCGAACGCGCCTGACCTGACGGTCGTCGGTCAGGCCGAGGACGGGGAAAGCGCGCTGGCGCAGATCGCCCGCCTTCAGCCGGATCTGGCGATCGTCGACGGCTCCCTGCCCGGCATGTCGGGGGTCGAACTCGTGCGCCGTCTGCTCGACCGCTTCCCACGCCTGCCGACGATAGCCCTGACACGCCATAACGAGGGAGCCTATGTCCGCGCCTTCTTCCGGGCGGGAGCCAGGGGCTACGTCTCCAAGGACTCGGCGGCGGACGACCTGCTCCTGGCGATCCGCACCGTTTTGGCGGGCGGCTTCCATGCCGATCCCGCGCTGGCCTCGCAGATCCGCCCGGTCGACCTTAAGGCCCCGTCGACGGGCCGGATTCTCAGCGACCGGGAGGCGCATGTCCTGCGTCTGATCGCGGAAGGCTACGGCAACAAGGAGATCGCGGCGCGGCTCGATCTCAGCCCCAAGTCCGTCGAGACCTACCGGGCCCGGGCCTTCCAGAAGACGGGGCTGCGCAGCCGCTCCGACGTCGTTCGACTGGCCTGGGCGGAGGGCTGGTTCTCCGAGCGGCAGGAGCCCTGACCACGCAACGAACCGGTCCGCCCCGGAACCCGCGCCCTCCATGCGTCGGGCGCTTCGGGAAACGCCCCGCCCTTGCGCCTCCCGATTCCCGCTTGACGACGGTCAACACCGAACCGCACCCGGCGGCCCATGAGCGCCCCCGAAAGGCGCCTCCATCATGACCGTTCCCGACCTGGCCTCCTCGTCCCGGGCTTCCGCCGCATCGGCCGTGGAGACGGTCGCGCTGACACGCCGGTTCGGGTCGCTCGTCGCGCTCCGGGACGTGTCGCTGCGGATCGCGCTCCTCGAGCAGGGCGAACTCGTCGAGATCGGGCCGCCGGCCGCCCTCAAGGCGCGGCTGGGGCCGGATGCGGCCCTCGAGGATGTCTTCACCGCCCGCCTGCCGGCCGGATCGCAGAAGGAGGGACGCTAGGCCGACATCCGCAGGGAACGGCAGGCCGCTCGCGAACACGGATGAAGCCGGACCGGTCTGGCCGGTGGCGTCCGCCTGGCTCGCGGCCTGGGCCGTCGCCGCGGCGGAGGCCCACAAGCTGCGCCACGATCCGCTGGAGCTGGCCACCCGCTCGGTCCAGCCGCTGATCCGGCTTCTCCTGTTCGGCGATGTCATGGCGCGCGTGCGCGGGATCCAGCCGGTGGGCCTGTCCTACCGCGACGTCCTGGCGCCGGGCATCCTGTCCCGGAGCGTCCTCTTCGTCGCCATCTTCTACCGCATCGGCGCCATCTGGGAGCGGGACCTCGGTGTCGTCCAGCGCTAACTCGCCAGCCCCGCCCCGCGCTCGGCCCTCGTCTTGGGAAACGGGCGACGGCGGGCCTGCGGGCGCTCGCGCAGGCACCGGTCGTCTATGCGGCGGCCTACCTGCTGGGCGTCCACCTCAGCCTCGCGCCCCTCCATGTCCTCGGCGTCGTCCTGACGATCGGGCGGGGAGCCGCGCTCTACGCGATGCTGTCGCTGAGCATCGCCTGCCTCATGAAGAGCCGGGAGCGGTTCATGGGCATCGGGCAGTTGCTGACCATGCCGATCTTCTTCGCGAGCAGCGCCCTTTATTCCGTGACGCTGATGCCCGGGTGGCTGCAGGCGGCGGCGAGGCTGAACCCTCTCACCTACCGGGGCGACGCGCTGCGAGCGCTGATGATCGCGGGCGCCGCCACGCAGCACGGCATCGGCATCGACCTTGTGGTTCCGGCAGGCGTCAGCGCCGCGCTGACCGCTGTCGCCGCCCGCCTCTCGGGGCGCATGGGCTACTGACCGGCGTTCCGGACGAACGGCCGTTCCTGTTACGGAATGATACCGACCGGACTGTGTGATCGATCCCGACCGGATGCGGCAAGAGCAGCGTCGGCGAAGTGGGTTGCAAGAGGGGCAGGCAGCCATCCACCCGTGCCGCCGCACCCCGGGTGACGCCGGATCGGCTCCGGGTGAGGGGGCCGCGCGAAAGGGCGGAGGCCGGGGGCGCCGCGTTCAGGCCGGCGTCAGGGTGTCTCGGGCATTCTGACGACGATTTCATGCGCATTGCCGCAATGGGGCCGGGTCGGCTTCCTATATGCAACCCGACCCCTTGAGGCCGCATTCCGGCCCTGACCGCCATTCGAGGACCGACCACCATGACCACCCCACGCATCGCGGGCGCACTTCTCTCCCTCGCCCTTCTGGCCGGCACGACGCTCGGCGCCCCCACGATGGCCCGGGCGCAGGCCGCCGGCGCGGTCGCCCAGCGCGTCGCCGACCACTTCTCCTCCGTGAAGTCGATGCGCGGCGAGTTCGTGCAGTTCGACGCCGCCGGCAACCAGAGCGAGGGCACCTTCGCGCTGGAGCGCCCGGGCCGCATCCGCTTCGACTACAAGGGCACGCCCGTGCGCGTGATCGCGGACGGCTCGCAGGTCGCGGTGAACAACCGCAAGCTCAACACCTGGGACCTCTACCCGCTGTCCAAAACGCCTCTCAAGCTGCTTCTGGATCAGCGCATCGACCTGTCGGGCGCCAACATCCAGAGCGTGAAGGAAGGGCCCGACCTCACCACGATCGTGATGGGCGACAAGTCGATCTTCGGCTCGTCGCGCATCACCATGATGTTCGATCCCTCCACCTACGACCTGCGCCAGTGGACGATCCGCGACGCGCAGGGCAAGGACACGACCGTCATGATCTACAACGTCCAGGACGGGGCGAGCGTGGACAAGGACCAGTTCTCGATCCCCTACAGCCGCATCGCGACGGGCCAGACCGGCAACAAGTAGGCAGGGTGCGATCGGGCGCGGGGAAGCGTTTCACGTGAAACGTCGCCTACCGCCCTCTCGCTCGGCGAGGGAGCATGAAGGTACCGCGCCCGTCTCGCCCTTCTTCTCCTGCCGCCGACGCTTTCGGCCTGCGTCTTCCTGAGCCATGAGGTGCGACGCGCCGCCGGTGAGGCGGCCTGCTGCGGTTGCGGCTTCCACCCGCGCGCTTTGGCCTTTGCGAAATGCCGGCAGCGCCGCGACATCGAGCGCCCGGCTCTCCGGTGCGGGTCGTCGGCATTGGGGTCTATGGCGGCGGTCTTGGCGTCGCTACGGCCGCGACACTCGAGACCTCAATCCGCGAAGAAGGCGAGAAGCGCGGCCAGCGTCTCCTCGGGCGCCTCCTCCACGACGAAGTGGCCGCCCGGAACCTGCGTGCCGGTCATCTCGCCCGCGACCCAGCCGCGCCACGCATCCACAGGGTCGCCGCCCTTGGCGGGCGTTCCCTCCGCACCCCAGACCAGCAGCATGGGCGCCGCGATGCGCCGGCTCGCCTCCCGGTCGGCCCCGTCGTGCGCGCGGTCGATCGTGGCGCCCGCCCGGTAGTCCTCGCAGGCCGCGTGGATCGCTTCCGGCCGGTTGAAGGCGCGGCGGTACTCGGTGAGCGCGTCCGGCGAGAAGGCGCTCGTGGAACGGCTCGCGGTCCATCTTGCCAGCGTATGGTCGAGATAGAAGACCGGGTCCGCGCCGATCAGGCGCTCGGGCAGGGGGTTGGGCTGCGCCAGAAACGCCCAATGGTAGCTCGACAGGGCGCCGGCCGCGTCGAGGCGCTCCCACATCGCGACGGTCGGCACGATGTCGAGGACGGCGAGCCGTTCCACGGCCTCCGGATGGTCGAGCGCCATGCGGTAGGCGACGCGCCCGCCCCGGTCGTGGCCGGCGAGGCGGAAACGCTCGTGCCCGAGCTCGCGCATCGCGGCGACCATGTCGTTGCCCATGGAGCGCTTGGCATAGTGCTCGCCGCCGCGCGAGTCCGGGGCCGAGGACTGGCCGTAGCCGCGAAGGTCGGCCACCACCACCGTGAAACGCTCGGCGAGCCGGGGTGCGATTCCCGCCCACATGGCGCTGGTCTGCGGATAGCCATGGAGAAGAAGGAGCGGGGGGCCGGAGCCGGCGATGCGGCAGAAGATGTCGGCGCCCGCGCCCGGCACGATGCGCGTCTCGAAGCCTTCGAACACGTCTGGATGATCCCCGTTCCCGTCTCGTGCGGTCAACGCGCGAGGGGCCTGGACGATCCCGTGCGTGCGCCTTGCGGGGCGCGGGGGCGTCCCCCATAAGCGGCGCGACCGACCCTGCCTGGACGCCGACCTCCATGCCCTTCACGATCGCGACCTGGAACATCAACTCGGTGCGCCTGCGGCTGCCCATCGTCCAGCGGCTCCTTGCCGAGGAAGCGCCCGACGTCCTGTGCCTGCAGGAGACGAAGTGCCCGAACGAGCTCTTCCCGATCGAGGCCTTCCACGCGGCGGGCTATCCGCATGTCGCGATCCATGGCCAGAAGGGCTACCATGGCGTCGCCACCATCTCGCGCCATCCCTTCGACAACGAGGAGCGGCGCGACTTCTGCCAAGTGGGCGACTCGCGGCACCTCGCGCTGACGCTGCGCGTGGCCGAGCGGCGCATCCGCGTCCACAACCTCTACGTCCCGGCGGGCGGCGACGAGCCGGACCCGCTGGTCAACCCGAAGTTCGATCACAAGCTGCGCTTCATGGCCGAGATGCGCGCAATGCGCGCGCGGGAAGAGGAGGGCGTCTCCTCGATCCTCGTCGGCGACCTCAACGTGGCTCCCCTCGAGCACGACGTCTGGAGCCACAAGCAGCTCCTCAAGATCGTCTCGCACACGCCGGTCGAGACCGAGGAGATGCTCGCCATCATCCGGGACGGCGAGTGGCGCGACCTCCTGCGCCGCCACATCCCCGAGCCCTCCAAGCTCTACACGTGGTGGAGCTACCGGGCGAAGGACTGGGATGCCGCCGACAAGGGCCGCCGGCTCGACCACATCTGGAGCTCGCCCGACCTCGAGCCGCACCTGTCCGACGTGCGCATCCTGCGCGCGGCGCGCGGCTGGCCGCAGCCCTCCGACCACGTGCCGGTCCTGGCGACGCTGGATCTGTGAGGGCGTTCTTCCGCGAGGGCGGCCTCCACCCCCGGGTCATGCCTTGCGGTCGGCAACGGCCCGGAGCGCCCCGGCGTCATGTCGGCGGTCGGCGCATGCGAGAGTCCGGGGATGCCGGTCGGGCCGCGCTTCGACGTCATGCCCGCCGGCCGTTTCCCCGGCTGGGATCTGTGACATACGACACAATTCCCGGTCCCGATGCGCGCTAGACCGCTCCAAGGCCGGAACCTGTCCATGGTGCGCCGGCGTTCGCGTCCCCGAGCTCAGGTGTCCTCGTGCACGATATCCATCAGGCGATCGACGTTCTTCGGGACATGACCGGGCAGCCCGATCTGGCGCTGGGTGCCGGCGACCATTTCGAGATCGTCTTCGACGGGACGCCGGTCGGCTTCGTCGCGGTCGACCGTCGCCATCTCGAACTCGTCACGCTGCTGACGAGCCTGGGTACGCTTCCGGACACCCCGACGCTTCTCCAGCTCATGACGGCGAACTACCTCGGTACGGCGACCGATGCCGCCCGCCTGGCGGTCGATCCGGCCCGTCAAAGGGTGGTCCTGTGCGAGCGCCTCGATCTCACCGTGCTCGACGCGAACGGCCTGCGCGACCGCATCGCGGGCTTCCTGGCCGTCGCCGCGGTCTGGAACGGGGCAACCGGCCGCGAGCTGGCCGCCGGGCCGGTTCCGCCCAAGCCCGATCTTGCGACCGGAAGCCATTTCCTCATCCGCGGCTGAGCCGCCCATCGACTGGAGACCGTTTGTCATGGTGAACCTTCCCGGCGTCGGTGGATCGCTTCCATTCCTGCGCACGAGCCTCGGCCCGGACGAGGCCAAGAGCAATGGCGCGACCGGGACCGGCCGCATGTCCGTGCCGAACACGAACGGGGTCGGCGGAAGCACCGGAGCGTCGTCGTCGGTCGTGACGCAGCGCGGTGACGGCAGCACGACCCAGCCGTCCCATTCCGATGCGACGGTCGGGTGGATGAAGTCGAAGTTCGCGGACGCGAAACCGGCGGGTTCAGGAATCCAGATCGGCTCGGCGCGCCAGCAGGTCGAAATCCGCCAGGAAGCCAAGGACACCGACGAGATCCACTACAACAACGTGGACACGGGCGAGACGGAGACGGTCCACTACAACAACGTCGATGCCAAGGATACCGACGAGATCCACTACAACAACGTGGATGCGGGCGAGACGGAGACGA
>NZ_BBWK01000082.1 GCF_001463765.1 Aureimonas sp. AU4 | reverse complement strand
CCCTAAGGCCGTTATCGGGTGGCCCCCGCGAACGAGTTCACAACTCGCCTGTGCACACCTGCTGACAGCATGCTGATCGTCGTCTTGCCGTTCTCTTGAACACGAGCCGAATGAAATTTGGACGGCGGGAAAGGCAGATACTAGCCCCGCTCGTCCGGAAGCGGACCGACCGGTTTCCACCCGGCCCAGTTGATGGAACGGCTGCCCAAAATGCTTGGAAGCGGCTGTTCCGCAACAACCTTCGCTATGGCTTTAGGTCACACGGCATAAGATGACTGCCGACTTCATATGATCCCGATCAGATTCATAGGCTGAATAGGCCGCTTCCCATGCATCGCCAAGCTTGGCTGCCACCAGCGATTGCGAATGCGTAGTACGCGAACCCGCTGCTCACCACGGTTATCGCGGCGATTGCTACGAGAGCGGCACGATGCCAGCCTATCCGCGTTCGAAGGGCCTGGAACGACGGTGCGAAGAGATCTTCGATCTCCCTAAATTCGGTCACGAGGCGACGCCTCTGTTCGTCGATCTCGCCCCGTATGGATCGCAACGTGAACCATTGGTTCACGCAGGACGCCAGCAGCAGCACGCAGAACAGCAACGCGCCCGCAAGAACCGCCGTATTGGAGAACGCCTCAAGCGTGCAGGATCGGACGGGTTTAAGCTGGGTCGCGACGACCACAGTCGCGACCGGCAACCCCAGCAACTGCCCCTGGATGTCGGCGAAGGTTTTATGGATTCGACCGACGTACTCGGATACGCCCTTGTCGACCTCCGTTCGGATCTTCGAGTAGGAGAAACTGGCCGCGAAGAGCCGATATCCGTCGACGACCTTTTGTGCCAGTTCACCGACGTTCTGGACGAGATAACGGAAGCGATCCTTCGTCGGACGACCGTCGACGAGACTGGTAACCGCATCGGCTAGGATCGCCAATCTCTGATCGGCATGCACGTCGCCAGCCAAGGTCGTTTCAAGAAGATCGAGCTCCTTCATGTCGAGACGAAGGACATCCTTCCACTCGTACGTGACCGGCAGGTCGATACGATGTTTGTCGAAGAAGACGATCCTGGCGTTCGGCCAGTCGCAGAAGAGGGCCGCTCGGCCCACCAGTTCAACGAACCGCAACATCGCGCGGTAACGCAGCATCGGCTCGCTTGGAGGCGTCGTTCCCCCGTGCGTGCCGTCGGACGTCAGATAGTATTCGGGGCGTTCCTTGACGCGAGACAGCGGGAAGCGCAACAGGGCATCCCAGTCCCTAGCGAGCGTACCGAGCCGCCATTGAGGCGCACCGATGCGCATTCGAACGATCGCTCCGATGGAGACCGTCTCTATGGAAGCTAGTGGAACGATGTCTGACTCTAGAGCCGCCCGGTCGGACGTCTCGATGAGGCGAAGCGTATCGAGAAGGTTCCGATCGACGACCGTCACATCCGCATCGTCGTCCTCAATCCAGCGAGCGTTGCGATAGAGATGAAGGAGTTCGCTCCAGCCGAGGCCGTTGCTAGTCACCTGGGACTTCCTCGATCAGGGCGTTCCTTAGATCGTCCGGGACCTCGTACAGCGTAATGGCGTTGGTCTCGGGGTCGAAGCTCACCTTGCCTTCATGCAGCGCCTTTCGCTCGAACTCGACCGACCAGTTCCGGGTTTTCTTCTTGAAGTTGGCCAGACCCTTCAAGGATCGTCGATCTGCAACGAACCCGTCGCTCAGCGAACGCCCAGGATCGGCCAAGATGTCGAGAAGTGCGACCGGATCTTCCGGATGCAGCTCGTTCGCGAGCGTCGTGAAGTCGAGAGCCTTGTTGGCACGAGCATCTCGATCGCAGATCTCAAGTGCGCGATCCAAGAATGCGCGCCTCGCCTCGCGATCGAGCTCGCGGGTCTCGGTGAACGCCTTCAGCGCCTCGACGAGGTTGCGCGTTTCGACCACGCTCTCGATCGTGGTATCGCAACCAAGGAACTCGCGAAAGTATTCCGCGACCTGACCTTTGCCCTTCAAGAAACTGACGTATCGTCCTTCTCTGCTAGCCCACGTCGTAAGGTCAACTCGACCCGCGAACCGAAAACCTTCAACGTCAAGGTGTCGGACCTCCTCCAGATCGGCGTCAGTCGTCAGGGCCGCGCTGATCTTATCGGTCACGATCGCGATTAGCACGTACTGGTAGTTGTCCCGTTCGAAGTGGGCGAAGAAGACGTGCCCGCCGGTGGAGCCGGTTCTCGCTCCGGCCTCCTTCGCCAAGGTTCCCATCATCGCGATCGTCGTATCCTCGAACGACAACGCTTTGGCGACGTAGGATCGAAGGTTCGTGGAAGTGGGGAAGTTGACAGCGTCGTCTGAGAATCTTCCGTACCCCTTCGAAGCTTTCCGCTTGTAGAGCGAGTGCAGCTCATCGATGAGGCGCGTTACCGTCCGTCCAATCGCTAGGTCCCCGTTGCCGGGCCGAACCTCATAGGCTCCGCTGCCGTTTCGAGACAAATGATGGATTGCAACTGCGACGACCTGATCCGGCATTCCGACCCTTCGATGGTGTTCGGTAGCGTCGAACCTACACCCGGGACCGGCTGTTCGCGGGTGACCGTTGTGATTCGGCGTCACATCATGTGGAACATTCAGGGAACGGTTAACACGCGGTGGTTGCCGCTGCCAGATCATGACGGTCCCGACGCGACGGTCCCGATCCATTCCGCAGTGTGGCAAAGCCATTGGCTTGCAGGAAAGCAAGCGCTGTGACGATGCACGAAAATGGCAGCTTTCGGGGACTGACGAGATTGATTTGAACGACTGAGATGGGCGCAAAGCAGAACCCATTCATAATGCGATCGAACGTTTGGTCCCGCCGATCACTCTTCTCGGAACTCGGCCGGCACCTCGCCAAAGCGGCTGAGCACGACCGGCTCCTCCAGCACCTCACCCGTGTCGGTATCGACCGTATGCTGGATCGCGACCACTCCGACTGCGGTTTGCGATGCTCGCTCGGCCCTTGCCACCGCCTCGTCCGCTGTGCGGAAGTCGAGCGCCCGGCCGCCAATCAGGCGCTTCCCGCTGCGCTCGAACAGTTGCACGATGAAGAGCGTCTTGGCGGGCATCGTCGTCTCCGGGTCGGGTAGGACGAGAGGTGGCCGTGCCTCACCATAGTGGCAAGGCGGTGCGGCCGGTTACCCACATGTCGTCCACAGGTGGGCGGGCGTAGGTTGACCTGTCCGGGTTCGAGAACAGATAGTGAACGGATCGGCTGACCGATTCGGGTCCGTCGGCGCCAAACCATCTGACCGATCCCGCATCGTCCCATGCCGTCACCCCTGGACCAACCCCAACTGGCGGCCTTGCGCGAGCGCGTCCGCTCGCTAGAGGGACGCTCCGCGCTGAACCGCCTGACGCTGCCCTTCGGCGTGCCGGAGATCGACCGGCGGTTGCCGGGCGGCGGGTTGCTGATGGGCGCCCTGCACGAGGTGGCGGGCGGTGGTTACGGTGCGGTGGACGGAGCAGCGGCCTCGCTCTTCGTCGCCGGCATCGCGGCGCGCACACAGGGGCAGGTGCTCTGGTGCGTGACGCGCCAGGACCTGTTTGCTCCCGCGCTCGCGCAGGCCGGTCTGCCGCCGGGCCGCGTCATCCATGCCGAGCTGTCCGACGAGGCGACGCTGCTGGCGTGCTTCGAGGAAGGGCTGCGGCACCGCGGTATCGGCGCGGTGGTGGCCGAGGTCGCCAAACTGTCGATGACCGCGTCGCGTCGCCTCCAGCTCGCCGCAGAAGGGGCGGGGACGCTGGGTTTGGCGGTCCGGCGCTGGCGGCGTCAGCCGGAGGCTGCCGACTTCGGGCAGCCGACGGCTTCCGTCACGCGCTGGCGCGTCTCGGTCCTGTCATCGGGCGCTTTGCCGACGCCGGGCCTGGGCCGTGCGCGCTGGCTTTTGGAACTCATCCGTTGCCGGGCCGGCGAGAGTGCTGACTTCGAAGTGGAGGCCACCGATGGGTCGGGTCGTATCGCTCTTTCTGCCCCGTTGGCCAACCGATCGGCTTCGCCGCAAGTCGCCGGGCAGCGCGCCCGCCGCTGACGTGCCGCTGGTGCTGGTCGGACGGTCGGGCAACCGGCGCTCGGTCGTGGCGCTGGATGCGCTGGCGCAGCAGGCAGGGCTGCACATTGGCATGCCGGCCGCGAAGGCGCAGGCGCTCGTGCCAGGGCTCGCCGTTCTGGAAGCCGACCCGGTGGGGGACGCTGACGCCTTTGACCGTCTCGCCATATGGGCGCTGCGCTTCTCTCCCGTGGTTGCCGCCGACCCACCGGACGGGCTGGTGATCGAGGTGACCGGCACCGACCACCTGCACGGCGGCGAGGAGGAGTTGTTGCGCGGTCTCGTCGACCGCTTCGCTTCGTCCGGGCTGGAAGCACGGGCTGCGGTCGCGGACACGTGGGGCGCCGCCCATGCCGCGGCACGCTACGCCGGTGCCAGCATGGCGATCGTCGCACCCGGCGAGGCCGAGCCGGCGCTCGCCCACCTGCCGCTGGCCGCCCTCCGCCTCGACGACGCGCTCCTCATGGATCTGCGCGTTCTCGGCATGGCGACGGTGGGTGACGCGGCCGACCAACCACGGGCCCCGCTGACCCTTCGCTTCGGTCCGCAACTCGCCCGCCGCCTCGATCAGGCCTTCGGTGTTCTGCCCGAGCCGATCGATCCGGTGCGATCGCCCGACCTCGTCGAGGTGCGGCGCGTGTTCGCCGAACCCATCGGCGCGCCCGAGACACTGCGGCGCTACACGGGCAAGCTGGTCGACGCCCTGGTCGAGGCACTTGAGCGTCGGCATGTCGGCGCCCGTCGCCTCGACCTCCTGTTCGGACGGGTCGACAACCGCTGGGAGGCGGTGCGCATCGGCACGTCGCGGCCGGACCGGGACGCCAAGCGCCTGACGCGGCTCCTGTGCGACCGCATCGAGTCCGTGGATCCCGGCTTCGGCGTCGAGGTCATGACGCTCGCCGCCACCATGATCGATCCGCTGGGTGCGACGCAGATGGCGGCCAGCCTGATCGAGGGCGACGGCGAGGGGGAGAATGGGGCGGCAGCCGACATCGCCGATCTGATTGACGTCCTAGCCAACCGCGTCGGTGAACGGCGCCTCTACCGCTTCGCGCCCGTCGCCAGCGACGTTCCAGAGCGCTCGGTCAAGCGCGTCGAGCCACTCAGCCTCGATGACGGTGCATCCTGGGACGACCACTGGCCTCGGCCGGCCCGCCTGCTGCCTTGTCCCGAGGTCATCGACACGGTGGCGCTTCTGCCAGACCACCCGCCGGTCTCGTTCACGTGGCGCGGCTCGCGCCGACGGGTTCGCCGCGCCGACGGCCCCGAGCGCGTGTTCGGGGAATGGTGGAAGCGTGAGGCGGAGCTGGCGACGGTTCGCGACTACTTCCGCGTCGAGGACGAGGGCGGCGAGCGCTACTGGATCTACCGCTCGGGCGACGGCGAGCATGCCGAGACCGGCTCGCACCGCTGGTTCCTGCACGGGATCTTCGGATGAACGAGAGGCACTTCGGTTGAACGAGAGCCACTCCAGGTGATGCGGCTCCATGCCTGACAGTACCGTTCCGCCGCGCTACGCCGAACTTCAGGTCACCTCGCATTTCTCGTTCCTGCGCGGAGCCTCGTCCTGCGAGGAGCTGTTCGCCACCGCCAGCGTCATGGGCATCGAGGCGCTGGCCGTCGTCGACCGCAACTCGCTCGCCGGGATCGTCCGGGCGCACGAGGCGGCCAAGACCACGAACCTCAGGGCGGTGGTCGGATGCCGTCTGGACCTCACCGACGCGCTGCCCGTCCTCGTCTACCCGACCGACCGGGCAGCCTACTCGCGCCTGTGCCGCCTTCTGACGCTCGGCAAGTCGCGGGGCGGGAAGGCACGCTGCGTGCTGTCGTGGGACGACCTCGTCGCGCACGGGGAGGGGCTGCTCGCCGTCCTCGTCCCGAACGAGGCGGACGAGGACCTCGGGCGCCAGCTCCGTCGCCTGCGCTCAAGCTTTGGCGACCGATCCTACATGGCGCTGACGCTGCGCCGCCGACCGAACGACCAGCTCCGCCTGCACGACCTGTCCAACATGGCGACCCGCTCCGGCGTCCGGGCCGTCGTCACCAACGACGTCCTGTTCCACGAGCCGGGCCGGCGCATCTTGCAGGACGTCGTCACCTGCATCCGGCACGGCGTCACGATCGACGAGGCGGGCTTCCGCCGCGAACGCCACGCCGACCGCTACCTGAAGCCGCCGGAAGAGATGCACCGCCTGTTCGGGCGCTACCCGGAGGCGCTGGCCCGCACGCGCGAGATCGTCGCGCGCTGCCGCTTCTCGCTCGCCGAGCTGGCCTACCAGTATCCGGAAGAGCGCCAGTTCCCGGACCTCACCCCGCAAGAGGCGTTGGAGAAGCTGACCTGGGAAGGGGCGGCGGAGCGCTACCCCGAAGGACTGCCACCATCGGTGCAGGCGAACCTGCATCACGAACTCACCCTCATCCAGCGCATGGAGTACGCCCCGTACTTCCTGACCGTGAACGCGATCGTGCGCGAGGCGCGGCGCCGGGGCATTCTGTGCCAGGGTCGAGGGTCGGCGGCCAACTCGGCCGTCTGCTTCGTGCTGGGCGTCACCTCGATCGACCCCGACCGCAACGACCTCCTGTTCGAGCGCTTCGTGTCCGAGGAGCGCCGCGAGCCGCCCGACATCGACGTCGACTTCGAGCACGAGCGGCGGGAAGAGGTCATCCAGTGGGTCTACGACACCTATGGGCGGGACAAGGCCGCGCTGTGCTCGACGGTCATCCGCTACCGGGCCAAAGGCGCCCTGCGCGACGTCGGCAAGGCGCTGGGCCTGCCGGAGGATCTGACCAAGACGCTCTCAGCCCAAGTCTGGGGCTGGTCCGAGGACATCAGCGAGGCGCACGCCACCTCGATCAACCTGAACCTCGGCGACCGGCGACTTCGGCTGGCCTTGGAGCTGGCCGGGCAGCTCGTCGGCTTCCCCCGTCACCTGTCGCAGCACCCTGGCGGCTTCGTGCTCACCCGCGACCGCTTGGACGAGCTGGTCCCGATCGAACCGGCGGCTATGGCGAACCGGCAGGTGATCGAATGGGACAAGGATGACATCGATGCGCTGAAGTTCATGAAGGTCGACGTCCTAGCATTGGGCATGCTGTCGGCCATGCGCCGGGGCCTGGACCTCCTGCGCGACCACAAGGGCATCGACCTCGATCTGTCGACCATTCCCGCCGAGGACCCGCGCACCTACGCCATGATCCGACGGGCCGACACGCTCGGCACGTTCCAGATCGAGAGCCGAGCGCAGATGGCCATGCTGCCGCGCATGCGCCCGCGCACCTTCTACGATCTTGTGATCGAGGTCGCGATCGTGCGTCCTGGACCGATCCAGGGCGACATGGTGCATCCCTACCTGCGAAGGCGGGAAGGCCGGGAGGACGTCGTGTACCCCAAGCCCGAGCTGGAACGCGTGCTCGGCAAGACGCTGGGCGTGCCGCTGTTCCAGGAGCAGGCGATGCGCGTTGCGATCGACTGCGCTGGCTTCACGCCGGGCGAGGCCGACCAGCTCCGCCGGGCTATGGCGACGTTCAAGTTCACCGGCGGCGTCAGCCACTTCCGCGACAAGCTCGTGCAGGGGATGGTGGCGAACGGCTACGAACAAGAGTTCGCCGAGCGGACGTTCCGACAGTTAGAAGGGTTTGGCTCCTACGGCTTCCCGGAAAGCCACGCCGCCTCCTTCGCGCTGATCGCCTACGCCTCCAGTTGGCTGAAGTGTTGGCACCCGGACGTGTTCTGCGCGGCGCTCCTGAACTCGCAGCCGATGGGCTTCTATGCGCCGGCGCAGATCGTGCGGGACGCGCAGGACCACGGGATCGAGGTGCGGCCGATCTGCGTGAACGCGAGCCGATGGGACTGCACGCTGGAGCCGAAGCGGGCGAGCGGGATAAACGGGCAGGTGGACGGCGACGGCTTGGACCCGGACGACGACGGGCGCTTCGCCGTGCGCCTCGGCCTGCGCATGGTGAAGGGCCTGCCGAATGCGGACGCCGCCCACCTGCTCGCCGAGCGCAGCAACGGCGCATACGCCTCGCTCGACGATCTCTGGCAACGGGTGCGCATGCCAACCGCCTCTCTGGAGCGACTCGCTGAGGCGGACGCCTTCCGCGACGGCCTCGACCTGTCACGACGCGACGCGCTTTGGGCGATCAAGGGACTGCGCGACGAGCCGCTGCCGCTGTTCCAGGCAGCCGCCGAGCGGGAAGGGCAGACGGTGCCGGAAGCACAGGAGCCGGTGGTCCATCTGCGCGCCATGCCGGAAGGGGGCGAGGTCGTCGAGGACTACGGCCATGTCGGCCTGTCGCTACGCGCCCATCCGGTCAGCTTCCTGCGGGGCGAGCTGAAGCGGCGCGGCTTCGTGACCTGCGCCGAGGCGCAAGCGTCGCGCGACCGGCGCTGGGTCGAGGTCGGCGGCATCGTGCTCGTGCGCCAGCGGCCGGGTTCGGCCAAGGGCGTCATGTTCATCACGATCGAGGACGAGACGGGGGTGGCGAACCTCGTTGTGTGGACGAAGACCTTCGAGGCGAACCGGCGCACGGTGCTGGGCGCCGGCATGATGGGCGTGCGGGGCCGCATCCAGCGCGAGGGCGAGGTCGTGCATCTCGTCGCGCACCAGCTCACCGACCTGTCGGGCGAGTTCGCCAGCGTTGGGCGACGCGGACGGGTGGAAAAGGGGGTAGACGTCCGAACCGACGACGCGAGTATCGCCGCGATCACCTATGCCCAGGTTCCGTCTCCTCGCATGCCGCCGGCCAAAGACATGGCCGACCCCTACGAGCATATCGATGAGATCCGGGTGAAGGCGAGGGACTTCCGCTGAGTAGCGAGAGCCTGAGCGGTATACGGATATGTATCGAAGCATCTAACTACCGAAGCTCCATCTGGCTAGCTTCAGCTACGTGCCCACCGACTATCGAGAAGAACTCTTCCGTTCATAACGGCGCGAAGCGAACGTGTAAGGACGTTGTCGGACGAGCACGAACAGCAAGCGATTGCAGTGGGGAAAGAAGTGGGGATCGATCACGGGGCGATCAATTTTCTATAACAAATGCAATAGCTTAGATGACTAAACTGGCGGAGGGAGGGTCCGCCACTACATTAAAGAACGCCAGCAATATCAGACAGTTAGTCTGAACTCGTGCTGCATAATGTGCAGCAAAATGTGTAGCAACATTTGGGTCCCTCCATAGGCTAGGCTTGGAATCGAAACGCCGCCCCGAGTGCGAATCGGAGCGGCGCAATTTCCAGGATCAAGCCAAGGGCGGCACACCCAATGACACAACGAGTTAACCTGAAACTGGTTCATCCTGCAATCGCGTTCGACGCGGATATTGAGGCGTTGCTGGGCGCCGCTCGGGACACCCTTTTGGATTGTCAAATCGCCATGACGATCTTCCCCGACCTTACGGGGTTTCGTGGCGAGCGCCACCACATGAGCCTGCGCGAACTCGCCGATCTCATGATGCGAACGACGGCTCCCTCAAAGAGTGAACTGCCGCTCGTGAAACTCGCGACGTTCTCCGGCAATCGTTCTGATGCGAACATGCGATCCGTCACGGGCGTGGCGGCGGACTATGATGCCGGTGTGGTGACAATCGCGGTAGCATACCAGCGCCTTCAGGCGGCCGGTCTCGGCGCGCTTCTATGCGCGACGCCTAGCTCCACCGAAACTGTGCCGAAGTGGCGGGTGTTCGCACCTACGTCGGGGGAACTGTCCCCGACCGATCACGCCAGCCTCGTTGCCAAACTAAACGGCGTCCTGGGCGTGGAATTGGACCGGGCGAGCTTCAACCTCTCGCAGGCGTTCTTTTTCGGCAACGTTGGGAAAGCAAAGTCAGAGGTCGTGCTTCTGGATGGTGAGTACATCGACCGCTTGCCTAACTTGTTGGAGGTCTGGCCGGCGGCGCGTCAAAGCGATCGTAGGCTGTCGTGCGGCGAGAAAACCGGCTTGTCGCTAGAAGACTTTGCGGCGGCCGTCCGTATCGTCCAGAACGACGAACGCTTTGCCGATCGTGCCGACTGGTTCCGCTTCGCCGTTGCGATCCACCACGAGACGGACGGCAGCGCGGAAGGTCTCGCCTTGTTCGATGAATGGTCGCAGCCGCACGCGAGCTATGATCCCGATGCGACCGTGGCCGCTTGGGGATCAATCCACCGGCACGGTTCGACCGGCGCAACCGTGCTGCGCTTCGCCCGTGAAGATGGCTGGAAGCCGCCGGTTCGGGATTGGGACGACGACTTCGAGGAAGAGCCGGAGGTCGAGAACAAGCCGGCCACCCCGAAGGCGTCGTTCGGATTCGAGCCCGTGACGACGTGGACGGGGACGCCGCCCGCGCGCGAGTGGGCCGTGCCGGACATGATTCCGCATCGGAACGTGACGACGCTCTATGGCGATGGAGGCACCGGCAAAAGCCTTCTGGCGCTTCAACTCGCCGTCGCGGTTGCGGACGACGGGCAGTGGATCGGCCGCACGCCCAGCCGGCGTGGGAAGGTGCTGTTCCTGTCGGCCGAAGACGAACAAGCCGAGTTGCACCGTCGCGTTCTTTCCATCGTGGGAACGACGGCCGGACTCGCCGACCTCCTGGCGCGTTCCGTGGTGGGCGAGGATTGTGTGCTCGCGCGCGCCGACCCCAAGACCGGCAAGTTGAAGCCGACCGTCCGCTTCGACGCGCTGGTGAACGACATTGTGCAGCACCGGCCGGCCGTCGTCGTGCTCGACACGCTCTATGACTTCTTCGACGGCAACCAGAACGATCCGGCGCTCGCCCGCGCGTTCATCAACATGTTGCGCGGGCTCGCCGTCCATCACGACTGCACCATCCTGCTTCTGGCGCACCCGTCGCAATCGGGCATGAGCGACGGAAGCGGACAGGCCGGCGCGCGGGCCTGGAACAACGCCGTGCGCTCGCGCCTCTACCTGGAGCGGGTGAAGGGCGACGACGGCGTGGAAGTCGATGCGGATGCCCGAGTGTTGCGCACGATGAAGACGAACTACGCACAGGCCGGCGGGGAAGTGCCGCTTAAGTGGGTTAAGGGCAAGTTCGTCGCCCAAGACGTCTTCGCGGAAGATCAGCCGGCCGAGACACGCGAGGAGAAGGCGCGTCGTGTGTTCCTCAAACTCCTCGACGCTATGGCGAGCGAGCGGCGCGGGCATGTGACGCCGAAATCGGGGACGAGCACATCCGCCCCAATCATCTTCGCCAAGCGCCGCGACTGCGAAGGACTCAAGCAACGCGACTTTCAGGTGGCGATGGACACGCTCTACGCTAACGGCACCATCCGCACGGGCGAGCATAAGTCCGGCGGCCACACGCGCTATCACGTCGAGCGGGCGTGATGAGGGGCGGCGGCGACATGCGGCGACCCACAACGACGGCGACCGGCTGGCGACGCCCGGCGACTAGCGGCGACGCCTGGAAAACAAGGGCGGCGACTCCCGGCGACCCTCTGCCCGGCGACCCAAGCGGCGACCCAAGCGGCGACAGCGCGGCGACTCCCGGCGACACACGGCGACGCCTGCACTGCCGTCGCGCGCGGCGACCTATACTACTACGTAGTAAGGGCTGCACCCCCGCCGTGGGGCGGCCGGGGCTACGCCTGCCCTTGGCTGCTGCATGGACGTGCTCCCGTCCAACGTTGCAGCCCTCCCGAGCTTACCCCTGTCTGACTCTGCTCCCCGGCCTTCGGGTCCTCCCCAATGGGCGGCCACCGGGGGGAGCGCAGAGCCGCAAGGCTTCCCTCCATTCAGAAATTTTGAATCGAAAGTGCCGATGATGCCGACGTTCGATCCTGACATTGAAGCCATGCTGGGCGGCGGGCCGCTGTCGTCTCCGAAAAAGGCCCCCCTGCGGAAGACGGACGAATTGAACGAAGCCCGCGCACGGGCCGCCCGCGCCACCGCTGCCAAAGCCGAGTTGCAGACGGCGAAGTTGAGGGGCGAGCTTTTGGAGGTCGCGAACGTGCGCGCCGCATGGGCCGATATCGCCCATACGATCCGGGCGGGAATGCTGGCCATCCCCGGCCGCCTCTCCGGGCAGGGTGTGGACGTCGCAACCGTCCGGCTGGTGGACGCCGAAATCCGTGCTGCCCTGGAGACGCTTTCCAATGCTTGAAGCCCTCCGCCAAGAGACCTTCGCCGCTCTCCGGCCACCCCAGAAGATCGCGCTGTCCGACTGGTGCGAGGCGAACGTCCATCTACCGTCCAGCCTGTCGGCCCAGCCCGGCCGGATGCGACTGTGGCCGCACCAGCGCGCCATCGCCGACTCGATCGGCGACCCGACCGTGGAGCGTGTGTCGGTCCTCAAGTCCGTCCGCGTCGGCTACTCACAATTGCTGACGGCGGCCATCGGTCACTTCGCCGCAAACGACCCGGCGAGCATTCTTGTCGTCCTGCCGGCCGACGCGGATTCGCGCACCTTTATGACGGGCAACATCGAGCCCGTGTTTTCGGAGTCCCCCGCGCTCCGAACCGTTATCAGCAAAGACCCCCAGGGCCGCGATATCATGCTGGAGCGCCGCTTCCCCGGCGGCTCGCTTGCGCTCGTGACGGCACGGTCCCCGCGCAATCTTCGCGGCCGGACGGCCCGCGTGCTGTTCCTGGACGAAGTGGACGCCTTTGAAGTTGATGTGAAGGGCGAGGGCGACCCGGTGCTGCTGGCCGAGCGGCGTACGCTGTCCTATGGTGACCGCAAGATCGTCATGGGCTCGACGCCCGTGGACGAAACCACGTCCCGCATCTGCCGCGCCTACGCCGCGAGCGACCAGCGCATCTACGAGGTCCCGTGCCCGGCGTGCGGCACGTTCACCGAACTTACCTGGAGCATGATCGAATGGGAGGCTGACCGGCCCCAGACAGCCGCATTTCGCTGCCCGCATTGCGACGCTCTCGTGCCCGAGACTGAAAAGCCCAGCATGATCGCGGCTGGCCACTGGCGCGCGACGCGGCCGGAGGTAGTCGGGCATCACGGCTACCGCCTCAACGCGCTCGTGTCGCTCCTGCCGAACGCGGCCTGGGGGAAGCTCGCCGCCGAGTTTCTGATGGCAAAGCGCAGCCCTCAGACACTCAAGACGTTCGTCAACACACTCCTGGGCCAGCCCTGGCGTGAAGAGGAAGACGGGATCGACCATGGCGCGTTAGCGAGCCGTGCCGAGCCGTTCGCGCTCGACGCTATGCCGCCGGAGGTTCTTGTCGTCACGGCCGGGTGCGACGTGCAGGACGATCGCGTGGAGGTTACAACAACCGGCTGGACGAAAGACGGCGACGCGCTCGTGCTGGAGCATGAGGTCGTATGGGGCTCGCCCCTGGACGGCGACACGTGGGTCGAGGTCGATGACCTCCTGAAACGGTCCTGGCGGCATCCGAACGGCGGCCTCCTGCGCGTGGATGCCGCGATCGTCGACTCCGGCTCCGGCGGTCACACTGATGCGGTGTATGGCTTCTGCAAGCCGCGCACCGGCCGGCGGGTGTTCGCGGGCAAGGGCGTGGCCGGTTTCCAGCGCAAGGCCGTCGAGCCGTCGAAGGCGCGCGATATCCGGCTGATGCTGGTGGGCGTGGACGCGATCAAGAATGAACTGGTGAACCGATTGGCGGCCGGCCACACCATCCGCTTCTCTCGTGGGCTGTCCGAGACATGGTTCGAGCAACTGGCCGGCGAGCGCCGGATCGTGCGCTACGTGCGGGGCCACCCCGTCCGGGCGTTCGAGCGCATTCCCGGCCGGCGGGTGGAAGCACTGGACTGTCTTGTCTACGCCTTCGCGGCTCGACGGCTTCTGTCGTTCGACCTGGAGCGGAGGACCGAAGAGATGGCGACGCCCGTTATGCTGACCAGGCGCCCGTCCGTAGTGCGTTCGACATGGCTGGACGGTCGCTGATTGCCGGTAGACAATATCTCGCTTCCACGCGCCGATTAGCGTGTCCGTCTAGTCGGAAGCTGAAACCTCAAGTAGAAACTTTCTCGGAGAATGTGACACATGAGGGGTGTTGGGCGCATGCGGGTTCAGGAAGAGCACCAAGTTAATCCGGTGGAAGATGAGGTATTGGCGCTCACGGCTGTTGTCAGACCAATCTTGAAGGGCGTCCTGTATGCCCTGAAGGCTGATGTTGTGGCCGAAGTGGGGGGATACGAACAAGTTAAGCTCAAGATGCTTCCAAGGCTGTATCGTCAGGGTGATGGTGACTGCGGTATATGTTTTGAGTACGCAGTTCATGAAGCCATGAATCAGGGAGACGCCCGGGTGCATGAGCGAATTCTTGATGCGGCGAAGCTTTGCAATATTCCTGGAAGCGACCCGCAATCGATATTGTTTGGACTAGAGAAGTCAGGTGCGCAGCAGCTTATTGCAACTGCGGACGATGTTCTGACCGAAGACTCTCATCTTATGTATGGCAAGCGCGGTCGACCCGTGAAGCTGAAGAAGCATCTTAACACAATTGCTGGCGCCTTTAGAAATCGTCGAACTCGGCCAGCCCTACCACATTCGATACGTGGTCTTTGGAAGACCGATCTCTTTATAGGATTGGGTTCAAGCGACCGTTGGGCTGCGACTTCAGTGAAGATCAATCCCAACCACTTAGAGGGTGCCGAAGGTCTTCGAATCGGAATCGTTCCGACACGGTCTGGTCGTAGTGATGCAGTTCGGAAGGACGACGGTAAAAATCTCGTCATCTGCCCTCTCCATCACGACGGTGACTTCATGCAGATGTTTTACGAAGGGTGGCGCGTAGTGCAGGCGTTTATAGACGCTGATGCTCGAATTCCTAAAGAGGTGATGCTTCCCGGGCCGGTTGAGCGTGAAGTTGCTCGCATCTTAACTGAGCGAAGGGAGTTCCCCGTTGTTGACGTAGTTGAGGCGATCGCCGCGTTCAGTCAGCGAGGGCTGTTAGAGACCAAAGATACTCAGCCCCAAGCCCAGACTCTCAGGGGAGGTGCGCAAACAGAACTGTTCATCGCACCCGTCTCCCGTACCGATTAGCTTCAATACGACATTACGAACCGGTGGGACTCGATAAGTTCGTGATCGTCCGGTCGGACGTTCGCCCGTCCCAGAGCCAAGCCGTTAGGTCGTCCGGAACGACCAGTCCCCGGTGTTGCATTTCCATGCGCACGAGTAGAAGCGTTAAAGCGATCGGCCATCCCTTCGCGGCGCCTTCATAGAGCATCTGTTGACCGTCGTATTTCATCTTTGCAAGCGCGGTGAGCTTCTCGCTCGTCGACATGACGGCTCCTAATGCTTTTTGAGAAGAGAAGCCCCGGCGGCCGAGGACGAGTCAGGCCGCCGGGACTGTTCGGGGGCGTTCGTCGATCCCCGGCTGCCCGGCACGAACTCTGGAAAGAAGAACCGGACGGCGACGCCATCTCATAGATTGACGCATTGCGTCAACACGACTCGACGAGTCGAGATTGCAACGGTATAACGACATGGCTGACCTCAGAGGATCACGCCATGCCCACAACGTCCGTCAAACTTGCCAACAGAATCTGCCGTCACCTGGGCCTCGACGAGGACGCCAAGCAGCGCCTTCACCGCACCTTCCGCAACATCGTGACGCGGGAGATCGTCCCTGGAACCGTGGACCCGGACGACGCTCGTGGGACGATCCAGCTTGACGACGACGCCGCCGCAACGGCCGTCCTTCTCGTGCCACTCGCCGACATGGCCGTGGACGCACGCGGGCTTCGGGAAGTGTCGCAAGCGCTCCTTCGCGCCGATCACCTGACCGGGGAGAAAGAGCCGCCTATCGAACGCGCCATCGCGGCGACCCGCGCCGGCAAGTCCGTCATGCTTCTGGTGGAGTTGCGTTGGGTGGAGTCCAGCGCTGTGGCGTCTCGTAAGGTCCGGCTCGTGATTGAAGGCGACGCCGAAGCCCCTGAGGCCAAACGTATCGCGAAGGCGTGGCGCGACGCATTCACCTTGGAACTGGCGCGCATCGAAGTGCCGGCCTCGACGTGGCTGCGCATGTATCTCGCGGACGACGCGGCGTAAAGATGGCCGCCCGTTTGCCGTCCTTGCTTGGCTTCCTGAACCGCGCCGAACGCCGCGCGCCGGCCGTCCGTCGTTTCGAGGCGGCGGGCGGCGGACGGCGTTGGGGCGGCACGCCGCAGTTCGGCCGGACCTCGACGGAAGTGGCGGCGGCGACGGCTACGGTGCGCTCGCGCGCCCGCCATGCCCACGCCAATCATCCCTACATCTCCAACGGCGTCGCGGCCCTCGTAACAGGCCTCGTGGGGGCAGGCATCACCCCGACCTCGCAACACAACGACGCCGACAAACGCGCTCGCCTCGCAACCCTGTTCGACGCCTTGAATGTCGACCTCGACCACGACGGCCGAACGGATGGCTACGGGCTCCAGGCAGCGGCCGTGCAGGCGATGGTCGTGGACGGGGAGTCCTTCGTGCTCATGCGGCACGACGCCGACGACCGGCTGACCCTGCAAGTGCTACCCGCCGAGCTATGTGACGAGTCCCTTACCCGCACCACGGCCGGCGGTTACATCGTCAACGGCGTCGAGTTCGACGCGGATGGCCGCCGTGTTGCCTATTGGTTTCTGCCGCACCGGCCGACCGATGCCTTCGCCGGCAGCGCGGCCCCTGCCCAGCGTGTCCCCGCCGAAGACGTGATCCATCTGTTTCGGCCGCTCGCCGCCGGACAGGTGCGCGGCCTGTCGTGGCTCGCGCCCGTGCTTCTGACCGCCACCGAGTTCGACAAGCTGTCCGACGCCCTCGTGATGAACGCGCAAGTCCAGGCCATGTTTGTCGGCCTTGTGACGGACGTGAATGGCACGGCCGGCGGCAACCTGTTCGACGGCGACCAGACGGGCAACATCCTTGAGACCGGCTTGCAGCCCGGCACGCTCCAGTTTCTGCCAAGCGGCTACGACGTGCGCTGGAGCACGCCCCAGGCCGCAAACCAAGCTGTCGAGACCGCCCGCCTGACGCTTGAGGCTATTGCTGCCGGCCTGGGTGTGCCGGCCCATCTCCTGTCGGGCGACCTCCGGCAGGCGAACTATTCGAGCCTGCGCGCCGCGCTCGTCAGCTTCCGTCAGCGACTTGAGGCTGTGCAGTTCCATACGATCATCCCCCAGCTTTGCCGGCCCGTCTGGGAGCGGTTCATCTTCACGGCCGTGCTTCTGGGCGACCTCGACCTGGACGACCCGCGCGACGGCTTCCGATGTGAGTGGTTGCCCCCGGCCCAGCCGTGGGTGGACCCGCTTAAGGATGCCGAGGCGACGCGCGAGATGATGGCGGCCGGCCTCATGTCGCGTCGGCAAGCGGTTGCAGCCCTGGGCTACAGCATCGAACGCTTGGACGCCGAGATTGCCGCCGACCGCGCGCGTGAAGCCCGCCTGGGCTTGTCCTTCGCTGCGCCGGCCAAGCCTGACAAGCCGGAGCCCGCCGAATGAGCCCGCGTCCTCGCCCCTTCGAGCGGAAGAACGCCGCTCCTGAGCCTCGCCGCCAGCGTGACGACGTGAGCATCGAGCCCGGCGCGATCACCGGACCACTTCCGCCCATGCTGCATCGTGCAGCGCAGGCGACCGGCGCCTTCGACGACGGGGCCTACGCGATCCGCGCCATTGTGGCGACCGCTTATCCGGTGCGTCGGCAGGACTCACGCGGCCTGTTCCTGGAGGTTCTGGACCCTGCCGGGGCGCAACTCTCCGACGACCTCGACGTGCCGTTCCTGGACGCGCACAACCAGCGATCCGCCCGTGCCACCATCGGCCGCGCCTACGCCTTCGCCCGTGAGGCGGACGGCATCACCGCGTCCCTTCGCTTCTCGGCCGCCGCTGACGTGACGCCGCTCGTGGAGCGCGTGAAGGACGGTTCGTTGCGGGCTTTTTCCATCGGCTACCGCGTCCTCCAGTGGCGCGAGTCCAAATCCAACGCGGGCGAGCGCGTCCGCACCGCGACCTCCTGGACCATCCAGGAAGTCTCAATCGTGGCCATACCGGCCGATCCCAACGCCCGCAAAAGGAGTGCAGCAATGGACGATGAACTCGACACGCTCGACGTGATGCTGGAGGCGGACCAAACTGCCATCCGGTCCATGGGCGTCAACTTTGACCTGCCGCCGTCCGCCGCCGAGGAACAAATCACGGCCGGCGCGACCGTGGCGGAAGCTCGCGAGGCTATGCGCACCCGTGCGCTGGGTGACCGCCGCCAGCGTTCCGCCTCGACGCGCATCCGTGTGCAGTCGGCCGGCCCCAGCCCGGATGACACGCGGGCCGCCCGCACGGAAGCCCTGGCGTGCCGGATGGACGGCTCGACGCCCTCCGAAGCAGCGCGGCCGTTCATGGGCCATCGTCTCCTGGATCACGCGACGGATTCGCTTCAGGCGGCCGGCGTTTCAACGCGCGGCATGGCGGCCGACGACGTGTTCGTGCGCGCCGGCACCCACACTACGTCGGACTTCCCTTTGCTGGTGTCTAACGCCATGGGGAAGGTCGCGCAGGAAGCTTACAAGGCGGCCGAGTCGCCCCTGCGTCTCCTGTGCAAGCAGCGCAACCTCTCGAACTTCAAGCAGTCCACGGCGATCCGTCTTGGCGAGCTTGGCCGTCTCGAGCCGCTGACGGAGTCGGGCGAGTTTCGCAACACGACCCGCGCCGAGAATGGTGAAGGCTTCGCGCTCGACACCTACGGCCGCGCCATCAATGTTTCCCGCAAGCTTCTGATCGATGACGACCTGAACCTTCTGGGTGACATGAATGCCGCGTTCGGCGAGGCCGCTGCGCAGACGGAAGCCGACCTTCTGTTCGGTACGCTGACGGGCAACCCGAAGCTGTCGGATGGCAAAGCTGTGTTCCACGCGTCGCGCGGTAATATCGGCACCATCCCGACCGATGGCTCGACGGCTGGCATCACGGTCCCGTCGCTCAATGAGGCCCGCCGCGCGATGCGGGGCCGCAAGGGGCTGGACGGTCGCACGCTCATCTCGGCGACGCCGAAGTACCTCCTGGTCGGGCCGGAGCGGGAAACCGAGGCGGAGGCCATGCTGGCGGAACTGTCGGCCTCGACGATCGCCGATGTGAACCCGTTCGCCGGCAAGCTCCAGCTTCTCGTGGAGCCCCGGATCGAGGACGGCCGCTGGTATGTCTTCGCCGATCCCGCGCGTCTGCCCTGCCTTCAGTTCGGGTATCTGGCGTCGGCCCCCGGCATCCAGATTCAGCGCGCGGAAGCCTGGGACGTGCTGGGCGCGAAGTTCCGCGCTTGGCTCGACTTCGGTTGCGCTTGGCTCGACTGGCGCGGCGCGCAGTTCAACGCCGGGGAGTAATGATGCGCCTTCTCCAGCCGCACATTCCCATCGAACGTGAACGGCTTCTTCGCTGGCGGGACGAGCTTGTGGAAGCTCGCCTCTCCGGCATCCGGGAAATCCAGGACCAGAACGGCGAGCGCATCCGCTACGCCAGCGACGCGGAGATGGCCCGCGCCATCGCCGCCGCCGACCGCATGATCGCCGACGCTACCCGGCGGCCGGCATCCACCATCCGCTTCTCAACCTCGAAAGGTCTCTGACATGGCGCAAGCACTCACCCACTACGTCGCGGTTCGGCCGGTCGTGGTGGTGATCGGCAACCACCGTTCGTCCGAACTGGTGGAGGCTCAACCCGGTGACGTGTTCCCGGCCTCGGGCCTGACCGAAGACGACGCCGACGACTACCTCTGGGCCGGCTGGATCAAGCCCGCCGCCAACACGAAAGGGCACTAGCCATGAAGAACTACGTCCAGAAGGGCGAGAACATCACCGTTCCCGCTCCCGTCGCCACCCTGTCCGGCGATCCCGTCCTGATCGGGAGCTTGTTCGGCATTGCGGCTGGCGACGCGCTGGAGGGCGAACCGCTCGACCTCGTGACGACCGGCGTTTTCATCTTGCCGAAGGTCAGCACGGATGCCGTCGAGATCGGGGACGAACTTTTCCTTAACGACGCGGGTCTCGTCACCACGACGGCCGGCACCCGCATCGGCGTCGCTGTGAAGCCCGCCGCCAACCCGTCCGGCGAAGCGGAAGTCCGCCTCAACGGCTTCGTCGCCTAACCCATCCCGCAACGCCGGACCAAAGGAGTCCCCGACATTGAGAACGACGCATGTCTCTCGTCGTCAACGACTCCACGCGCAGCCGGCGGTTTTGCGGAACTGCCGGCGCGATAGCGTCCATTGCCGAACTGCACGAAATGCGTAGCACCGTTGCCGACCTCGTTGCTCGTGAACCGGCATACCTGCCCATTTTCGAGCGCCTGGACGCCATGGTCGGCGCGCACGAGGCCAACGATCCGATTGCCCGAGCCCGCGCCCTGATCGCGGCTCAGAAGGCGATGGCCTGAATCACCTTCTGCTTATGCTCCAGCGTTGCCCCCTTCCCATAGCGTTCCCGATTCAGCGTGTGGCCGAACAAGTCGCGCCGAATACGCTCGTCAACGCCGGCCGCGAGAAGCCGGTCCTCGAAGGAATGCCGCAGGCTGTAGAGCACATGAGTGGGGGACTCCATGAGCCCGTTTTCCCGCAGGAACTTGTTCACGGTGTCGGACACCTTGTCCCGGAAGCGGTAGGTCGGAAAACCCTTCGGGCACTCTTTCATTCCCGCGAGGCTGACGCCCACGAGCGGCATTACGCGACGAGAAGCCGCGTTCTTCAACTGCCGGCCATCTGCCTCGATCGAGATATGCGGGACGGGCGCATTGAGGTGGATATGCTCGGGCAGGAGGCTCGCCAGTTCGCTCGGCCGGCATCCCGTGTTGACCATCGCCAGGAGAATGCACCGGGCCTCCAGGTTCAGCCCGTCGAGCGCGCCCGGGGCGAGAAGCCGTGTCTTGATCCAGTGATCCGAGAAGGGCGGGCGCTCGGCCTTCTCACCTTCTTTGAACATGAGGTCGGACAGGGGGAGGGCGATTCCCAACCGCTTGAGCTTGACGACCGTCTTCCAAACGTCGGCGAGGTGCGTGAAGTCCTTGTTCGCGCTACCGGGCGTAAGCCCTTCCTTAGCCAGTCGCTTCGACCACCATTGCCGGAAGTCGATCATATCGTCCGCCGTGATGGCCGCAAGTTCCCGATCGCCGACGACGCGGACGAAG
Source organism: Aureimonas sp. AU4 (assembly GCF_001463765.1). GTDB lineage: Bacteria > Pseudomonadota > Alphaproteobacteria > Rhizobiales > Rhizobiaceae > Aureimonas. Next base: position 4,964 of record NZ_BBWK01000082.1, on the reverse strand, counting down.
TTGTCGCTGGCCTTGATACGGGGGTTCTTCCAGCGGCGGATTTGGTCGTCGCTCTTGCCGATGGTCCGATCGGCGGCGAGGTCCCAGAAAAGCTCCAGGGCGCGCGACACGGTGATCCCCGGCTCCTTCGCACCGCCGAGGACCGCATCGGCTTCGAGCGGATCGCCTTTTGTGGCGAGGACATGCTTCATGCGGGCGTAGAACTCTTGATCGGGCAGCTTGGCGACCTGGACGGCTGGGAGGTAGCGGAAACCCCGTGCCTCCGCGAGTTGACGTGCCGCCTCGAACCGACGCTCAGCATCGTCGGTGTCGCCGGCCAACCGCGCTTCCCACGCCTCGACCATATGCGACCACGATGCCTCCGCCTTCTGGCGCGCGTGGGACTCGGAATCGGTGCGCAGGCTAATCCAAACGAACTCGCGCGGTTCGACCGGCTTGAAGCGCAGGGGGACTCGGCGTCGAAGGTGAAAAAGGTCCCCACGCCTTATGAGCTTCACCGCTTTCATCGCCGCGCCTCGCTGTCATGTGCAGCACTTTGTGCAGCAGAATGTGCAGCAAAAACAGTGGGATGTGGTGCAGGGAGTTTCGCTTCCGAGGCGGTTTCGCTAGCGATTACAAGTACTTGCTACGGATTAACTATCGCAAAGGATGGCGGAGGGAGGGGGATTCGAACCCCCGATACGGTTTCCCGTATACACACTTTCCAGGCGTGCGCCTTCAACCGCTCGGCCACCCCTCCAGATCCGCGCGATACGCGGCGCCGGTGCGCGGCGGGCCGCGTCCGGGTCGGGGGGCACTAGCATCGGTGGATCGATCAAGGCAAGCCATTTCGTTCGACTACGGACATGTCTCGAGGCAGGGCGGCCTGCTTTCCTGATGCGCACAACCCCGATGCGATCGACCTTTGCATCGCGCCGCGCCACGCCTATGATGGTTCAGGCCTTGCGCAAGGCTCGTTTCGCCGTCGGCTTTCGCCTCGGCATCCAAGCACATGGAGAACCGTCATGCGACTGGTCGCCTGGGCGCTACGTCTCCTGGGCTGTTTCGTGCTGGCCGCCGGCGTCGTTTTGGCGGTTGGCGACGTTGCCCGCTCGATCGCAGCCGATCGCGTCATGCTTCTCTCGATCGACGACGCGCTCGCCATGGCCCTGCCCGCCGGGGACGCGGAACTGAGCCAGCCCGGACCGGCTGCATCCGGTGTGTTCGGGGGAGGGGGCGATACGGCTCCGCTTCGTGCCGTGGTCGGCCTGCAGCCGGCCTCCGTGGTCGCGGGCTTGGCCGGTCTTGTTCTGATCGCGCTCGGCCGCCCGCAGGGGCGTGGACGGCATGCCTATTCTCCACGCCGTGGAAAGGCCGAATAACGCGCTTCGAGACCGGATCGAGCGACATCGCCACGTTTTTTGGTGCGCCCGCCCGCGAGCCGTGCCAGTTTGCGGCAAGCTTCGCCGGAACCGTGCCTCGACCGGCGGACCTCACTCGCCCCTCGTGTCAACTCACAGGACCCTCGACGACCTCATGAAGCACCTTCTTGCCGCTCTTCTGGCCGCCAGCGCTTCCCTGGCCGGGGCCCACGCCCAGGCTGCCGAGATCAAGCCCGCCGTCATCTTCGACCTCGGCGGAAAGTTCGACAAGTCCTTCAACGAGTCGGCCTTCAACGGCGCCGAGCGCTTCAAGGCCGAGACGGGCACCGCCTATCGCGAGTTCGAGATCCAGAACGAGTCGCAGCGCGAGCAGGTGCTGCGCCGCTTCGCGCGCGACGGAAACACGCCGATCATCGCCGTGGGCTTTGCCCAGCAGGCCGCGGTCGAGGCCGTCTCGAAGGACTATCCCAAGCTCCAGTTCGCCATCATCGACACGGTCGCCAAGGGCGACAACGTGCGCTCCATCCTGTTCCGCGAGGAGGAGGGTTCCTACCTCGTCGGCATGCTGGCCGGGCTGAAGTCGCAGTCCGGTACGGTGGGCTTCGTGGGCGGCATGGATATCCCGCTGATCCGCAACTTCGCCTGCGGCTACAAGGGCGGCGTGATGGCGGCCAAGAAGGATGCCAAGTATCTCGAGAACATGACCGGCACGACGGCCGCCGCCTGGAACGACCCGGTGCGTGGCGGCGAGCTCGCCCGCTCGCAGATCGACCAGGGCGCGGACGTGATCTTCCACGCGGCCGGCGCGACCGGCGTCGGCGTGCTGCAGGCGGCGGCGGACGCCGGCAAGTTCGGCATCGGCGTCGATTCCAACCAGAACATGCTCCATCCCGGCCACGTCCTCACCTCGATGGTGAAGCGCGTCGACAATGCCGTCTACCAGGCCTTCGCGGATGCGGCGGGTGACAAGTGGACGTCCGGCACGCAGACGCTCGGCCTCAAGGAGGACGGCGTCGGCTACGCCGTGGACGACAACAACCGCTCGCTTCTGACCCCCGAGATGACCGCCGCCGTCGAGAAGGCCAAGGCCGATATCGTGGCCGGTGCGATCAAGGTCCACAACTACACGACCGACAACACCTGCCCCTACTGAGGCCGATAAGGGGCGTTATCTGATGCGGATAACGCCTATAACGCAGGGGTTGCGGCCGGTTTACTCTTATAGCCATCATGCACGTCCCACACATCAGTGTGGGACGTTGTGTAAGAGATCTGATGCCGGCCGCTCCCAAGAACGAGATCGACACGCCGTCGAGGTGGGCCCGTCTTCCAGCTCGTAAGAACCCGTACTGGCTCGGCGTCAGTGGGGGCGTGGCGGCGTATCGCTCGGCTACCGCACGAGCGCGAGGGAAGCCGGCGCTTGGGTCGCGAAGCTCGTCGTCGACGGGGAGCGGTTGGAAGAGCGCCTAGGCGATGCCGACGATGACGGTGCGCCAGCCGGTGCCATGACCTACCGCGCGGCTGTCGCCGCCGCTTTGGACTGGAGCCGTCGACAGACGGCTGCGATCGAAGCCCGAGCCGGCTCGGAAGCGGAAAACGGTGCTCAAACCGTCCGCTCCGCCGTCGAGCAATACACAGCGGTTCGCATGGCACGCTCCGAAAAAGCCGGCCGGATCGCAGATGGCCGCCTACGTCGCCACGTGCTGGGCGACGATGCGTTCGCCCCCATTCCGTTGGCCGAAGTTGCATGCGTCGTCGATCGACGCCTCGCGAGCTCGCCTGTTGGGGAATGGCGCCAAGCCGCCGATGGTCCCTAGAGCCGCCGAAGGCGAAGCGGGCGGAAAGCCTCAAAACGAATACTCAATCGTTGATGCCCGTTTGGCGAGAATTGTTTCCCGCAAGCTAATTGAAGTTCACGGAACGATCGAAGATTATGACGATCTAGATAGCACGCCGAAAGAGGAGGAGGTTGTAGCAGGAGTGGATCCGTTGAGCTGAAAACGTCGTGTCGCCGGACGCACCTTGTTCGCTGTCCGGCAAAAGAAGCCGATCGTTCACACCAACGCCTCTAGACGCCCGTGTGCCCGTACCGCTACGCCGCCCGCACAGGGTGTGCGGCGCGAGGGGCAAGGCAAGGCAACGATACCGGCGGGCGACATCGGCCCCGGCGAACCGATCGTCCAGCTGTTCCAAGCCGATCGCTCGCATCTCGCTATGGTCGGCCCGTTGGTCGGCACCTACTGCGGCGCCCGGCCCGGTGCGCTGACCATCAGCCTCTACGATCTCGGCGAAGAGGCGATCGGTGATCGGTGATCGTGACAGCGTGCCGGATCTCAGCGGCTTCGTACCGATCGCGTCCGCGACCCATGCCGGCGCTACGCTTCTCGACAACATGCCGATGGACCTGTGCTTCGCCCCGATCGAAGGTTCGGTCGGGCGGACCTATGCCGTCGCCGTGTCGAGCGAGGCCGAACCAGGCCACGCCCCGACGGTGTGGCTGAGCGATGCCGGCGAGCGCATCGCCGGCCACGTCGCCGGCTTTCGGGGCACAGCGTCGCTTGGCGGCTTCGGCCTGCTCGCCACCGCGGGCTATGCTCCGGCGCTCGCGCCGACACCCGTGCCCCGCCATCTCCTCTACAGCCCCATCACGCAGTGTAATCTCAACTGCGTCCACTGCATCTCCCGCGACACGCGCAAGACCGTCTCACGACTTGCCGGCAGTGTGAAGGACGAGATTGCCCGCTGGTGCCGCGAGGGCCACGTCGAAAGCATCACCACCGACTACAGCGGCGACCTCCTGTGGGCCGAGGCGCGCTTCGGCGGGGAGCTCGACTTCCTGTTCGGGTTGGGTGTGCCGCTGTCGATAGACACGAACGGCGCCTACCTGACGCCAGAGGTCAGCCGGCGTCTGATGGAATCGCGCGTTCATGCCCTGAATGTCTCGTTGGATACGCCCGACCCCGACACCTACCGCTGGATCCGCAAGGGTGCGCCCCCGCTTGCCGACGTCCTTCAGAACGTCCGCGCATTGGTGGCGGCGCGCGATGCAGCCGGAGCCAAGGACCGCGTTCGCCTGTCGCTGAGCTTCACGATCATGCGCAGCACTGTGGACCAGTGGGAGGACTTCGTACGGCTCGCCGCCGAACTCGGCATAGGGGTGATCTGGTCGAGGCATCTGGAGGTCTACACGCCCGATCTCGACGCCGAGTCCCTGTGGCACGACCAGCCACGGCACAACGCGGCGCAGGGGCGGGTCCAAGCTCTAGCGGCCGAGTTGGGCGTGCGCGTTCACATGCAGGGTTCGTTCGAGGCGATCGCGCCGGCGACCAGCGCATCCAAACGGTGGTGTGAGGCGCCCTGGACGTCGGCGGTGGTGCTTGGCAACGGCGACGTCCAAGTGTGCTGCATGCCCAAGACCAAGATCGGCAACCTCAACGAGGCATCGATGGAGGAGATATGGACAGGACCGCGCTACCGGGCGTTCCGGGCGGTCGTGAACTCCGATGCGCCGCCCACCGTCTGCCAGGTCTGCCCGATGTTCCGCCAGCCCAACAATCCCGACAGCTACCTGCCGTATCGGCGGCTCGGCGCGAGCCGGCCGCC
>NZ_BBWK01000081.1 GCF_001463765.1 Aureimonas sp. AU4 | reverse complement strand
CCCTGCCGTATCGGCGGCTCGGCGCGAGCCGGCCGCCGGTCGAGTGGGCCGTGTAGCGTCAATCGTCGTTCGTAGCGTCCACCTCTTCGGGCCGGATCACCTCGTCGGGCACGCCCACCCGGTCCCGTAGCCGCACGCCGCCATATTGAACGGGTCGCGACTATCGTCAGCCCGGCGACACGCCGGCATGATGGAATGAGGTCTAGCAGGAGACCCGACCCCATGACGAACCGCTACATGCCCAATGAAGCGACCTGCCCGGTCGATCTGGAGCTTCTCGGCTTGCTGTTGCGCTCGCCCGAAGCGCGCGTCGTCGAGATCGTCGATGCGCTGGAGTCGCCGCAGCGGGCTGACCTGGCTGCGTTCTGCTTTGGCCGCGCTCACATGCGGGACCTAGCGATCCTGATCGCTCGTCAGTGCAGCGACGTTTCGCTGCGGGAGGCCAACGGGTTCCTTGGTGAGATGCTGATCGAACATGCCCAAGCTGCCCCCGTGAAGGTTCGCAGCGATCGGCGAACGGTCACGCTCGCCCGCGCGGCGTGATGAACCCTCAGCGCCTGCGACGAAAAGGACAATCCGACAAATTTACGTAACGGGAGCTTAACCTGATCCCTGCCGTTGCCCGCCGGATTTCATGCCGGAGTGCAGATGACGCGACAGGATCGTTGGCAGCTGATGGCCCTTGCGCTGGAACTGCGGCTCGCCGCCCGGGAGCAGACGACATGCGTCTTTCCGATCATTCCGACCGCCAGGATGGTCGAGCTCGCTGAGCATATGGAAGCGCTGTCTCAGCGCGTCGTAATCGTCGACACGACCGCCGAGCGTCCGCACGGCTTCTGCGCCTGGGACTAACCAGGCCGCAGATACCGGTTGCGTTGAACGACACGATGGTCAAAGCGTCTGGATAGCTCCCAACGACCGGATTAACATGTGGGCGAGGCCGTCAGCTCCTGCCGCGCAGGCCGACCGCAGTCCGAGCACCCGATATCGATGTACGGTCGTTGGCCGGATAGGCTTGCCCGCTCTCCCCTTGCAGGCCGCTCTCGCTCAACCGCTCCTCCAGAGCCGCCGCAATCTCCTGCAGCCGTTGCGAGGTCAACCGTTGGCCGACGAGTTCGCTGGGCGCGCGTAAGGCAAGACGCAGCTCCAGCGTCATCAGCAGGAGATCTGCCCGTGTGCGATGATCCATCGTCCGTCTCCCATCCATACTGCGCTCAACGGGGTTGAAGCACGGGAGGGTCCGAAAGATCTCGAACGCTTTCGATGGGCGGCGCGCGTCTTGTCTGTGGATCCTGCCGCGGCAACGGAAACCGAAGCGAGAGGGTTTGGGTCCGCAAGCCACGACGAACAGGTATCGGCGACCGCTTTGGGGAACCACCGGCGACCGCACACCTTCCTTCCTCACCACCTTGAAGGAGACGAGCATGTCCGAGATTGCGAAGACCAACGCAGACGGTACCGAAATCCGCACGGACGGGTCGAAGGTTGCAACGGAGACCGATCCCTCCGGGGAGACCGAAAGCGAGCGTGTTGCCCGCGAGGAAAGCAAGCTTCCCAACGGCGGCCAGTCGCCAGAATACACGGACGGCGAGCCTCACGGCATTGCCGATCCCGGACCACGCACTGGGGCGTAAAACCTCCAGTCCCCAAAAAGGCAGATGGTAGGGCGTTTGCGTTATGGCCTCGTCGCAGGGGCGATGGGAGCCGGTGTCGGCGTCACGCCCTGGACCCGCTCCTGCGCGTTCTGGATGGTTTCAATCTGTCGCGCTTCCCGTCCACGTCCGGCGTCCTGCATGAACAGAAAGCCGAGCCCGAACAGAAGCACGAGCGAGACGGCGAGAAGCACGTATCGCGTCGTCTTCTTGGCAACTGTCTTCGGTCGCATGGAGGTCTCCCCGCAACTTTCGAGAGCGTCGCGCTCATATAACGGCGGCGACGCTCCCATTCCTATCGATCGCCTTCAAATGCTGCCGGGCATCCCAGGCACGGCGGGGGCCGGTCTGGTAGGGTCGGGCTCATTGGCTGGGTTCGGCTCGACCGGAGCGGTGGGAAGATCGTTGCCGATGCCCGGGCCGCCGTCGGGCCGACCGATCGCATCGTTGCCCTGACCCGGCAAGACGGGCTCGGGCAGATCTTGGCCGGGCTGGTTGAGTGGGTTCGACATGGGATGTCCTCCGTTCCGTATGGAAGGAGGACGGCCGTAGATGACGATGGTTCCGAATCGAACGTCGTTCGTCGTGCCGGGCCGGCTGGAGCGCGCCGCCGCGCTGGCCCTATCTACCGTCGGCTCAGCGACCGGAGCAGCGGTCAAAGGGTCTGAATGTCTCCCGCCGCGACCTCGGCGCTGATATCGATCAGGCACGTGGCGCCCCCGCTGACCGGGGCGCCGCCCCAACGCACCACATCCTCGGCGGGGAGCTCGATCTTGTAGCGCTTCTTAGATCGCTCGAAGCCGGATCGCGTCGCGGTCTCCTTCCAGGCGACCGTCCCGCTGTAGCGGTCCGGGGGAAGCGTGATGTTGCCGCCGATCCGGGTATCGACCGAGACCAGGAAGCCCATCGGCCCGCCCATCGTCCGTGATCCGCTGCGCAGTCTCGCCATCTTCGGTCAGTCCTTGTATCGCGCAGAGGGCGCATCAATCGTCGTTCGTCGCGTCCAGCTCGTCGGGCCGAAGCCCCTCGTCGGGCACGCCCACCCGGTCCCGCAATCGCACGCCGGCCCCGCCGCCGTCCTCCGGGATGAACTCGACGCCGGCCGCTTCGAGCGCGGACTGGATCGACGCGACCGACGTCGGCGCGACGTTCCGTCGGCGCTTCTCGAAGTCCACGACCGTCGACAGGCCGAGGCCGGCACTCTCCGCGAGGGCGGGCTGGGTCAGGTCGATAAGGGCGCGAGCTGCGCGGCACTGTGCGGGCGTCATACGAACCAACATTTTATGTTGACGGGCGTTCACGCTCGTCTTACGTATCCAACATTAAATGTTGATTACCTAAGAGGCAACGACAATACAGAATGGCCGCATCATGCCGAACGGCGAAACCATGTCCAACACCAACCCGCTCTGAGCGATCGTCCAGGCCCATAGGGCCGCGGTCGTCCGCTTGAACGTCGCCACCAGCAGGGCCGCAGAACGGACGGCCGACGCGCAACTCGGCGCCGCCTTGGACGAGATTGTCGACCGCACGTCCGCGTGCACGTCGGACGAGGGCGCTTTCGCGGCGCTGGCGCTGATCGCCCGCGAGCGCCGTCCACGATGCCCTCCCTCATGGATGCCGTCTTGGACTACGCGCGCCGCCGGCAGATTGATGCCTGACGGATCCAAGCAGTACCGATAAGACGAGGGTCGCCGCGAGCGGCCCTTTTCACGCTATCGCTCGCAGGATGACGCATGGCCCAATCTGCCTAGAGGCGAATTCTCGTTGAATGGGGAAGCTTCGTCTCGGCCACCGCGGGCAGCCAAAGGGCGGATGCGGAAAGTGCGTTGGTGTTTTGCGTTATGAGCCAACCGGTGCCTCAGTCCAGCGAAAGTAGATATGCCGTGATATGGCGGGCATCAGTCTCGTCGATCCCTTGGTTCGGCATGCCGCTACCTGGCTTTACGGCTTGTGGCTCACGCAGCCAATGCACAAGCTCGGCCGGATTGTTGGCGAGCAGCCCGGCGATCTCGGCACGGCCGGCAAAGCCCTCAAGCGAAGGGCCGACGTGCCCGCTCGCCGAAGGGATGCCGGGAATTTCGTGGCAAGCGCCGCAACCGTAACGCCTGATGGCTGTCGAGCCGGATCCAGCATCGCCGCCGGTCGCCGCCTCGGCCACGATCCGGGATCGCGTTTCTCGCTGCCATTGGGCGACGCCGAGCGCCAAAGCTGCCGCAGCGAGTCCGCCAAAGAAAAGGACGAGAGCGAAACGCAAGCTAGCGGGCACCGACCGTTTCCTTTCGGCTCGTCAGAAGCTTGGCCCCAACAAGAAGGGCAGCCCCGACATGAACCAGGCCGCCCGGCACCCACATGACGAGGCCGGCGAGTTGCTGGTCTTCCGCCGCGGACAACCCGAAGGGCGCTTCGCCCAGCCGGGCGTAGGCCTCGAACCATGGACTTTCGGAGACGGCCATGAGAGCGCCGAGTGCGCCTCCGACAAGGGACGTGAGGAAGAGGCAGAGCGCGGCGAGAGCCGGCTGTCCTGCACGGGTGCCGCGCGCGCCACGCCGCCCGAGCATCGCGTTCCAGAACAGGAGGGCTGAGACGACGAAGCTCAAGTGCTGCGCGATGTGCCACATGTCGCTTTCCAGTGCCCGATTGAACAGGGCGGGCATGTGCCAGAGCCAGAGCGTTGCCGCCTGAAGGACGGTGGCGCCCACAAGACTGGACGAGATGCGCCAAGCGAGCGACGAACCCAGGTCCGCGCCGAGGCGTCCGAAGCGACGACGCCAGGGGGGCGGGAAGGCCCAAAGCATGACCGGCAGGGGTTCGCCGAGAACGAGGAGCGGTGTTGCGACGAGCATCAGGATCTCGTGCTCCACCATGTGAAGAACGAAGGATCGCTCTCCCGCAGCATGAAGGGGCGACACGAGAGCGAGTGCTAGGATGGCCAAGCCGAGCCAGAACAGGCGCGCCCGCCGGACGAGGCTGGCACGGCCGCGTCCGCTCTTGGTCAGGAGCGCCGAGCGACCCATCGCATGTAGGAATGCGACGAGGGCCAGCGGCAAGACGATCAAAGGATCGAGCGTCCAGGAAAAATCCTGCGCGGCGTGATCATGACCGCCATGAGCAAGGGCCGGCGGCGCCAGCAGGCAAAGGAAGGCGGTCAGCGCACGCACGGCGGTACGATCAGAGTGGCAAGCGTCTGGAATAGGATCGCCAGCGCGAAGACGCCTGCGCCAAGGCACGCCACGGCCGCCATCCAGCGGCCGGTAGCGCCCTCACGACCGCTTCGGTCGCCGATCGCCCGTCGTGCAGCCGAGAAGGCGACGATGCAGGCAGCAAGCGCCGCGCCGCCCCAAATTGGACCAATCCACCCGACTGCCGCGCAAGCCGGTCGCAGCACTGCTCCCAGACCATATTGAAAGCTCATCCAAGCGAGCGGCGGCAGCAGCAGCGCGACGGGAAGGGCGAAGCGACCGCTGACCCGGATCATGTTAGCTGAGCCTCGGCAGCCAGTAGACCAACCCGTAGAGCGGCAGCCAAGTGGCTACCACGAAGCTCCAGTAGTTCGCGTTGTCCTCGACGTCGGCGAACTGCGCGTTGCCGATTTTGTGGGTGTAGAGCCAGAGCGTCTGGACCGCCGTGTCGCCGAGTTCGGTCGCGACATGGGTCGTGTGCAGCACCAGGAGCAGCCAGACGACCGAACCGTAGGCGTCGGCGTCCCAGCGCACGTTGAGATGGGCGAGTTCGAAGCCGCGCAGGACGAGGAGGAGGACACCCATCCCGGTCGCGAGGGCCATGCCACGCCGCACGCGGCGCTCGTCCTTCGCCTTGACCTGCCGAAGGATCCAGAGGTTCGGCACCTCGCTGAGGAGCAATGCGGCTGTGAAGACTCCACTCCAGCCCAGGGACGGCAGGCTGTCGCCGGGCGGCGGCCAGCCGTCCCCCCGGCTCATGAGATAGAGATAGGTGACGGCCGCCAGCGCGAAGCCCATCCCCTCGATAGCCATGAAGCCGAGGTTGCCCCACCAGACGAGGTGCCGCGAGCCCTCCGCGTGGTCGGGCAGGTCGGCGAGGCTCCCGACCACCACCGTCTCGTTGGCTTCGCCGCTCATCGCCGCACCCCCAGAAGCCCGCCTTCGGCGCGCTCCCGGCGCGGCCAGAACCAGACGGTGAGGGCGATCGCGATGGGCAGCGTGCCGGCGACGATCGCCCAGGGCGTGTAGATGCTGCCGACGAACATGGCCGAGACCGCCAGCGCCGAGACAAGCGGCCAGATCGAGGGCGGCACGCTGTCCTGCCGGTATTCCGGCTCGGCGTCGGCAATGGAGCTGACCAGCACCTCGCGCCGCTCGACGCCGATCCCGTCGAGCACCTTCAGCGGCTTCATGCTCCAGAGCGGGGCGAGGCTGTCGACGGTCGGGGTATGCTCGAAATTGTAGCTCGGCGGCGGTGAGGACGCGGCCCACTCGAGCGTCGCACCCTCCCAGGGGTCGGGACCAGCGAAGGCGCCGCGCCACAGGCTGAGAAGCGCGTTGGCGACGAAGACGAGCGCGCCGAGGATCGCGATCGCCGAGCCGACGGTGGCAACGAGATTGAGCGGGCCCCAGCCGAGAGAGACCTCGTAGGTATAGATCCGGCGCGGCATGCCCATCAGGCCGAGGATGTGCATCGGGAAGAAGCCGAGGTTGAAGCCGCCGACGATGAGCCCGAAGGCGATCATGCCCCAGCGCTCCGACATCAGGCGCCCCGTCGCCTTGGGATACCAGTACGCGAAGGCGCCGAGCAGCGGGAAGATCGCGCCTCCGACCAGCACGTAGTGGAAGTGAGCGACCACGAAGTAGGTGTCGGTGATCTGGAGATCGAGCGGGGCGGAGGCCGTCATAATGCCTGACAGGCCGCCCATCACGAAGGTGACGAGAAAGCCGGTCACCCAGAGGAGCGGTGTGCGGAAGCGGGGGCGTCCGCTCCAGATCGTGGCGATCCAGCAGAAGATCTGGAGCCCCGCCGGCAGCGCGATCGCCATCGAGGCAGCCGTGTAGAAGGAGTTGCCGAGCTTCGGCAGGCCGACGGCGAACATGTGATGGACCCAAAGCCCGAAGGCCAGCACCCCGATCGCCATGACCGAGAGCACCATCGCCATGTGCCCGACCACCGTGCGGCGCGAGAAGGTTTCGACGATGGCGGTGACGAAGCCGACGGCGGGCACGAAGATGATGTAGACCTCCGGGTGCCCGAAGAACCAGAAGAGGTGCTGGAACAGGAGCGGATCGCCACCGGCCGCCGGTGCGAAGAAGGCGGTCGAGACCAGCCGGTCGGCGATCAGCATGCTGGTGACGAGCATGACGGCCGGCATGGAGAAGATCGTCATCAGCGACGATACGAGCATGGCCCACAGGAAGAGCGGCATGCGGGCGAGCGTCATGCCGGGCGGGCGCATCTTGAGGATGGTCGCGGCGATGTTGACGGACGCTGCCAGCGCGGCGACCTCGGTGAAGGTGATCATCTGCGCCCAGATGTCGGCGCGGTGGCCGGGCGAGTAGGCGGGGCCGGAGAGCGGCGGATACTCGAACCAGCCGAGATCCGGCGTGATTCCGAAGGCATGCGCGATCCAGAGCATCAGGACGCCGCCGAGGTAGAGCCAGAAGCTGAAGGCCGCCAGACGCGGAAAGGCGAGCGCGCGTTGGCCTAGCATGAGCGGCACCAGCCAGATTGCCATCGCCTCCATGACGGGCACGGAGACCAGGAAGAGCATGGTCGAGCCGTGCAGGGAGAACGATTCGTTGTAGAGCTGCGGTCCGAGAATGGTGAGGCCGGGCCAAGCGAGTTGCAGGCGCATGTGCAGCGCCAGCATGCCGGCGGCGAACATCAGGACGACCACGGTCATGATGTAGCGCGCAGCGATACGCTTGTGATCGACGGTGGTGAGGAAACCCCACAAGCCAGGCGCATCGGCCCAAGTCTGCGCGAGACGTTCGGAACGCTCCGTGGCGTGACGTTCCTCGCGATGCCGCGTGCGTCGGAAGATGGCGATCATCGCAGCGAACTCAGGTATGCGGCGATGGCGTCGGCGTCGGCAGGCGTGATCGAAACGGTTGGCATCAGCGTTCCCGGCTTGAGCGCCTGCGGATTGGCGATCCAGCCCTGGAGGCCGCCCCGGCTCATCGGCAGGGTGCCAGCCGCAAGCGAGCGACGCGAGGCGATATGCGTCAGGTCTGGTCCCGCACGACCGACAGCCCCGGTCCCGCGGACGACGTGACATGCGGCGCACGGGCCGCTCGAAAAGAGTTCGCGGCCACGCGCCAAATCCCGATCGTCGCCCGGTCCCAAAGCCGGTGCCGCCTGGCCGAAAAGCCATGCGTCGAACTCGGCGGGCGGAAGCACGTTCACGTCGAGAGCCATGTGAGCGTGTTGGGTGCCGCAGTACTCGCCGCACTGACCACGGAACCAGCCGACACGCGTCGGCGTCAGGGACAAGACGTTCGCCCGGCCTGGAATGGCATCTGTCTTGCCGGCAAGGTTGGGCACCCAGAAGCTGTGGATCACATCGCCCGAGCCGAGTTCGATACGCGCTGTCCGCCCGGCCGGCAGACGAAGCTCGTTGGCCGTCTCGACGACGACCCCGTCCGATGACGTGGGATATTCGATGCGCCACCACCACTGGTGGCCGGTGACGCGTATCGTCAGCGCTTCGTGATCCCGCGGCACGGCCAAGCTTCGGTCGGCAACGAAGCTGCGAGTGATAAGGACAGTGAGGCCGATCACAATCAGCCCCGCCCAAATCGCGAGGGCGCGCATCAATCCTTTGTCGGGCGGCTCGACGACGGGGGCGCCGGGTGCGGTGGCGCGATGCCGACGCCGGAGACCCCAGGCCAGGAAAGCAAGAACGAGCGCGTACATGCCGCTGCAGACGACGAGCATCCATCCCAGAAGGTCGAGAAGATGCGCTGCCTCTCGGCCGGCGGGCGAGACGACGGACTGGATGCCCGAGCACCCGCTGAGAGCAGCGAGCGCCGGAAGAAGGAACCAGGTCCATCTCATCGCAACGGCCCAGTCCATTGCGCGCCTTGCGGCTCGCCGGCCTGATCGAGACCCTGACGTCTGATACGCTCGGCCCCGAAACTCTGGAGGCTTCGCACGTAGGCCGTCATCTGCCAGAGTTGCTGAACGGGAATGCGCTGCCCGAAGCTCTGGTTTGGAGCGGGATGCCGCTCGGCGATTGAGCGGTAGATATCAGCAAACGCCCCGCCGTAGCGCCAGGACCCATCGTCAAGGTCCAGGACGCCCACCGCGCCAAGGCTATGGCAGGTATTGCAACCGTACCAGGCGGCATACCGGCCACCTTGGCCGATCTGGTAGGCGTTCCGGTCGAAATAGACGATCCGTGCGTCGTCGGCTTTTTGGGGGCCGGTCCGAGGCGGCAGATTGTCGTCGCGCACCTCCCGTCCACACCCTGCCAACAGCGGGACGAGGCCAGCGACGCATAGAAGGAACCACCCAGGACCGAAGAAGCGCATTACGTCACAGCCGGGACGACAGACAGCGATCGCGGACGGTCGAAATCGATCTCCATGATCGGAAAATAGCATCGGGCGCTCGCTTCGTCCGACGCTCGATTGCTAGACGGGAAAGGAGCTAGGGCATGGCTTCCCGACGCTTCGCAGCTTTGGTGGAACCACCCCGGACTGCGTCACTCGGCCTGTCCACCCTTTAGGCCGTGCCGCCGCATTCGGGCGCCGCCATTCCTTGCTCGGTGAACAACTCGGAACGGTCGGATGGATCGATCCGCACCGGTACGGGCTTGGCGGTCGGCGTCTTCGAAGGCCTAAAATGATCGGCTGACGCCATCAGCGGGTTCATCTCGCGATGGAAGGCGCCGAAGCATTCGTCCAGGCATCAGGACCGTTCTGGATGCCGAACAGATGACCCTTCTCGCCCGCGCCATCAATCTTAGGAAAAGCGTGAACCGGCATCTGTTCGCTGGCAGGGACCCGCACTCCCGAGACGTGTCCGCTATGCCGACGGTGCAAAGCAAAATCCTCGGCGGGCTTCCGCTTCCACATTCGCTGCGGGCAAGGTGCAGCACCGTCAAGCAGGAGTGCGGTCGCCGCAACTCACCGAACCAGGAACAGCCGGGCGCCTTGCTCAGGGTGCTGTGGACTGCGGCTCAGCTTCTGAACGACTCGATGCTGGATTGGCCGCGTTGACCAGCCGAGGCTGTGCCGGTAGCGGAGCCTCCACCACATCCTCCGCGATAAGTCGCGCGCCACGCTCGTAGGTGAGGTAGCGCCACAGCCATTGCACGGAGACCGTCAGTCGGTGCTGGAAGCCGACGAGCAGGTAGACGTGCACGATGGCCCAGGCGATCCAGGCCACGAAACCGCTCAGGCGATGGCGACCGTGTTCGAAGACCGCCGCGTGGCGCCCGACGATCGCTGCATTGCCGCGACTCTCGTAGCGGAACGGCTGGAGTGCGGTATCGCCGACGGCCTCGTTGCGGCGAGCAAGTTCCCGGCCGAGATGAACGCCCTGCTGTTTGGCGACCTGCGCGAGGCCAGGGAGCGGCCGACCATCCTCACCAGGGGAGCTGGCAATGTCGCCAAGGGCATACACACCTTCGAGACCGGGCACGGATAAGTCCGGCGCTACGGGAATGCGGCCGGCGCGGTCGGTGGGCACCCCAAGCTGTGCGGCGAGCGGAGACACCCTGACGCCGGCCGCCCAGATCACCAAACCGACCGGCTCGCGCACGCCCGCCACCTCGATTGAGCTTTCCGCGATGTCGCTGACCACCGTGCCGAGCCGAACCGCGACCCCAAGACGCTCGAGGCGCGCGCGGGCATAGTCCGAGGCTTCCTGCGAGAAGGTGCCCAGCAGCCGGGGACCGGCCTCGATCAGCAAGACGCGCGTGGTAATGGGATCGATGTTGCGGAAGTCGCGCGCCAGCGCGAAGCGGCTAAGCTCGGCAATCGCGCCTGCCATCTCCACCCCGGTCGGCCCGCCTCCGACGACCGCGATGGTGGTCAGCCTCCTTTGCTCATCGGGATAGCTCTCGCGCTCCGCACGCTCGAAGGCGAGCAGGAGGCGCGAGCGGATGGTGCGCGCATCCTCGATGGATTTCAGTCCCGGTGCGAAGCGTGCCCACTCGTCGTGCCCGAAATAGCCGTGCGTGGCGCCGGTCGCGAGCACGAGGATATCGTATGCGATCTCCTTGCCGCAGGTCAGCAGAAGCCGCTTGCGGTCGTGCTCCACCCGCTTGACCTCGCCGAACACCACCCGAACGGACGGGTATTTCGCGAGGATCCTGCGGATCGGCTCCGCGACGTCGGTCGCCGAGAGCGCTGCGGTGGCGACCTGATACAGCAGCGGCTGGAAGAGGTGGTGATTGCGCTGGTCGACGACGGTGGCCGGCACGCCAGCGGCCCCCAACGCGCGGGCGACCTCAAGACCGCCGAAGCCCGCGCCGAGGACGACGATGCGCGGCCCGGACGTCGCTGAGCCGGAAGGAGGAGGATCAGCGGCTGGCATGACCTGCTGTTCCCCGAGATGGACGCTATCCGGTCGCTGCGGGCGCATCATTCGTAGAACTCGATTGGCGTGGCCACACCCTTCATTCTGGCAACCTAGTAGAGGTGTCGCCCCAAACTCATCCGGCCCTTCCTCCCCGCAGCTGGTACGTTGTCCAACTGTGGGGAGGAACGCCAAGTGCCTCTGGCCTAGGTGCCGACCGCCCCGCTGGACGGCAAGCTCTCGGCAACCTGTGTGAGAAGCTGGTCCGTTTTGATCTCTTCCTGAAGCGTTTCGTCCAGGAGTTGGGCTGCCTCGTCGTAGCCGAGCTTGGTCGCCCAAGCCTTCAGCGTGCCGTAGCGTGCGATTTCGTAGTGCTCGACCGCCTGGGCACATCCGATCAGGACGTCGTCAGCCGCTTCTGTACCGCCGAAGTCCTCCAGATCCTCTTCCATCTCGGCCGTCAGACCCTGCATCGCCTCGCAAGTCTTGCCGCGTGCCGCTTTGCCGATGATCTCGAAGACCTGCGTCAGGCGCTCGACTTGAACTTGGCTTTCCTCCGCATGGGTCTCGAACGCCTGCTTCAGTTCGGCTGACTGCGCGGATCGAGCCGACTTCTTCAGTGCTTTCACCGAGGCACGCTCGGCGTAGTACACATCCTTGAGCGTCTCATAGAACGCGTCGTTCAGCGTCTTTTCCTTCGCCATGATCTCATCCCTCCATCGATACGATCCCGCACAAGCGGGTGTCGCCGGAAAGGATGATGAGCATGCCCTTGTTCCACTATCTGGCCGGTTCATTGTTTAGGTGTCGTTCAAACGGTGAGGATGAAGCATGATGACGCTGTCGCATGGCATAATGTGAGCCGGCTAAAATGGCGACAACTATAAAATAAATGAAATTTCAATCATGGACACTCTAATGTACTCGCATCTATACGATTATTGGCGATGCAGATTGCGATTATACAGGTGCGAGAATCTCAAAGATCGATGGCTTGTCCAGAGCCGCTGACTGTACGTCTCCCGGCCTGCAAGACCTGGGCGACCCGTCTGAGCCAGAGCTTTCCCGTCCTTATACGGTTTCATTGATCGAAGGCTCGCGGCCATGCGTCTCGTGGAGATCTGGCGTTATCCCATCGCTTCGCTTACTGGTGAGCGTCTCGCCAGCGTGCGCCTGTTGGCTTCCGGGTTGGCAGAGGACCGACGGTTTTCCATCGTCTGTCGTGCGACGGGGGAGGTCGCTAGTCCGGAACACTCAGCCCGATGGCAACCGGCACCTCTGGTGCGGGCGCGCGGTGTGGGGTTGAACCTGTCCATCAAGACGCCGCAAAAGGATTGGCTCGCGGCTTTTGGCACCTCTGCTGAGGAGGCGCTGAACGATCACTTCGGCTTCGAGGTCGACATCCGGCCCACAGGACTGTGGCGCGGCCAACCAGCTGATACCTCGCATGTCCAACCTCGTTACCCGCGTGCGCCCCTGCACGTCATTACAACGGGTATGTTAGCGCGGTTGCAGGAAGCCGTTCCCGCTCAGGCGATGACCGCCGAGCGGTTCCGACCCAACCTCGTTCTCGATATGGACGAGGATGAAGAGCGGGAGTTCATCCGCGAAGGTGCAGCACTTCACTTCGGGCTGGCCGCCGTCGAACTCACCATCCCGACGCAACGGTGCGGATTTGTTGCGTTGGCCCAGACCGCAATGGAGCGGTCACCGGCGGTCCTTCGGACCCTCAAGCAGCACCACGGCCTGCATTTCGGCTACTACGCTGATGTCCTCAAAACGGGACGCTTGACTGCCGAGGAGGGGTAAAGCGCATCCGAAGCTGCCGGTTTGCAGACGATAGGTTGAGCCTCACCAGGATAAAGTCAGAGCGTGCGCAT
>NZ_BBWK01000080.1 GCF_001463765.1 Aureimonas sp. AU4 | reverse complement strand
AGGGAAGTTTCTCGGCCGTACGAGTCGGTTTTCGTCGCCCGCCGCAGAATAGGCAACGATCTTACGATTGCTCTTATCGATGCTTATAACCTCAGCGCGGAAGACGTCCGCAACACACGCAAGAAGATCGGCGCTTTTGACATCGCTTTAAAGATGTCGAGCTACGGCAAGGTGACCGATGCGGCACGCGACGCAGCGGAATCGATGGGGGCCGAGGCCATGATGTTCGGCAACCTCATGCAGCGCCTCGCGAAGTGACCCGCGCCCATAACGTAGATGCACTTGCAGCTCTGGCCGGACAGCTCGGATCGGTCGCGGCAGGCACGGAATGGTACCTGTTCGGTTCGATGGATCGCGAGGAGAAGTACAGCTCCGATGTTGACCTGCTCATTTTGTGCGCGACTGCAGCGCAGGCAGATGCCTTGCGTGCAGCGATCGATCTTGATCAACTTGGCCGTCCGATCGATCTATCCTTGATGACATTCGACGAGGAGCGCGAGATCGGCGCCGTCACGCTTCAGGCAGCGCGGAAGATCTACCCATGAGCGAGCTGGCGGGCTCTATCAGGCTGATGGGGCAGCGACTATTTGCCCCGCACGCCTGGCACTCGGTTCGCAAAAAGACTTTGTGCTCGTCCGCGGAGCGGATCGTGGCGGCTTAGCAAGCATTCGCTTCAAGGTTCGCCAGTCACGAGGCTGTGCATCGATGCTTGTGGTGCGTAGCTGCCATCGCGTTCCAGATGAATGAAAGGCCGAGTCCGCCACGACGGCGTCCAAAGCGGACAGGCCGCTCTTTCCAAACTGAGCATATGATACCACGTGAACGGATGGCAGCTTCCGGGGGGCAAACTCATGCTTCAGCGCGACGCGGCCAAATTTCCCTTAAGCAATTCTAAGAGCGCTCGACATCAGGAAATTGTACGACATTCACATCCGAATAGCAGGACTCACTGCGTATCAACTCAGTTTGCCAGCCGATCGATTGGGCTCACATGGCCCTGATAGCGCCGTCTCTAGAATGGCGGCTTTTGACGTGATCTTTCCCAAAGCTGCCGGTCCGCTTTCGGCCCGAATTCCCAAATCCCCATCCTATCGTTACTCGGCAGGCAAAGCATGAATTGTCGCATTTTCTAACACGCATACCAACTTAGAATACGCCGTTGCGATGTGCGCGCTTGTTCCACGAACGGCATGATTACCATGTGGCGGCCGTAGCAAAGGTGCGGGTCAAGCAACAGGACTTGATGTGAATAAGGTCTCCGCTCCGCTGACTTCTCGATAGACCGCGGACGCATTTCGTGGCGTCGCGGTCAAAGCCGGAACGACGATCCATGATGGAACCGAGCGTCCGGTCAGAACCAGAATAGCCGCCGCCGCCGCGACGGCACCCTGCCGGAATGGATTCTGCGCGGCAACACCGCACAAAATCCGTCCCTCACCGAGGGCCGCAGCTGCGGCTGCGCCGAGATCGACGGTCGTCATGGCTGGCGGCCTTTTGCACGTGGAGAGAACGGGCAGAGCTGCGACCGCCGGCTCGTCCCAGACGATAAAGACGCCATCCGGCTCCGGCTCCTTCTTGAGGTAAGTTGTGATCACCTCGACCGCCCGGGCCGGCGTCTCGAACTTCAAGTGTGCGAGGCGGATATCGGGGCGTTCGCATCGCATCCACTTGTCGAACCCGATCTCACGTTGAGCCGTTGCGAAGAAGTCGACGCTGTAGGCGGCAACGCATACACGGCCTCCCGGTGGCACATGCGGCGACAGAAGCTCCGCTGCAATCTGGCCGAGCCGGAAGTTGTCGCAGGAAACGGCACTTGCGTAATCGCTCTCCGGCAGAAGTCCGGAGGGAACGTTGTCCAGAAGGATCAGACGGACGCCCGAGGTTGCCAGGCGGCGGAACGCATCGGTCACCACCGTACCGCCGACCGGGATCGCGATTACCGCATCCGGCCGCGCCGCAATCAAACGGTCGATCGCCGCGACCTGAGCGGACGGGCTGAATTCGCAGTCGATGATGTCTGAAATCTTCGCCCCGGCTTCCGCAAGAGTGGCCTCGATACCGGCGATCTGGCGTCGCGACCAGTCGGACGCTCGCGTATGCAGAAGAAGCGCCACCTCGAAGGCGTGCGACCGCGCCTCCTCGCGCACGCTCTGCGTCAGCGCGGCAAGCTCCGGTCCGGCGGCGCGCTCGCCGTGAGGGCCGAGGCCAGCGGCCGACGATGATGTTGCCGCGTCCGCCCGTGTCATCAAGCCTCTCCCGCCCCACGGATCTTGCCCAGCTCGAGACTAGAGGAGCGTTTGCGGCTTGGGAACGTCGGGTTCATGCTGCACCTGCAGCGGCTTGCAGGAAGGTGACGACCTTGGGATGGGCAAGGGGAGTCCCGCTCGTGACCCAGGCCTCCAGGAAGTGCGCGGCGAAGAGTTCCTCTGCGACAACCGTCGCTGCGCCGACGAGGCCTGCCGAACGGCCCATGCGCGAGCGCAGGATGGACAGGTCGCGACTCGCGAGCGGTTGTGCATGGCGATAAACCGCCTCGCGGATCGCCGCGAGGCAGATATCGCCGGTCTGGGCAAGGTCGCCCCCGATCACGAGAGTCGCGGGGTTGAAGATGTTGACCAAGCCTGCAAGCGTCGTGCCGACGAGGCGCCCGGCCTGCGCCAGAATGTCGGCCGACAACGGATCGCCGAGCCGCGAAGCGATACCGATGTCGTCGACCGTCACGGCGCCCGAGCGCGCCAGGATGGCTGCAAGGGCGGGGCTTTGTCCCTCGCTTGCGGCCCGCTCGCCCTCGCGCGCAATCGCCTCGCAACCGGCGATGGTCTGCAGGCAGCCGACGTTGCCGCAGCCGCAGACGAGCGTGCTGCCTTCACCCATGTAGACGTGGCCCATCTGGCCGGCGATTCCCTGCGCCCCGCGCAGAAGCTGGCTGCCGGACACAAGGCCGGTCGAGATCGACGTGCCAAGGTCAACGAAGATCATCTCGGAGGCGCGCTCGGGCGGCAGGGCCGTGATCTCTCCCATCGTTGCCGTCTGGACGGCGCTTCGTGCAAAAATCGGTGCACCGAAGCGGACGGCGAGCCGTTCGACGAGACGCGACTCGTTCCAGTCGGGTAAGGTCGAGAAGCGCGGCACGGCAAGCTGCACCTCCTGTTCAAATTCGACCGTTCCCGGCACCCCCAGTCCGATTCCCCACAGCGGTGCTCCCCCCTCGCCAAGGGCCCAGGCGAAGAGCGCTTCCAGGCGTTCGAGCAGCGATGGGCTCGGCAGGTCCGGCGCCACATCCTCGTAGTGCTCGAGGAGGAGCCGTCCCGAAAGGTCGGCAAGACCGATGCCGACCGTGCTGCCATCCATGTTGGCAACCAGGAGCCTCCCAGCCTCTGCCCTGAATCGCAGAAGCTTCGGCGCCCGTCCCCCGATGGAGCGGCCGACGCCGCTTTCCTCGACGAGGCCGAAGGCGGATAAGGTCGCCAAGCGGTCCACGATGATCGCGCGCCCAAGATGGGTCTCGCGTTCGAGGTCGAGCCGTGTTGCCGGACCAGCGTTCCTCAATGTGTTGAGGATCGACACGAGGCTCTGCCGTTCCGCCTCAAGGGCGCGCACGCGTTCGGCGCTGGGCGAGACCGGCTCGCCGTAGCTTAGAGGTGCCCCTTCATCGTTGGCGCGTCGGCTGGCCAATTGTGTCTCCTTTGCGTGCGACCATGCCTGAACCAACAGTAGGGTCGCAACCGCCTTCCAATGGGATTCGGCAAATCACCATTGACTTCTGCTTTTTATCGACATTAGTTGAGCTCCTGACATCAAAAGTGTCGGCAGACGTCGGGGAGGGCGGATTGACCGGTTGGAAGATGGCGTATCACGCCAATTGCTGGGGTCCACTCGGCGGGGACGCCGTCGGCGTGACGTCGATCGGACGGCTCGCCTACCGCACGTTCGGCGATATGGACCGCGCAGCAAGGGAGATCGCCGCAGCCGGTTACAAGGGCATCGAGTTCTTCGACGGCAACGTGCTTGATGGGGAAGCGGACGACTTCGCCTCGCTCCGTCGCACGCTGGCCGAGACCAGTCTCGCGCTCGTCGCCGTCTATAGTGGTGGCAACTTCATCTTCGCCGACGTGCTGGAGGAGGAGCTTGCGCGGATCGAGAAGGCGGCGGACGCCGCGCAGGCGCTTGGGGCGGAGCATCTCGTCGTCGGCGGCGGCGCGCGCCGTTTGTCGGGCTCACGGAGCGGCGACTACGACGCCCTAGCCGCAGCGCTCGACAAGGTGGTCGCGATCGCCGAGGCGCGTGGCCTCAAGGCCCAGTACCATCCCCATCTCTCGACCATCGTGGAAACGCCTGCGGAAGTCGCCCGGATCTTCGAAAAGACCGCGATCGGCTTCTGTCCGGATACGGCGCATCTGGCCGCCGCCGGCGGCGATCCGGCGGCGCTGGTGACCGAGCACGCCGCGCGCATCACGTACGTCCACCTCAAGGGCTGGCGGCGCGATCCCTTCGCCTTCGTTCCGGTCGGCGAGGGCGACTGCGACAACGGCGCGGTGATCGGAGCGCTGAAGTCGATCGGCTTCGAGGGCTGGATCTGCAACGAGCTCGACGCATGGCCAGATCCCGCCGCGGGAGCGCGGGACAGTCTGCGCTTCGTTGAGGCCGAGGCCGCCAAGGTCTGAAGACATGCGGCGATGCCCTAAGGCGCGCCGAACACTCTGGGAGGAGACCCAACACCATGCGCATCACGACCGTTCTGCGACCGGCCGCGCTCGCCGTCGCGCTTCTGCTTTCCGCCGCGCCGGCAGCTCTTGCGGCGGATCCCGCGCAGGCGCTCGCCGCGATCGGCCAGTCCGTCATGAGCCTCGGGCCGAACGGCGAGAAGCCGGAGCCTGCCTCCGCCGTCTCGCTGAGCGAGGAGGAGCTTGCCCGGATCAAGGCCATGAACGCCAAGGCCGCGATCGTCATGCACTATGCTGGCAATGACTGGAGCCAAGCCCAGATCGAGGGTCTAAAGGCGCAGTTCGACAAGATGGGCATCGCCGTGGTGGCGACCACCGACGCAGGCTTCAAGCCCGACAAGCAGGTCGCCGACCTCGAGACCGTGATGGCGCAGAAGCCGAACGTCATCGTCTCGATCCCGACCGACCCGACCGCGACGGCCGCGGCCTACAAGGCGGCGGCGGATGCGGGCGTGAAGCTCGTCTTCATGGACAACGTGCCGGCCGGCTTCAAGGCGGGCAGCGACTACATCGCCTCCGTCTCGGCCGACAACTACGGCAACGGGGTGGCGACCGCCCACCTGCTGGCCCAGGCGCTGGGCGGCAAGGGCGACGTCGGGCTCGTCTTTCATGCCGCCGACTTCTTCGTGACCAAGCAGCGCTACGATGCCGTGAAGAAGACGCTCGCCGAGAACTATCCCGACATCAAGGTCGTCGCCGAGCAGGGCATCGGCGGACCGGACTTTGCGGGCGATGCGGAAAAGGCGGCGGGCGCCATGCTCGTCTCCAACCCGACCATCAAGGGCATCTGGGCGGTCTGGGACGTGCCGGCCGAGGGCGTCGTCAACGCCGCTCTGAACAACGGCCGCGACGATCTCGTGATCGTCAACTGCGACCTTGGCGAGAACGTCGCGATCAACATGGCGAGCGAGGGCAACATCAAGGGCCTCTCCGCGCAGCGCCCCTACGACCAGGGCGTGACCGAGGCGATGCTGGCTGGCTACGGTCTCCTGAACAAGCCGGCGCCGGCCTATGTCGCCCTGCCGGCGCTTCCCGTCACCAAGGCGAACCTCGCCGAGGCCTGGGACCAGGTCTACCACAAGCCCGTCACCGACAAGATCAAGCAGAGCATGGAGTAGCGCCGGTCGCCGTCGCCCTTCGCCCGGTTCGGGGTGAAGGGCGGCGCATACCGTCGCGCCTGTTCCCCTCGAGGTTTCACCATGAGCCATGCCTTGCCCGAGGCCGTGCGCATGCGCGGCGTCTCCAAGCACTTCGGCGGCGTGCGCGCGCTGGAGGGCGTCGATCTCGATATCCGGCCGGGCGAGGTGCATGCGCTCCTTGGCGAGAACGGAGCCGGCAAGTCCACGATCCTCAAGATCCTGCGCGGCGTGCAGCCGCCGAGCGCCGGCACCGTCGAGATCGGCGGCACGGCGATGACGGGCTTCACGCCCGCGATCGCACGCCGTCTCGGCGTCTCCATGGCCTTTCAGGAGATGAGCCTCGTTCCCACGCTCACCGTCGCGCAGAACGTCTTCCTGAACCGCGAGATCAAGGCTGGCGCCTTGATCGACGACCGCGCCGCGATCGAGGAAGCGCGCCGGCTCTTCGTTCGAATGGGCGTCGCGGTCGATCCGCTCGCCAAGGTCGCCGACATTCCCGCCGGCCACCGCCAGCTTACCGAGATCGTCAAGGCGACGTCGCAGCCCTGCAAGGTCCTCGTCCTCGACGAGCCGACGACCGCGCTCTCCGGCAACGAGGTGGAGCGCCTCTTCGACTACGTCCGCCAGTTGAAGGCGGAAGGGGTCGCCGTGGTCTACGTCTCGCACCGTATGGACGAGATTTTCCGCATCGCGGACCGCGCGAGCGTCCTGCGCGACGGGCGCCACGTCGTTACCGGGCCGATGGCCGACTTCACCCTCGACAGCCTCATCGCCCACATCATCGGTCGCCGCTCTCGCGGCTTCTCCGATGTCGTGCGCGAGACGGCGACAGTCGGCGAGACCATTCTGGAGGCGCGTAGCCTCGTCGGGGAGCACAAGCCCGCAGGGGTCGACCTGACGCTGCGCCGCGGCGAGGTCGTCGGCATCGCCGGCCTTCTCGGCAGCGGCCGCTCCTCGCTCGCGCGCGTCCTTGCCGGCGTTGCGCCGCTGCGGGGCGGCGAGATCCGCGTGAAGGGGCGGGCGGTCGCGATAAACAAGCCTGCCGATGCCATCGCCGCCGGCATTGCGCTCGTGCCCGAGGACCGTTCGCGCCAAGGCTTCGTCGCCTTCCACAGCGTCGAAAGCAACATCGCCCTGCCGAACCTCTCGCGCCTCTCCGACGGCGGCTTCGTGGACGGGTCGAAGTCGGCACGGCTGGCGGACGAGTCGATCGCACGCCTGCGCATCAAGACGGACGGCCGCCGGGCACCGGTGCGCTCCCTGTCCGGCGGCAACGCGCAGAAGGTCGTGATCGCCAAGTGGCTCGCGACCGAGCCCGACATCCTCATCCTGGACGAGCCGACCGCAGGCATCGACATCGGCTCGAAGTCCGAAATCGTGACGCTGATCCGCGGCCTCGCCAAGGCCGGCAAGGCGATCATCGTCCTGTCCTCCGAATTGCAGGAGCTGCTGGCTGCCTGCGACCGCATCCTCGTGATGTCGGACGGGCGCATCGCCCGCGAGATCGACCGCTATGCGCTGGATCCAGGTCCCGGCAGCACGGAGGCCGACGCGCTCGGTCAGGCCGAGCAGACCCTGAACACCTTCATGCAGCAAGCCCGATCCGAGGCACGCACAGGGACGGCCCGATGAGCAACCCGACGACATCTGCGCCGCGCAAGACCCTGTCCGCGCTCTCGAACTGGCGCGACTACATCATCTATATCGGCTTCGTCGCGATCTTCCTCGTCTTTGCCGTGACGCTCGGAGACAGGGGTTTCCTCGACCCGAACAACCTCCTCAACATCGTCCGCCAGACGGCGATCATCGCGATCGTGGCCGTGGCCATGACGTTCGTTCTCGGCGCTGCCGAAATCGACCTGTCGGTCGGCGCGGTCGCGGGTCTTGCTTCCGTCACGACCGCTATGGGCATCGATCAGTTCGGCATTCCGGGCGGCATCCTCTTCGGCCTCGGCACGGGCATCGTGTGCGGCGCGGCGAACGGCTGGCTGACGACGGTGGTCGGCATTCCCTCGTTCCTCACGACGCTGGCCATGATGGGCATCGCCCGCGGCGTCGCCATGTGGATTTCCGGCACGGCGGCGATCCCGATCCTGTCGAAGACCTATATCTCCGCCTTTGGTGCCGGCAACCTCGGACCCGTACCGAGCCTCCTCCTGTGGGTCGCCGCCATCGGCCTTCTCGGCCACGTCGTTCTCAGGCGCACGACCTTCGGGCGGCGGGTGCTGGCAACCGGTGGCAACGAGACCTCGGCACGCTATTCGGGCGTCGATACGGCATCGATCAAGTTCAAGGTCCTGCTCTTCTCCTCGCTCGCGGCGGCGCTCGCCGGCATGCTCTATGCCGGGCGCCTGCGCTCCGGCCGGTTCCAGTTCGGCGAGGGCGACGAACTCTCGGTGATCGCCGCAGCGGTTCTCGGCGGTACCAGCCTCTTCGGCGGGGCGGGCACTGTGATCGGCTCGATCATGGGGGCCCTGATGATCGGCCTCATCAACAACGGCCTCGTGCTCATGGGGCTCGAATTCTCCCAGCAGCTCATCGCCCGTGGGGCGATCATCATCCTCGCCGTCGCGATCAGCCAGGCGCGGCGACGCTGATCCGAAGGATGGACCCGATGACCAACACGTTCTTCGATGCGCACGGCCGCGCGACGATCGAGGCCGCGATGGCCCGCATCATCCCCACTGACGACGGGTTGCCCGGCGCGCGCGAGGCCGGCTGCATCGACTTCGTCGAGCGATACCTTTCCGGCCTCGACTACATCTTCGCAAAGCCCGACGGTTCGGGCTTCGAGGTTCTGGAAGGGCGATCGGCCGACGCCTGGAGGCAGCGTATCGAGATCATGCGCGGCAAGTATGCCGACGGCATCCGTGAGCTCGACGCCCGCGCGAGCGCGCGCTTCGCCGCGGCCTTCAAGGACCTTTCTACCGCGGACCAGGACGAGATCCTGCGCGCGCTTGAGGCCGGGGCGGCGCATGATCCGACGACGCTGACCGTGTCGGACGGTCTTGCCGGCCCCCTTGGAGAGCCGGCCCTGCAACAGACCTCGACCGAGACCGACCTCGACTTTTTCCCGCTCCTCGTCGCCCATACGCGCCAAGGCTTCTACGCCGATCCGATCTACGGCGGGAACCGCGACCAGGTCGGCTGGCAGG
>NZ_BBWK01000079.1 GCF_001463765.1 Aureimonas sp. AU4 | reverse complement strand
GGTGATCGGCTTTCCCGGCCCCGCCTCGCTCAAAGAGGTGCACGAGGGCCGCTACACGACGCTGCAATGGTTCGCCGAGGGCGAGGCCGATAAGGTCAAGGAGTTCCACGATGGTCTCTAAGGGAAAGCCGGCGCGAACCGAGGCCGTGATCATCGGCGCGGGCGCTTCGGGCGCCGCCGCCGCCAAGGTGCTGTGCGAGGCGGGCGTCAAGGTCGTCGCGCTCGAGAAGGGGCCGTGGCGACGCAAGGAAAGCTTCGGCGGCGACGAGCTCGCCAACATCAACCGCTACAACCTCTGGCCCGATCCGCTTCTCAACCCGCGCACCTGGCGCGAGACAGCGGACGACGAGGCGCGCGTCGACCTCTTCTGTCCCGTGCCGCAGATGGTGGGCGGCGGTACCGTCCACTGGCAGGGCTGGCTGCCGCGCTTCACGCCCAACGACTTTCGCATGCGCACGGTCGCGGGCGACCTGCCCGGCGCCTCGCTCGCCGATTGGCCGATCACCTATGACGAACTCGAGCCCTACTACCAGAAGGTCGAGTGGGCCTTCGGCGTCTCGGGCGAGGCCGGCGCCAACCGCTTCGAGGGACCGCGTTCGGGCGCCTATCCCTGTCCGCCCATGCCGATGTCGCGCTATGCGCAGAAATTCCACGAGGGCTGCGCGGCGCTCGGGTGGAACGCCTTTCCGACGCCTCAAGCTGCCTTGTCGCGCCCCTTCAACGGCCGAAAGGCAACCGTCGTTAGTGCTTTCGCCCAGCAGCACGGCGACCCGACCGGCACCCGCTCCTCCGCACTCAACGTCTTCGTCCCGGATGCGGTGACGACGGGCAACTACGAGCTGCGACCCGAATCCTATGTTCGCGAGCTGGTGCTTGACGGAGCGGGTAAGATCCGGGCTGCCGTCTACGAGGACGCGGACGGGACGGTGTTCGAGCAGGAGGCAGACCTCTTCATTCTCGCCTGCGGTGCGGTGGAGACGGCGCGGCTGATGCTGCTTTCCCGTTCCGGCCGCTTTCCGAACGGGCTCGCCAACGGGTCAGACCTTGTCGGCCGCAACGTCACGTTCCATGAATATTCCGCTGCAGTCGGCACCTATGCCGATCCCGTCTATGCTTGGGCGGGCGGGGGCTATGTCAGCGCGTCGACCTTCGAGCATTACGAGCACGACGACAGCCGTGGCTTCGTTTCGGGCGGGCATATCGCGGTCGCCGGCGTCGGCATCCCGCTTCCCATCAACTGGCGGCTGCCGGGCGCGCCCGCCTGGGGCGCTGAGGCCAAGCGCATCGATCGCGAACAATTCAGCCATTCGCTCGCGGTGGCCATGGTTCTGCACGACATGCCCCAGCACAACAACCGCATCGATCTCGACGACACGGTCACGGATGCCTGGGGCCTGCCGGTGGCCCGCGTCACCCTGAAGGCCCACGAGAACGACCTCGCCCAGGGGCGCTATCTCATCGACCGGGGGGCTGACATCCTGGGGGCGAGCGGAGCGACCTCCGTCACGAAGGTCTATGCCGACCGTGTCACCGGCAACTGCTCGCATCAGCATGGCACGGCGCGCATGGGCGATGACCCAGACACGTCCGTTCTCGACCGCTGGTGCAGGGCGCACGAAGTGGAAAACCTCTACGCGGTCGACGGATCGCCCTTCCCTACGGGTACCGGCGCCAACCCGACACTTACCATCATGGCCAATGCTTGGCGCGTCGTCGATCGGATCGTTGCTCAGCGGGGATACAGCAGTGTTTAGATTGTCGTTGCCAATATAAAATATGGTGAGCGTATCAAAAATCTACCACGGACCGAAGGGGATACAGGGGTCTAACAACCGCGCCGAATGGATATTGGTGGTTGGCGATCTCATGCGAGGTGATCGGGTTCAATTGTCGTCGTTTGCGGGATGGCAGCTTCCTGCACGATTGAGCTGAAAGCTGCCCGTCTGCTTTCGGCCCATCTTTCGGTTTCATCCCACAAACCGTTCGCGCAATTTCACACTCCCGTCGGCCATACAGGCCACGGGAGAACGACAATGGGACATTCGACATTTGATCCAGCAACGAGCGTGAAGAGGGCCTGGAACGCAGGCCGGATGGTCGGCGCCAAGCGAGCATTGAAGCCGCCACAGGTCTGGGCGATCCGCTTCTGGCTCGATCATCAGGGACGGTTGCGCGACAGGGCGCTGTTTGATCTCGCCATCGACAGCAAGCTACGTGGCTGTGACGTCGTGAAGGTGAAGATCGGCGACCTCGTGTCAGGCGGACGCATTCGAGCCCGCGCCATCGTGGTGCAGCGTAAGACGAAGCGACCAGTGCAGTTCGAACTCAT
>NZ_BBWK01000078.1 GCF_001463765.1 Aureimonas sp. AU4 | reverse complement strand
GGGGGTGGTTAGCCGACCGTCCGCTTTCGGGCGAACCCGTTACAAAGCGGACGTTTGTCTGATATGCGATTGGGCGACTATCGGGCGCTCATGCGCTGGAAGTCGTCGTCCAGATCCACGACAATGTCGCTGGCCCCTTGCGAGCCATCCGCTTTGCTCCGCTTGGCTGCACTCGTGGCATGGCGATCTCCAAACGCCTGAACCCTCGCCTGGAGCTGGCGCACGCTCTCCTGCCGGGTTGCACGCACGGCTTGCGTGCCGACAGGACCCTCGAGCTTGAAGTAGCCAGCCCGCTCCGCCAAACGCTGGGCTTCGCTCGACAGCTCCGTTGCGGTCGCCGCCATCTCGTTCGCGGCCCCGGCGTTGGATTGGGTCACCTGGTCCAGCTGGGTGATCGCAAGATTGATCTGTTCGATACCAACGGCCTGCTCGCGGCAGGCCGCCGTGATCTCGCCGACCAACTCCGACGTGCGTTCGATATCGGGGACAAGGCGGGCCAGCATCTCGCCCGCTTCTTCGGAGGTGACAAGCGTTCTGGCCGACAGGTCCCCGATCTCCGCCGCCGCACTGGCCGAACGCTCGGCGAGCTTGCGGACCTCGGAGGCCACCACCGCAAAGCCTTTGCCATGCGCACCGGCGCGGGCCGCCTCGATTGCAGCGTTTAGCGCCAGAAGATCCGTCTGCCTGGCGATCTCTTGGACGATCTGAACCTTCTGCGCGATCAGTCGCATCGCCTCGACGGACTGCGTGACCGCAACGCCAGTCCGCTTGGCACCGACGCTGGCAGCTGATGCCATCTTCTCGGTCTGAGACGCGTTGTCGGCATTCTGACGGACGTTTGCCGTCATCTCTTCGACCGCCGCCGATGCTTCCTCGGACGCGGCTGCCTGTTCGCTCGACCCGGACGAGAGTTGCTCGGCGGTCGCGGCCGACTGCTGCGAACCCTTTGCGACCTGAGCCGAAGAGGCGAGGATTTCGGCAACGATCTCATTCAGCTTGAGGCGCATCTGACAGATCGTCGTCAGGAGGTCGCCGATCTCGTCCTTGCGGGCATGGACGATACGTTCCGAGATATCGCCGGTACCGACCTTGCGCGCATGATGCATGGCCAGTTCAAGCCCACGGGACAGGGACAGGGCGAACCAGGCTGCCGACGCCGTGCCGATCGCCAAGGCAGCGGCAACGAGGCCCATCAGAATGTTGCGCGCTTTGACCTCCTCCTGATGCATCCCGTCAGCGATCTTTCCTGCAACCCCTCGCTCAAAGGCGAGAAGATCGGTGGTTCGCTCGACAATGGATTGAAGCTGGGGGCGCACGACCTGCGAGATCTGAGGAATGGCCTGGGCAACGATCGTGGGGTCGCCCGACTCCAGCTCGGCCATCACCGCATCGGCGCTTGTGCGATAGTGTCTCCATGCTTCGACCCCGGCTGTGGCCTTCGTGATCGCGTCCGTATCGCCAGGTTCCACCTGGGCCAGGTACGATTGGGCTGCCGCCGTATTGGCGTCGATCAGGCCGAGGATGTCCTCGCGCATGTCAGCCTTCTGACCGGCGTCGGACGTGAAGGTCATGGCATTCAGGGTGCGCCCAATCTCCTGGGTTCTCGCCCAAAGCGCGCCCAAACGGTTCGACTGGGTGAAGGGCCCTTCCATGAAGGACACCATGCTTGTGTCCGCCGCGCTGATGGCGGCGATGCCGTAGTAGCCGGCACCACCCGACAGCATGAGAATGGTTGCAAACGATAAGGCGAGCTTTGTCTTGAGCTTCATGGTGCATTCCCGATCTCATGCGGAATGCTTTGAGGTTTAGACTGGAATATCTCTACGACTCATGTGCGATGTCGAATTTCTCGCATGTCAAAACCGTACAGTTCGAGAAGAACGCATACGGATGGGATCGCATACGTTGCTTCAATCGGCCACGACTTCTGCCCAGTTCCATTCTTTTATCAGAACACTTCTCACGCCCAGAAGCCGTCCAGCGATCAAACGATCGCAAAACCTGTTTGGGGAGGCGAGGGAGCCTATTAGGCGGACGGCGCAGGACTTCATCAACATAGCGGCAAACCGCAGTCCCGCTGAGGCTATGCCAAGTCCGTCCTTGGGGGATGGGGGCTACGGACCTTGGCTTCGATTGATGGAAAGGACTCTTCTGACGCGTCAACGTTGTTCCGTACCTGCTCTAAAACGCCTGCGATCTCCAGAAGGCGAAGAGCATTGAGGCGCTCGCCGACCCGCTCACATGGCCCAAGCGCTGCCAGACGCAGGTCCAAAACCATCATAGTCAGGTTGATCCAGGCTCGTTGATCCATTCCGATCTCCTGCCATGCGGTGGGAATGGTCCCCAGTCGTGCCTGGCTCTCTCGTATTCGGGAGACAGGCTTCGAATCTGGTCAGGTCGGAAGGGTAGCCGTAACGTAGAGAGCCTCGATCTCAGCCTCTCCAAAGATCTGGCCGCTGCGTAGTCGCACCTCGACTTCATCCGCTGTCGGGCGATGCAAAACGATCGCTTGCATCGCGGAGCGCAGCATCAGCGGTCCGGTCCGGCGGTCCGGGTTGCGCGTGACGATATCGCAGTCCTGATCGAGATCGAAGGGGAGCATGGCATGAGGCTCTCGCTTTGGGTTGTCAGGCGACTGACGCGAGGGCCTGCTCCGGAATCAAGAAACCGAACGCCAGTGCCCTATTGTGCGCGTCGTCGTGACGCAGCTAGAAGGTATTCTCCAGCTTTCGCAATGACATCGTTAGAACCGTACGAAAACGGACCAAGCCGTTTGAACGCTGCTGCTCAAGCGTCGGCCATGTGTCCTTCGATCAGCCGCGCATACTCCTCTTCCGGCACGCCGTAGCAACCGTCGGCTATATCGATGAGCTTCTGGCGATCGAGGACGCGGATCGAAGCTCTGTTGGCGCGGATAGCGTGTTCGCCTTCCAGAATATGGATCTCGTTGGTGACCCCTGAGCGCCGGACGCCCAGCATCAGAGCCAGGAACTCGTGCGTAAGCCGCATGTCGTCGGTTCTCAGTCGGTCGTGGCACATTAGCAGCCAGCGGGCGAGACGTTGGGGGATCGTATAGCGTCCGTTGGCCAACGCAGAGTGAGCAAGCTGGATCTGGTAACTCTGGACAAAGCGCAGGAAGTGGATGCGTATCTTCTCGTCGGCAGACAGCAGTTCCAGCAGATGTTCGGACGGCACGCGTAGTCCTGATCCTGCCACCTGCATGAACGTATGGTTCGGCGTTCGGTCCGTGCCAAGCAGAAGATGCAGGCCGCTCAATCCCTCCAAACCCAGGTGCCCGACTTCGATCTGTTCGGCACCATCGCGGCTTGTCGCCACAACGGACGCAAGCCCGCTCTCTAGAAAGAAAACGTGCGTTGTCGGTACGTTCGGCTCGACCAGCGTGGTGCGTACCGGAAGATCGATAATCTCAGCCTGCGACATCAGCGCGTTTCTGCCGGTATGGGATAAAGCCGCCAAAAGTCGGTTTCGGATCGGCTCTGTCATGATTGGCGCTGTCCGTCGGGAAGGAGCCCGCTCTCGTCACGCGCAGACCAACCTCTCATCGTCCCGGCGCACGACAGTTTTAGCTGTCTGCAACGCGGCCGGACCACCTATGGTACAGGAGCGTACGGTTCTGACATTGAGCGCGGGCAGCAGGCCGCAGAGATCAGATGTTGCCATCGAACGTGCTGATCCTTCGAGGTGGTAAAAGGTCGGCCAACCGAACCACGTCGTGACGCTGATCCGCCGCGTCGCAAATCTCGATCCGGTCACCGTTGATCGGTTGCCCCATGCGAACAGCCGTGGCCACCAGTTCGCGAGCCGCCTCGACTGCTTCCTTCTTGGCTCTGTCGAGGGATGCGAACTCCTCGCCCTCGAAGTCCTGAATGAACGTATCCGCGCGGTAGAGATGGAAGAAGTAACGGGTCATAGCTAGGCAATCCGCATGCGAGGGCAGGCGTTGCCGTAGGAAAGCGTACGCTCGGCAACGGATCAGAGCGTTCGCCATGACACGGGCACTTCTGTCGCACGGAATGGTACGGTTGTGACCGTTAGTTCGCGAGAATGCCGAGATTATATTGGGGCGAACGATATAACGCGGACACACCCCTCATGCATCAACCCGTCACGGAGCGCATCGCCGCCATTCTGCGTGACCGCTACGAGCCGTATGCGGCTGAACGTGTTGCGCTACGCATTGTTGAGTGCATTCAGGCGGGCGACGACATCGGCGATCACCTAACGGCCGTTCCCGTTTCCGCCGCGAGATTAATGAACCGGTAAACCATCGTCGGAGAGACACAAGCAGTCGGAACTCTTCGACGATCGTTCACAAACACCGCCCAGCGCCGAAAGGAGCGCTCTGGGTAGAAGGTTGGTGAGTCCATGCGCTATTATCTGCACCAGATCCAGACCAACGATATCGTCCGCGATCCAGAGGGGGGGGACTACCCCGACTTGGCAGCCGCCGAGGCGGAAGCGGTGGAAGCCGCTCGTGAGTTGATGGCCAGTGCCATCCGGGCGGGACGAGATATCAGCGATTGGACGATCGAGATTGCGGACGAGACAGGCATGGTCTGGAAACGCGTTGCCTTCGCCTCAACCGTTCGGCGTGAACAAGAGATGCAGACGCGCCGTGCTATGGGGTGAGAACGGCACCCGAGATAGGTCCGCACTTCGATATGGTACGCGCAGTCCGCTTACTGCATCTGCGTATAGCTGCCTTCGACGCTGTAAAGGCCCGAAGGCGGATGGACCACTTTCGACTATTAGCACCCCAGACTACGCAGCGCGGTGGCCAACATACTTGCGCGGGGCGTTAGGCGTTCCGGTTACCAATCGGACGGTATGATGCCACGCGTTTTCCGGAGAACGTATGTCCGAAGTTCCGATCACGCCTGAACTCATGTACCGCTTGCTCGTACAGAGCGTGAAGGACTACGCGATCTATCTTCTCGACGCCGACGGCGTCGTTCTCAACTGGAATGCAGGCGCAGAGCGCGCCAAGGGATACACTGCGGCTGAGATCGTCGGCCGCAACTATGCCTGCTTCTATTCAGAACAGGACCGTGCCAACGGGCTACCACGGCTCAACCTCGAACTAGCCCGGCAGAACGGTCACCATGCCATGGAAGGGTGGCGCTATAGGAAAGACGGCTCGGCCTTTTGGGCCGGCATTGCCCTTGATGCCATCTACGACGACGACCGCCGCTTCGTTGGGTTTGCGAAGGTAACCCGCGACCTGACAGAGCAACGGGCATCCGAGCAGCGCTTCAGGCACCAAAGCCTGCACGACAGCCTGACCGGGATCGCGAACCGCATGGGTCTGGTGGAACGTCTCGAGGCGCAGTTTCCCGAGATCGTCTACGGGTCGCGCATCGCTCTTCACTACATCGACCTCGACCGCTTCAAGCCGGTCAACGACGTGTTCGGCCATCTGGTCGGCGACGACGTCCTGCGCGAGGTCGCGCGTCGCTTGGAGGCCCTCGCTGGACCCGCTGCCTTTGTGGGACGCTTGGGCGGCGACGAGTTCGCCATCGTTCAGCTTGGGTCGCCCGACGGCGCAGCGGTCGCCGACATGGCGAACGCCATCGTTGCAGCCCTGAACCGTCCGATACAGATCGGAACCAAGACGGCCAATATCGGCGCCAGCGTAGGTGTCGCCATCGCGCCCGGCGACGGCTCGGAGATTCCTGATCTTTTCCGCAGCGCGGATTTGGCGCTCTACCGTGCCAAGCACGACGGCCGGAACTGCGTTCGCTTCTTCGATGCGTCCATGAACCAGCAGGCCCTGGCACGCAGCGTCCTGGAACTGAAACTTCGCCATGCAGTGGACGCAGGTGACTTCCATCTGGCCTACCAACCCATCGTCGACGGGCGCAGTGGGGGGGTAACCGGCTACGAGGCACTTTTGCGCTGGGTGGACCAGACAGGCACGCATGTATCGCCTGCTGAGTTCGTACCGATCGCTGAGGAACTCGGCCTGATGCCGAAGCTTGGGGAATGGGTGCTGCGGACAGCCTGCCGGGAAGCGGCGACTTGGCCATCGCCGTTGACCGTTGCGGTGAACTTGTCGGCAACCCAGCTCGGCGACGAGGGCTTGGCCGACCTCGTGACGTCGATCCTGACGACCACCGGCCTTCCGGCCGAGCGCCTGGAGCTGGAGATCACCGAGACCGCCGTTCTCACCGATCTCGACAGGGCGAGCGCGACGCTCAAGCGGTTGCGTGACATCGGCGTTGCGATCGCGCTGGACGACTTCGGGACAGGTTTTTCGTCGTTGGCCCTAGTGCGGGCCCTTCCTCTCACGCGCATCAAAATTGACCGCAGTTTTGTTTCGGACCTCGATGGACATGACGCGTCCACAGCGGTCATCCAATGTGTCGTCGCGTTGTGCCGAGGTTATGGCTTGGCGACGACGGCGGAGGGCATCGAGACC
This sequence comes from Aureimonas sp. AU4, assembly GCF_001463765.1. Lineage (GTDB taxonomy): Bacteria > Pseudomonadota > Alphaproteobacteria > Rhizobiales > Rhizobiaceae > Aureimonas. The sequence continues at coordinate 21,841 of NZ_BBWK01000078.1, read as the reverse complement.
GAACGCCAACGGGATGTCCTGTTGGCCTGCGGATGCGATACCCATCAAGGCTATCTCTACGGACGTCCAGGTACGGTCGTCGCTGCCACTGCGGCACCGCTTCCTCGACAGAATATCCATCCAACTTCGCCGACGCTGGAATGACCGCTTACGGGTAGCTTAGGACATCACCGAAGGGACCATGTTGGGTCGATAGCGTATGAGCCGCTTCGGGGCGTTCGCTTCCGTGACGCCGATCGGCTTGATCGAGTGGAAACCTTCCAGTCTGCTATGGGTCGTGAATGCCGCAAAGCAGACGTCGATCACGGGTGTTTTGATGTCCGCGGCCGTCGCATCTGACACCTTTCGGGGTACGATTGCAGAACGATCTCAATGTCCGTTCGAGTGAACGGCTTATCGACGAACCCAAGCGGTTGCCACTCGTTGGCGGCGGCCCGCGTGAAGGCGTCCGTGCGCGCCGAGACGAACAAGCAGGGCACGTCGTACGCGGTGCGCAGCCGCTGCGCGGCATCAAGACCGCTCTCCCTGCCAGCCAGCGCAACGTCCATGATGGCTAGATCGACCGGACCCGACGCTGCCGCGATCCGTAGCGCGTGATCAACCGTTCCAGCGATGCCAACAACGACGTGGCCGACCCGTTCGACGATACCCTCAAGTTCCAATGCGATGATGGCTTCGTCTTCCACAATCAGAATGCGCAGCGGCATATAGATCCGTTCGTTTCGTCTTGTGGTTGGGCGCATGCCCAAGGGTTGTATATCGGAATGAGCGGTACGGTTTTGAACCCATGAATGGTTGCCTCGCCCTAGAACTTCGGTAGGAGGGACCAAACTGCACGGGTGAGTGCCAGTATGATAGCGAACGGTATGTCTGACAGGTCAGTGAGCGCGCTACCGGCTGGCAAGTGTGTCCTGATTGCCGAGGACGACCTCTACATCGCCGACGAGCTAGCTTGCACGTTCAAGGAGGAGGGCGCTGCGGTCGTTGGGCCGTTCGCAACGTTGGCCGATGCTATCAACGCCGTCGCAACCATCGACGCACTCGACGGGGCGGTTCTCGACATCAACCTCTTTGGCGAGAGGACTTACCCGTTGGTCGATAAGCTGCGCGAGCGAGGCATTCCGTGCGTGTTCGCTACTGGTTATGGCCGCTCCACGATCCCAATCCTCTACCAGCACATTCCCCACCATCAGAAGCCGTTCGAAAGCCAAGCCATCGTCAGGGCATTGTTCGGGTAGGCAGGGCAGAACCAGGAGATACGCAGGAGAGGCGTGAGCAGCACGTGTGCTTTTGCGGGTACTTGTTACCGGATTGGCCTTCTGCGTTGAGTCTATTGCTCATAGCCGGTCCACTTGGTGTGGACATAGGACTAGCGCTCGACGGGATGGTCCATCGTAACAGGAGCCTTCAGGACGCGGGCGCTGGGTTGAGTATTGCTGGGCCATGCCACAGCCTTCCAAGTCGCCTCTTCCGCGGTCAGGGCTCGACCACGCGGTTAGATGCGTGCTCGCATGGGTCAGCGGCGCTTGCGAAGATCCGAGGGGCGGAACGATCCCACCGTCGCGCAGACGATCGCAGCGATGTTCGCGACCACGACGAGCCCAACCAGAATGTCGAGTGAACCCATGACCCCATCCTCCATTAGGACGACGTCATGCAGTCATGAGTTATGTGGCACGTCCGTCGGCAGAACTGCGGATGGGCGACGATCTCAAGATCGATCTTGCCGGCCATTCGTGCCGTCGCTGGGTGCGCGATCTCAGTTGCGTCGCAGGAGGGCCGCGATCTGGTAGCCAGCCTCGAGCAGAACAGCCGAGATCAGCTTGAACAGAACCGGCGTCGATAGTCGCTCTGCCGCCTCGCGTGCCTGCATCAAGTGCTCGACCACATCCGCTATAACCGTCTCGTCGTCCGGCTTTGCGGTGTGGCCAGCGTCGATGCGGCTGAGATACCCCGATATGTGGGTCGGGCGGCCATCAGGTTCGCGAAAGCACCGGCCCGTGGAGCGGACCCAGACTGTGCCGTACGCCCGGCTGATGAGACGGTACTCGGCGTTGAAGAGGTCCTCTCCTCGCAGCGCCTGGTCGACGCGTCGGGTGAGTTCATCGTGATCGTCGGGATGGATGGCCGCCCGGAAGCGTTCAGACGAGACCCCATGGATCCCGGCCTCGACCGGAATGTCTGCGTAGTGGCAGACATCGCTGCAGGCGACGACGATGCGGGTCGCCACATTCCAGGTCCAGACGCCCAGGAAGTCCTGCGCTGCCACGGAGAGCGTCCTGTCCCCTTCCTTCATTCCGCCCCCCTCGAACGGCCTCCTGCGGAAGACGTGGACCGATCGTAGGCCAACAACCTGAATGGTTGAAACCGTACACTCAGGTTGAACCGCAGGACATGCAAGCGCGAATGTGCTTGCATGCGCTCCAACCCCTCATCTGCTACCGGGATGACGCGCAGCCAGTGCGACCAGACGACGAACTTGATCGCAGCATTGGAGAACGTCTCAAAGCGGCTCGCGAGCACCGCCGGATGACGTTGACGGCGTTGGCTCGGGAGTTGGGTCTGACCTACCAGCAAGTCCAGAAGTACGAGACAGGGCGAAACCGGATCAGTGCCAGCACACTGTTTCGGACGGCGAACCGTTTGGGCTTTGACCTGGCGTTCTTCTTCTCAGGCTGTGCCGCCGTTGCGGATGGGAGGACTGCGCCGGTCGAACTGCCTCCCGGCGACGACGATGAGCTTCGTGCCGCCCTAGGGCGGGTCCAAGACGAAGAGATCCGAGCGAAGTTGACGGCGTTGATGGAGACTCTTGAACTGCGTTCTCGGGTTTTGCCGCGGACGTAGAAGGACGGGTCCTAACCGCCGTCACAAGTGTGACGCGACTTGCATACGACGCGAACCCATGTCCGCTTTCTGGTTCGGCCGACGCAACGTTGTACGATACAGATGGGTCGAAACCCGTACGACCGCTTTCGGGCGTCTGCATCCGCGGCTGCTTGAGACCGGACGGGGGTGGAAAGCGGTCAGGCCGCTTCTAATCTGCGACCTGCAAGAGCGGACGTGGATATCAGAGCACTGGTTGTGGCTTCGCCTATTCGGCACGCTACGCTTGAACGTCGGCCGCGAGCGCGCGCAGAACGTCGCGGTCCTCCTCAAGCGTGAGAACCAGAGCCGCTCGCTCTATCGCCCTTCGCGCATGCTTTTGGGCAGCCTCGCGGAAGCCCGGGTGATCGAGCCGGGACAAAGTGCGCAGCGTCTTCTGAAGCCGTACCCCGACCTCGACGACCCCAGCCCCGTCCCGGGCGATGGCCAGGAAGGCGTCGTCGAAGAGGTCGTCGATGCTGATCGGCGGCACGAACACGTTATGGATCTCGACAGGCTCGGTCTCGACCGGATCCGCCCACGCTGCCAGCACGCGCAGGAGACGACCAATCACGTCGACCGCGGTGCCCAGATCGTTGGTCGCGGGCGAAAGCGCCCGGCTGGCGACCTCGGTCAGCACACAGATGCCGAAGCGCGGATCCTGGTCGAAGGATCGACGGTCGCCGATCGTGACGCAGGCGCGCAACGCGTCCGCGTCGACGGCGCCGCCTTCGACTGCCAGGATCGCCTCCGTCGGGTCGGCCAGTTCGCCAGGCAGGCGCCGCACAAAGATCCGAGCCTCCTGCGCCTTCGCAAGCGCGGACAGCGCCTCGACGTCGATATGCTGGACGTACCCGATGGCGTTGGCATGCACCATCTGGGCACCTGGCGGAATGCCGGTCACGCGGTCGGCCAGCGGGTGGCACCCAAGGTGGGGTCGCCGCCGCCGCTCACGGATGGTTCGTATCGCGGTTTCCTCGACGCGCTGCGTGGTCTCGGTCACGCGTCCAAGACGGGACAGGTGATCGATCCAGCGCAGCAACGTTACGACGATGAACCCAATCACCAGGATCGTGACGCCAAACAGGATGACGCGGCCTTGCTCGCCATAGGTGCCGGTGGACAGGGCGATGATGCCAACGAGGCTGAACAGGAACGAGCCGATAAACGTCGACAGGACGTTCTGCGTGGTGGCGTCCTCCATGATCAGGACGTTGGCGCGCGGCGTGACGTTCGAGGTTGCGGCCGAGTAGGCCGACACCATGGTCGACAGCGAGAAGGTCGTCACCGTCAGCATCGAGGAGGCGAGGATGCCAAGGATGTTGTCGACCGCGTCCGAGCCGATCTGGGCGGACAGGTGCAGCGGGATGTACGGACCCGCCCAGGCGCCCAGAAGGGCGGTGGAGATGGCCAACACCGAGAAGACGCCGGCTCGGAACCAGATGCGGCGGGTGATCTGCGACAGGATCCAGCGCCAACGTTCGCTCATGCCGGGATCCCTTCGGTGCGTTGAGACGAGCAGACACCTTCGCGCCGCCCCGGATCGACCGGGCGGGCGTTTGGCTTATGCATGCTTTGGTCCATCAGCGGTACGAAACGCAGGTCACTGACGTGTCCCTTAAGCAATATTCCGTACGATGGCGTACAATGGTTCTGCCTTCTCAAGAAATGGCGCCCTTGAGAACTCCGCGGTTCGGGGCATGGAACAGCTAGCGTCAGCCGATAACGTGTTCGGTTCCCGATCGCTCGGCATCAGTCTCCGGCCGACGGAACCCCGACGTGGCGATTGGCTTGACGATGGGAGAGCAGTGGTGGGTAGCGAGGATTGCGACGAGGAGGTCAGACTTCTGGCCTACCGTCTTTGGGAGGCAGCCGGACGCCCGAGCGGTCGCGAGCACGAGTTCTGGGCGGAGGCGTCCCGGCAAGTCGAAGCCCCCAACGGGGAGCAGACGCCACCTGCACGTCACATCGCAAGATGAGCCCCTCCGCGGTCGCCGCGAGCGTCGACCGTAAGGCGCGCCTTTAGGCCGTCTTACTTCGAGGCCCGTGCGGCCTCCATCGCTTTTTCCACTCGTGCGCGGTCGCCTTGCGCAACGGGCTTGGCTTGCCGGGTCCCGTCCCGGTCGTTGAGACAGAGGGTTGCGAGCATAGGATAATGGTCCGATCCGGTGGTGCCCATACGATCGAAGGACAGGACCGTGAAGCTGTCCTGCGCGAGAATGTGGTCGAGCGGCCAGCGCATCCAGGCACTGTGGGCGTTGAAGCTCGCGATGAAGCCGCGACCAACGCGCGGGTCCTCGACGCGCGCGACCCGCTTTGCCAGTTGCACGATCGGCGACCAGGGCACGGCGTTGAAGTCGCCAGCCATGATGACGGGCTCGGTCGACGTGGTGGCGCGACTGGCCATTCCGGCGATGGTCCCGTCCCGCAAGGTTGTGGGCTGCGGTTCCGACAAGGGCGGTCGCGGGTGCAGGCCGATCAGCCGGACCGGCGTACCATCCCGCAGCGTGACCCGAGTGTCCAACGTCGGCGTCGCCTCGTCGAACAGGTACAGCATCTGCGGGTCCATGAGCGGCAGCCGCGACAGGACCTGCATCCCGTAGTAGTGCGCGGCACGCGGCTGACTCGCCACATGGTGAGTATAGCGGTCGTAGAGCGTTGCGATCTGCTGATCCCACCATGCGTCGGTCTCCAGAAGAAGCACGACGTCCGCATCGACCGAGCGAATGGCACCCAAGACTGCTTCGCCGTCTCGGTTGCCCGCCTGGACGTTGGCTGAGAGAATGCGCAGCGTCCGCTCGGGCCGGCAATTCGCCGCCCCCTGCGCTTCGAATGGGGCGAGCGGGGTGAACGGTAGCAGTTGCGTTGCCTGATAGGCGGCCGCGACCACCGCAGCCATCCCGATGACCCGTCCGCGCCCCGGGCGCAGACCGCCGATCGCCGCAAACAGCCCCAGCAGGACGACCGTCGCGATCAGGAATTGAAGGTGAGGGAACTCGGCATACCGGATCCACCAACGGTCGGATCGGATCTCCGGCAGGAACGCTGCAACGACCAGCAGGAGAAGGAGCACCGCGACGAAACCGCGGGCGACGCGCAGGGCAGTGGAACGTGTCGTTGGTCGCATGGGACGGTTTCCGGTGACTGATCACGATGCTGAGAGTAAGACGCGTCGGTAGCGCCTCGACCAAGGCATCGCGGTCGCATTTGGCTGGGTTACGTAAGCTTAACTGTTCATGCCGGAGGTCATTTCCTAGGGAACGGCATGACATCGTCCAGTGATCGACCCGTCGCGCCCCCGTTCAAGAACCACCTTCTCTCCGTTCTTCCGCAGGAGGATCAGACGTTGCTCGCGGATCGTCTTGAACTCGTGGAACTGCGGCCACGGCAGGTCCTTCATCTCCGCTCGCTTCCGTTCGAGAATGCTTACTTTCTGGAATCAGGTCTTGTGTCTGTGATCGCCGAGCTGGACAACAACGAGGCGGTGGAAGTCTGGTTCATCGGGCGCGAGGGAATGGTCGGCATACCCGCCGTGCTCGGGTCGGCGTCGTCGCCGTTCAAGCGGGTAGTCCATGTTCCGGGTCACGCCCATCGCATCGCCGTCAAGGATCTCCGGGCGGCCATGGCAGCCTCACCGACCCTGAACGGCCTCCTGCATCGATACGCCTATGCCGTCACCGTGCAGGTCGCGCAGGTCAGCTTGTGTTCCCGCCTGCACACCGTTCCGATGCGCCTGTCGCGTTGGCTGCTGACCGCCCAGCATAGCCTGGGCGTTTCGGCACTGCCTCTGACGCACGAGACGTTGTCCCGCCTGATGGGTGTCCGGCGCGCGAGCGTCTCGACCGCTCTGCGTGACCTCGAGCGCGATGGGGTCATCTCGGTGGACCGGGGCGTCGTCACGATCCTCGACCGGGACGCATTGGTGCGCGCAAGCTGCAAGTGCCACCGCGTCATCCTCGGAGCCTACCAGCGCGCCCTTGTTCACGGCCCCTGCCGCTGAATGGCCGACCCGAATGGAGGCGTGGCGGCCGAACGCGCATCGCCCGGCCGCCGGCCGCATCAGTCGTCGAGGTTGCCGTCATCATCCTGACATCGCCTCCCTGCCTAGCGGCCTTCGGGGAGGGAAACGGCAATTGAAACGGTAACGTCGGGGATGGCAACGGGAACGGGAACAACGCCAACAACAACGGCAACGGCAACGTCGGCGACCGGAACGGGAACGGGAACACCGGCTCTGGACAGGGTAACGGCAACGTCGGCAACGACCGCGGCAATGGCCCGGGCTTCGGCGGGCTTGAGAACGGCTATCGACACGAGGAAGCCCCGCGCACGCCTGGGACGTTCCAGTGGCAGTGGTTGTTGGAGGACCTGACGACGCGGGAGCAAGAGCCGCGTAGCTTGCGGCGATTGCTCGATGATGTCCGGCCGATCGGCATCATGCCCTGATGACAATCTGCATGATGGAGAATGCCCGCTCTTAGCATTGGGCTTCAACCCCGCCGGTGGCAAGCTTGGGTCGATAGAGGATTGACCGCTTTGAAGCGTCCGCTTTTACGACACCGATCGGTGATCTCGGGTGGAAAGCGGTCGGTCCGTTTAGGGTCCGATCACGCATCAGAGCGGATGTTCGCCGCAGTCGGCGGCAAGTGATGTCCGGACCTACGACGCAACAGGAGCCCGATAACTGCGAAGGCTATGACCGCCCCGCAGCCGAGGAGTGCTGTAACCAGCAGGCCACCGCCGACGCCCATCCAGTCCGTCGCCAGGGCGAAGGCGAACGGTGCCACCGAGCCGACGATCAGCCGTATGGACGTGACGCGCCCCTGCAACGCGCCGTACCCCTCAGGGCCGAAGAGCGCGAGCGGCAGAGTGCCCCCGACGATGCTGTAGAGGCCATTCCCGAGGCCAAACAGGGCCGCGAATACGGTGGCTCCGGCGGTCGATGGGGCTGTGGCCGCCAGCAGCACCAGCGATGCCGGCAGCAACGCCGCCGAGATTATGGCCAGTGCCAGCGGCGACAGATCGCGGCCGAACACCATCAGGGTGAACCGTCCGGCGACCTGGGCTGGACCAAACACGGCACTGACCATCACGCCTGCGAGCCCAAGGCCCAAGGCGGTGAGGATCGGCAGCATGTGGATCAGTACCGAGGACACCACCAGGCTTTGACAGGCAAAGCCTAGGCCCATCAGCAGGAACGCCCGCCCCCGCAGCGGCGCCGTGACCAGGCCTGCCACGGGTACGGGTTGGGCCAACGGCTTTGCCGCCTCGAGCGCCAGCGGCAACGTTTTGGGCCGCCTTGCCAGCCACAGGTGGATCGGCAGGCAGATCACCAGGTTCAGCGCGGCGAACACCAGATAGACCGCCTGCCACGACAGTGCCGCGTGCAGCCAGGTGGTCAACGGCCAGAACAGGGTCGAGGCGAACCCCGCGATCAGGGTCAGATACAGGATGCTGCGCTGGGCCGTGACCGGGTGCCGCTGGACCAGCAGCGGGAAAGCCGCCCCGTACTGCACAAAGGTCGAGGCGACCTCGATGGCGACCAGTGCCAGCACGAAGGCCGGGGCCGTCGGTGCCAGGGCGGCCGCCACCAGCGCCGTCGCGGCGGCCAGCGATCCCACCGCCATGACGCGACCGGCGCCGAAGCGATCGAGCCAGCGCCCGGTCCAGGGGGCAATCAGTCCTCCGGCCAGCAGTGCGGCCGACAGGGCGCCAAACACCCATTCGACCGGCCAGTCCACGTCGCGCGCCATGGCGGGCGCCAGAATGCCGAAGCTGTAATAGAGGGTGCCGTAGCCGACGATCTGGCTCACGCCCAGGGCGGCAATATCCGCCCAGGCGCTGCGCGGCGCGCTCATTGAGCCGAGACGAGCGGCAGCCAGGCCCACAGCGCCAGCAACGTGACCAGCAGCACCGGCGGCGTCAGCACCAGGCCGACCTTCATGTATTGGCCCCAGGTGATCCGCTGGCCCTTCCCGGCCAGGACGTGCAGCCACAGCAGGGTCGCCAGCGAGCCGATCGGCGTGAACTTTGGCCCGAGGTCGTTGCCGATGACGTTGGCATAGACCATCAACTCTTGCGTCAGCGGCGTCACGTCGGCCCGGTCGATTGCCAAGGCGCCCACGAGCGTTGCCGGCATGTTGTTCATGATCGAGGCCAGCAGGGCGACCAGCAGGCCGGTGCCCACGGTGGCAATCATGGACCCCTGACCGGCCAGCCAGACCAGCACCCCGGCCGCCAGATCGGTCAGCCCGGCATTGCCGAGGCCGTACACCACCAGATACATGCCGATCGAGAACAGGACGATTTGCCAGGGCGCATCACGCAGCACTTTGGGCACCGACACCACGGCCCCCTGCCCACCGGCAAACCAGCGTCCGGCAATGGCGACCAGGACCAGCGCCGCCGCGCCGGTCACGAAGGCGATCGGCACGCCCAATGGGCCAGTGACGAAGTAGGCGACCAGCAGCAGCCCGAGCAGCGGAAAGGCCGCCCGGAACACCTGCGGATCGCGGATGGCCGTCTCCGGGGCTTCCAGGTTGGCCACGTCATAGGACGCGGGCACGTCGCGCCGGAAATACAGCCACAGCACCGCAAGCGTAGCGGCCAAGGAGACTAGGTTCACTGGCACCATGACGGCGGCGTAGCGGCCGAACGAGACGCCGAAGTAGTTGGCGGTAACGATGTTGACCAGGTTGGAAATGATCAGCGGCAGGCTGGTGGTGTCGGCCACGAAGCCGCACGCGACGATGAAGGCCAACGCCCCGGCGGGCGGGAAGTTGAGGCGCAGGAGAATGGCTAGCACGATCGGTGTCAGCAGCAGCGCGGCGCCGTCGTTGGCGAAAAAGGCCGCGATGACGGCCCCCAGGACCACGATCAGCGGGAATAGTCGGCGGCCATTGCCACCGCCCCAGCGGGCGACGTGCAGGGCTGCCCAGGCGAAAAACCCGGCTTCATCCAGGATCAGCGAAATGACGATCAGCGCCACGAAGGTGAACGTGGCATCCCAGACGATATGCCAGACCGTCCCGACGTCGCCCCAGCCGACCACCCCGGCCGCGAGTGCCACGGCGGCCCCACCAAGGGCCGACCAGCCGATACCCAGCCCCTTCGGCTGCCAGATGACGAGAACGAGGGTGGCGATGAATATCGCAAGGGCGAGCATGGACGGTCCGGGGGACGGAGGATCAGAGAGTGCGCTGGTTCACGCGCTCGGACAGCTTCTCGGCGCTCTCGACGCGTTCGGAGTAGCGGTCCGTCAGGATGTCCGAGCGACCGCGCACGAGATGCGTGAACTTCACCAGTTCCTCGCAGACATCGACGACGCGGCTGAGATAAGCGGACGGCTTCATGCGCCCCGCCTCGTCGAACTCGAGGAAGGCCTTCGGCACGGACGACTGGTTCGGGATCGTCACCATGCGCATCCAGCGGCCGAGGATGCGCATCTGGTTCACGGCGTTGAAGGACTGCGAGCCGCCCGACACCTCCATGACGGCCAGCGTCTTGCCCTGCGTCGGACGCTTGGCGCCGAGGGCCAGCGGGATCCAGTCAATCTGCGCTTTCATGATCCCGGTCATGGCCCCGTGGCGCTCCGGGCTGACCCAGACCATGCCCTCGGACCAGTCGGCGAGGTCGCGCAGCTCCTTCACCTTCGGGTGGTCGGGTTCCGCCCCGTCCGGCAGCGGCAGGCCGCGGGGATCGAAGGTGCGCACCTCGCAGCCGAACCAGCGCAGCAGGCGGCCGGCCTCCTCGGACAGGAGGCGGGAGTAGGACCGCTCGCGGATCGAGCCGTAGAGGACGAGGATGCGGGGCGGGTGCGCCAGGGCGCCGGGGCCGGCGAGCGCGTTCCCGTCGATCGGGCGAAGCTGGTCGAGGTCGACGGAGGGTAGGTCGAGGGCGGCGGGGCCCGTCACGCCGCCGACCCCGACGCGACGACGACCTCGCCGTCCTCTTTCGTGAACGTTGCGACGGGGTTGGCGAGGAGGGGAAGCACCTTCTCGGACGGGCGGCAGAGCGCGGCGCCCTTGTCCGTCACGACGATCGGGCGGTTGATCAGGATCGGGTGCTCGATCATCGCCGCAAGGAGTTCCTCGTCGGTCAGCTTGGGGTCGGCAAGGCCAAGCTCGGCGTAGGGCGTGCCGTTCTCGCGTAGGAGATCGCGCGGGCGGATGCCCATGGCGCCAATTAGTTCAACCAGCCGCTCGCGGCTCGGTGGGTCCTTCAGGTACTCGACGATCTCCGGCTCTTCGCCGGACTGGCGGATCATCTCCAGCGTGTTGCGCGACGTGCCGCATGCGGGGTTGTGGTAGATCGTGACGGTCATGGCTGCGGTCCTCAAGCCACGTCGGGCGTGCGGAAGGAAGCGCCTTCGAGCTGGCCGATCTCGCGCACCTTCGCAGCCAAACGAGTCCGCTCCAGGCTCTCGACAGGTAGGGCCGTGAAGGCGGAGACGCGGTTCTTCATGAAGCGGAGGGCCTGCGTGAACGCGGCCCGGCTCCACATCGGACCGCGGTTCTCGTAGCTCGGGTCCTCGATGCCCCAGTGGGCCGTCATCGGTTGGCCCGGCCAGATGGGGCAGGCCTCGCCAGCCGCTTGGTCGCAGACGGTGAAAACGAAATCCATGACCGGGGCACCGGGCACGGCAAACTCGTCCCACGGCTTCGAGCGCATGCCGTCGGTCGGGTAGCCGAACTCGCGCAGCACCTCCAGCGCCATCGGGTTCACCTCGCCCTTCGGCTGGCTTCCGGCCGAGAAGGCGTTGAAGCGGCTTGCGCCGTCCTTGCGCAGGACGCTCTCGGCGAGGATCGAACGGGCGGAGTTGCCCGTGCAGAGGAACAGGACGTTGAAGGGCTGGGCACTCATCGGCAGGTCTCCGGGGCGCAGGTGGAAGCGAAGGCGTCGCCCAGGTTCCCGCAGATCTCCGGGTTCCCCGAACAGCAGTCCTCGGTGAGGAAGGCGAGGAGCTGGCGCATGTCGTCGTAGCTCGCGGCGTAAAGGATGCGCCGCCCGTCTCGCCACGAGCGCAGAAGCTTGGCGCGCTCCAGCGTCGCAAGGTGGAAGCTCATCCGCGTCGGCGGGATCCGCAGAGCCTCGGCGATCTCTCCGGACGCCATGCCGTTCGGGCCGGCGCGAACAAGCATCCTGAAGGCCGCGAGGCGGTCGGCGTGAGCGAGGGCGGACAGGGCGTCAACGGCTGAGTCATCGTTCATTCCTGCGATATTGCGAACATAGTTGTAATGATCAAGGGCATGAAGTTGATGACCGCTATTGAGCGGCGGCACATGTTACGTTGAACGTCTTGGAAGGGTCGGAAGCGGATGGACCGCTTCCGGGTGTCCGCTTCCTTAGCGCCGATCGGCTCGGTTGGGTGGAAAGCCGACTGTCCGTTCTGGAGCCGAGGAGGCCGAGAGCGGACGTTATCGTTCCTGTGTGGCCCTTCCTGAACTCGTCCCTTCCAACCGTTTAAGACCGCGCTCGGAGGTTCATGGGACCCACTAATCAGGAATGCCTGGGCCCTGATGACAACAAGGTCCTCGGCCTGTCACCGCGAAGCGCTAGGGTGGACGCATCAATGAAATCCGCGGCGGTGAGTGGCTGAGACGTCTGCCAAAAATGACGCTTGACGACCATCCTACTAAAAGGTAGGTTATTCGCATGACGAACCTTTCGACCACCTTCGAAGACATCCTGAACTGCACCCGTCGGCTTATCGCGGCCGGAGGCTACAACGGCTTCAGTTACGCCGACATCTCCGAAGTCGTCGGCATTCGGAAGGCAAGCATCCATCACCATTTTCCCAGCAAGGCCGATCTCGTCCAGAAGCTGGTGGCTTGGCATCGCGCCCAGGCCGAAGCCGGACTGGCCAAGTTGGTGGATGCGCGTCCGGATCCGGTTGACCAGCTTCGGGCCTACGCCGACCATTGGGCAGCGTGTGTCGCTGACCCGACCATGAGCTTCTGCATCTGCGCCCTGCTCGCGACCGAGATGCCCGTGCTCCCTGCCGAGGTCGTGACAGAGGTCAAGGCATACTTCCGCGGGCTGTCGGAATGGATGACGGGCGTCATGGAGCGAGGCCACGCACAGGGCAAGCTCTTCCTCTCGGAGACGCCGCGGATCGAAGCTGAGGCCTTCATGGCGACGGTTCATGGGGCAATGCTTTCCGCCCGTGCCTACGGGGATCCGGCGGTCTACCGAACGGTGACCGGGCCCATTCTCGATAGGCTGACGTCTCGTCGCCACTAAGGTGGGTAGCCCGTTCCGACGGTCGATAGCAGAGACACGTTTTGGGTTGTAGCCAGCGAGTTGCAGCTCGGGTCATGCATGGCCGACGCTCCATGCCTAGCCCATTTTTCCCGCGTCAGGCTACCTTTTAGTAGGTAGATAGGAGAAGTCATGTTCCGCAAAATCTTGTCAGCCGCAACTATCGCAATGCCGCTCGTCATCGGCGCGAGCGCGTCCGCCATGGCGGAAGGCCCCAAAGGGGAGGCCGTCCGCGTGCGCGGCACTATCGTAGAATTTGGCGCCAACGCGCTGAAGGTGAAGACGCGTGAGGGGCAGACAGTCGACCTCGCGCTCGCTGACAACTGGATGGTGTCGAGCGTCGCTAAAGCGTCCCTCTCCGACATCAAGCCGGGCGATTATGTGGGCATCGCCTCTTTGCCCAAGAAGGACGGTGGAGACGGGGCTCTGGAAGTTCTGATCTTCCCGCCAAGCCTCAAGGGCGCCGGTGAGGGCAGCTTCGGCTGGGACCTTCAGCCCAACAGCACCATGACCAACGGCTCGGTCGCGGACGCAGTGAAGGCCGTCGACGGGCGGACCGTCACGGTCTCCTACCATGGCAAGGAGAAGAAGATCGCCGTACCGGACGGCACGCCGGTCGTCACCTTCGCGCCTGCGACGCAAGCTGATTTGATGCCGGAGGCCGTCGTCTTCGTGTCCGGCGAGAAGGATTCGGGCGGCACGATCACGGCGCAGCGCGTCGTCGTCGGCACCAACGGTGTTGTTCCGCCGATGTGAGGCGACATCTGGGCCCGGCACTCGGATCAACGGTTGCCGGGCCCAGAACGTCCACAAGTCGCGACGCCGCACCTGCAGGCGAGCGACGCAGTCGACATCTTGAGATCGGACCATGCACGAGTTCCAGCAACCCCCGCCTTCGACCCGTCGTCGGAGAACAGTTCTCACCTTCCGTCACGCCGCGGTCACTCGCTTGACCCATTGGATGAACGCGATCTGCCTCGCCGTCTTGCTGATGAGCGGGCTTCAGATCCTCAACGGCTACCCGCGACTTCACTGGGGTCAGTACGGTGCGGATGCCGATGCCGCGATCGTGTCGATCGACGCCGGAGAAACCGATGGCCAGCCCCGCGGATTTGCGACGGTCGGCGGCATCCGAGTCCCAACGACAGGAGTGCTCGGTGTCTCGAGGGTGGACGGCGAGTGGACCCAACGGGCGTTTCCGGCGTGGGCGATGCTGCCGTCCTACCAAGACTTGGCGCTCGGCCGGCGTTGGCACTTTTTCTTCGCCTGGGCCTTCGTCCTCAACGGTCTCGTTTATCTCGCCTACGGCATGGTCAGCGGCCATTTCCGACGGGACCTTGCACCAAGTCGCAAGGAGCTGACACCGCGCCACCTTTGGCACGAAGTGGTCGACCATGTTCGCCTGCGCTTTCCGCAGGGCGAGCATGCCCGGCACTACAACGCCCTCCAGAAGCTCAGCTACGTTGCCGTCATCGGAGGGCTGCTGCCGCTGATGGTGCTGACCGGGCTGACCATGTCGCCTGGGATCGATGCAGCGCTTCCTTTCCTGCTCGACATCTTCGGCGGACGCCCTTCGGCCCGCACGATCCACTTCGTCTGCGCCTCTCTGCTCGTCCTGTTCGTCGTCATCCACGTGGCCATGGTCGTCCTCTCCGGTCCCTGGAACAACCTGCGTTCAATGATCACGGGTCGTTATGCGATCCGAGAGGAAGGACCCCGGACATGACCCAGAGCATTCTGACCCGTCGCCGCTTCTTTGTCGGCGGCGCCCTGGGAACGGGCGCCCTTGCGCTCGGTGGTGCAAGCGTCTTTGTCCGTCAGACGGATCTCGAAGCCATACTGCATTCGGCCGAGGTGCTGACCATGAGCGCCCAGCGCAAGCTGCTGGCCCAGTGGCCGCTCGCGAGGGAGTTCACCGTCGCGGACATCTCGCCCACATTCCGGGTCAACGGCACGCATGTGCCGGAGTCCGACGAGTATACCGCGCTGCTTGAGAACGGCTTCGCCGACTGGCGCTTGAAGGTCGTCGGCCTCGTGGACCGACCGCTTGCGCTTTGCCTTTCGGATTTGCGCAAGCTGCCGTCCCGCACCCAGATCACCCGCCACGACTGTGTCGAGGGGTGGAGCGCGATCGGCCAATGGACCGGCGTTCCACTTGGTCCTATCCTCAAAGCAGCAGGCCTCAAGCCGAATGCCCGCTTCGTTGTCTTCCACTGCGCGGATGAACTAGAGCGGACCCTCGACGGCAGTGGCCGATACTACGAGAGCATCGATCTCGGCGACGCCTTCCATCCCCAGACGATCCTTGCCTACGCGATGAACGGTGCAGACCTCTCAGTCGGACACGGAGCACCCCTCCGCCTGCGGGTCGAACGGCAGCTTGGCTACAAGCAGGCCAAGTACCTGATGGGCATTGAGGTCGTCGACAACTTCGACCGCTTCTTCGGCGGCAAGGGCGGTTTCTGGGAAGATCGCGGCTACGAATGGTACGCCGGGATCTGACAGGCCATGCACATCACGCCTCATCAGCCTACCATCTAGTTGGTAAGAAGGAACATACTATGACGACCTCATACGTCTCGAACATCGGCAACGGCTCGTGGCTGAGATCCTACTACTTCACCCGAGCAGCCTTCTCGCTCGTCTGGGTGGCGGCGGCCTACACGGTTGCCCAGGGCAAGCCCGGCCTCGCCGCGCTCATGCTCGTCCTCTACCCCGCCTGGGATGCAGCCGCCAACTTCGTGGATGCGCGCCGCAACGGCGGCCTGAGATCGAATCCGACCCAGTCGCTTAACGTCCTCGTCAGTCTGGCGACAACGGTTGCGGTGGTGATTGCGCTTTCGATCAGCATGAACATGGTGATAGCCGTCGTCGGCGTCTGGGCGACCCTGTCAGGCGCTTTTCAACTCGGCACGGGCTTCCGACGCTGGAAGCGCTACGGTGCGCAGTGGGCGATTATACTCAGCGGTGCCCAATCGATGCTTGCGGGGGTCCTATTCATTGGACGGTCCCAGACGGCCTTGAACCCGCAATTCACCGACATCGCGCCCTACGTCGCCTTCGGTGCCTTCTACTTCTTTGTCTCGGCGATTTGGTTGACGGTCTCGAACTGGCGTCGTTCGGCTTCCGGATCGTCCAGGGGCAGCATTGTGGATGCGTCGTGATCGTTCACGCGGACTTGCCGCCACGGCGCGGTTCGGCAGGGGCGGCTCATCCCGGACCGCTCCTGCCGAACCAAGACTTACCACCCATAGAGACGTTACAAGGAGTACAATTCATCATGGCGGAGCGACGGTCGGTCATCCCCCCATCGATGCGCAATATCGTCGAACGGGCGGGCTACGTCCCGGCGGTAGAGGCCGGTGACTTCCTCTTCTGCGCGGGTCAGGTCGGGCGAAACAGCGACCTGTCGGTGATCGAAGATCCCGAACCGCAGTTCGAGGCGTGTTGGGAAAACCTGAGGCTCGTTCTGGCGGAAGCCGGATGCACTTTTGCGGACGTTGTCGAGATGACCTCCTTCCATGTCGGCCTGAGCCAGCACATGGAGACATTTCGGCGCGTCAAAGATCGACTGTTCCCGCGAAGCACTTGCGCTTGGACCTGCGTTGGCGTGACGGAGTTGGCGGTCCCGGGCTTGCTGGTTGAGATCAAGTGCATTGCCTTGAAGCGCCTCGTCTAAGGCGTTCGCTGAATAAGCAGTTCCCGGGCGGACTTTCAGGAGCCCGTCAGTGCCGCCCAGGCCGTCATGGCCGATGCCACGACGGAACGCATCTCGTCTGGACTGGCGCCGCCCTTGGCGGTCAGACTTAGGCCCTTACGAACGGTGATGTAGAAGGCTGCAACGGCAGCGATATCGGTCCCGGGGGCAACATCGCCTTCCTCGACGCCCTTTCGCAACCGGGCCAGAAAATTCGCGTCATTCACCGCCCGCATCTTACCGAGGCTTTCGGCGAGTTCGGGAGACTGGTCGCCAATTTCCGCCACGGTCTGCTCAAGCATGCATCCGCTTGGAACGCCGGACCGGGAGAAGGCGGCAACGGCCTTGAGCAAAAGGCCTTCAACGCTTTCCCGTGCGGTCGGAAGTTCCAAGATGCGGGCCAAACCCTCCCGGCTAAGCGCCACGTAGCGATCGAGAGCTTCGCGATAGAGACCCTCCTTGGAGCCGAAGGCGGCGTAGATGCTCGGCGAGGCGATGCCCATCGCAGTGGTCAGGTCGCTCATCGAGGCACTGGCATAACCCTTCTCCCAGAACACGCGCATGGCCTTATCGAGAACGTCGTCGCGATCGAAGGAGGCGGGGCGCCCTCGTCTGGACGTCACCTGCGTCGGTGTTTGTGCCATCGCCTGACCCTTTCTGTGTCGATTGTCACATAATTCGCTTGCGCAGGCCAATGAAATCGACGATGAATTATTTGCCGATCGACACAGAAATAATCGACATGGGGATATCACCATGACACCTTCCGATCTTCGACTTGCTGGCAAGCGGGCACTCGTCACCGGAGCTGCGCGCGGGATCGGCGCGGCCATCGCGCTGAAGCTCGCCGAAGACGGCGCCGACATCGCCGTCACGTATGAGAAGTCCGCAGAAAAGGCCGAGGCGTTGGCCGAAGACATTCGCGCTTTGGGTCGTCGGGCGGTCGCCATCCAGGCCGACGCTGCCAGCCCGGAAGCGGTGAAAGCAGCGGTCGAGCGGACCGTCGCCGAGCTCGGCGGCCTCGACATCCTCGTCAACAACGCCGGGGTGCTCATCGCGGGTGAGTTCGCAACACAGTCGCTAGAAGAGATTGACCTACAGCTGAACGTCAACGTGCGCGGTGTGTTCGTGACCACCCAGGCGGCGCTGAAGCATCTGCCGAACGGGGGGCGCATCATCACGGTCGGCAGCAATGCCGGCCTCTCGGTCCCGTTCGCCGGCATCGCCGTCTATGCGGCGACCAAATCCGCCATGGAAAGCTTTACCCGCGGCTTGGCGCGTGAGCTCGGGCCCCGCGACATCACCGTCAATCTCGTCCGCCCAGGCCCGATCGATACCGACATGAACCCAGCCGACGGTCCTCTCGCGCCTGCCATTCTGCCGAGCCTGTCGATCGCCCGCTACGGCAAGACCCACGAGGTCGCCGAGGCCGTCGCTTTCCTTGCTGGACCGGGCGCCGCCTATGTCACGGGCTCGGGCATTCTCGTCG
The DNA here is from genome assembly GCF_001463765.1 of Aureimonas sp. AU4. GTDB lineage: Bacteria > Pseudomonadota > Alphaproteobacteria > Rhizobiales > Rhizobiaceae > Aureimonas. The sequence continues at coordinate 3,533 of NZ_BBWK01000078.1, read as the reverse complement.
ACGGCGGCATCAGCGCGTGAACGAGCTATTGCTGCCCCGATCACGGCCGACGAGCCGGTTCGCTTGTCGACGGATCGACGCCTTCTCAAACCAACGCGGAGAAGCATCCATGAAAACCTGGCTCATCACCGGCTGCTCGAGTGGCTTTGGCCGAAGGCTTGCGATCGCGGCTGCGCAGCGCGGCGATCAGGTTATCGCCACAGCTCGCAACGTCGCGTCGATCGAGAAACTGGCGGAGCCGTTCGGTGGCCGGATGATCACCTTGCCGCTGGACGTTACCGATGCGGCGTCGGCCAAGGTGGCGGTCGCGAAGGCGGTCGAGACCTTCGGCGGCGTCGACGTGCTCGTGAACAATGCCGGCTACGCCTTATTCGGTGCGATCGAGGAAGGCACACCGGAGGAGTACCGGCCGATGTTCGAGGTGAACGTCTTCGGTCTCATCGAAACCACCCGGGCCGCCCTGCCGGTCCTGCGCCGTTCGGGTGGAACGATCGTCAACATGTCGTCCGGTGCCGGCATCGAGGGTCGTGGCGGTGGAGGCTACTATCATGCCGCCAAGTTCGCGGTGGAAGGGATTTCGGAAGCACTCGCAAGCGAGCTGAAGCCGTTCGGCATTCGTGTGCTCATCGTCGAGCCTGGCCCCTTCCGCACCGACTTCCTCGGCCGCTCGATCACGATGGCGGCCAACGAGATGTCGGAATACGCCGCGACCTCGCGGCGGCACTACCGCGAAGCTAACGACGGTAACCAGGCGGGCGATCCTGATAAAGCGGTGGCCGTGATCATGCAGGCAGTCGATGCCGATGATGCCCCCCTTCATCTGCCGCTCGGCCAGGCTGCGCACACGATCGCCGAACGTAAGCTAGCTTCCTTCCGAAGCGACATCGACGCCTGGCGCGACATCACAATCGCCACTGATTTCGACCGGGGCTGAGCGCTGGCCACAAGCTCTGTTTGCACGTCAACATCGACGGGAAGGCGATCATGATCGCGACTTTGAAGGGGTTCGCCCAGCAGCTGGTGCCCGTGAACGGCATCCGGATTAACGCCGTCGTAGGGGGCTCGGGCCCGCCAATTCTGCTGCTCCATGGCTGGCCGGAAACATGGTGGGAATGGCATCAAATCATGCCGCGGCTGGCCGAGCAGTTCAGTGTGGTCGCCATCGATCTGCGCGGCGCGGGTTTTTCTGACTGCCCGCTCGACGGCTACGACAAGGCGACGATGGCACGCGACGCGCACCAAGTCATGGCGGCTCTCGGGCATGAGCGCTACGCCGTGTGCGGACACGACATCGGCGGCATGGTCGCCTTGGCACAGGCAGCGCTTCATCGTGAGGCCGTCACGCATCTCGCGGTCCTCGACGTTCCGCTTCCTGGTTGGAGCAGATGGGAGGTAACAGCTGCGAGGCTCTGGCATTTCGGCTTTCATGGAAGCCGCGATCTGCCTGAGCGCCTAATCCACGGCCGTGAATACGACTATGTCGCCGCCTTCATGGCCGAGCGGATCTACGACCACAGCAGCTTCGATCCGGCGAACATTGAGATCTACGCAAAGGCGATGGCGCTCCCTGGCCGCCTCCGCGGCGGCATGGAATGGTATCGCACCTTCGCTGCGGACCATGCGGCCGCGCTCAAGTACAAGCAGCAGCCGCTTGAGATACCGGTGTTGGGTCTCGGCGGGGATCAGCGCTTCGGTGCGCAGATGGTGCCGATGCTCGAGGAATTCGCCACCCACGTGACGGGCGGCCCAATCGCGCGGTGCAGCCACTACGTCGCGGACGAGCGGCCGTATGAGGTCGCGGCCGCCTTAATCGATTTTCTCAAAGCCGAGTGAACCCTGCGCCTGCGCGGTCATGGCCGGGCGGAGCGCGATCGATCAAGTCAACAAGAAAGATCAATTGTCATGACCACTCCTGTCATTCGCGGCGTCAATCACATCGGTATCGTCGTGCCCGACGTCGAAGCGGCGAAGTCCTTCCTCATGGCGGCGTTTCGCGGCCAATTGATCTACCAATCCTTCGGACCGCAGGACCCACCGCGGCAGGGACCGGAATTCGAACGGGCCGTCGGCGCATTTCCAGGAACGGTCGTGAGGGCGCAGGCGATGATCAAGATCGGCACCGGGCCCGACATTGAGCTCTTCGAGATGCACGGTCCCGAACAGGCGCAGCCGGTCCGGGCGAGTGACTTCGGCATCACGCATTTCGGCGTCTATACCGACGACATCGACGCATCGGTGGAACTCTTTGAAAAGGCCGGAGGCACTCCTCTAACCGCGCCAAGGGCCATTCCTTACGACACTGAGAAAGGTGCTGGAAATAAGGTCTGCTACTGCCGTACGCCTTGGGGTACGACAGTGGAGTTCATCACCACGCCGACCCGCATGGCCTATCACGACCAGACGGATTTGCGCCGATGGCAAGACGAAGATCGAAGATAGGCAAGTCGAAGATTATTATCGCTTCATCACTCGATGTCGTTCATTGAAGCCGTGATTATTCGATTTTATAGATCTGAATCAAACGATGACAAATCAGGGTGGGGCGGGTAGCGAACGGCTGAGAAATCATATTAATTGATAAATATATATTGTCATTGTCGTCCAATTTATCCTTGAGGAAACCGTCAATCAACGAAGAAGAAGTGAAAAAACGAATCCTTATGTTTTCGAGACATTGGTACGACGTTGAACGAACTAATGAAGGCAGATCGCTTTCGGGAGTGGGTATTTTCGTCGACTGTAATCGGAATGGTCAGGAAAGAGGGATTTTCTATTAGGACAGAACATACAGGGGACGCATGCGCACGATTGGCCTGATCGGCGGGATGAGCTGGGAAAGTTCGGCCGAGTACTATCGCATCCTCAACCAGGGCGTCCGCGATCGGCTGGGACCCACGGCCTCCGCCCGCTGCCTTCTGTGGTCCTTCGACTTCTCCGAGATCGAGGCCCTTCAGCACCGTGGAGAGTGGGAGGAACTGACGGCCCGTCTGGTGGACGCGGCGCGCAAGCTCGAGACAGCCGGCGCCGACATCCTCGTTATCTGCACCAACACGATGCATCGCTTGGCACCGGCGATCGAAGCGGCGGTACAGGTGCCGCTTCTGCACATCGCCGATCCGACGGCCGAGCGCATCAAAGCGGCGGGCTTGCGGAGGGTCGGACTCCTCGGCACCGCGTTCACGATGGAGCAGGACTTCCTCAAGGGACGCCTGGCCGGGCGGCATGGGCTGGAGGTGATCGTGCCGAATGCGCAGGACCGCGCCACGATCCACCGCGTGATCTACGAGGAACTCGTGGCTGGGCAGATCGTCCCGTCCTCGCGCGACGCTTACCAGGCTGTCATCGCGCGTCTGGTGGAAGCCGGCGCGCAGGCCGTGATCCTCGGCTGCACCGAGATCATGCTGCTGGTTCGACCCGAAGACAGCGCGGTTTCCCTGTTCGATACCACGGCTCTTCATGCGCAGGCGGCGGTCCGGCAAGCGCTCGCGGACTGAACGGCAGCTTCCAGCTCTGACGTCTATGCCTGTGATCGG
>NZ_BBWK01000077.1 GCF_001463765.1 Aureimonas sp. AU4 | reverse complement strand
CACGCAGGGTGGCCCGCCGCGCGGCGAGCGCCGCGACGAGCGGCCCGCGCAGGCGCGTGAGGATCGCGGCGGCGGCGCACCGGGCCGGGGCGGCGGCAAGGGCCGCGACTTCGGCGAGCGCCAAGGCGGCAAGGACCGTGCCTTCGGCAAGGACCGCGAGAAGGGGGGCGGCGGCGAGCGCCGCTTCGAGGAGCGTCGCTTCGAGAAGCCGCGAGCGATCGATCCCGACTCGCCCTTCGCCAAGCTCGCCGCGCTCAAGGACAAGCTCAAGTAGGGATCCGGCACGGGAGCGGGCATGGCGGCAGGCGAGCAGCGCATCGACAAGTGGCTGTTCTTCGCGCGCGTCTGCAAGTCGCGCTCGCTCGCCCAGAAGCTGACCCTCTCGGGGGCGGTCCGCGTCAACCGCGAGAAGATCACGCACTCGGCGCGCCTCGTTCGTCCCGGCGACGTCCTGACGATCTCGGTCGCGGATCGCATCCGCGTCCTCAAGGTGCTCGAGGCCGGGACGCGGCGCGGTCCCGCGCCGGAGGCCGCGCTTCTCTTCGAGGACCTGACGCCGCCGCCGGAGCCACGCGCGGCTTCCGCACCGGAGCCTCAGGTCGAGCCCGGCGAGCGGCCGACGCGTCGCGAGCGCGAGGAAGCGCGACGCTACAAGGAGGCCTGGAGCGAGGAGGGCTGAGCGTCCGCCAATGCCTCGCCCAGCGGCGCGGACGAACGTTTCCCGCCGCGTCCGTTCCACGCAACGCGCGACCCTTGTCAGCCCCAACCGAAGCCGCTACGTCCCCGCTATCGGACCTCGGGGCGCCCGCTCGGCGCGCCAGCCCATCCTTCCTCTCCTGACGCCCGCCGCCGGCCTTCTCCCGCCCGCCGGCTTCGCGGGTGGCCTTCTGCCGGGAATGCCGCCATGACCTATGTCGTCACCGACAACTGCATCCGCTGCAAGTACATGGACTGCGTCGAGGTCTGTCCGGTGGACTGCTTCTATGAGGGCGAGAACATGCTCGTCATCCATCCCGACGAGTGCATCGACTGCGGCGTGTGCGAGCCCGAGTGCCCGGCCGAGGCGATCAAGCCCGATACCGAGCCCGCGCTCGACACGTGGCTCAAGCTGAATGCCGACTATGCCGAGAAGTGGCCCAACATCACCGTGAAGCGCGAGGCGCCCGCCGACGCCAAGGCGATGGACGGCGTGGAGGGCAAGCTCGAGAAGTTCTTCTCGCCCGAGCCCGGCCAGGGCGACTGAGGGCTCCCGAACCCGCGCTTCCCATCCCCTGCGCCACGATTCGTCGTGGACGGCCCGCGTCGCCTCAAGGTGGCGCGGGCGATTTGGGTTGAATTTTGCGCCTCGATAGGGTATTATTTCTGCAACAGTCGAGCGCCGGACATCACAACGCACCCTTGACCCGGCGGTCACGGCCTCTTGAAAGGTTCGCCCCTTCCGCCTTCCGATCGCTCGTCCGCCTCCATCCGGAGCCGGATCGCTTGCGTCGTGGCGGAACCGGTGTGCCCGGATCGGGTCAGGCTGCCGCCGCCGGTCGCTCGGACCGTCCGGCCTGCTCAACCCGCGACCCCCTTCGAGGTCGCCCCGTGCATAGCGGCCCCGGCGGCTCTGCACAACAGGGAGTTCAGCTAGCGTTATGAGCATTCAGAAGAAGGTCTCCCAGCGTCAGGGCTTCAAGACCGGCGAGAGCATCGTCTACCCCGCGCACGGCGTCGGGCAGATCGTGGCGATCGAGGAGCAGGTCGTGGCGGGCATGACGCTCGAGCTGTTCGTGATCGACTTCGAGAAGGACAAGATGCGGCTGAAGGTCCCCGTGGCCAAGGCCGAGAGCGTGGGCATGCGCAAGCTGTCCGAGACCGACTTCGTGGAACGCGCCCTCAAGGTGGTCCAGGGCCGGGCTCGCGTGAAGCGCACCATGTGGAGCCGCCGCGCGCAGGAATACGACGCCAAGATCAACTCCGGCGACCTGATCTCGATCGCCGAGGTCGTGCGCGATCTCTATCGCGCCGAGTCGCAGCCCGAGCAGAGCTATTCCGAGCGCCAGCTCTACGAGGCGGCTCTCGGCCGCATGGCGCGCGAGCTCGCCGCCGTGAACGAGGTGTCCGAGACCGAGGCCGTCCGCCTCATCGAGCTGAACCTCAACAAGGGACCCAAGCGCACCGCCAAGGTTCTGGACGAGGACGAGGCCGACGACGGCAACGAGGCCGAGACCGAGACAGGCGAGCAGGACGAGGCGGCCTGAGCCTTCCGCGCCGTCCTCTTTCCCAGATGAGCCGCCCTTCGGGGCGGCTTTTCTTTTGCGCGATGAAATGATACGCCAAGTGTCGGAGGGCGGCGCGAGCTGCGCCCATCTCCTTCTTCCCCTTGAACTTTTTTACGCTGCGCTATTTCGCCGAAAAAAGTTTACCCCTTTGGGAACCTTCCTTCTCCGCCCTTGTTAATGAGGTAGAGCGCCGGGTTTCGGTCCCGTTTCTGCGGCGTTCGGATCCACGCGTTTTCCGTTGGGAAGGTCCGAACCAATGAAGTCTCAGTCCACCCGCCGTCACCTCATCCAGGCCGCGATGGCCGCCCCCTATCTTCAGCGGGAAGAGGAGTACGAGCTGGCGGTCCGGTGGAAGGAGCATCAGGACCAGGAGGCGCTGCACCGCATCACCTCCGCCCACATGCGCCTCGTCATCTCCATGGCCTCGAAGTTTCGTCACTTCGGCCTCGCCATGAACGACCTGATCCAGGAAGGGCATGTCGGCCTTCTGGAAGCGGCGGCCCGCTTCGAGCCCGAGCGCGAGGTGCGCTTCTCCACCTACGCCACATGGTGGATCCGCGCTTCGATCCAGGACTACATCCTGCGCAACTGGTCGATCGTTCGCGGCGGCACCTCGTCAGCCCAGAAGGCGCTGTTCTTCAACCTGCGCCGCCTGCGCGCCCGACTCAGCCAAGGGTCCGAGAGCCTTTCGGGCACCGAGATGTATCGCGAGATCGCGACCGCGCTGAAGGTGTCGGAGAGCGACGTCGCGCTCATGGACTCGCGTCTGTCGGGTCCCGACTCCTCGCTCAACGCTCCGCTCATGGAAGACGATTCCGGCTCGGCCGACCGCCAGGACTTCCTGGTCTGCAACGATCCGCTGCCCGACGAGATGGTCTCGGCCTCGATCGACGACGAGCGCCGCGTCGTGTGGCTGCGCTCGGCGCTCGGCGTCCTGTCGGAGCGCGAGCTGAAAATCATCCGCGAGCGCCGCCTGCAGGACGACGGCGCCACGCTGGAGGCGCTGGGCTCCAAGCTCGGCATCTCCAAGGAGCGCGTGCGCCAGATCGAGACCCGCGCGCTGGAGAAGCTGCGCGTGGCGCTTCTCCAGGCGAACCCCGACGAGGCCGCTTTCGTCGCCTGATCCCAGAGAAGCTTCGTTCCCCAAAGGGCCGCTCCTCGGAGCGGCCTTTTTGCGTGCAAGGCGCGGGCAGAATCATACGCCCGCCTGATCCCCCGCCGGGCAATTCCGCATCGATCCCTTATGCGCGAGTGACGATCTTCCCCCGTATCGCAACAACGGGAGCGCCTCGCAGATGAGCGTCGCCTTCTCCGGGGTCGTCACGCCGCTGATCACCCCTTTCCTGTCCTCGTCCGAGCCGGATCCCGGTTCCGGGTCCGAGATCGACACGTTTCGCCTCGCCGCGCTGGTGCGCTGGCAGGCGCGCTCGGGCGTTTCGGCCGTGATCCTCGGCTCCCCAATCGGCGAGGGACCGACCCTGACGCGTGACGAGCGCGTCGCGCTGGTCAAGGCCGCCGGGCCCGTGAAGGGCCGCATGCAGGTGCTCGCCCATATCGGCACTCCCGACACGGCGCGCGCCGTCGAGATGGCCCGGGACGCGCGCGGGGCGGGAGCCGACGGGCTGGTTCTCGCGACGCCGCCCTACAACAAGCCGACGGCACGCGGCATCCTCGCCCACATCGCGGCTGTGGCGGATGCGGCCGCCGGCCTGCCGATCCTCGTCGAGTTCGACGAGGCGCGCACCAAGACGCATCTGACCGTCTGCGAGATGGCGGAGATGATCCGCGTCGCGGGGGTGGCGGGACTTGTGGACCATTCGCCCAATCCGCTCCACCTCGAATGCCTCAGCCGGGCAAGGCCGGATACCTGCTTCCTGGCGGGACACGAACCGGCAATGGCGGCCTGCGGCCTGATGGGGGCGCACGGCGTCAGCAGCGCGGCGGCCAATGTCGCGCCGCATCTGGTGGTCGCGTTGTGGCAGGCCGTCGCCGACGGAGACGGCGCGGGAGCACGGCGGCTGCAGGAGCGGCTGACGCCCTTGTTTCAGCTGGTCGAGGCGGAGGGCGTGCCGGCCCTCAAGGATCTGGCGCAGGACGCGCTCGGCTGCGAGACGACGGTGCGCCTGCCGCTCCACGCCCTGTGCCGGTCCGCCCGGCAGGCGGCGGCGCGCATCGCGGTGGATCTCGAGACGATCGGCTGCCCCCCGCCCTCCCGCATGGTGCGTCACGCGCCGGTCTGGGAGCGCGCGTCGTGAACACGTCCGCCATTCTTGATCCGTTCGGCTTCGAACTGTCTCCCGACCCGGCCGGCGGCTGGGCGGTCAGGGACCGGGCGGGCCGCTCGGGCGGCCTGTTCGCCACGCGCGAGGCCGCGCTGGCCTTCATCCGGCAGGAACGGCGGGTCCTGGCGGCCTGCGCGGCCGAGCGCGCACGCTTCGAGGCTGGGGCGGGGAGCATGCGCCGGGCGCACGCGGCCTGAGCAATCGATGTGGCGGCGGTCCATGCGGGCCGCTGCCGGTTCCGCATGGGTCCGGCTCATGCCGGACCGCCGCTACTCGGCGATGATCTTGTAGCGCGTGCCGACCTTCACGGGACCGAGGTCCTCCATGTCGTTGAGGAGGCGGAACATCTCGACCTTGCGCTCGACGCCCTGGATGCGCGAGGCAAGCGACGCCTCGGTGTCGCCCGGCCGCGCGGTGATGATGCGCACGCGCAGCGGCTTCAGCTGCTCGCGCTCGGCCGGTCCGAGGAGCCGGAACGAGCTGGCGATGCTCTGGGCGATCGGGGGCAGGCGCTCGGCCGCGTCGGCGGGAAGGGCGGTCAGGAAGCGGTAGACCTGTCCGCCGACCCGCACCACGGTCACGTTGAAGACGTAGGAGCCGCCGGCGGCCTGGGCCGAGACCGCCTCGAGCTCGCCGATGCGGAAGGGGCGGATCGAGTTGCGGTCGAGACCGCCGACCCAGCCGCTCTGGATATAGTCGGTGAGCGAGGTCGTCTGCGGAATGGCGATGCCGTCGAAGCGCACCGCCGTGTCGCCGGGGCCCGTGGCGAGCACGGCCTCGGCCGTGTTGTCGATCACGAAGCCCTCGGGCACCTGGAAGGTGATGCCGAGGCCCGGATGGAAGAAGGCGCGGCCGCGCACGTAGCCTTCCGAGGCCGTGTCGCCGAAGAGCATGCCGTCGATGCCCGACAGGTACCGGTCGCGATCGGTCGCGCCCGAACCTTCCGGCCCGAAGACGCTGGCATGCTTGCGGGCCAGCTCGACGCGCTGGGGCGCGGCCGGGTGCGAGGCGAGGAAGTCGAGGTCGGGGTTGGAGGCCTGGAAGGCGTTCCGGAACGAGGAGAACTGGTCCATCGTGCGCAGGAAGCGGGCCGCGGCATAGGCGTCGTAGCCTGCCTCGCCGGTCTGCTTGATGCCCATGGCGTCGGCCTGGAGCTCCTGGTTGCGCGAGAAGGAGGCCAGGTTCAGCCGCCCGCGCGCCAGGGCCGCGCGGGCGGCCGTGTCGCTGGACAGTACCTCGTGCACGACGCGGCCGGCGAGCTCGGCCGCCTCCTCGCGCTGCTGGCGCTCGATGCCGTGATTGGCCTTCACGTGGCCCATCTCGTGCGCGAGCACGGCCGCGACCTCGGCCGAGTCGTTGGCGAGCGCAAGCAGGCCGCGCGTCACGTAGAGATAGCCGCCCGGCAGGGCGAAGGCGTTGATGTTGGGCGAGTTGAGGACGGTGATGCGGTAGGCCCGGCCCGGATCGTCCGACACGGCGCCGAGCTTGCCGACGATGCCGGCCAGCATCAGCTCGAGCTTGGGGTCGGAATAGGCGCCGCCGTAGGCCGCCAGGATCTTGGGGTGCTGCGAGCGGCCGATCGGCGACTGCGGATCGTTCTCCTGCACGCCCTCGAAGGAAACGGGCGTCCGGCTCTGGCCCGGCAGGTAGCCGGTCTGGAGTTCGCCGCCGGTTTCTTCGAGGCCGCGCCCGAGCGAGGTGCAGCCCGACAGCGCGACGAGCGTCAAGGCGATCGCGCCCCAACGACGACCCGCTCCGTCCAGCCCTGCGCCCAGCCTCTCCGCCATGCCCCTCGATCCCCCGGAAGCGCCCGTCCGTTGCGGGTCCGTTCTCATGTAATCGCCCCGGCTCGGACGCGAAAGGGCGACGCGAACACAGGGCCGGAAAAATGGAAAGACGCCCGGACGATCCGTCCTTTCCCCCTTGGCGCGCGTCCCATGCTGCGCAAAGCCGCCGAAATTACGGTGCCGGCTTCGCACCTTGCGGCAGCGCGCCGAGATAGCGGCGCACGGCCTCCGGCGCCGACCCGCCCAGCATCGCCTCCGTTTCGCCGACGGCCCGCACCGAGCCGTCCTCCAGAAAGGCCACGCGGTCGCAGAAGCCGCGCGCGTCCTCGGGGTGATGGGTCACCATGAGAACGGTCGGCGGGTCGGACCGGCGCGCGCGGGCCGCCCTGAGAAGCTCCAGCATCTCGCGCCGGAGCGCGGGGCCGAGGGCCGCGAAGGGCTCGTCGAGAAGCAGGACGGGGCGCTCGCGCAGGAAGGCGCGCGCAAGACCGACGCGCTGGCGCTCGCCGCCCGACATGGCGGCGGGACGGCGCCCAGCGAGCGCCCCGATGCCGACCTCATCGAGGGCCTGCCGCGCCCGCTCGCGCGCCCGGCGGCCGAGACGGAAACGCGGGGCGATGCCGATCGCCACGTTTTCCTCGGCGGTGAGGTGGGGAAAGAGGTTGTCGTCCTGGAACACCATCGAGAGCGGCCGCTCGGCGGGGCCGAGATCGGTCACGTCGCGGCCCTCCATCACGATGCGACCGGCGGCCGGCGGAATGAAGCCGGCGGCCAGGTCCAGGAGCGTCGACTTGCCGGCGCCGGACGGGCCGATCAGCGCCATCCACTCGCCGCGGCGCACGTCGAGGTCGAAGCGGAAGGGCGTCCGGTCGTGGTGGAACACGACGCCGTCGAGCACGAGGCCGCTCATGCCGGCTCCTCCGCGCCTCGTCGTCCGCCGATCTCGGCGAGAAGGAGAACCAGGAGCACGCCGAGCCCCAGAAGCAGCGCCAGGCCCGCCGCATCCGCCGAGCGGTAGGAGCCCATGCGCTGGAGAAGAAGGAGGGGCAGGGTCGTGAAGTCGCCCGACCCGAACAGGGCGACCGTGCCGAGATCGCCGAGCGACACCGCCAGCGCGAGGCCGAGCGCCAGCCGCAGCGGCCGCAGGAGCGCCGGCCCCTCCAGATGGCGCAGGCGCGCCCAGCCGGTGAGCCCGAGGCCGAGCGCGAGGCGCCCGTGCCGCCGGTCGGCCTCCGCGATCGCGGGCAGAAGGAGGCGCACGCCGTAGGGCAGGATCAGCACGGACTGCGCCAGCACCACGACGAAGGGCGCGAGGCGTGCGACGTCGCCCGTGCCGCGCAGGAGAAGGAACCAGCCGGCGCCCACCACGATCGGCGGCACCACGAGAACGAGCGACGAGGCGCCGCTCGCCGCAAGGCGCGCGAGCGGGCCCCCGCCGGCTGCCGCGAGCGCGAGGGCGAACGACAGGGATAAACCGAGAACCGCCGCCGGCACCGCCACGAGAAGGCTGGTGAGCGCGGCGCGCTCGACCGCCGGATCGCGGACGAGACGGCCGAGATCGGCGGCGAGCCCATCGGCCACGAGGGCTGCGAGCGGTAGGAGGAGAAGCGCAAGCCCGAGCGCGAGCGCGAGCGCGTCGACCAGCGCGCGGGGGCGGCTCGGCCGGTCGAAGCGCCGCGCCAAGCCCGCGCGCCCGAGACCGAGATCCGCCGTGCTCCCGCCGATCAGGAGGAGCGGTGCCAGCGACAGCGCGACCATGGCGACCTGGAGGAGCGACAGGGTGAGCGCGCGGCCGGGGTCGAAGTCGTAGCGCAGCGCCTGATAGACGGCGACCTCCACGGTGGTCGCCCCCGGCCCGCCGCCCAGAACGAGCACCAGCGTGAAGCTCGTCACGCAGAGCGCGAAGACGAGCGAGGCGGCCTGGGGCAGGGCGCGCCGGACGGCGGGCCCCTCGACATGGCGCCACACGGCGAGCGGCGAAAGGCCGAGTTGCCCGGCGATGCGCCAGCTCTCGCGCGGCACCGAGCCGAGCACGCCGTAGACGAGCCGCGCGACGAGCGGCGCGTTGAAGAAGACGTGGGCAAGAAGGATGCCGGCGAGCCCGTAGATCGAGGGGCGGGGCAGGCCCGCGAGCGCGAGCGCGTCTCCCACCCATCCGCCGCGCCCGAACACGGCGAGAAGGCCGAGAGCGCCGACCAGCGGCGGCAGGGCCTGGGGCACGAGAAAGAGGCGCAGCGCAAGGGCGCGGCCGGGCAGGCGCGTGCGATGGAGCGCGAGCCCGAGCGGGATGCCCAGCGCGAGCGAGAGGAGCGCGGAGAGCACGGCCTGCAGCAGGGTGAAGCCGACGATGCTCCTCAGATACGGGTCCCGAAGCAGCGTGAGCGGCGAGGCCGGCCACAGGCCCGTGACCGCCGGCACGGCGAGAAGCGCGGCGGCGAGAAAGCCGAAGGCGGCCGCGGCGGCCCCAAGGCCCAGCGCGCGCCGCAGACGCCGGTCGGCGGGTCCGAGCATGGGCCGTCTTACCGCTGCGCCATCGCCCGCAACCATTCCTCGGTCCAGGCCGCGCGCCGGCGCGCCACCTCCTCGGCCGGGATCTCCAGGGGCTTGGGCGGCTGGACGACGTCGCTGAAGGCGGCCGGCAGCGGCTCGGCGGTCGGGGCGACCGGCAGCGCCCAGTTGGTGACGGGCAGGATCGACTGGACCTCGGGCGACAGGAGGAAGCGCAGGAAGCTCTGCGCGAGATCGGGATGCTGCGACCCCTTCAGGCGGGCGGCGAGTTCGACCTGCCGGTAATGGCCCTCGGAAAAGCGCATCGCCTTGTAGCGGTCGGTTCGCTCCTCGATCTCGTGATAGGTCGGCGAGGTCGTGTAGGAGAGGACGATCGGTACCTCGCCCTTGGTGAAGAGGCCGTAGCTCTCGCTCCAGCCGGGCGTGACGGTGAGGATGCGCTTCGAGAGCTTCGCCCACGCCGCCTCCGCCCGGTCGCCGTAGACCGACTTCACCCAGAGAAGAAGGGCGAGGCCCGGCGTCGAGGTGCGCGGGTCCTGGATTGCGATCTTCTCGTCCGGGTTGCCGTTCACCAGCGCATCGAGCGACGCGGCGGGATCCTTCACGGCTTCGGAGTCGTAGACGAAGGCGAGGTCGAGCCGGTCGAAGGGCACGAACGTGTCGTCGCCGAAGCCGCCCGGCAGGCTCAGCGCCGAGAGGTCGACGCCCGAGGGAGCGAGGAGCCCGGTCGCCTTGGCCTCCGGGACGAGTTCGGCGGTGAGGCCGAGCGCGACGTCGGCCTTCGTGGAGGGGCCCTCGAGCTTCAGGCGGTTGAGGATCGAGACTCCGTCCTCCAGCCCGACGAAGCGCAGGTCGCAGCCGCAGGTCCGCTCGAAGGCCGCCTCGATCCTGGGGCCGGGACCCCAGTCGGGCGTGAAGCTCTCGTAGGTGTAGACGGTGAGCACCGGCTTGTCCTCGGCCCGCGCCGGCAGCGCGGCAAGAAGCGACAGGGCAGCGGCAAGGGCGGCAAGGCGACGGGCCATCGGCACTCCTCCAGGGGCAGAGGAGAGGCGCCGGGTCGGGACGGGTGTCGCGATGGCCCCCATCCCTCCGCCGGTACGATCCGGATCAGGTTCGGCGGGTTGGCGGACAGCCGCCTCTCAGCCCGGATGGGCACCCCGTGTGGACGCTTCACCTCTAGCGGAGGGGAACGGGACACGGCAAGACGCGAAACCCGACCCTGAAAGGCTCACCCATGGACCCGACCCGCTTCGTCATCCTCATGGCCGGGCCGATCCATGCGAACGGACGCCTGCGGGAGGCGGTGAGGGGCCGGCGCGCGGTCGCCGCCGACGGGGGCATCCGCCATGCGCGGGCGCTCGGGCTCTCGCCCGAACTCTGGGTCGGCGACTTCGATTCCGCCGCGCCCGCCGACCTTGCCGGCTGGCCGGACGTCGAGCGCTTGAGGCTGCCGCGCGACAAGGCCGAGACCGACGGCGAGGTGGCGCTTGTCGAGGCGCGGGCGCGGGGCGCGCGAGACGTCCTGCTCGTGGGCGCCATGGGCGGGCGGAGCGACCACGCCTTCAGCCATCTCGTGCTTCTCCTGCGCGAGCACGAGCGGGGCCTGCGGGTCGAGATGAGCGACGGGCGCGAGCGCTGCGTGCCGCTCGGCCCCGAGCCGGTGCGCCTCGATGCAGCCAACGGCACGCAGTTCTCGGTTCTGCGCTTCTCGGACGTCGAGGGGCTGACGATCCGGGGCGCGCGCTTCCCGCTCCACGACGTCGCGCTTCCCTTCGGCTCGCTGCTCACCCAGTCCAACGAGGCGACGGGCCCGGTGGAGATCGGGTGCCGGAGCGGCCGCGCCCTGGTGCTCCTCCAGGAGGACGAGAGCGCACGCTGACGCGCGCGGCTCCGGCCGTCATGGCCCCGAGCGGCGCGTTTTGGGCTGGACAGCGCAACCCCCGGCGGGCGATGATGCCTCCCGTTGTCTGCGTAGCTCAGCAGGATAGAGCACAGGATTCCTGAGTGAAATTGGGCGGCGCGTACCGAAAGGGCGCGTCGGATCTGCTCAAATTCGGGGAACGCTTCTCGCTCTCGCGAGGTGCCGATCCCGAGCCAAGCCGGAGCGATCCGGAAGGTGTAGAGACTGGTAGGGCAGCACCTAAGGGCCGTGGCCTAGGGTGAAGGGACAGTCCAGACCGCGAACGCCCGCAGGGCGGCGGCGAAAGCCGAAGCGGTATGAATCCTGGGGTCGTGGGTTCGAATCCCGCCGCAGACACCAAGCCGCCGACCGGCGAGACGCGGGAATCCGGCCAGCGGCGGGCCGTTTCGGCCGGCGTGACCGGGGTTGACCGCAGCCGCTCGCCGCGTCCCCGTGCGGCCTCGGCCGTCCTCCCCTACCGCGCGAACCGCCGCGCTCCGACGACGCAGGCGACGACCAGGGCCGTGACCAGGATCATTGACGGGGCGACGGGCTCCGCCAGGAGCAGCCCGGCCAGCGCGAGGCCGAAGAACGGCTGGAGAAGCTGGAGCTGACCGACGCCCGCGATGCCGCCGAGCGCCAGGCCACGATACCAGAACACGAATCCCACCAGCATCGAGAACACCGACACGTAGGCGAGGCCGAGCCATTCCGGCATCGTGACGGCGCCGAAGGTGCCGGGAAGGGTCGCAAGCGCGACCACCGCCATGACGGGCATGGCCAGAAGAAGCGACCACGAAATGACCTGCCAGCCGCCGAGCCTGCGCGACAGGGCCGCGCCCTCGGCGTAGCCCAGACCGCACAGGACGATCGCGGCCACCATCAGCCCGTCGCCCGCAAGCGATGTCGCGCCGCCTTGCGCCAGGGCGAAGCCTGCGACGGCCAGGGCTCCCGATACCGAGAACAGCCAGAAGGCGGGCCGGGGCCGCTCGCCGCCGCGCACGACGCCGAACAGCGCCGTGGCGAGGGGCAGAAGACCGATGAAGACGACAGAATGCGCCGAGGTGACGTGCCGGAGCGCGAGCGCGGTGAGAAGCGGGAAGCCGACCACGACGCCGAGCGACACGATGGCGAGCGAGGGAAGGTCGCCCGCTCGCGGCCGGCGCTGGCGCAGGACCAGCAGGAGCGCGGCCCCGAGCGTCGCGGCGATCACCGCGCGCGCCGAGGTCAGGAACAGGGGCGAGAAGCCGCCGACGGCGACCCGCGTGGCGGGGAGCGATCCGCTGAAGATCAGGACGCCCAGAAGGCCGCTGCCCCATCCCGCCGTGCTGCGCTCCATCGTCGCCTCCCGCTGCCATGCCGCCGGGTTCGATAGCGCGACCGAGGCTGTTCGCGACAGGAACGGTGCCGTACGCTGAGGTCGAACTGTATGGGCCGGCTCGGCCGAACGGTTGGGGGAGCGGGTGGACGGGACGGGGAACGGGTCGACGCGCACGGGCGCCGTCATGGAGGCGATCCGCCGACGCATCTCGACGCGCGAGATCGCGCCGGGCGAAAAGCTTCCCTCGATCCGGGGGCTGGCCCGGTCCATGCGGGTTTCACCGTCCACGGTCGTCGAGGCCTACGACAGGCTGGGCGCCGAAGGTCTGATCCGGTCGCGGCCCGGCTCCGGCTTCTTTGTCGCCGGGAGCCTGCCGCTAGCCCTTTCCGAGGTCGAACCTCGGGCCGACCGCGCGGTGGACCCGTTCTGGGTCTCCCGCCAGTCGCTCGACGGCGGCCCGGAGATGTTGCGGCCCGGATGCGGCTGGCTTCCGGCAAGCTGGATGCCGAACGCGCCGATCCGGCGGGCGATGCCGGCGCTGGCGCGCGCCGACGACGCTCTTCTGTCCGACTACGGCGCGACGCGCGGCCAACTGGCCCTGCGGGGACTTCTCGCGCGTCAGTTCGCGATCGAGGGTCTGGAGGCCGGCCCCGAGCAGATCCTCCTGACCGGCTCGGGCACGCAGGCGATCGACCTCGTGTGCCGCTTCCTCCTGCAGCCGGGCGACGCCGTGCTTCTCGACGATCCCTGCTATTTCAACTTCCAAGCCCTGCTGCGCGCGCACCGCGTGAAGGCCGTGGGCGTGCCCATGACGCCGGGCGGACCGGATCTTGCCGCCTTCGCGCAGGCGCTCGAGGCCCATCGTCCGCGCCTCTACGTCACGAACTCGGCCGTCCACAATCCGACGGGCGCGTCGCTCTCGCCGCAGGCGGCCCATCGCGTCCTGACGCTGGCGGCCGCCCACGACGTCACGATCGTCGAGGACGACATCTTCGCAGACTTCGAGCCAGAACCCTCGCCCCGTCTCGCCGTCCTCGACGGCCTCCGGCGCGTCATCCGGATCGGCAGCTTCTCCAAGACGCTGTCGGCGTCGATCCGCTGCGGCTACGTGGCGGCGCGGCCCGACTGGATCGAGGGCCTGATCGATCTCCAGGTGGCGACGAACTTCGGAGGGCCCAGCCCCATCGCGGCCGGCATCGTCCAGGGCGTTTTGGCCGACGGCGACTATCGCAAGCACCTCGTGAACCTGCGCTCCCGGCTCGCGCGGAGGCGGCGGGAGGCGACGGTCTCGCTCGCGGCTCTCGGCATCCGGCCCTGGATCGATCCGCGCGGCGGGTTCACGCTGTGGTGCCGTCTGCCCGATGGGCGCGACGCCGCCGACCTGACGCGCCGGGCGTGGAAGGAAGGCATGGTGCTGGCGCCCGGCAACGTCTTCAGCCTGTCGCAGACGGTGGGGGAATGGATGCGCTTCAACGTGGCGCAGATGGCCGACCCGGCGGTCCTCGACCGTTTGAGGCAGGTCCTGTTCAGGTCGGGAAACTGAGTGCCGCCCGGACGCGGCGGCGACCTCCCGGACGTTCCGACGCCCGGCGGGGGAGCGATCCGCCGCCGGGCGCCTGATTCAATGAAGCGGCTGGCGCGCCTCCACCTGGTCGAGCTCGGCCAGAAGGCGCGTGATGCGGCCGGGCACCCGCTCCTCCAGCCGGTGGACGGGGGAGCGGTGCAAGGCTTCGCGGATGCGGGACTGGAGGACGGGGTTGGTTACAATCGTCGCGAGGTCGGTCATGGACGGTCTCCTTCGCTGCACTGGGACGGAGGATGCGCCGATATGGTGAACGGGAGGTTTACCGCCGGGCCGCCGGTTCACACCGACCGCGTCAGGCCGCCATCGACGCGGATGTTCTGGCCGGTGATGTAGCCCGCACCCTCGGATGCGAGAAAGGCAACGGTCGCGGCGATCTCCTCGGCCCGGCCGTAGCGACCCATGGGCACGCTGTCGCGCCGTTCCTCGGTCGCGGGAAGGCTGTCGATCCAGCCGGGCAGGACGTTGTTCATGCGCACGCCGTGCGGCGCGTAGCCGTCGGCGAAGATCTTCGCGTATGCGGCAAGCCCCACGCGAAACACCGCCGAGGTCGGAAACATCGGGCTCGGCTCGAAGGCCCAGGCCGTGGAGATGTTGACGATCGAGCCGCTGCCCTGCGCCTGCATGGCGGGCGCCACGAGGCGCACCGCGCGCACGACGTTGAGAAGATAGACGTCGAGCCCGGCATGCCATTGCTCGTCGGTGATCTCGGCGATCGGCGCGCGCGGTCCATGGCCCGCGCTGTTGACGAGGACGTCGATCCGGCCCCAGCGCTCCAGCGCGCCGTCCACGAGACGTCGCAGGTCGGCTTCCCGCTGGTTCGAGCCCGTCACGCCGAAGCCGCCGAGTTCGGCCGCCAGGGCCTCGCCCTTGCCCGACGAGGACAGGACGGCGATCCGGTACCTGTCGGCGGCCAGGCGCCGCGCGACGGCCGCTCCCATGCCGCTGCCCCCGGCGGTGACGATGGCGACGCGATCGGTCATGGCTTTCTTCTCCCGGCGGGCGATTCGCCCGGCCCAGTTTCAGCGCAGCAGGCCGTCGGATGCAAAGGCGTCCCACTCGGCCAGCGAGGGCTTGGCCGTCTTGTCCCGGCGTGCGCCCCCGCGAGGGGCGGTCTTGGGCGCGCCCTTGCCGGCGCGCGTCAGCGCCGCCTTTCCGGCGGCGCGGCGGCGGTTCTCGGCGACCGTCTGCCGGTCCTCCTCGCGCCAGATGGCGACGAGGTCCCGGTCCAGGAGATCCTCGACTTGGCGCGGGTCGAAGACGTGGAACGTCACCGCCTTGGCGCGGCCGCGCAGCTTCACCGTGCGCGTGCCCGCGCTCCGGAGGCGGCCGTCGCGGGTCCATTTCAGGCGCTCGTGCCCGGTGACCGTCAGGATGTCCTCGATCTCGCGCGGCAGGACGGGAAGGGCGGCGATGCCCTCCAGGGTCTTGTCGACGATGGCCCGCGCCGCCTCGAACTGGAGCGCCTTCTCATGGGACAGGCGCAACGTGATGCGGCCCGCCTCGACCGCGAGGTCGCCGCGCCGGGGAAAGGGCAGGCGGGCGCGCAGCTCCTGCTCGATCCCCTTGGCGCGCACGGCCGAGCCGAGCGTCGCGGCGACCGGGAAGGGCCATTCGGCGACGAGGTCGGTCTCGCGGGCTTCGTTTTCGTCCGGCATCGGGGCGCAACGAAGTTCGGGCGGGAAGGCTGCAAGCATCGCCCTCGTTCCGGTCGTCAGGCCGGAACGGGATAGACCGTCGAGACGGCGTCCATGCTCGCCAGGAACGCCGACAGGACGTCGCTCCCCCGTCGCGCCCGCGGCGTGTAGAGCTCGAACAGGCAGACATAGCCGACGTCGTGCGGCCGGATGCGTCGGACCCGCTTGGCCGCGACGTCGGCTTCGGCGGCATGATGGGGCAGGAAGCCGATGAACCGCCCGGAGCGGATCAGGAGGAGTTCGGGCTCGATCTGCTGCACCGTCGCCTCGACGCGCCAGCGGATGCGGCGCATCCCGTCCTCCTCGCGCCAGTAGCCGCGCCGCACGTAGGGCACCTGCGCGAGGACCTCGTCGCTCAGCTCGTCGTCGGGCAGCCCGAAGAAGGGATGGTCCGCGCCGCAGTAGAGCCCGTGGCTTTCCTCGTAGAGCGGCCGGTAGTCGATGCCCTCGACGCGCGAACGGTGGCTGCCGATGCCGCAATGGTAGAGCCCTTCGAGGATCTTGGGCTGGATGTCCTGCGGCCTTTCCTGCACCAGGACGAGCCGGACGTCCGGGGCGATGCGGCCGAAGGCGGCGACGACCTCGGCGATGCGGCTCGACGGATCGCTCGCCACCGAGTCGAGGATCGCGACGCGCAGCTCGCCGCGCAACTCGCCCTTCAGGGCCGCGATGTCGGCCGCAAAATCACCGAGCGCCTGACCCAGGCGCCGCGACGCCTCGTGAACCGCCTGTCCCCGTTCCGTCAGGCGGAAGCCGCCGCGACCGCGCTGGCACAGCGTGAAGCCCAGGCGCTCCTCCAGCGCCGTCATGTGATTGCTGATGGTGGACTGGCCGATGTTGAGCTCCGCCTCGGCCCCGGCATAGCCGCCACCGCGCACCACGGCGTCGAAGACCTGAAGGAGCCGCAGATCACTTCCCGAGACACGCATCGAAGCCGCCGTCACATGGATCATCGTCAAGGTGAACCTTGATAGAACTCTATGGCTGGGACGTCGATGCGATCTCTATGGTCAACATCACGCCATCCGCCAGATGTGGTCATTCCGCATGCATACGGTTTTCCCTTCCCGCTTCGACGGCCGGCCGTCCCGATGAGCCGCACCGCGCGTCTGAACCATGTCTCGGTGCCGCCCATCGCGCAGGCGGCGCGCTGGGCGGCCTCGTACGACGGTCGTCACGGCCCGCTCGTGGATTGCAGTCAGGCCGTTCCCAACCGGCCGCCGCCGCCCGAACTCGCCGAGCGCCTCGCCCGCGCGGGCGCAGAGCCGGCGGCGGCGCGCTACGGCGACATCCTGGGCGACGCCGCCCTGCGCGCGGCTTATGCGGCGCACGTCTCGCAGCGCTACGGCACGCCGGTTTCACCGGGGCAGGTGGCGATCACCAGCGGCTGCAACCAGGCCTTCTTCGCCGCGATGATCGCGCTGGCGGGGGCGGGCGACGCCGTGATCCTGCCGACGCCGTGGTACTTCAACCACCAGATGACGCTGGACATGCTCGGCATCGAGCCGCGTCCGCTGCCGCTCGACGCCGCCGGCGGCTTCCTGCCCGATCCCGCCGCCCTCGAGGCGCTGATCGACGCGCGCACGCGCGCCGTGGTGCTGGTGTCGCCCAACAATCCGACCGGCGCCGTGTATCCGGACGCGCTCCTGTGCGAGATCCTCGCCCTCTGCGCCCGGCGCGGCGTCACCCTCGTTCTCGACGAGACCTATCGCGACTTCCTCACGGCCGAGGAGCGACCGCATTCGCTGTTCGGCCGGGCGGACGCCGAGGACCATCTCGTCGCCCTGTATTCCTTCTCGAAGTCCTACGCGATCCCCGGCCACCGCGTCGGCGCGCTGATCGCCGGCGCCGCGCTGATGGCGGATATCGAGAAGGTCGTCGACTGCATCCAGATCTGCGCGCCCCGCCCGGCCCAGGCCGCGCTGCCCTGGGCCATCGAGGCGCTGGGCGACTTCCGGCGCGCGAGCGCGGCCGAGATCGCCCGGCGCGCGGACGCGTTCCGGGACGCCTTCTCCGCGCTGCCAAACTGGCGCATCCGCCAGATCGGCGCCTATTTCGCCTTCGTGGAACACCCGTTCGCCGGCACGCCTTCGGAAAGCGTCGCCGAGCGGCTCGCGCGCGAGTTCGGCGTGGTCACCCTGCCGGGCTCCTTCTTCGGTCCCGGCCAGGACCGGTTCCTGCGCATCGCCTTCGCCAATGTCGAGGCGCCCTCGATCCACGAGATCGCGCGCCGCCTCGCCCTCGTCCCCGCCCGGCTGGAGGCCTTCGCATGACGCTCGATCTCGAAGCCCTTCGCGCCCGGTTCGGCGGCGACAACGGGCGCCTGATCTACGACGAGGGCTTTGCCCGTGTCGCCTCGCGCATCTTCAACGCCAAGGGCACGCGCGTCGCGCCCTTTGCCGGGGTGCCGACGCTGCTCGACGTGCCGTATCGGCCGATGGACTGGTCGGCGCCCGACTTCTCGGGACTCGACGTCGCGCTTCTCGGCGTGCCCATGGATCTGGGCGTCACCAACCGCAACGGCTGCCGCTTCGGCCCGAGGGCGCTGCGCACGATCGAGCGCGTCGGGCCCTACAACCACGTCCTGAAGACCATGCCGGTGATGGACCTCTCGATCGCCGACATCGGCGACGTGCCCTTCCGCTCGCGCTTCGACCTTGCAAGCTCGCACGAGGACATCGAGGCGACGCTGGCCGCCATCGCGGCCGCCGGCGTCATTCCTCTCTCGGTCGGCGGCGACCACTCGATCTCGCATCCGATCCTGCGCGCGCTGGGCCGCGACCGGCCGCTCGCGATGATCCACATCGACGCCCATTGCGACACGAGCGGCCCCTACGAGGGCTGCAAGTTCCACCACGGCGGCCCCTTCCGCCAGGCGGTGCTCGACGGGGTGCTCGACCCCACGCGCACCATCCAGATCGGCATCCGGGGCTCGTCGGACTATCTGTGGGAGTTCTCCACCGAGTCCGGCATGACCGTGATCCACGCGGAGGAGATCGCGGAGCTCGGCATTCCCCGCATCATCGAGATGGCGAAGCAGACGGTCGGCGACGCGCCGGTCTACCTTTCCTTCGACATCGACAGCCTCGACCCGGCCTTCGCGCCCGGCACCGGAACGCCCGAGATCGGCGGCCTGTCGACGCGCGAGGCGCAAGCGCTCCTGCGCGGGCTGGCGGGCATCCGCATCGTCGGCGGCGACGTGGTCGAGGTCGCCCCGCAATACGACGCCACCACCAACACCGCCCATGCCGGCGCGCAGATGCTGTTCGAGATCCTGAGCCTCGTGCCCTTCTCGCCCAGCCGCAGCCCCAAGCCCTGAACCACGAACGGAGACACGCGACATGACGACATCCATCGCCCATCCGACCCGCCGCTCGGTGCTCGTCGGGGCCGCCGCCGGCGCCGCCGCGCTCGCCATGCCCGGCGTCCTGCGCGCGCAGGACCGCTCGCTCAAGGTCGGCGTCTACGGCGGCTACTTCAAGGATTCGTTCGACGGGAACATCTTTCCCGCCTTCACCAAGGCGACGGGCATCGCGGTGGAGGGCGTCGCCGAGCCGACCGGCGAGGCCTGGCTCGTTCAGCTCGAGCAGGCGGCACGCGCCAACGTCGCGCCGGCCGACGTGTCGATGATCAGCCAGGTGGCCATGCGCAAGGGCCTGACCACCGAGCTCTGGGCGCCGCTCGACCTGAAACGCATCAAGCACGCCGCCGACATCCTGCCGCCCTTCCTGGTGAAGTATCCCGACGAGCGCGTGGCGGGTGTGGGCGCCGTCGCTTGGTACATCAATCTCGTCACCAACACCGAGGCCTATCCGACCGCGCCCGACAGCTGGGCCGCGTTCTGGGACCCGGCGAACGAAGGCAAGCTCGGGCTGCTCGCGCTCGTCTCGAACTCGTTCCTGCTCGAGGTGACGGCCAAGACCTTCTTCGGCGGCACCGGGATCCTCGACACGGAGGAGGGCATCCTCAAGGTCATGGACAAGCTGGCCGAGGTGAAGCCCAACGTGCAGCTCTGGTATCGCGACGAGGCGCAGTTCGAGGCGGCGTTGAAGTCCGGCGAGATCCCGATGGGCCAGTACTACCACGACGTGACGGGCCTGGCCGCGTCCAAAGGCGCGCCGGTGCGATCGACCTTCCCGAAGGAGGGCGGCATCTCGGATTCGGGCTGCTGGGCCGTCAGCAAGGCGTCCACCAAGCTCGACGTCGCGCACGAATTCATCGACTACATGACGCAGCCCGAGACCCAGGCGCTGCTCGCCCGCAAGGTCGGCACCGCCCCGGTGATCCAGCGCTCGCTTCTCGACCTGACGGATGCCGAGTTCGCCGCCGTCTCGTCCACCGCCGAGCCGATCGTGCCGCGCTACGACCTCTACGTCTCGAAGGCCGACTGGCTGAACCAGAAGTGGACCGAGCTGATCGTCGGCTGATCCGGCGTCCCGTTCGATCCGTCCACCAGGAGTCCTTCGCCCATGACCGAACTCGTGCTCGCGGGCGTCACGAAGCGCTACGGCGCGACCGCGGCCGTGGACGCCGTCGACCTCGCGATCCCGGAGGGCACCTTCGTGTGCCTTCTGGGGCCGTCGGGCTGCGGCAAGACCACGCTCATGCGCATGGTCGCGGGGCTGGAGACGCCCACCAGCGGCGATATCCGCTTCGGCGCCGAGACGATCACCCGCGTTCCCGTCCACAAGCGGGGCTTCGGCATGGTGTTCCAGTCGCTGGCCCTGTTCCCGCACCTGAGGGTCGGCGACAACATCGCCTATCCCCTGCGCCTGCGGGGGGCAAGCCGGGGCGAGGCCGAGGCGCGGGTGCGCGAGCTTCTCGACCTCGTGCGCCTGCCGGGCGTCGAGGGGCGGGCCATCACGCAGCTGTCCGGCGGCCAGCGCCAGCGCGTGGCGATCGCCCGCGCGCTCGCGGTCGCGCCGCGCCTCTTCCTCCTCGACGAGCCGCTGTCGGCGCTCGACGCCAAGCTGCGCGAGGCGATGCAGGTGGAGCTGCGCCTTCTTCAGCAGCGGCTCGGCATCACCACGATCGTCGTCACGCACGACCAGCGCGAAGCGATGACCATGGCCGACCAGGTCGTGGTCATGCAGAACGGCCGGGTGCTGCAGATGGACCGGCCGATCGAGGTGTATCGCCGGCCCGCGACCCCGTTCGTCGCCGACTTCCTCGGCCAGACCAACCTGATCGAGGCACGCCGCGAGAGCGGCGGCGCCCGGCTCGCCTCGGGTGGCCTTCTGCCGGGCGTCGCCTTGCCGGGCGCGACGGCCCTCCTGTCGGTGCGCCCGGAGGACGTGATCCTCCTGCCGGAAGGCGAGGGGCCGATCGCGGCGACGGTCGAGTTCGTGCGCGACATGGGCTCGGCGATCGAGATCTACCTGCGCGCGGGCGAGACGCGGATCATCGCCCATCGCGAGGCCGGCGCCCCCGTCGCGCCCGCCGGCTCGCGCGTGTCGCTCGCGCTCAAGCCGGGCGCGGCCACCGTCTTTCCGGCCGAGGCGGCATGAGCACGGCCGGTTCGCGGACGCCGAGCGGGCAGGCGGCGCTGGTCTTTCCCGCGTTGATGCTCGGCGCCTTCTTCGTCGTGCCCTTCGGCCTGATGATCGCCGTATCCTTCTTCCAGCGCGTGCAGGGCGGCTTCTACGAGCCGATCCTGACCACGGCCAACTATGCGCGCTTCCTGTCGGTCTTCTTCGGCGAGATCCTTCTGTTCTCGCTCGGTCTTTCCGCCCTCGTCGCCCTGGTCTGCCTCGTGGTCGGCGCGCCCTTCACCTACCTCCTGTCGCGCCTGCCGCGCCGCGCGCAGGTGCCCTGGCTGGTCGCGCTTCTCGCCGTCCTGTCCCTGTCCGAGGTGATCATCGGCTTCTCCTGGTCCACGCTCCTGTCGCGCACGGCCGGCGTCTCCAACCTCCTCGTCGCCCTCGGCCTGATGACGTCGCCGGCGGCCTTCACGCCAAGCTTCGCGGCCGTGCTTCTCGGCATGTCCTACCAGGCGCTGCCCTATTGCGTGCTGGTGCTCTACCCCTCGTTCTCGCGTCTCGACCCCGCGCTCGGCGAGGCGGCCGAGACGCTCGGCGCCTCGCCTGTGCGTGCCTTTCTCACCGTGATCCTGCCGGCGCTGCGCGGCGCGCTGGCCGCGACCTTCGTCGTGGTCTTCGTCTTCGCGCTCGGCTCCTACCTCCTGCCGCAGCTCCTTGGACGCCCCCAGCACTGGACGCTTTCGGTGCTGATCACCGATCAGGCGATCTACCAGTCCAACATGCCGTTCGCCGCCGCGATGGCCGTGTTCCTGGTGCTGGCGAGCATTCTCCTCGTCTCGCTCACCGCCCTGTTCGGCGCGCGTCGGGTGGGGGGCACGGCATGAGCCGCCTGCTCTTCGCCCTCGTCGGCCTGTTTCTCGCCGCGCCCGTCGCGATCATCGCGGGCGTGTCGCTGAACGCCCAGCAAAGCCTCGTCTTTCCGCCCAAGGGCCTGTCGCTGCGCTGGTACGGCGCGATCTTCACCGATCCCGACTGGCGCGGGGCGCTTCTCACCTCGGTGTCGATCGCGCTCCTGGCGGCGGCCCTCGCGGTCCTGATCGCGCTGCCGATCGCCTACGCCCTGTGGCGGCGCACGACGCTCATCGGGCGCATGGTGCAGCTCCTCGGCGTCTCGCCCTTCGTGCTGCCGCCCGTGATCACCGCGCTCGGCGCGCTCGCCTTCTGGTCGACGGCGGGCTTCTACGGCTCGGCCTTCACGGTGGTCGTCAGCCACGCGATCTTCTTCACCAGCCTGCCACTCGTGACGCTCACCCTCGGCTTCTCCTCGATCGACCGCGAGATCGTGGAAGCGGCGCGCACCATGGGCGCGAGCGAGGCGGCGGTGCGCCGCACGATCGTCCTGCCGATGATCCGGCCCTACCTCGTGTCGGGCTTCGCCTTCGCCTTCGTCCTGTCGCTCAACGAATACATCATCGCCTACATGACGGTCGGCTTCACGATGGAGACCGTGCCGATCAAGATCTTCAACGCGCTGCGCTACGGCTACACGCCGGTGATGGCCTCGATCTCGGTTTTGTTCGTGGCGCTCGCCGCGCTGGTCTTCGGTCTCGTCGCGCGCTTCGGCGACCTGCCGAAGTTGCTGGGCGCGTGGGAACGCCGCTGATGCGCCTCGCCCTCTTTCAGCTTGACGCCGGCAAGCCCCTCGGCCTTCCCGAGGTCGGTGACATGCTCGCGAGCGCGCGCGCTGCCGGCGCCGATCTCGCGCACATGCCCGAACTCGCGCTGCCCGGCTACGGCGCGGGCGCGGCGACGCTGCGGGCATCGGCCGAACAGGCGCCGGACACGATCGCCCGCCTTGCCGAGCTCGTCGCCCGCACGGGCGTCGCGCTCGCGCTGGGCCTCCCGGTCGTCGAGGACGGCCAAGTGCGCAACGCCGCCGTCTTCCTGCAGCCGGGCAAGGCGCCCGCCAGCTACGCCAAGCGCTTCCTCTACGGCGACTACGAGCGAGACGCCTTCTCGCCGGGCGAAGCGGTCTCGCCCCTCGTCGAGCTCGCGGGGCTTCGGATCGGTCTTCTCGTCTGCTTCGACGTCGAGTTTCCCGAGACCGTGCGCGAGCTCGCCACGGCCGGCGCGGATCTCGTCCTGGTGCCCACCGCCCTGCCGTTTGGCGACGGCGCGCGCTTCATCGCCCGCAGCCTCGTTCCGACGCGGGCCTTCGAGAACGGCGTCTTCGTCTCCTACGCCGACTGGTGCGGATCGGACGCCGCGTTCCGCTACCAAGGGCTCTCGGTCATAGCGGCTCCCGACGGCAGGGCGCTGGCCCAGGCCGGCGAAGCCGAACCG
This sequence comes from Aureimonas sp. AU4, assembly GCF_001463765.1. Taxonomy (GTDB): domain Bacteria; phylum Pseudomonadota; class Alphaproteobacteria; order Rhizobiales; family Rhizobiaceae; genus Aureimonas. Next base: position 19,218 of record NZ_BBWK01000077.1, on the reverse strand, counting down.
GACATGCTCCTCGCCGATCTCGACCCGGCCGGCTTCGAGGCCACCCGGGCGGCCAACGACTATCTCGGCGAACTGCGCGCACGATCCGGAAGGCGCTGAGATGGGAGACATCATCGGGGCGCTCGCCGCGATCACGGGCGAGCGGCATGTCGTCCCGGGCGACGAGTTGCGCTCGAGGCCGATGGATTTCTGGACGAACGAGCCGACGCTCGCGAGGGCGCTGGTGAAGCCGGGCTCGACCGAAGAGGTCTCGAAGGTGCTCGCCCTTTGCGATCGCGAGGGCATCGCGGTGGTGCCCGAAGGCGGACGCACCAATCTCAACCAGGCGACGCGGGCGGATGGGGCCAGCATCCTCGTTTCGCTCGAGCGCATGAACGCCGTCGACGCGCCGGACGAGGCCGCACTGACCGTCGAGGCCGGAGCGGGCGCCGTCATCCAGACGATCCAGGAGCGCTGCGCGGCGAGCGGTCTGCGCTTCGGCCTCGACTTCGGCGCGCGCGGCACCGCGACGCTGGGCGGGGCGCTGGCCACCAATGCCGGCGGCTTCCAGGCGCTGCGCTACGGCGTGGCGCGCGACCAGGTTCTCGGCCTCGAGTGCGTGCTGGCCGACGGCACGGTCCTCTCGCATCTCAGCCCCTACCGCAAGGACAACACGGGCTACGATCTGAAGCAGCTCTTCATCGGCTCGGAGGGAACGCTCGGGATCATCACCCGTGCCGTCCTGAGACTGCATCCGGCGCCGGCTACCGTGGCCACCGCGCTTCTGGCTTTCCCGAGCTTCGACGCGGCGGTCCGCACGCTCGCGCGCCTCCAGCGCGACCTGCGCGGCACGCTGTCGAGCTTCGAGATCATGTGGCCGGAGTTCTTCGAGCGCAACGTCGAGGCCCTTTGCGGCGCGCGGCGCCCTGTCGTGCCCGGAGCCGCCGTCTACGGCCTGTGCGAGGCCGAAGGCTTCGAGCCGGACGGCGACCCGGCTCTCTTCGAAGCGGTGGTCGGAGCAGCGCTCGAGGCAGGGGACATCGAGGACGCCGTCGTTGCGCAATCCTCGCGCCAGCGCGACGAGCTGTGGAGGATCCGCGAGGATTTCGAGGCGGAACAGCGCCTGTTCACGGTGCCGGTCGACTTCGACGTCTCGCTGCCGCTCGGCGCGATGGAGGCGTTCGCGACCGAGGTGGAGGCCACGCTCCGGCGCGAAGTCCCCGATGTCCTCGGGCTACACGTCTTCGGGCATCTGGCGGACGGCAACCTGCACCTGACCACGGGACTGCCGACGCCCGAGCGCATCGGGGCGCTGAAGGAAGTCGTCTACTCCCTGATCGCCCGTTACCACGGGTCGATCTCGGCGGAGCACGGCATCGGCGTCCTGAAGCGCGACTATCTCCACCACTCGCGCAGCCCCGCCGAGATCGCGACCATGCGTCTCCTCAAGACCGCGCTCGACCCACGCGGCACGCTGAACCCCGGCAAGGTCATCTGAGCGGTTCCCTGCCGGAACGCTTCCTATCGCGGACCGGTCGGGTCCGTGTTGGTGTCCCAGATCGCCGGGGCGGACAGAACCAGTTCGCGCAGGTCGGCCGGCGGCGTGGTGCCCTCCAGGCGGCTTTGTCCGAACGCGGCGGCGCGGGCGAAGCGCGCCATGCGTTCGCCCGCCAGCGCCATGTTGCCGTCGGACTGCATGGCGAGCCCATGGGGGCCGTGGAACACGAACATGTCCTTCAGGCCCGTCGCCCGGTTGTAGCTCGCGAACGCGCCCTCCATCCCCTCGACGTAGTCCCAGGTGCCCTTCACGATCTGCAGCGCCGGCCAGCGCGCGACGCCGGCCGCCACCTCGCCGTCGGGATAGTAGGTGGTCGCGAACTCCTCGCGCAGTGCCGCCTCGATCATGTCGTGGCCGGCGACCCGCGTGCCGAGACCGCCCGAGTTCGGGCCATAGAGGATCGCGCCCCGGATGTTGGCGCGGGCGAGGGCCGGCGCGCAGGTGCCACCCGGAACATCGCGGTTGCAGTCGGTGACGAAGTTCTTCTGCATGGCGTAGGCGACCGCATAGGAGCCGCGCGAGTAGCCCATGAGGACGATCGGCATCGCCGCGATGTCCGCGCCCTGCAGCACGGCGTCGGCCGCCGCCTTGCCCGTCAGCGTGCCGCCCTTGGCTCCCATCGCCCGCAGGCCCTCGCCGGTGCCGAGCTGGTCGAACTCGCGCATTATGTCATTCGCCTGCTCGGCCGTGTTGAAGCCGTTCCCGCCGCCCGAGATGCCGTTGCCGCGCCGGTCGGTGACGAGGACGTCGAAGCCGGCCGCATGGAAGGCGGCGGCAAAGCCCCGCCAGTGGCGCATGCCCGCTTCCTCGGTCAGGCCGTCGGGCTTGTCGGAGAGCGTGAACTTACCGCTGGCCGCGTCGCGCGTGACGAGCTCGGAGCGCGGATCGTCGATCGCGGTGATCTCGTTGCCGCCGCCGTTGTTCATGACGACGAGCGCGCGCTGACGGGTGCCGTCCTCACTGCTGATGCCGTCGCCCCGGATATACCAGCCGCGCAGCTTGATCTCGCCGGTCTTGCCGAGCTTGGTGCGCTCGAGAGCGTCGCGCGGCGCGGTGAACTCGACCGTATGGGCGCTTGCGTCGCTGGCCGCGATCGGCTCGCGATAGGGCTCCTGCCCGAAGAAGGCGGGCCGGCGGATCGCAGCGAGATCGACGTCGCCCTCGGGGTCGATCCGGCCCGTCGCGCCCACCGTCCCGGTCTCGCGCGTCTCGACGCGGGCGAAGCCCTGCGCCCCCTTGCGGGCGGCGGCCGCACACGCCTCGTCGGCCTTGCAGCTCTGCCAGCGTGTGCGGATCGCGGCGTCCGTGAAGTCGTCTGTGTAGAAGCTGGCGTCACGCCCGGCCGGGATGAGCTGGTTCAGCGGCAGGAAGGGTTGGCAGATGCCGTCGCCGTCCAGGTAGCCCGGCAGGTCGGCGTTGCGGTCGTAGTTCACACGGGCGGTGCAGTCCGGCGCGCGCGTGCCCGCGTTCACCACGGGCTTGTCCTGCGCCTGCGCGACACCCGCCGCTAAAGCCATCGTCGCGGCCCAGATCATCCGACGCATTCCGTTTCCTCCCCAGCGAACGATGTCCGGCCGCCATGTTGCCACGGCTGACGCGGATCGTCAGGTCACCTGATCGTTAGTCGCCGATGCCTTGCGCCCGGCGCAGTTCCCGCAAGGCGGAGACGACCAAGGCGTGGTCTTCCGTGTCGGGCAGGCCGCTCACGGTCGCGACGCCCACCACGCCGGTGCCGCGCATCACGATCGGCACCGCGCCGCCGCTTGCGACGAACTCGCTTGAGGGCAGGTGGTAGCGAGCGGCGAACTCGACGCCCTTCGCCTCGCACAGCCGCCGCATGGCGAGCGAACTCTGGTGGAAGCGCAACGCCACGGCCCGCTTGCGCCGCAGCCACTCCACATTGTCGGGCGAGGAACCCGGCAGGAGCGACAGGAAGACCGGTGCGGTCCCATGGAACACCTCGATGCCGACCGGCAGCGCCTGTTCCGCCGCGCGCTCGCGCAGTCGGAGCCCGAGTTCCCACGCGATCGCGTAGTCGAAGTGGGGCAGATCGAGTTCCTTCGCTTCGCGCTTCAGGTCTTCGAGGGTCGGCGTCATGATCGTCCTTGTCATTGGGCCGGCGCGGGGAGAAACGCTCCCGTCTCCTGTCCTGGACGGGAGCACAAGGGGAGCGTCAGCCCTGGTTGGCCGCGCGCCAGGCGAGATACTCGTCCTGCACCGCGTCGGTGAGGGGATAGTATTTGCGAAGGTCTCCGCCCTGCGACAGGCGCAGGCGCGCGAACTCCTCCCACTCGACATGCTGGCTCGCGCCCTCGATCAGCCGCTCCGCCATGGCGACGGGCACCACCACCACGCCGTCGTCGTCGGCCACGATGATGTCGCCCGGCATGACGAGGGCGCCGCCGCAGGCGACCGGCACGTTGACGGCGAAGGGGATGAGGTTGGTCTGCGCGTGGTAGTTGGGCGTCACGCCCTTCACCCAGACGCCGAGGTCGAGCTCGCGCGCCTTGGCGGAATCGCGGATGCAGCCGTCCACCACCACACCCGACCCGCCGCGACCCGCGAGGAAGGTCAGCATCATCTCGCCGAAGATGCCGCTTGCCATGTCGCCGCGCGCGTCCACCACCACCATGTCGCCGGCCTCGGCGGGGTAGAGAACGTGGCGATGGAGCTGGACCTCGGGGTTCTCGTACTCGTTCGAGCCGTAGAGGTCCTCGCGCTTGGGCATCATCTGGAGGGTCAGCGCGGGACCGGCCACCGAGCGGCCGAGTTTGAGCGGTCGCGGCCCGTGGATCTGCGCATCGCGGATGCCCATCAGGCTGAGCTCGCTGCTGCACGTGGCGGTGCCGATCGCGGCGAGCGCGTCGCACCAGGCGCGGGGCGGGCGGGTGATCGGCTGGATGTCGGAAGGGGACTGCATAAAAGGCACCTCGAAGGCAGGCGAAAAGGGAAACGGGCGTCAGACCCAGCCGCCGTCGGCGACGTGGTTCTGCGCGGTGATGGCGCCGGCCTCCTCGGAGGCGAGAAACAGGACGAGGCGGGCGATGTCGTCGGGCACGAGCCGGCGTTTCAGCGCCTGGCGCTCCTCGCGCATGGCGTCGGCCTCGGGCGTCAGCCAGAGCGCGAGCTGGCGTTCGGTCATGATCCAGCCCGGCGAGACGGCGTTGACGCGCACGCCCGCCGGCCCGTAGTCGCGGGCGAGCGAGCGCACGAGGCCGAGAACGGCGGATTTCGAGGCGGTGTAGAGCGCCATGCCGCCGAAACCCGCCATCCACGAGATCGAGCTCATGCAGACGATCGAGCCGCCGCCCGCCCGCTCCATGTCGGGCAGGACGGCCTGGGCCGCGAAGAACTGGTGGCGCAGGTTCACCGCGATCCGGTCGTCGAAATAGTCCGGCGTGACGGTCGGGGTGGGATGGCGCTCGTCGTTGGCGGCGTTGTTGACGAGCACGGTGACGGGGCCGAGCGCGTCGCGGATCTCGCCGACCGCCGCCTGCAGCGCCGCGATGTCGCGAAGGTCGCAGGCGGCAAAACGGATCTGGCCGTCGCCTGTCGAAAGCTCGGCCGCCAGCCGCTCTCCCGCCGATTTATCCAGATCGACGAAGCCGACGCGTGAGCCTTGGGCTGCGAAGGCCCGCACGATGGCCTCGCCGATGCCGGACGCCCCGCCGGTGACGAGAACGGTGCGATCGCGAAGATCGGGGTAGATGGCGGTCATGGCTAGGCTCGGCCTCCCTGTTCGAGGCGGCGGCCCGTTTCGGCGTCGAAGAGGTGGAGACGCTGAGGGTCGAGCCGCACGGGCAGCCGCTCGCCGGGTTGCGCCGTGATGCGCTCGCGGAACGTGCCGACGACGGGCTGGCCGGCGAGGCGCAGCGTGACATGCGTGTCGGCGCCCGTCGGCTCGACCACCAGTACCTCGGCCGGCACGCCGGCGGGATCGATCACGATATGCTCGGGCCGTGCGCCGAGGATCGCGGCGCTCCCTTGCGCCGAAGCCGCGCCACCGAGCGGGATGCGCGTGCCGTCCTCGGCGGTCAGCGCACCCTCGGCGATCCGCCCGGGCAGGAGGTTCATGGCGGGCGAGCCGATGAAGCCGGCGACGAAGAGGTTGGCCGGTCGCTCGTAGAGCTCGAGCGGCGTTCCGATCTGTTCGACGCGCCCGCCGTTCATGACGACGATGCGGTCGGCCATGGTCATGGCCTCGATCTGGTCGTGCGTGACGTAGACGGTCGTGGTGCGCAGGCGCTGATGGTTCTGCTTGATCTCGGCGCGCATCTGGACGCGGAGCTTGGCATCCAAGTTCGACAAAGGCTCGTCGAACAGGAACACGGCGGGCGCGCGCACCATGGCGCGGCCCATGGCGACGCGCTGGCGCTGGCCGCCCGACAGCTGGCGCGGCTGGCGGTCGAGCAGCGCGTCGAGGCTGAGCGTGCGCGCGGCCGTGCCGACGCGATCCTGGATCTCCTCGCGCGGCCGGCGGCCGAGCTTGAGCGAAAAGCCCATGTTTTCCGCCACCGTCATGTGCGGGTAGAGCGCGTAGGACTGGAACACCATGGCGATGTCGCGCTCTTTCGGCGCCAGCGCGTTGACGACGCGCCCGTCGATCGCGATCTCGCCGGCCGAGATCGACTCGAGCCCGGCGAGCATGCGCAGAAGCGTCGACTTCCCGCAGCCGGACGGGCCGACCAGAACGACGAACTCGCCGTCGGCGATCTCCACCGAGACGCCGTGCAGCACCTCCAGCGCCCCGTAGCTCTTGCGCGCCTCGCGGATCGATACCGAACCCATGATGCGTCCCTCCCTCTCAGTCGTCCCAGCGAGGGGACTTCTCCGGATCGATGCCGCGCTCGCCCCGGTCGAGGCGCCGGACGGCGTCGATCTCCTCGGGCCGGAGCTTGAGGTCGCGCGCCCGAAGGTTCGCCTCGAGGTTGGCGCGGCTTCCGGAGGCGGGGATCACGATGTGTCCCTCCGCCATCAGGAAGGCGAGCGCCACCGCCGCCGGCGTGACGCCGTGCTTCGCCGCGATCTCGCGGAGGGTCTCGTTCTCGCCGACTTGGCCCTTGGCGAGCGGCTGGTAGGCGGTCAGCGGCAGCTCGATCGAGCGCGCGAAGTCGCGTAAGGTGGGCGACTGGAGGAAGGGGTGGATCTCGACCTGATTGGTCGCCAGCGCATCCTCGCCCAGCAGCGCGCGGGCCTGCTTCAGATGCTCGATCGGAAAGTTCGAGACGCCGATCAGGCGCGTGTGGCCCGCCGCCTTCGCTTGGCCAAGAGCGGTCATGTAGTCCTCGAAGGGCACCTGGTCGCGTTCCGAGGGCCAGTGGATCAGGAGAAGGTCGACGCGGTCGAGCCCCAGCGTGTCGAGGCTGCGCTGGACGCTGGGGGCGAAGTCGGCGCGCGAGAGGTTCGTGTCGGCGACCTTGGTGGTGACGAAGACCTCGTCGCGGGGAAGCCCCGAGCGGCGGACGGCCTCGCCGACATTTCCCTCGGTGCCGTAGCTCTGCGCCGTGTCGAGATGGCGGTAGCCGAGCTCCAGCGCGGCGAGAAGCGCGGCCAGGCCCTCCTCGCCGGTGCGCCCGTAGGTGCCGAGGCCGAGCGCGGGAATGGTCGTGGTCATGGCATATCCTTCCGGAAGGCTCGTACGCGTCATCCCTTGGTCGCCCCCGCCGTCATGCCGCCCACGAACAGGCGCTGCATGGACAGGAACAGAAGGGCGATCGGGAGGGTCATGATGACCGAGGCCGCCATCACGGCGCCCCAGTCCGTGTTGAACTCGGTGGAGAACTCGGCGAGCCCGATCGGCAGCGTCTTCACCGAGGCGTCGGTGGCGAAGCATAAGGCGAAGATGAACTCGTTCCAGGTGGTCACGAAGGCGTAGACCAGGACCGACACGATGCCGGGCACGGACAGCGGCAGGACGATGCGGAACAGGCAGCCGAGACGGCTCGCCCCGTCGATGATCGCGGCCTCCTCCAGCTCCACGGGAATGGCGCGGAAGTAGCTCGTCAGCATCCAGACCGAGAGTGGCAGGGTCAGGATCATGTAGACGAGGATGAGGCCCCAGTAGGTGTTCACGAGGCCGAGCACGCGCAGCGTGATGAAGAGCGGCACGATGATCGCGGCGGTCGGCAGCAGCTGGCCGATCAGCACGAAGGACTGGAGGAGCGGCTTGCCGCGAAAGTCGAAGCGGGCGAAGCCGTAGGACGCGAAGATCGCAAGGATCAGCGCCAGACCCGTCGAGCCGATCGAGACGACGAGGCTGTTCAGGAAGTATCGCGGGATGTTCGATTCAAAGAGAACCTTGCGGTAGTTCTCGAGGCTCGGCACCTCCGGCCACCAGATGGGCGGCACGGTGTAGAGCTCGCGCAGGGTCTTGATCGACGACAGGCCCATCCACCAGAACGGAAACAGGCAGACGAGGACGAGGACCAGCGAGCCGAGCCAGATCAGGGGCAGCGGCAGGCCGGGGCGCTTGGGCGCGGCGCCCGCGCTCATCGGGCCGCTCCCGCCGCGAGCAGGCGGATATAGGCGAACACCACCAGGATCGCGACCGCGAAGAACATCACCGACAGGGCGGCGGCCGTGTTGAACTGCGTGCTCTCGAAGGCGGTGCGGAAGATCTGGATCGGGGTGATCAGCGTGCGGTTGGCCGGGCCGCCGCGCGTGATGGCGTAGATGATGGTGATGTGGTTGAGCGCCCAGATCACGAGAAGCAGCGTGACGGCCACGATCACCGGGCGCACCTGGGGCAGCATCACGTACCAGACCTCCTCCCAGTAGCGCGCGCCGTCGATGCGCGCGGCCTCGTAGAGGTCGTTCGGGATGGATTGGAGCCCGGCCAGAACCATGATCGCGACGAAGGGAAACATCTTCCAGACGTTGATCGCGATCATCACCGGCAGCACGGTGTCGCCGTTGGTGAGCCAGCCGACGGGATGCTCGAGAAGGCCCGGCCCGGTCAGCATGTAGTTCACGATGCCGAACTCGGTGTGCAGCATCCAGGCCCAGGTCGTGGCCGCGACGATGCCCGGAACGACCCAGGGGATCAGCGTGATCGAGCGCACCACCGCCCGGCCGCGAAAGCTCTGGTTGAGGAGGATCGCGGTCAGGACGCCGAGCACGACCTGGAAGACGATCGAGCCCGCCACCCACCAGAGCGTGTTGAGAAGCGCGGTTGCCGTGGCGCGCGCGCCGAGGATGCGGCGGAAGTTGTCGAGCCCGACAAAGGCGCCCCGGCTGTCGGTGACGCTGAGAAGGCCGGTATAGGCGACGGGATAGGCGATCAGCATCGCCAGCACGAGAAGCGCCGGCAGAATGAAGAGATAGCCCGTGGACTGGGATTGCATGGCGGCACCGATCGTCGGTCGCATCATGGAAGGGGCGCGGCGGCGCTCGAGCGGCCGCCGCGTAAAAGGCAGGGAGGACCCTTAGAGCAGACCCTCGATCTCCTCGGCCGCCTCGTCCATCGCCGTCTGGGCGTCCTCGTCGCCGAGCAGGATGCGCTGGATGCCGTCGAAATAGGCCTGGCTGATCTGCACCCAGTTGCGCTGGTTGGGGACCGGGCGGCCGAAGGGCAGCATCTGCTTGTAGACCTGGAGGATCGGGTCGCCGAAGCGCGGCAGATCCATCGCGCTGAGACGGGCGGGGAAGGTGTCGGTCAGGAAGCCCTGGTTGGCCGCCTCCGACAGGAAGCCGACCAGCACCTTGGCCTCGTCGGGGTTCTTCGCATCCTTCGGAACGACGAAGCTCCAGCCGCCGAGCACGGCGGCGGTATCCTTGCCCGCCGGATGAGGCATGATCATCACGCCGATGTCGATGTTCGGGTTCTCGGTCTGGATCGACTTCACGTCGAACTGGCCGGCCTGGTACATCGAGACCTTCTCGGCGATGAACAGGCGGCGGTTGGCCGTACCGTCGTTTTCCAGCGTCGAGGCGGGCGAGAGCTTGTTCTTGTAGAAGTCCGTGTAGAACTGGACCGCGGCCACGGTTTCCGGGCTGTTCACGAGCACCTTTGTGCCGTCCTGCGAGAGGATGCCGCCGCCGTTCATCCACATGAAGGGCATGGAGCGGAAGATCGTGTTGCCGACCTCGCCGCCGCCGGTGATCGCAAAGCCCGAGCGCCCGTCGCGCGTCAGCGCCTTGGCGGCGGCCTGAAGCTCCTCCCAAGTCTGCGGCGGCTTGGCCGGATCGAGACCGGCCTCGGTGAAGTGCTTCCGGTTGTAGAGCACCGCCAGCGACTCGATGCGGTAGGGCATGCCCCACAGCTTGTTGTCGTAGGTCACGTAGTCGAGGCTGGCGGGAACGTAGTCCGTGCGGTCCTTGAGGACGTCGTCGAGCGGCAGCACGAGGTCGTTCTGCGCGTAGCCGGTGACCCAGCCGTGCTGCACGTCGATGATGTCGGGCGCGGCGCCCGACTGGAGCGCGGTGAGGACGCGCTGCGGCAGGCCGTCGGTGGTGGTGATCTGCAGGTTGACGGTGATGCCGGGGTGGCTCTCCTGGAACTTTGCGACGAGCTCGCGGGCGCGCGCCTCGTTGAAGTTGGGCGTCCACCAGACGACCTCGCCCGCAAGGGCCGTGCCGCCGAGCGTCAGCGCGGACAGGATGCCCGCCAGCCCGGCACGGATCAGGGATTTCCGCATGCTTCCTCCCGTTGCGACGGTTTCGTCGCGGTTGCGGCGATGAGCCGATCATCCGTCGATGCCCGGCGGCGGCACTGTGCTGCCGCGACCGGGCCCGGCGCCTTGGCGTCCGGCGAAGGCGTGACCCCGTCGCTTCTTCCGGCGATCGTGGGTCCTTCAGTAAAGTTCAAATATGAACTTGCGTAGTTCTATAATGCACTTTGGCGTGGGGAGGATCGGCTTGTCAACGGTCAAGTCCCGAGCCGGTTCTTCAAGCATCAGTAGCGACGTCCCTCGTTGCGGCCGTCCTCGAAGCTTTCCAGCACCCGGCCGCGGCACACGGTGAGAATGTTGTGAAGGCTCGATGTGCCGCGCCGCACGGCGCCCTCGCAGTCCACCAGATCGACGCCCCGCTTCTCCAGGCGGAACACCGCCAGATCGGCCTCGCCGCCGACCTGGAGCCGACCGAGGTCGGGGCGGCGGATGACAGTGGCCGGCGAGGCGGTGGCGAGGCGCAGGACGTCGGCCAGCGGGAGCCCGAGCGCCAGGAACTTCGCCATCACCTCCGGCAGGCTGCCGGCCGGGCCGTCGATGTTGTAGGCATGAAGGTCGGAGCTGATGGCGTCGGGCAGGAGCCCTTGGTCCATGGCGCGTTCGGCGATGCGGAACGAGAAGCTCGAGCCGCCGTGGCCGACATCCATGCGCACGCCGCGCCCTATCGCCTCGCGCACCGCCGGGCGCAGGCGCCCCGAGGCGTCGAGCACCGAGCCGCCGGCGCTGGCATTGTAGACGTGGGCGAGGATGTCGCCCTCGCGCAGGAAGGGCAGCACCTCGTCGATGGTCGGCGGTGCGGTGCCGACATGGATCATGAGGGGGACGCCGAGCCTGTCGGCCGCCTCGCGCGCGAGCGGCAGGACGACGGGGCCGTTCGCGCCGCAGGCGTTGTTGCTGGCACGCAGCTTCACGCCGTGGATCTCGGGACCGAACGCTTCCCCCACCCGATCGATCTCGCTGAGGTCCGCAAAGCGCCAGTCGTGCAGCTCGCCGACATCCATCGACAGGTGGCCGGCGGCGGTGAGGCCGATATAGGACAGGTTGACCATGGGCAGGATGCGCACACGGCTCGGCCGAACGACGTGCCAGAGGAAGCCCTCCAGCGTCGCCGCGCCGCTGCTGCCGCAGTCCACCCAGGTGGTGACGCCGGTGCGCGGCCCGATCTTGTCGGCGTTGACGCCGAGCAGCGTGCCGCCCCAGTAGGCGTGGGTGTGGAGGTCGACGAGGCCCGGCACGACGAGGGCGCCGGCGGCCTCGATCACGCGGTGGTCCGCAGATCCCTCCGGCGAAAGGCCGGGCGCGATGGCCGCGATCCTGCCGTCCCGCACCAGGACGTCCGCCACCGCGTCGAGGCCGGAGGCCGGATCGATCACGCGCCCGCCGCGAATGAGGAGGGAGGACGTCATCCTGTCTCGCTAGAAGGTCTTCTCGCCGGTCGACACGCCGGTCGTGTTCATCGAGCCGTCGAACAGCGGCACGTTGGTCGCCTCGTAGGGGAAGCGCGCGCAGGCCTCCTCGATCAGCTCGACGCCGAGCCCCGGCGCGGTCGGCGCCAGAAGATGGCCGTCCTCGAAGCGCAGCGTCTCACGCACGAGCTCGCGCCGCCACGGCACGTCCACCGACACGGTCTCGAAGACCAGCATGTTGGGGATCGCCACGGAGGCGTGGAGCGTCATTGCGTTCATCACCGGGCCGACCGGGTTGTGCGGCGCGACCGGGATGAGGTGGGTGTGGGCATTGTGGGCGATGCGCTTGGTCTCGCCGAGCCCACCCACATGCGAGACGTCGGGCTGGAGGATGTCGACCGCGCGCTTGGCCAGAGCCTCCTGGAAGCGCGCGGGCTCGAAGAAGCGCTCGCCGGCTGCGATCGGCACCGGGCTGTGCGCGCGCACCTCGGCCAGCGCGTCGATGCTCTCGGGCGGCGTCGGCTCCTCGATCCAGGTAAGGTCGAAGGGCGCGAGCGCGCGGCACATCGCGATCGCGGTCGGCACGTCGAGCCGTCCGTGGACGTCGAGCATCAGGTCGATGTCGGGCCCGACCGCCGCGCGCACCGCTTCCACGATCGCGATCGTGGCGTGGCGCTGGCGCCGGTCCATCTGGAGGTCGGCCGCATCGAACGGGTCCCACTTGAGCGCCCGGTAGCCCATGGCGACCGCGGCCTTCGCCTTTTCGGCGTGGTCCTCGGGCGTCACCGCGCCGAAGAACCAATGATTGGCATAGCAGGCGACGCGCTCGCGATACTTGCCGCCAAGAAGCTCGAAGACGGGAACGCCGAGCGCCTTGCCCTTGATGTCGAGAAGGGCGGCCTCGATGCCGCCGAGCGCGGTGCGGAACACGGCGCCCGTGCGCCAGTAGCTGTCGCGATGCAGTTGCTCAATGAGCGCGTCCACCGCGAACGGGTCGCGTCCGACGAGAACGCGCTCCAGCTCCTCGATCGCGGCCACGACCGTGCGCGTCTTCCACTCCAGCGTCGCCTCGCCGACGCCGTCGATCCCGTCGTCGGTATAGATCTTCACGAACACGAAGTTGGTTCGCGACACGTTGGCGACGAAGGTCTTGAGGCCCGTGATCTTCATCGCCCGCTGTCCCGCATGTCGCCTCGCGCCGCATCGTTTCCTTCCGCGCGCATCGCCTCAGCCTCCCTGCCGCAGGCGTTCGATCGCCTGCGCCTGCATGGAATTCGCCGCCATCTCCATGAGCTCGATGCGGTGGCCGTCGGGGTCCTCGATCCAGGCCTGCCAGTTGCCGTCGGCGCCGAGCACCTTCGGGCGGATCGGCTCGATGCCGGCCGCCGCCAGCTCGGCGAGCGCGCCGTCGATCGAGGGCACCTCAAGGCAGAGATGATTGTAGCCCACCGCCTCGCGCTCGGCGGCGCGCTCGCCCGTGCCTTCGGGAAAGATCTCCAGGAACTGCTGGTCGGTCACGCGCAGGTAGACGAGCCACAGGCGTCCGTCGCGGTCGAGCCGCAGCATCTCGCGAAAGCCCAGCCCCTGCTCGTAGAAGCGCATCGTCCGGTCGATGTCCTTGATGCGGATGGCGACGTGAGCGATGGCCGAGACGGTCAACATGCGGCGGTCCTCCCCGAGATGCCGACGCTTGTTCCGCGTCGTTCAAATATGAACTTCAATAGTTCATGATTTGATGCTACGCTCTCCCGTCTTCCTGTCAACCGCCGAGAGGGTAGGCGCATGGACATCGCCGAGGAGGCGGGCGCGAGCCGCCACACCATCCCCGCCATCGACCGCATGATGGAACTTCTGGCTGCGCTCGAGCAGCGTGCCGAGGGGCTCTCGATCAGCGACCTCACGGCGCGGCTCGACCTGCCGCGCACCAGCGTCTACCGCATCCTCAACACGCTGCAGCGCCACGACATGGTCCGCCGCAGCGAGGCGGGTCACTATCTCCTGGGCCGGCGCCTTCTGACGCTCGCTGCCCATGTCGCCTCGCAGGCAAGCGAGATCGACCTTCAGGCCGCGAGCCAGCCCCATCTCGATCGGCTCGCCGCCGAACTCGGCGAGGGCGTGAAGCTCAGCGTCCTCGACGGCGAGGGCGTCCTTGTGCTCGCCACCGCGCAGGGGCGGCGCGAATACGCCCTGACGGTCGCGCCCGGCCAGCGCATGCCGATCCATGCGGGCGCGGCGAGCAAGATGCTGCTCGCCCATCTCGACGCGGCCGAGCTCGACCGCTGGTTGGCTCGCCCTCTCGTCGCCTTCACGCCGCGCACCGTCACCGACCCGCGCCGCTTGAGGGCCGAGCTCGCGCGCATCCGCCGCCTCGGCTGGGCGCAGGACAAGGGCGAGAACGCGCCGAGCATTCAGGCCTTCGCCGCCCCGGTTCATGGTCCCGATGGCGCGATGGTCGCCGCCCTCAGCGTTCCCTTTCTCGCCGGAACCGAGGCGGCGCGCATGGAGGCGATCCGGCTGGCCGCGATCGAGACAGCCGCCGCCGTATCCCGCACCCTCAAGGACCCCAGGACGAGCCGCGCCGCATGAAGATCACCGACCTCCGATGCGCCGTGATCGGCCGCAGCCCCGTGGTGCGCATCGTGACCGACGAGGGCGTGTCGGGCTATGCCCAGGCCGAGACGTGGAAGCCCTATCTGAAGCCCCACATCCTCGCCCTGCGCGAGGCGCTGATCGGCGAGGACCCGACGCTGGTCGAGCGCACCATGCGCAAGATCCGCCAGCGCGGCGGCTTCAAGCCGTGGGGCAGCGCCGTCAGCGTCGTCGAGATGGCCTTGTGGGACCTGGCCGGCAAGGCCGCCGGCCTGCCGGTCCACCGCCTGCTCGGCGGCAAGGTGCGCGACCGCGTGCGCGTCTACAACGGCTCGGTGCGCTTTCCGCTCGCCGGGCATCGGCCGGAGGACTACGCCGACGACCTCGCGCGCATGATGGCTTCGCCGGAGGGCTTCACGATCATCAAGCAGCCGATCGGTTTCCACTCGCCCATGAAGCGCGAGGTGCCGGACTTCACCTACGGCGAGCTGGGCGCGGGGCCCTTCCATGGCGCGCTGGACCGGGGGCCGGTGACCGAGCGGGGCCTGCGCCATCTGGTCAGCTGCGTGGCGGCGATGAAGGAGGTCGCGGGCGACCGGATCGGCCTGGCGCTCGACTGCGGGCCGGGCTGGATGCTGGGCGATGCGATCCGCCTCGTCCGGATGCTCGAGCCCTACAACCTCCTCTGGGTCGAGGATCTCCTATCGGGCGACTACACCCCTTGGGTGGATGCCGGCAGCTATCGCGAGCTGACGCGGACCTCCGCCACGCCCATCCATACGGGCGAGCAGATCTACCTTCGGCGCAACTTCAAGGAGCTGATCGAGACCAACGCGGTCCATGTGGTGGGACCCGATCCCGCCGATGTCGGCGGGCTCGCGGAGCTGAAGTGGATCGCCGAGCATGCCGACCTTCACGGCATCACCATGGCCCCGCATGGCACGGCCAACGGGCTTCTCGGCCTCGGCGCGCTGATTCAGGTTTCGGCCACGCTCCCCGACAACTTCATCGCCTTCGAGTACACGACGGGCGATCCGCCCTGGTGGAACGAGATCGTGGACGGACTGCCCGACCCGATCGTCGTGAACGGGATGGTCGAGGTGCCCGATCGCCCCGGCATGGGCGTGGAACTCGTGCCCGAACGCGCCCGGCGCTATCTGGCGGAGGGCGACGAGGGCTTCTTCGACTGACGGCCATGGTGCTGACGGGTCCGATGCGGGGTCCCGCCGCGCGCCTTTCTCAGGCGTCCGCCATGACGCCCGTGCGCAGCCGGCCCGGTGCCGTTCCCACGACGCGCTTGAAGGCACGGCTGAAGGCGGCCTCGGAATCGTAGCCGAGCCGGTGCGCGACCTCTCCGACCCGCATCCGGTCGCGCCCGATCCACTGCCGCGCCCGGTGCATGCGCACCTCGGTCACGTAGCGCGCAGGCGTCATGCCGACGGTCGCGGTGAACTTGGCCGCGAAGCCCGAGCGCGAGGCGCCCATGATCGCGGCGAGGCTGGCCACCGCCCAGTCCCGCTCGGGTTCGGCATGGATCGCCGCGATCACGCGGCCGACCTGCGGATCGCGCACCGCCGCGATCCAGCCCGCCGAGTCGCCGCATCCATGCTCCACCCAGGAGCGGATGATCTGCGCGGCCATGACGTCGGCCAGCCGCGCGAGGATGCCGCTCGCCCCCACCCGGTTCAGCCCGCACTCGGCCACCATGGCGTCGAGAAGGTGGGGAATGGTCGGCTCCTCCACCATCAGCTCCTTCGCCCGCATCACGTCCGGCATGACCTGCAGGAGGGGATGGAGGCCGTCGAGGTTGAAGCGCATCGTGCCGCAGAAGAGAACGCAGCCCTCGTCCTCGGGCGCGTTGCCGCCGTCGTAGTCGTAGACGCTTTCGCAGATGGCGAGGCAGTCGCGGCGCGGAAAGGGGCGTGGCTCGAGGCCCGGTGCGCTCGCCAGCGTGTGGGCGGCGCCGCGCGGCACGAGCACGGCATCGCCCGCCGCCAGCTCGCTCCAAGTGCCGTCCGGCTCCTGCAGCCAGCACCCGCGCCCGGCCACGAAGTGAAAATGTGCGTGAGCCTGGGCGGGATAGCGGAAGCACCAGTCCCCGGCCATGCGGCAGCGACCGTATTCCACGCCGTCGAGGCGCAGGCCGCGCAGCATTTCGGTTAGAGGATCGGCGGAGCCGGGCGAGTGGGATTTGGCGGATCGGTCAAGCATCTCAGTCATTCTGGCATGGAAACGCCAGCCGGACGAGCGTAGACGCTGCTGCAACGCAGCATCATGCAAGGAGCGGTCCCCTCATGGATTTCGCCCAACCCGTCGCCTCCCCGGGGCTTGTGTCCGAAATCGACGAGCCCCGCGCCGCCTGGCCCGCGGTCCTTTCCCTGTCGTTCGGGGTCTTCGGCCTCGTGACGGCCGAGTTCCTGCCCGTCAGCCTGCTCACGCCCATGGCGGCCGAACTTGGGGTCAGCAATGGGACGGTCGGTCAGGCCATCACCGCGACGGCGGTGGTGGCGGCGATCGCCGGGCCGCTTCTCGTGCTTCTGTCGGGCCGTCTCGACCGGCGCCTGATCGTCTGGGTCCTGATGGGACTGCTTGTCCTGTCGAGCCTCCTCGCGGCCACGGCGAACAGCGTCGGCATGCTTCTCCTGGCGCGCGCACTGCTCGGCTTCGCGCTCGGCGGCTTCTGGGCGATGATGACGGCGCTGGCCCTGCGCCTCGTGCCCTCGGCCGAGGTGCCGCGCGCGATGTCGGTCATCGTCATGGGCGTGTCGCTCGCCACCGTGGTCGCCGCGCCTCTGGGTGCAGCGCTGGGCGAATGGATCGGCTGGCGGGCTACCTTCCTGTCGGCGGCCGGGCTCGGGCTGGCGTCGCTTGCGGTGCAGTTCGCGGTCCTGCCCGCGCTGCCGCCCACCGCTCCGCCGAGCATCAAGCTGTTTCGCGCGGCACTCTTGCGTCCGGCGGTTGCGATCGGCCTTCTGACGGTGGTGATCGTCGTCTCCGGCCATTTCGCCGGCTTCACCTTCATCCGGCCCTTCCTGGAAGAGGTGCCGCGCCTCGAGGTCTCGACCATCTCGCTTGCGCTCCTCGCCTTCGGCCTCGGCGGCTTCCTCGGCAACATCGCGGCGGGCGCCGTCGCGGCGCGAAGCCCCGCCTGGGCGGTGGGCTCGGCCTCGCTCCTGATCGGCGCGGCGGCGATCGCACTGGCGATCGCGGGTACCTCGCCCGCCGTGGCCTTTGCGGCGACCGCCGTCTGGGGCTTCGCCTTCGGCGGGTTTCCGGTCTCGACCTCGATCTGGAACGCGCGGGCCGCACCGGACCTCGCCGAAAGCGCGGGCGCGCTCCTGTCCTCGGCCTTCCAGGTCGCCATCGCGAGCGGCGCGGTGATCGGCGGCCTCCTGATCGACGGGATGGGCCCGACCGGAGTGATCGTCTACGCGGCTGCGGCCGTGGTGCTGGGCGGGCTCGTCATTCTCGTTGCGGGCCGCGCTTCGGAGCGCCGCCGAGCGGTTCTCGCATGAAGCCCGGGGCGCTGCCTGCGCGGCGGCGCCCCGGACGCGTCATCAGGCCGGCTGGCCGTTGCCGCCCGTCGAGCCGAAGATCTGGCCCGTCGAGAAGCTGAGAAGCGGGTCGGCCGCCGCCACATAGAGCGGCGCGATCTCGGCCGGCTGGCCGGCCCGGCCGAGCGGCGTGTCGGAGCCGAACTCGCGAAGCTTCTCCTCGGTCGCTCCGCCCGCCACCTGGAGCGGCGTCCAGAACGGACCGGGCGCCACCGCGTTGACGCGGATGCCGCGCGGGGCGAGCTGCTTGGCGAGGCCCTTGGTGAAGTTGAGGACGGCCGCGCGCGTCATGGCGTAGTGCATGATCTCGGCCGACGGGTTGCCGGCCTGCTCGGACGAGGTGTTCACGATCACCGCGCCCTCCTTCATCCGCTCCAGCGCCGCCTTAGTGAGCCAGAAGGGTGCGTAGACGTTGGTCTTCATCGTGTCGTCGAAAAGTTCCGACGAGATCTCCGCGATCGAGGGACGGGTCTGCTGAAGCGCGGCGTTGTTGACGAGGATGTCGAGGCCGCCGAGCTGCGTGGCGGCCTCCTCAACCAGGCGGCGGCAGAACTCCTCCGTGCGCAGGTCGCCGGGGATCGCGACCGCCTTGCGCCCTTCCGCCTCGATCAGGGCCACGACCTCGCGCGCGTCGGGCTCCTCCTGCGGCAGGTAGTTGATCGCGACGTCCGCGCCCTCGCGCGCATAGGCGATGGCCGCTGCGCGGCCGATGCCGGAGTCGCCGCCCGTGATCAGCGCCCGCTTGCCCGTGAGCTTGCCCGAACCCTTGTAGCTCGTCTCGCCGTGGTCGGGGCGCGGGTTCATCTTCGAGGCGAGGCCCGGCCAGGGCTGCATGTCGGTGGGGTAGGGAGGCTTGGGATAGTTGGCCGCCTGGGGCGCGGTCGGCGCGCCCGGCTTGTGCTTCTCCTGGGCGACCGCCCGCGTGGCCGTGCCGGCGGCGACCGCCGCGCCGGCGCTGAGGGCGGCACCCGCCAGAAAGGTGCGGCGGCTCGTCTCGGTCATGGATGAACTCCTTCTTGGAAGCTCATCCAAGTCCGCGCACCGCGCGATGGTTCCTGGCGCGACACGACGCCTCGCCGCCGAGAGCGGCGTCGCTAGCAGCCCAGCCAGAGCACCAGGAAAAGGAGCCAGAGGGCCGACGAAGCGAGAAGTCCGTTGGCCAAGGCCGTCGACGAAACGGCGGGCGGCGTGGACGAACGCAAGTCAGGCTTGGCTCCGTCAGGCCCAACCCGGACACGTCCAGTCCCGAACTGATACGACATGCTCGCGCTCCCGGTATCCTGACGCGCTCCTTAGAGGCATCGGTTTGCATCTTTCAACAAAAATAACGACGATAAGTAATTGCCCGCAATCGTGGGCCGGCGGTTCGTCGAGAGGATGCACCCGTGACGAAGGGGCGCGATCCGCCATATGGGCGGACGAGGTCGGATCGCCGGCCCGCAGCCTTCGGGAGGATCCATCCA
>NZ_BBWK01000076.1 GCF_001463765.1 Aureimonas sp. AU4 | reverse complement strand
TGCGCGTTGTTTTCACGGGGGGCACGGGCAAGGCGGGCCGCCATGTGGTGCCCTACCTTCTCGGCCAGGGCCACGAGGTGCTGAACGTCGACCTCAAACCGCTGGACCATCCCGGCGTCAACACGCTTCTTGCCGACATCACCGACAGCGGGCAGATGTTCAACGCCCTGTCGAGCCACTTCGGCTTCGAGGGCTACGAGACGGGCCGCGGCCCGGCCAGGGTCGACGCCGTGGTGCACTTTGCCGCCGTGCCGCGCGTCCTGATCCACCCCGACAACGAGACGTTCCGCATCAACACGGTGGGCACCTACAACGTGGTCGAGGCGGCCGTGAAGCTCGGCATCCGCAAGATCGTGATCGCCTCCAGCGAGACGACCTACGGCGTGTGCTTTGCGGAAGGCGACCGCCCCTTCCACGCCTTTCCGCTGGAGGAGGACTACGACAGCGATCCGATGGACAGCTACGGCCTGTCGAAGGTCGTCAACGAGCGCACGGCGCGCGCCTTTGCCCAGCGGTCGGGCGCCGACATCTACGCGCTGCGCATCGGCAACGTGATCGAGCCGCACGAGTACGAGCGGTTCCCTGCGTTTCTGGCCGACCCGATGAGCCGCAAGCGCAACGCCTGGAGCTACATCGACGCGCGCGACCTCGGGCAGATCGTGGACCTGTGCCTTCACAAGGACGGGCTGGGCTACCAGGTCTTCAACGCCACCAACGACACGATCACCGCGCGCGAGCCGACCGCGGCATTCCTGGCCCGCCACCAGCCCGGCACGCCGGTCACGCGCGAGATGGGCGAGTTCGAGGCCCCGCTCTCCAACCGCAAGATCCGCGAGGTGCTCGGCTTTCGCGAACAGCACAACTGGCGAAGGTACGTCGCGGAGTAGG
>NZ_BBWK01000075.1 GCF_001463765.1 Aureimonas sp. AU4 | reverse complement strand
CTTGGTGCTGGTGCTCGGTCCGGTCTCTGTCGCACTCGCGGTGCTGCCGACGGCTTTCGTCGCGTCCTGGATTGGCGGTTGGTTGTTCTTCGTCCAACATCAATTCGAGGACACGCACTGGGAGGAGTCGCCGGACTGGAGCCAACAACGCGCAGCCCTCAGTGGCAGCTCGTACTACGTGATGCCGAAGATGCTGCAGTGGTTCACCGGCAATATCGGTCTTCATCACATTCACCATCTGAACCCGCGGATCCCGAACTACCGGCTGCAGGCCTGCCTGAACGCGGAACCAGCGTTGAGTTCCCTATCGCGCCTGACGATCGGCGAAAGCCTTCAATGCGTTGGGCTGTCCTTGTGGGACCCCACGAGGCGAAAGCTCGTCGCCTTCTGAACGGGCAGTGGTACGACCGCCATCGAGTTCAAAGCCGAGCGCAGGAGATAAGTATGGGCGCTTTGGGCGATGCACCTTGCGTTCATCGGCGTCGTTGCGTCCGCGCTCCAGCCCTTGTCCAGCTACCATGTGGGGACGACTGGTTGCGTGGAAGCGTCCTGATGCAACGGACACATCAGAGCGATGTCCAACGCATCACCCGAGACCACCATGCGGTTCTTCTTCGCTATCCCAACCGGCGACACCGCGGTCGCCGACTCGGAGGGGGTGAGCTTACGTCGAGCGAGGAGGCTCAACACGAAGCCGTTCTCGCGGCGCGCGAGATGATGGCCGAACGGCTGCGGCGGGGGCAACCGTTGGGAGGCCACTGTCGTTTCGTCATCCGCGACGGCCGGGGCAGCGTTATTTCGGATCTGCAGTTCTGCGACGCCATCCCTATAGCGTGACAACCGCCCCGATGCTGTGTGATGACAACCATACTCTCCGGCCGGGGACCCAGCAGCTCCGCGAGATGACAGTGGATCTTGAACGGCTTCTCGCCGCGTTGTGGGAGGACGAGACTCCCGACGCGAGCGAGTTGTCGGAGGCCTTGCACAACGTCGCCAATATGGAGATGTCGGTCAACGGTCTGCAGCGACTGATGGACCGAAGAGACCAGTCGGCGGTCGCCTGATCCCATGACACCCCGCGGTGACCTGAGTTCGCTAGCGACGTTTGCGATCGCGTGCGGCCAAGCGTCGGGTCGTGGAGCACGCCCGTTATGTGCGCCCACTCACGAGCTTGTTTCGGATGTCGGCTTGGGTTTCCCGCACCAGGACCGCGACACCGCTATGGGCAGAGGATTCCGGCAGCGTCACATGCAACCGGCTACCATCGCCTTCCGTCGAGATCGTGACGACATGGTTCATATTCACCAGCGTCGGCTCGCCCTGCAGGGTCGTCAGTTCAAGCCACATCGCAGGCTCCTGTGCTCTACCTCTAGGATCGACGTCGCAGCACACGCGCTACGGCATCATCGCGAGTTGGACCAAGTCGTACTCGCGGCCGTTCCACCGCCGCCACATCTGCCCGCCATCGTCCCGGCTCATCCGTCCGTTGGTCAGATGCCGCGGCTCATCGAACGGGATACTCTCCCAGCGCCATCCCCGGCGCAGGGCGCGAAGTGAGCGTCGTACGGGGCGAAGAAGGCGCAGCAACGCAGATGCGATCATGGTCGGGCCTTGGGTTGGAGATGGTCGGGTGGCGCCGAACGGATCGGCACACACGTTGGCGAGGGGTGCGCGGGATGTGTCAATCCAAATCCCGCACGGCTTGGTCGCGGCTTTGCGCCTCGCCCGGCGCTTCGTAGAGGTTCCGCGGGTCAATACCGAACATGATGCCGATCACCCGGCGATGGCTGTTCGGCTTCCCGGTGTTGCGCCCTTCGATTGCGTCCTGACCAGCTTGGTCCGCATCGGCAGCGTGTTCGGGATGCTTCGCTTGCAGAGCCAAGGCGTCCTGCGCCGCGAGGCGCACGCCCGGATTGGGCATGGTCGGAACGGAGGATGCAGGTCGGGCACCCTCCCACGAAGAGCGGGGGATCAGCATGGCGGAACCTCGTGTGGGCTGTGTGGAAGGGAGGTCTGCTACGGGAGATCGTTCCCGGATGACCGGCTCATCGCTCCGAGCATCCGCACGGTTCACGCAGTCCAGCGTGATGGATCTGACGGGAGCAGCGCCTCGCACGAACGACGCCGAGACACCGAGATTGCCGGTTCCGAAGAAAGCAGGTCTGACGCCATGCGGAACAGCGCTACCCGAACCGCACGCGCGACGTTGAACGATGGTCAATGCGTGCTTCGCAGACGATGCGGAGTGGACCTCCCTTCGTCCTCGCGGGTGCGGGCCAGCGACGCCATCGCCTGCCAACGTTCCTCGGCATCGGCATACTTGCGCCGAACCTCCGCAAGAGATGCGCCGGCGGCCGCCAAACGGCACTCGGCCGCACGATCCAGATAGAACTGGCTGCTGATGGTCTTCATAGCGGTTTCCTTACGAAGGCATGGGAAGCAGGATGGCGTTGGCTTTGTCTTCCAGATCCATGCGAAGGCGGCGCAGACGCTTCTCGGCCAGCGTTGCGATGGCATCGCGCATCTCGAGGCTGTGAAGGCCGGGGAAGCGCTCGACGACGATCCGAAGATGGGGAACCCTCGTCGATTTGAAGGAGAGGGGCATGGGACACTCGCTGGCAGGAGGATGGGGGAAGGACGATCGAGCCGGTTCCTCCGGCGCAGCCATGGCTGACCGGATCAAACGCTGGGCTCCGCCGCGGCAATCGGCTTAGAAGCGCTTGCCTTCCGTCCAGCGATGGACGTCGGCGTCCGCTTGGTCCTTTCGCAGCCCCAGCCGGTCGCGCACCATCGTCGCGAGCTGCTGCTCGTTGTGGATCGTGGTCACGTCGAACCGGGTCAGGAACGGCCAGCGCTCGCGGGCCTCGGTTGCATAGCTGCGCTTGCGAGCGACGGTCTCGTCGCTTTCGCCACCTTGATAGCCGAACATGGAACAGGGCTCCGCAGGGTGGAAGCGCCAGAGGCATGGGCCCCGCCGAACGTCCCGGCAGCCCGTCTTCTTCAACACCCTCAGAAGAGAGATAGACCTATTCCAGCCGATAGCAAACGATATTCCCAAAATGCGATCGCTATGGCTGGTCTTGACCTGACAAAATCGCATTCAACTCGGCGCCCTCCAAGCTGTGATCGCCCGTGTCAATCGTATACCCCAAGGAAGTTCTCGTCCCGGCCGTCTGAGAACGGACAAAATCGATCGCTTCGTTCAAGCTCGGAAACGATCGAAACTGCATCTTTCCTTCGTGCATCCCGCCGCGGTTGCCGGACGACCAGAACACGTCGGCGCGTTTGGAGGGATCCGGGTGGGTCTGAACAGCTTGCGTGCGATCGGTCGGGGGCATGTCGGGGTCCTCGCCCCGCGATCGAGGCTCGGGGGAGGGAAGCGCTGATGCGAGCGAACGTTCCGTGAGACTGACTACCCGCCGTCGGCCGCCATGTCCGCCAGAACCGCTACGACCTCCGGTCCGTTGCCGCTTCGCTTCAAGAACTCGTCGATCGGCATGCGCGTCCGCGTTCCACCCGATGCCTGGTTTGCCTGATGAACGACCGCAGTAACCCCGCCATCAGCCCGACGCTCGACGAACCAGTCATCGCCGTTGGGTGGGCGGTAGACGGTCTGTAGATCCGACATGATCGACCTCGTTCGTATGGAGCTTATCGGATACGGCTCTCGGCAGGCGAGCAGCGCGCGCGTCGGCTTCAAAGTTCGTCCAGCGTCTCGCGCAGATCGACCAACTCCTTCAGAACGCCGGCCGGCAGGTTGTGCCGGCGTGCCATCGCCTCCGTCTGCTGCAACCGCCACAGGATCTCCGTGCTGTTGGGCAGCGCCTCGATCAGCGAGGCGATGATGAGGCGCAGACCATCGATCCGGTCGCTGAGTTCCTGACGTTCTTCGTCATCCATCAAGCGCCTCCGATCCGCGGACAGACGTCAGCCCTTCTTCTTGGCCGATGCGGCCTCGCCGCCCTTCAGGGTCGGTGCGGCGGCGATCGTCTTCTCGGCGGCCTTCTTCGGCTTTCGAACCTCCTTCGAACCCTTGCGCTTCTCGCCCATCGGCCCAACCTCGCATGGCTCACCCGACACCCTTGCACGGGAAAGCCCCCATCAATTCGATCAAACCCTCGGTCGAGGCACTTCGAGGTGCGATAGCGGGAACCCTGCCATCGACGACGACAAGCCGGGGAGGTTGCGTGCCGAGGTGACATCCTCCGACGTCCGCTTTGGGGTGGTTGCTTACAACGTTCGAACGACTTAGATGGGTCGAGAGTGGCCGGGAGCGTGACTTCGCCGGCCGTTTTCATCTAAGTGGCTGGCGAGGCGTGACCATCCATCTTCCGGACAACCTGTCGTAAACTTTCTCGTCGTCAGTCAGGCCAAGGAAGGCGATGAACGCCAGGCCTTTGGCCCGCTTCACTGCCATCGCATCCTCGATCGCCTACGTTGTCTCGCAGTCCTTCGTCGACAGCACGACGGTGTCGACCCACATGCGGAGCAGGCGAAGGATCTCTGTCGCCGCCTTCGCTCGGATATCGGCTGCACGCCGAGTTTGACGAAGGCCGACGGTGTATTCCAACGCTGCCTGTCGAGCACGCTTTACATATCCGGCAAGGATCTGACGCTCGTCGTCGGTTAGATACGTCACGTCGGTCTCATCGAGATCCGGAGCCGCATCAGACCTCCACGACGAGCCGGGGATCGAAGGCCGCGTTCTCGTGCTTCACGACGCCCTGACCGAAGACCATCTTTGACCTGACGTATCCCATCCGATTGCAGATCGCCCGCGTATCGAAGCAAGTGTAATCGCGATGGCAATGCACGTGCCCACGGATACGGATCGCCGGTCGACCGTCGTGCAGCACGTCCTGAGGTTGCTCGCGTGCGCCGCGTCAAGACGCTTCCGGACCTCTCCGTGCTTGATTCCGGACGTAGGGCGCGTGGTGCGTCACGACGACCGTGGGCCCGTCAATCGGCGTCGTGAGGGTGTCGACGATCGCTGCCTTGTGCCTGGCGTCGATGCCAGCGAGGTGCTGGGAGGGTAAGCCGGGACCGCACCACCCCGACGCCCAACCGAGTGTATCTGAAACCGTTCATCGACGCCTGAGCCTTGATCTGGCCTTGTGCGTGCCGTCACGGCAGATCGCGTAGTCGGTCCATAGGGTGCCGCCGACGAAGCGGACACCGCCGATCTTGACCGCGTCGCCGTCAAGTACGTGGATGCCGTCGACCTGAGGGCGCTCGCGGGCGCGGGGGATCGCGCGGTCGAGGCTGGCAGTCGAAAAATTGCGGTTTCCGGCGACGACAACGATCGGTATGTCGAGGCGGCGACGCTGGTCTTCCAGCCAGTCCTAGCCCATCATCGACAAGCAGCCGGCGATGTCGCCGGCGACGACCAGGATGTTGGCCTTGACGTCGATCGGGGGCTGCCAGACGCCATATCGCCGATCGAGAGAAGTCGTCGTAGATGTCCGACATGATCCAGATTTTCTCGTGTGACCTCCTTTGTATTGGCGTTCCATGACGATCCCCATGGCGACCTGACCGAGAGACCGGTGCTCCGGTCCGGTTAGTTGGGATCAGATCGACACAGCCCGGTGGGCGAGTTCGGTGAGCGGAACGCCTTCCGTACGTTCGATGTGGTCGAGGCGCTCGACGACGTCGGCCGGGGGAGCAAGGATCACCTCGGCCTCGCACGAAGCATGGTCTCGTGAGCCTCGATTGTCGCCTCGATGGCCACACGGAGGCGGCGTAGCGAACCGGCACGCCAGGTCTTCTGGACGATGCGGATCTCGTCGGCAGCCAGATAGAGCATCCAGCCGTCGTCCAGTCCTCGCTCGTTGCGGAGGTCGTCCACGATCTGCTTCGCTAGACCGCCGACATGCTGCGATTCGGGATCGGGCATCTCGAGGATCCTGAAGCGGTCTCGGAGAGGGGGCCGGATAGTCGACACCTCGTTGGCCGCCGCAAGGAACGAGACCGCGCTCAGGTTGACCGTCCTCGCGATGCCGACTTCGAATTAGTCCGGCGAAGTGTGTCGCTCTAGTATCGGCAAAAGAGAGTGGAGTGAGGAGCCGTTCGACGTAGAACTGCCCGTCTTTTCGATCTCGTCGAGGACGACGACGGGGTTAGCAACCTTCGACTGGCGGATCAGTTCAAACGGAGCGGAGACCCGCTTCGTCGCCCACTGAACGGGCATCCCGCCGAACGAACCATCAGCGACGGACGCGCAGGGGAAGACGACGTTCGGCATCTCGACGTGGTGATCGAGAAGACTATTGAGAAGCGACGTCTTGCCCTGTTCTAGGCGACCCGTTGAGGAGCGTCGGACGAATGTACAGGGGCTACCGGTCCGCACGCCCCGCAGCAGCCTTGCGATCGGGTCGCTGGCGTACAGATACTCGTCCCCAAGCACCTTTGACCATCTTGAACATGTCGACGTGCGCCAGCCTCACGGGAGCCGGACATTGACGATCGGCTGGAGAGGCTCCCAGAGATCCTCCGATCCACCCGAAACGTGCGTCTTCTCCGAGGACATCGCGTCGTTCGGTACCACGACGAGGCTCGGCACATTCGGCACGTGGCGGCCCAACGAATGACGAACCGTGGAAGGTGCCTCGTCGGCGGCCTGCGCGGGATGGACCTGCACGACTGCCGGTTCGGTAGTCCTCCTCGCTACGATGACGGCAAGCTCAGTGCGTTCCGCGGTCGTCTCCTCGGCCATAAGGTGCTCCGCGGCAAATCCACCCTTGATATCCTCCGATGCCTGCGCTGCCTCTGACTCCCTTGAGGCGTCCAGAATCTCACGCCTGCGCTCCTCACCTTCGTAGTCGCGCGTCCGGGCGATCGTGATCAGGTTCCGCAACTAGTCTCTCCTGGACGCCTCGATGGACTCGGACGGATCTGGTTTACCCGACACCTGCCGCCAGTCCATGACCGCCATTACGACGTCGTGTCGCCTCCTTGCGCGCTCCCAGCGCGTCGCGACACCGTCGGTTGAGATCGTGAACTCGACGCCGGCATGCCAACGCCAGTCCGAATACCGGAACATGGCGTAGGAATGGCTCCTGAGGCCTACGGCGAACGCCGCCCAGACGTCAGGCTTCTTATGGTCACTCTCGTAGAGCCGGCAGGCAGTATCGGTGTCGCCGTGGATGGCGAGCGAGTCGTCGAGCCACTTTCTCTCGTGAGGATGCATGACGGTGTGCAGGATTCGGAGACTCGCTAGGGTCGGCAGGCCGGTGCGGGCGATTAGCAAATGGATCTGAACGCCTTGGATAGATCGTGGACGCCCCGCAGGCTGTCGGACCATAGGCTGGAAATCGATCGTGATCGTGCCGTCCGTCGGCGGGCCGCCGCGCATCAAGATGTCAAGTAAGGCGTACTTGCGTCCGGCGAAGACCCGGCCGAGTTCGTCTTCATGGATCTGCGTCTGCAAGGTCAGGACGCCCTACAGGGTCTCGTCGGCGGTGATCGCGCGGGTCTCCGTATTCGATCGCGAGTCAGCATCGCCGTCTTAGCCTTTTCCGATCCGGTTCGGTGGCGGTTCGCGATGGGTGCTGCGGAGAAGCCATGCTGGTTGAAGTCTGTCCAGCAGGTGGCGCTTTCCGGGACGGTGAACGCCGATCCGAAGCATTCAACGGACCTACGTCTGTCCCCGATCGTGTACCCAAGACAGTCTCGAACGACCGACCGGATCAGTGGGAAACCACAAGGGCAGCGATTAGAATCGGCTGTCTTGGTGAGCGCGGTGGGACTCGAACCCACGACCACATGATTAAAAGTCACGTGCTCTACCAACTGAGCTACGCGCTCGCACGCGTGGAATGCGATGAACCATCCACCCGGCGCCGCGAGACTTAGTCACAGGGGCGCATGCGGTCAACCGTACGGAGCACCCCAACGTTTGCGTCGTGGTAGAACAGGGGGATATGACGCATCTCGGTACTGCGAATGAACGGGAATAGGCCCCCATGATCATGGATGTGAGTTATAGCGTTGCGGTCTTGGCCGGGGCGCTATCGTTCCTGTCGCCTTGCGTTCTCCCGCTGGTACCCCCCTATCTCTGCTACATGACCGGGGTCTCGAGCGAGACGCTGCAGTCGCGGGAAGCGATGACGCGAGGCGCTCAATATCGCCTGATCGCAGCCGCTCTCGTCTTCGTGCTTGGTTTTTCGACCGTCTTCGTCCTTTTGGGCGTTGGCGCGAGTTCGGTCGGGCTTCTCCTGAGGCAGAATCTGACTTGGCTCGGAATGCTGGCTGGGCTTGCCATCATCGCGATGGGATTGAATTTTCTCGGCGTCTTCCGCCTTGGCTTCCTGTCGCGGGAGGCGCGTCTTCAAGGGGGTAGCCCTCGCAGCTACAGCGGAGCCTATGTCATGGGATTGGCCTTCGCATTCGGATGGACGCCCTGTATCGGACCTGTATTAGGTACGATCTTGGGACTAGCCGGTGCGCGCCAGACGGCGCAGGAAGGCGCTGTGATGTTGGCCTTCTACTCGGCTGGGCTCGGCATCCCTTTCATCCTGACAGCAGCCTTCTCGGCCTTCATTCTGACCCAGATGGCCCGAATGCGCACTCACATGCGTCGCGTCGAGCAGGCAACCGGTGTCCTTTTGATCGTCACCGGTGTCCTGTTTCTGACCGGCGGCATGCAGTCGATCTCCTTCTGGCTTCTCGAAACGTTTCCTGCGCTGCAAACGATCGGCTAAACGGTCGGGCGAGGGGCTTTTCATGCCCGTACCAAGCCGAGGCCCGATTTCACGATGACCCGACGTAGTCTTTCGATCGTTCTGGCGGCCGGCGAGGGAAGCCGAATGCGATCGAGCAAGGCCAAGGTCCTACACGAGGTCGCGGGGCTGCCGCTGGTTCTCCATGCGGTTTCCGCAGCGCGCAGGGCCGGGTCCGAGCGGATTGCGGTCGTGGTCGGTCGTGACGCCGAGCCCGTCTCCAAGCTTGTCGAAGCGTCCGGTGCCGGCATATCCTGCTTCGTACAGGCGGAGCGGTTGGGAACGGCCCATGCCGTGCTTAGTGCGCGCGATGCGATCCGCGAAGGCTGGGACGACGTCCTCGTTCTCTTCGGGGACACGCCGCTTGTCAGGGCCGACACGCTCGACCGCGCTCGGCGGCACCTGGCGGACGGCGCCGCAATCTGCGTTGTCGGTTTTCAGACGTCCCAACCGACCGGTTATGGTCGGCTCGTCATGTCCGGCGACGAACTCGTCGCGATCCGCGAGGAGAAGGATGCGTCGGATGCCGAGCGGCGTATCGAGCTCTGCAATGCCGGTGTCATGGCGATCGCCGGGGAGCATGCGCTGGCCCTCTTGGAGGCTGTCGGCAATCGTAACGCGAAGGGCGAGTACTATCTCACGGACATCGTCGCGCTCGCGCGGGAGCGCGGATTGTCCGTTCGCGTCAGCGAAGCGCCCTTCGATGACGTGCTCGGCGTGAACACGCGCGTTGAGCTCGCGGCGGTCGAGGCGGTCTTTCAGGCAAGGCGCAGGACGGAACTGATGCTCGCCGGCGTCACACTTGTCGCGCCGGAGACCGTATTTGTCTCCTACGACACGCAGATCGCGCCGGACGTCGTCATCGAACCCCACGTCGTGATGGGCCCTGGCGTCCGGATAGCGGCCGGAAGCGTGATCCATGCTTTCAGCCATCTCGAAGGCGCGAATGTCGGGGAAGGGGCCTCGATTGGGCCCTACGCCCGGCTGCGGCCCGGCACGACGGTCGGCGCGAATGCGAAAGTCGGCAACTTCGTCGAAACCAAAAGTGCCGATATCGGTGCCGGGGCAAAGGTCAGCCACCTGACCTATCTTGGCGATGCCGAGATTGGCGAGCGAACGAACATCGGCGCCGGAACCATCACCTGCAACTACGATGGCTACAACAAGTACCGGACGGTGATAGGGGCCGACGCCTTCGTCGGCTCGAACTCCTCGCTGGTCGCGCCCGTCCGTATTGGGGACGGCGCCTATGTCGGGTCCGGCAGCGTTGTGACGGCGGACGTTCCCGGCGGCGCCCTAGCGCTCGGCCGCGCCCGCCAAGTGAACAAGGACGATCGGGGGCGGATCATCAACGAACGCAATGCCGCGCGAAAGGCCGAAAGCCGCAAGTGAGGGAGGGGGCGGGCGAACCGTAACCTTTTTCGACCAATCTACCCTTCGAGCGAGAAGCTGGAGCGAAGTTCATGTGCGGCATCATCGGCATCATCAGCCACGAATCCGTGGCGGGTCGTCTTGTCGACGCGTTGAAGCGGCTCGAGTACCGGGGCTACGATTCGGCTGGCGTCGCGACGCTCACGGCGGAAGGCGAGCTAGAACGCAGGCGCGCGGAAGGAAAGCTGCGCAATCTAGAAGCGCGCCTTGTCGAAGAGCCTCTCGGCGGCACGATCGGTATCGGCCATACGCGCTGGGCCACACACGGGGTGCCCAACGAGACGAACGCCCATCCGCACGCCACGGCCCGGCTCGCGGTCGTTCACAACGGCATCATCGAGAACTTCCGCGAATTGAAGGGCGAACTCGAGGCCGACGGCTACCGCTTCAGCAGCGAGACGGACAGCGAAGTCGTGGCGGCGCTCGTCACGCGGGAGATGGACCGCGGCGCCAGCGAGCGCGAGGCGGTATCCCGTTCGCTCCGTCAACTGGAAGGGGCCTACTCGCTGGCGTTTCTCTTCAAGGGCGCGAGCGATCTTTTGATCGGCGCACGCCGAGGCAGCCCGCTGGCGCTCGGCGAGGGCGAGGGCGAGATGTTCCTCGGCTCCGATGCGATCGCTCTCTCGCCCTTTACGGACGCGGTCCGCTATCTCGAGGACGGGGACTGGATCGTGGTTCGCCACAACGGCCACGAAATCTTCGATGCCGAGGACAGGCCTGTCGAGCGTCCCTTGCGCCGCTCAACCGGCAAGGCCTTCTATGTCGACAAGGGCAACCATCGGCATTTCATGCAGAAGGAGATCTACGAGCAGCCGGAGGTGCTGGGTCACACGCTCGGCGCCTTCGTCGACATGACAACGGGACGCACGCGTATCCCAGGCGGCCAAGCCTTCAGCTTCTCGTCGGTCCGCCGCATCGCCTTGTCCGCCTGCGGTACGGGATATTATGCGGCGCTGGTCGGACGATACTATTTCGAGCGCTATGCGCGGATTGCCTGCGATCTCGATGTCGCGTCCGAGTTTCGCTACCGAGAAAGTCCGCTTGATGATGTAGATCTCGCGCTCTTCGTCTCCCAGTCGGGCGAGACGGCGGATACGCTGGCCTCGCTTCGCCATGCACGCGACGCTGGCATCCGTACCGCCGTCGTCGTCAACGTGCCGGAGTCGACGATGGCGCGCGAGGCCGATCTCGTGTTTCCGACGCTGGCCGGGCCGGAGATCGGAGTCGCCTCGACGAAGGCTTTCACATGCCAGCTGACGGCGTTGGCGGCCCTGGCGGTGCGGGCCGGCGTCGATCGTGGCGTCATCTCGGGCGATGGTGAGCTGGAGCTGACGGGCGCATTGGCAGAGTTGCCCCGCCTCGTGAACGAGGCACTTCATCGTGAGCACGCGATCGAGAGTCTGGCCCGCGACATGGCGACCCATCGCCATGCGCTCTTCCTCGGACGCGGCTTCTCGTTCCCGCTGGCCATGGAGGGCGCGCTCAAGCTGAAGGAAATCAGCTATATCCATGCCGAGGGCTACGCCGCCGGCGAACTCAAGCACGGACCCATCGCGCTGATCGACGACACCATGCCTGTCGTCGTGATCGCACCTCACGACCGCGTTTTCGAGAAGACCGTTTCGAACATGCAGGAGGTGGCCGCGCGCGGGGGCAAGATCATTCTCGTCACGGACGAGACGGGCGCGAGGGCCGAGGCGATCCGGAACGCACAGGTTCTTACCCTGCCGGACATGCCGGAGATCCTGACGCCGATCGTCTACTCGGTTCCCCTTCAGCTGCTCGCCTATCATACGGCGGTGCAGATGGGCACGGATGTCGACCAGCCGCGAAACCTGGCGAAGTCCGTGACCGTGGAATAGCGCTTAGCCGGCGCGCAGCAGGCGGACGGCATCGTCCTTCCCGAAGAGATACATGAGGATCCGTACCGCCTCGCCGCGCGGCGAGACGAGTTCGGGGTCCTGGTGTAGCAGGAAGCGGGCGTCGTTGCGTGCGATCTCGAGAAGGTCGGCATGCTCGTCGAGGCGGGCGATGCGGAAGCTCTGCAGGCCCGACTGGCGCGTGCCCAGAAGATCCCCCTCGCCACGAAGCTTCAGGTCTTCCTCGGCGATACGGAACCCGTCCTCGCTCTCCCGCATCACGCCGATCCGTGCCTTGGCCGTCTCGCCGAGCGGCGCCTTGTAGAGAAGAACGCAGGACGACGCCTTGCTGCCGCGTCCAACGCGGCCGCGCAGCTGGTGGAGCTGGGAGAGGCCGAAGCGTTCGGCATGCTCAATGACGATGATCGACGCGTCCGGCACGTCGACACCGACCTCGATGACGGTCGTTGCGACGACGACCCGCGTGGCGCCGGACTTGAAGTCCGCCATTGCACGGTCCTTCTCATCGCCCGACATGCGGCCGTGCACGAGCCCGACCCGGTCGCCGAAGAATTGGCGCAGGACGTCAGCTCGTTCTTCCGCGGAGGTGAGCTCGCTCTTGTCGGACTCCTCGACCAGGGGGCAGACCCAGTAGACCTTATCGCCCTCGTCGATCGCGCGTCCGATGCGCCCCACGATCTCGTCGAGCCGGTCGAGCGGGACGGCGACCGTCGTGATCGGCTTGCGACCGGCGGGCTTCCCGTGAAGGCGGGAGACATCCATGTCACCGAATGCGGCGAGGACGAGCGTTCGCGGGATCGGAGTCGCGGTCATGACCAGAAGGTCCGGCGCGCGGCCCTTGCGGGTCAACGTGAGGCGCTGGTGGACGCCGAAGCGATGCTGCTCGTCCACGACCACGAGGCCGAGGTCATGATAGGCGACGTCGTCCTGGAAGAGCGCGTGCGTCCCGACGACGACGTCGATTTCACCGCTGGCGATCGCCTCCAGCTTGGTCGAGCGCGTCCGGCCGTTGTCGCGGCCCGTGAGGAGCGCAATGGAAAGGCCCGCAGCCTCGCACCAGCGCGTCAGGCCGGCGAAATGCTGGCGGGCGAGAATTTCCGTCGGGGCGAGAAGGACGGACTGGGCGTCCGACTCCTTGGCTGCCGACATGGCAAGAAGCGCAACCACCGTCTTGCCCGCTCCGACGTCTCCCTGCAGCAGGCGAAGCATCCGGTCGGGCTTCGCCATGTCCGCGTGGATCTCGAGGAGCGCTTCACGCTGGCCGTCGGTCAGCTGGAACGGCAAGGCAGCCTCCGCCTTTGCACGGATGGAGCCATCGCCGCCTAGCGCGCGCCCGCGCTGGCGGCGCATGCGCTGGCGCGACAGGGCGAGTGCCATCTGGCTGGCCAGGAACTCGTCGTAGGCGAGCCGCCGATAGTGCCGGTTCTGCGGCGCAAGGTCCGCCGGGTCCTCGGGATGATGAAGCGCCTCGATCGATGCGGCAAAGCCTGCAAAGGCCTCGCGTCCCACGACGCCAGGTTCGATCCATTCGGGAAGCACCGGCAACTGCGGCAGGGCATTGGCGATCGCCTTGCGCAGGACCTTGCCTGTCAGGCCCGCCGTCATCGCATAGACGGGCTCGACGAGCGGCAGGCTCGCGGCTTTTTCCGCGTCACCGACGAAGTCCGGATGGATCATCGAGGCGCGACCGTTGAACCATTCCACGCGGCCCGAGACGAGCAGCGTCGCGCCGACTGGCAGGAGGCTTTCCAGCCACTGCGGCTTCGCACGGAAGTAGGTGAGCGCGATCTCGCCCGTCGCATCGTGCGCCAGCACGCGCGCGGGTTGGTTGCGGGCTTCGCGCGAAGGCATCACATGCCGGTCGATCCGCAGCTCCAGCGTCACGAGCGTGCCTGCTGGAGCCGACATGATCTCCTCACGGCGTCGGCGGTCGATCAGTCCGGTCGGGAGATGGAACAGAAGGTCTCGCACGCGCGCTTCGCTCGCGCCCGGCGCGGCGACGAGTCCGTCGAGGAGCTTGGCCACCTTCGGTCCGATGCCAGGCAGCACCGAGACGGGGGCGAACAGGGGATCGAGGAGGGATGGTCGCATGAGCGTTGTTTATCGGCCGAGTAGGAGGCGGCCAAGGCTGACACTGCAGGAACCGCCGACTATATGCAGGACTTGGCTCTGCGCCGCCGCCCGGCGGCATCAAGAAACGGATCGTCGGACATGACGGGAATGACGCGCTCGTCGGAAGGCTTGGACCTTCGGCGCCGCAAGGCGCTCTACCATGCCTGGCATCGGGGTACGCGCGAGATGGACTTGGTCCTCGGGCGTTTTGCCGATGCGGAGATCCATAACTTGGATGACGGCGACCTGAGCGTGTTCGAGTTGCTCATGGAGGCGCAGGACCGCGACCTCTTCTCGTGGATGACCGGGTCGGTCGAGACGCCGGCAAACTACGACACACCGGTCTTCCGCCGAATCCGTAGCTTCTACGAATTGCAGGACAAGACGAACGCATGAGCACGACGGCAGTCCTCCAGAAGGCGCTGAAGAAGGGCGGCGGTCTGCGGATCGGCAACGTTCTGGACGGCTACGAGGCGTTCCTGCTGGCCGAGATCGCGCGACACCGCGGGCAGGGCGGTCCGATCGTCTTCGTCCTTCGGGACGGCAACCGCATGGCGGAGCTCGAGGACGCGCTGCGCTTCGTCGCGCCCGACCTTCCGGTCCTGACGCTGCCCGCGTGGGACTGCCTGCCCTACGACCGCGTCGGCCCCTCTTCGGAGGCGGCCGCGCGGCGTCTATCCGCCATGTCTGCGATCGGCGCGCTGCGACGCGAGCCGCACCGCGCCCTGATCCTGACCAGTGCCAACGCGCTTCTCCAGCGCATGCCGCCGCTCCGTGTTCTCGAGGAGGAGACGATTGCGGCGAAGGCAGGCGGCCGCATCTCGATGGATCATATCGTGCGCGTACTTCAGCGCGGCGGTTTCGAGCGCACGACGACCGTCCGTGAGCGCGGCGAGTTCGCCGTGCGAGGCGGCATCCTCGATCTCTTCGCGCCAGGCGACGAGGAGCCGGTCCGCCTCGACTTCTTCGGCGACACGCTGGAGTCCATCCGCGCCTTCGACCCTTCGACCCAGCGCACCAGCGGTCAGCGCAAAAGCTTCGAGCTCGCGCCGGTCTCGGAGGTAACGCTGAAGGACGAGACGATCTCGCGCTTCCGCTCGAACTACGTGAGGCGCTTCGGTGCACCCTCGCGTGACGATGCGCTCTACACCTCGATAAGCGATGGCCGGCGCTTCTCCGGCATGGAGCACTGGCTGCCGCTCTTCTACGAGAGCGTCGACACGTTGTTCGACTATGTCGCGGGATTCCCGCTGGTGCTCGATCACCTCGTGGTGGAGTCGGTCGCCGAGCGACGTAAGCTCGTGCTGGACTACTACGACGCCCGTCGGCGCGGAGTGGCAGAGGGCAGTGCCGAGGCCGTGCCCTACAATCCGCTGCCGCCGCAGGAACTCTACCTGACGGACGAGGAGTTGAACGAGCGGCTGGCTGCGGCCGAGCCGATCCGGCTCTCCTCCTACGCCGTGACCGACGCCGGCTTCCAGACCGACGTCGTGAACCTCGACATCCAACGCGGGCGCAACTTCGCCAGCGAGCGGCAGGCCGGCGACGTGAACGTCTTCGGTGCGGCGGTCGATCATATCTCGAACCTGCGTGCCGGCGGCAAGCAGGTGATCCTTGCCGCCTGGTCCGAGGGGTCGCGGGAACGGCTGACGCAGGTCGTGGAAGAGCACGGCCTCGGCAACATCAAAGCCGTCGATACGCTGAAACAGGCGCTGGAGGTCGGCCGCAACATCGTCGCGACCGCCGTGCTCGGAATAGAGGCCGGCTTCGAGACGGACCGGATCGCGGTCGTCGGCGAGCAGGATATCCTGGGAGACCGTCTTGTCCGCCGTGGCCGGCGCAAGAAGCGCGGTTCCGATTTCATCTCCGAGGTGACCGGCCTCGACGAGGGCGACATCGTCGTCCACGTCGATCACGGTATCGCGCGCTTCGTCGGCCTTCGTTCGATCGAGGCGGCGGGCGCGCCCCACGACTGCCTGGAGCTGTCCTATGCGGGCGGTGACCGGCTCTTTCTGCCGGTCGAGAACATCGAGCTCTTGTCGCGCTACGGCGGCGAGGGCTCGGAGGCTGTGCTCGACAAGCTGGGAGGCGGCGCCTGGCAGGCCCGAAAGGCCAAGCTCAAGAAGCGCCTGCTCGACATGGCCGGCGGCCTCATCCGCATCGCCGCCGAGCGCCAGATGCGCGGCGCGCCGAAGCTTGTCCCGCCAGAGGGTCTTTGGGGCGAGTTCCAGGCGCGCTTTCCCTACGAGGAGACGGAAGACCAGCTCAACGCCATCGAGGCGGTGGCCGACGACCTTTCGGCCGGCAAACCGATGGATCGCCTCGTCTGCGGCGACGTCGGATTCGGCAAGACGGAAGTCGCCCTGCGCGCGGCGTTCATCGCGGCGATGAACGGCCTGCAGGTCGCGGTCGTCGTGCCGACGACGCTTCTGGCACGCCAGCACTTCAAGACCTTCACGGAACGCTTCCATGGCCTTCCGCTGAACGTCGTCCAGGCTTCGCGCCTCGTGACGGCGAAGGAGTTGAACGAGAACAAGAAGGGGCTGACGAACGGCACCGTCGACATCGTCGTCGGCACGCACGCGCTGCTCGGCAAGGGCGTCGAATTCAAGAACCTTGGTCTCCTCATCATCGACGAGGAGCAGCACTTCGGCGTCAAGCACAAGGAGCGGCTGAAGGAGCTGAAGTCGGATGTCCACGTCCTGACGCTGTCGGCGACGCCCATCCCACGCACACTCCAATTGGCCCTGACGGGCGTGCGCGAACTGTCGCTCATCACGACGCCCCCCGTGGACCGCATGGCGGTCCGCACCTTCGTCGCTCCGTTCGACCCGCTCGTCGTGCGCGAGACGCTGCTGCGCGAGCGCTACCGCGGCGGCCAGAGTTTCTACGTGGCTCCGCGACTGTCGGATCTGGCGGGCATCCGCGAGTTCCTCGAGGAGCAGGTACCCGAGGTCAAGGTCGCGCTCGCCCACGGCCAG
Organism: Aureimonas sp. AU4; assembly: GCF_001463765.1. Classification (GTDB taxonomy): domain Bacteria; phylum Pseudomonadota; class Alphaproteobacteria; order Rhizobiales; family Rhizobiaceae; genus Aureimonas. The sequence continues at coordinate 26,944 of NZ_BBWK01000075.1, read as the reverse complement.
ATGCCGGCGGGTGAGCTCGACGACATCATGAACGCCTTCTACGAGGGCCAATACGACGTTCTGCTCTCGACGACGATCGTGGAGTCGGGCCTCGACATCCCGTCCGCCAACACGATGATCGTCCACCGGGCCGACATGTTCGGCTTGGCCCAGCTCTACCAGCTCCGTGGCCGTGTCGGTCGCTCGAAGCAGCGCGCCTACGCGCTCATGACGATTCCCGCCAACAAGACACCGACCGCCGGCGCGGATCGCCGCCTGAAGGTTCTGCAGTCGTTGGATACGCTCGGCGCAGGCTTCCAACTCGCGAGCCACGACCTCGACCAGCGCGGCGCGGGCAATCTTTTGGGTGACGAACAGAGCGGCCACGTCAAGGAAGTCGGCTTCGAGCTCTATCAGCAGATGCTGGAGGAGGCCGTCGCCGAGATGAAGGGCGTCGAGCCGGAGAGCGATGGATCGTGGTCGCCGCAGATCACTCTCGGCACGGCCGTCATGATCCCGGAAAGCTACGTCCCCGACCTGCAGCTTCGCATGACGCTCTACCGGCGCCTCGCCGATCTTGGCGATGCGCGAGAGATCGACGCCTTCGGCGCCGAGCTGATCGACCGCTTCGGCGCGCTTCCGACCGAGGTCGAGCACCTTCTGAAGGTCGTCTTCATCAAGGCGCTCTGCCGACGCGCGAACATCGAAAAGCTCGATGCCGGGCCGAAGGGGCTCGTCGTCAACTTCCGCGACAAGACCTTCGTGAATCCGGGCGCCCTCGTGCGCTACATCGGCGAACAGGGCGTCATGGCGAAGATCCGGCCGGACCAGTCGATCGTCTTCATCCGCGACTGGGCCAAACCCGAGCAACGGCTGAACGGGGCGGCGACCATCGCGACCCAGCTCGCGCGCTTCGCCGACGAGGGGCTCAAGAAGGCGGCCTGACGGTTAGCATTCGGTCCTTGGCGCGTTCGTCCCAGAAGGCCGGGAGGTAGAAACCGGTCAGCGGGGTCGTGTCCGGGTGCTGGATGAAGCGCCAGCGCGCCATCCACTGCTCGCCGATGTAGTAGAGCGGGATGACATAGTGACCGGAGATCAGGACCCGATCGTAGGCGCGCACGGCGGCAAGGTAATCCTCGCGCGTGCGCGCCGAGGTCATCGCCGCGATCATGGCATCCACCGCCGGATCGGCGACGCCGGCGTAATTGAACGATCCGGGCCGCTCGCGCGCCGATGATCCCCAGCGGTTCACCTGTTCCGTGCCAGGCGACAGCGTTCCGCTGAAGGCTCCGATGAGCATGTCATAGTCGAAGCTCTGTTTCCGCTTCTGGTACTGCGCGTCGTCCACCTGACGTACGCGCGCTTCGACGCCGATGCGCGCCAGGCTTCGGGCGTAGCCCAACGCGATGCGGCTTTCGTTGGACGTCGCGACCATGATCTCGAACGATAGGGGCTGGCCGGAGGAATCAGCCATGCGTCCGTCCGCAAAGCGGTAGCCGGCCGCCTCAAGCTCATCGATCGCGGATCGCAGCGCCGTCCGGTCGCTTCCGGAGCCGTCTGTGCTCGGCGCGCGCCACGTGCCGGCCAGAACGCCCGGCCCAATGCTCGCGGCGAAGGGCTTTAGAAGCGCTTCCTCGCGCGCGTCGGCCGGCCGCCCGACGCTGGAGAGCTCCGAATTGTCGAAGAAGCTCTCAAGGCGCTGATACTCGCCGTAGAAGAGATTCCGGTTGACCCACTCGAAATCGAACAGACGGGATAAAGCTTCACGAACCCGCGCGTCCGCGAAGACGGGCCGACGCGTGTTGAAGAAGAAGGCGTTGAGATTTGCCGGTCGGCCTGTCTGGAACACCTCCTTGACGACATCGCCGTTGGTGACGGCTGGAAAGTCGTAGGCGGTGCGCCAATGGCGCGGGTTCGGCTGATTGTAGAAGTAGACGTAGGTGATGCCTTTCTTGAACGCCTCGAACTGGGCGTTCTGGTCGCGGAAATATTCCACGACGATCTCGTCGTAATTATCGAGCCCGCGCTTCGTCGGTAGATCCCGGCCCCAGTAGTCTGGATTCCGGCGGTACACGATCCGTTGTCCCGGCTCGACACGTTCGACCAGATAGGGTCCGGAGCCGACCGGCTTGTCCAGCGTCGTCTTGGCGATCGTCGTCGCGTCGAAGGCGCCCTGCGGTATGACGGGAAGGGATGCGAGAAGAAGCGGCAACTCGCGGTCGGCCTTTTCGTTGAAGGTGAAGCGGACGCCAAGATCGCCATGCTTCTCGACGCGCGCCACCTTCGACAGCCAGTTGGAGTATTGCGGCCGCACAGAGCCCTGCGCCTTCAGGAGGTCGACGGTCGCGATCACGTCCTCCGGTCGCACGGGACGCCCATCGGAGAAGCGCGCGGCCGGATCGAGCTGAAACTCGACGAAGCTGCGCTCGTCATCGGTCTCCACCGACTTCGCGAGAAGCCCGTAGAAGGTGAACGCCTCGTCAGCCGAGCGCTGCATGAGCGGCTCGTAGACGAGGTTGCCGAACTCGGGATCCGCGAACAGGCCACGCGCCGCGGTCAGGGCTCCTTGCACGCTGACGGGGTTCAGATTGTCGAACGAGCCGAAGACGCCGTAGACCATCCGTCCCCCCTTGGGCGCGGCCGGATCCGCATAGGGGAAGTTTGCGAAATCGGGTGCAAGCGCGGGTTCGCCCTGCATCGCTATGCCGTGCCGGAACTCGGCTTGTGCGGGAATGGTGAGGGCAAGCGCCGACACGCCGAAAGCCGCGCCGGAAAGCGCGCGTCGCAAGCTGGGCGCAAGGCTCGGAACCAACATTTCGAGGGATGTCTCCGGTTATTTCCGGCCGAAAACTATCGAATCGTCAGCCGCTTGCCTACCTGCGGCGCGGTCGAGTCCAGCTTCGCGCAGGTCTTCAAACGGCCTCATTTGCAGAAGACCCGACAGGCGGTTATGCAGCCCCGAACCGGCGGACCGAACCGCGCTCCAGAAAAGGACGACCATCCCGTGACAACCCGTTTCAACATTGCCGGCCGTGTGGCGATCGTGGCCGGACTGGCTGCGGCCGCCGGAGCGGCCATGTCGGGCGCGGCCGCCGCCCAGCAGCAGGTGCCGGCGGAGTGGTTCAAGGTCTGCTCTCCGCAGGGCGACAACAACATCTGCAACACGCAGTACACGATGATCGCCGACACCCGTCAGCTCATCACCGCCGTGAACCTCATCAACGTGACGGGGAAGGTCAACCAGAAGGTGCTGCAGGCCGTCGTCCCGACGGGCCGCGTCATCCCGGCCGGCGTCCAGCTGCAGGTCGACGAGAACAAGCCCCAAGCGCTGAACTACTCGGTCTGCTTCCCGGACCGCTGCATCGCCGAGGTCGAGCTGTCGGACGCGATCGTCGCCGCGATGAAGAAGGGCAAGACGCTGAAGGTCACGTCGGTCAACTTCCAGCGCCAGCCCAACCCGATCACCGTCACCCTCACCGGTTTCAAGCAGGCCTATGACGGCCCGGCGCGTGCCGAGCCCGAGATCGCCCAGCGCCAGCAGCAGCTCAACGACGCGCTGCAGAGCCAGGCCGAAGCCCGACGTCAGAAGTTCGAGGACGCGCAGAACAAGGCCAAGCAGACCTCGGCGCAGTAAGCTTCGACTGCCGCAAGCGACCGATCGAAACGGCGGCCTTCGGGCCGCCGTTCTCGTTCCGACGGGTCAGTTCCGCCGCGTTTCCTTCAACCGATAGACCCCCTCGAAGGGCCCGTCGAACAGCTCGGCGATCTGCGGATGCCTTACGGCCCCGCCTTCCGAGTCGGGAACGAGGTTCTGTTCCGAGACATAGGCCACATACTCGCTCTCGGCGTTCTCGGCGAAGAGGTGGTAGAAGGGTTGGTCCTTGCGTGGGCGCACCTCGGCGGGAATGGACTGGTACCATTCTTCCGTGTTGTCGAATTCCGGGTCGACATCGAAAATGACGCCCCGGAACGGGAAGAACCGGTGCCGGACAATCTGGCCGATGAAGAACCGGGCGGTCTGCGTCGTGTTCGTGCTCATGTCGAGGAGTTAGCGCCCGCCACCCTCGCGCGGCAAGTCCAACCCGCAATCCCCGAACCCTCAGTCACCGCCATACAAAGATCGATCACACCGACGCCGTGTCGTGTCGGTGGCCGCGCAGGGACGAGCCGGGACTCATACCTTCCCGCATCATCAGACGGCGCAGAAACGACGAGCGGCCGACGAGCCCGAGCGCAACGGACCGGGCTGCCTGGACGGGCAGGAGGTCGGTCAGGAGGGAGCGGTTCAACCAGTCGACACCGGTGCTGCGTGTGGCGACGTCGATCCGGCGCTGCGCTTCGTAGTCGGCCAACATCGACGCACCACCTGGGTCGTCGCGGTGGCGACCGAGTGCGGCGACGAGGGCGGCGGCGTCTCGCAAGCCCAGATTCAATCCCTGTGCTCCGATCGGCGGCGATACGTGCGCCGCTTCTCCAACAAGCGCGACGCGTCCAGCCGTCATGCGGCTGGCGATCGCCCCCTGCAACGGGAAGGCCTGCCAACCGTCCTCAATCTCGACCGCACCCAGGATCGAGTGCATCCGCTCCTCGACCAGGCGGGACAGGTCGGAACGCGATCGACCCTGAATGCGCAAAGCCTCCTCAGGAGACTCGACCCAGACAAGCGAAGAGCGTCGGCCGGGCAATGGAACCGTGGTGAAGGGGCCGGTCCGGGTATGGAACTCCGTGGAAACCCCGTCGTGGCTCTTGTCGTGCGCGAAGTTGAGCACGATCGCGGTTTGCGGGTAGCGCCATTCGCGGATAGAAATTCCCGCATGTTTCCGGACGATGGAACGACGACCGTCGGCTCCGATAACGAGGCGGGTCCTGACGGTCGCGTTCGCGAGCCGCAGGATCGCGTGGTCCGACGTCGTCTCTAAACCTTCCGCCGCTTCGGAGCGAACCTCCAGACGCAAGCCGACCTCGTCCGCCGCCTTGCGTAGCGCGGCACCCAGATCCGCGTTGAGAACATTGTATCCGAACGCTGGCAGATCGATCTCGGACGCGCGAAACTCGACGCTCTGCGCGCGCAGAAGGCGTCCGGTATCGTCGACGATGCGCATGGCCTCCAGCGGTTGCGCCTGTTCCAGTGACTCGAGAGCGATACCAAGACCCCGAAGGTACGAGACCGAATCGCCAATAATGGCCGTGGAGCGTCCGTCCGATGGAGCGGGGGGCGCAAGCAGCAGCGTCTCCAACCCGAGCCTCGCGCAGCCGAGTGCTGTCGCGTAGCCCGCCAAGCCACCGCCGACGACCACGATGTCGCGTCTCGTTTCCATCGCAGGATCCCTTCTCGTCCCGGCATTCGCTGCGAATGCGCAACTCTCCGTGGCCAACGGAGATACGGGCTCCCTTGGAGATGACAATAGGAGCCCGCCTGCGATACTGACGGCGATGGATTCGTCTCACCGAGCAGCCGACGTGCCAACTCAATCACAGAAATGGCGGGCCTTCTCGGTTCATCTCCTAACCGCCAGCGGGGCGTTCTGGGCCTTCATGTCCATCATCGCCGCGGCAAACGGCCACTGGGTCGACATGTTCGCATGGCTGGGCCTGGCCCTCTTCGTCGACGGGATCGACGGCCCGCTGGCGCGCCGCTACGACGTGAAGGGCGTTCTGCCCAACTGGTCGGGCGACACGCTCGACAACATCATCGACTACTCGACCTACGTCCTGATCCCGGCCTTCGCGCTTTATCAGTCCGGCATCATCGGACGGCCGCTCAGCTTCGTCGCCGCCGCGCTGATCGTCATCACCAGCGCCGTCTACTACGCCGACACGCGCATGAAGACGAAGGACAACTCCTTCCGGGGCTTCCCTGTGACCTGGAATATGGTCGTCTTCACCTTCTTCGCGACGCGGCCGAACGAACTCACGGCCTTTCTCTTCGTCGTCTTCTGCTCGCTCGCGACCTTCTTGCCGATCAAGTTCGTGCATCCGGTCCGTTTCGTCAGGCTGCGGCCCATCAACCTCGCCGTCTTCGCCGCCTGGGCGATCCTCGGCATCTGGGCCATGGCGACGTCGTTCAATGCGCCGGCCTTCGTGCGCGTGGCGATCATGCTGACGGGTGTCTATCTGTTCGCCGTCGCTGGTGTCCTCCAGCTCGTGGACCACCTCAAGGCGCACCGTGGCTCTCCGCATCCTTGAGGTGGCGGACGGCATGAGCCTGTCACCCGGCTTGCTGACGCGAGACCGTGGCCGGCGCAGCCGTGAGTTGCAGTGGCTTCGCGCGGTGGCCGCGCTCAGCGTGGTGGTCTATCACGCCGGCGTTTATCTCGAGCGATTCACGGGAGATAGCCGCTTCGCCGCGGTCTTCGACGGACGGCTCGGCTTCCTCGGCGTCGCCATCTTCTTCGCGCTGTCGGGATATCTGATGGCCGAGATCCTGCCGAGAACCGACGCCGCGACCTTCCTCGTGCATCGTTTGGTGCGCATCTACCCGATCTTCCTCATCATCTTCGGCGCGCTGTATTTCGCGCGGCGCAAATGGCTCGATTTCGATGTCCTCGCCCTCAGCCTCGTGCCCATCGGCGAGGGGCGGATCTATTATCTCGGGGTCGAATGGACCCTGCTTTTCGAGATCACCTTCTATGTCCTGCTCTATGGCCTCGCCCTACTAGGGCTGCGGCACCGCCTTCCACTGGTCGCAGGGGGCTGGCTTCTGGTGTCCGCCGGCGGGACGTGGGCGTTTCCCGCCGCTCAGACCATTCTGACGCCGACGATCGATCTGATGCCGATCATGGCGGTCAACGCCGCATTCGCCGGGGGGCTACTTATCCCCTCGCTTCGGGCAAGAGGCGTCTTCAACCCGGTCGTTGCGGCCGTCGCCGTCATCGTCACGTTCGGTTTTGGAATGGGGGGATTTGGGGTCGATCGCTGGGTTGCGGCCTTCGCGGCTGTCGTCCTCGTCGGTCTCTGCGTCTCACGATCGAAAGGTGAGGCGACGGGACAGGCCGCAGGACTGCGGATACTCGACCGGTACGGCGACTGGAGCTACGCGCTCTACCTTTGTCACGTTCCCCTGATCATCGGTCTGCTGATCGGTCGCCCACCGCTTCCAACGCCGCTTCTCTGGGTGGCGGCGATCGTCGTGCCACTCCTCATCGCAATCCCCTTTGGCATAATTGACGTTTGGCTCTACCGCCGCCTGCGCCGCGTGATCGACGGACTGAACCCATCGGTGCTTCGTTCCATCGCCGCACTCTATGCAATGTTCTTCATTGCCATTGCGACGTGGGCCGCGACGGCGGGACCGTCCACAACCCTTGGGCCGGACATGCGCCCTTCCGCGACTCCCGCCGGTAATGCGATGCCCGGTCGCTGAACGGGTCGTACTCAGTGCCCGGCTCTGTCGTGGCCGAATGCTTTTCGGTAGTCTGAGCCTATCTGCGAACCATCAATGGTGGAATGGGACTGAGTTCGGACCATGCGCCCCGATATTTCGCGTTGTCGAAGGGAGTATTTCGGACGAGTCCCGTGCAAACCACTGATTCGGTGCTGCCTGTAGTGCCGGTTGGAGCGCTGGTCCTTAACCCTGATGCGAACGCCGAGCGGCAGCGGGACCGTCGATGAGAAAAGTTCGGATCGCCATCCTGCTACCCATGATCGTTGCGTCCGGTTGGGCGCGGGCCGACGATGGCGTGGAAGCCGGCCTTTCGATGGCGGCACCCGGCTGGATCGCAACGCTTGGATTGAGCGCCGAGGTTGCGACCGGCGGTGGCAAGTCGATCTTGCCTACGACGATCGATATCCGACGCGCCGACGAGCCCGCAGGGTTCGGCGCGCCGGACGATGCCTCGGGACTCTCGCTGTTGGAAAGCGGCCCCATGACGTTCGGTCCCGCAATCGATTTCCGCTACGCGGATGGCCGCTTCGCTCTGGACGCTGGTGCCTTTGCCGAATACTGGGCCGTCGAAGATCGCTTGCGCCTGCGCATCGAGGCGCTCCACGATCTACGCGGCGGCGGCGGCCACGTCACCTTCGGAAGCGACGCCGTATTTCCCATTCGCTCGGCGACCGCGTCGATCGGTCCGCGCCTGACCCTCGGCGATCGGGATTATTTTCGCACCACGGCCGATACGAGAGAGCGAAACCCGGTCAGCGATCGCTTCTATGCGGAAGCCACCGCCGTTCTGAAGGTTCCCGTCAACGATACGCTGTCCATAACAGCCTACGACGAATTACAGGTTCCGCTCGCGGGGAATGGCGCCCGAAACGGTGCCGTCCAGAACACCCTCGGGCTGGAATTCGACGTTTCCTTTCGCCTGTCTGGCCTTCGCTGATCCACGTCAGGCGGCGACGGTCTTCGACACGACGACGCCATGCTTCTTGATACGGTGCCAGAGGCTGCGCTCGTTGATACCCAGAAGCCGAGCCGCCTCGACTTGCACGCCGTTCGTCTCGCGCAGCGCCGCGAGGATGCGACCGCGCTCGAAAGCGTCGACCGCCGCATCGAGGTCGATCGGAAACACCGGTCGGGTCTCTTCGAGGGTGGCAGCCGGCCGGTCGGCGACATAGGGGGGCAAGTCCTCGACCTCTATGGTCGCGCCTTTCGAGGTGATGAGCGACCGTTCGACGCAGTTCTGCAACTCGCGGATGTTGCCGGGCCAGCCGTAGTCCGTCAGGTGCTCGGTCGCCGCCGGGCTGAAGCCGACGCCCCTGCGCCCGACCTGAAGTCCGATCTCCGCCGTGAAGCGCTGAAGGAGAAGCGGGATGTCGCCGCGCCGGTCACGCAAGGGCGGAAGCGCGATCGGGAACACCGCGAGCCGATAGAAGAGATCTTCCCGAAAACGCCCGTCCGCGACCATCGCCTTGAGATCGCGGTTGGTAGCCGCAACGATGCGGACGTCGACATTGCGTGTCTGAGGAGAGCCGACCGGCTCGAACTGGCGCTCCTGCAGGACGCGAAGGATCTTGGCTTGGAGAGAGAGCGGCATGTCGCCGATCTCGTCTAGAAATAAGGTCCCGCCGTCGGCCTGCGCGAAGCGCCCGACGCGGTTGGCGGTCGCGCCCGTGAACGCACCTTTCACATGCCCGAAAAACTCGCTCTCCAGAAGCTGCTCAGGTATCGCGGCCGCGTTCACGGCCACGAAGGGCTTGCGCTGCCGCGGCCCGTTGAAGTGGATCGCCCGCGCAACGACCTCCTTGCCGGTCCCGCTCTCGCCCGTCACGAGAACCGTGGTGCGTGAAGAGGCGACTTCGGTGACGAGCTTCATCACCTCCTGCATCGCGGGCGAATTGCCGACCATGCCATCGATGCTGTAGCGGCCGACGAGTTCGCGGCGTAGCCGGTCGTTGTCGCGAAGCGCATCGTGGAGGTTGAGAGCGTTGCCGACGGTCGCCTCCAGCTCATCCAGCTCGATCGGCTTGCCAATGTAATCGAAGGCGCCCCCCTTGATCAGTTGCACCGCCTCGCGCAGCGTCGTGAAGGCGGTCATCACCACGACCGGCAGGATAGGGTGAGCACGGCGGATTTCGGCCAGGAGCTCTCGCCCCGACACGCCGGGCATCCTCAGATCGGTGAGAACGAGGTCCACCGGCTCACGCTCCAAGGCTACGAGCGCCGACGCACCGCTGGAAGCCTGAACGATTCCATAGCCGAGACTTTCCAGCATGCCTCCCAGAACGTCGAGCAGCCGCTCCTCGTCGTCGACGATCAGAATCGTGTGTGTCATGGCCCTCAGGTTGATGTGAGTGCAGCTTCGGCTAGTGGCAGGGTTATCTCGAAGACCGCTCCCCCTCGTTCGCCGTTGCGCGCCTCGATCCAGCCGCCATGACTCTCAACGATCGCGAAGACGGTCGCAAGACCGAGGCCGGTTCCCTGTTCCTTCGTCGTGACGAAGGGGTCGAAGATGCGCTCCAGAAGTTCCGGTGGGATGCCCGGACCTTCGTCCGCAAAGAGAAAGGACACCGAACCGGGTTCCGCCAGCCGGGTGACGTCGATGCGGATGCGCCCGGCGTCGCGGCTATCCATGGCCTGCAGAGCGTTGATGACGAGGTTCAGGAACGCCTGGACGATCTGATCGAGATCGACGCGCAGAAGAGCACTTTCCGCCCTATTTTCGACGATCAGCGCGATGCCCTGACCGTCCGCTGCCGTCTGGCAGGAGGCCATCGTATGACGCATCAGCTCATCGGAGGTCACCAAGCTCGTGCGCTGTACGGGCCGCGCGAAGACCAGGAAGTCGCGGATCAGCCGGTCGATGCGTCGCACCTCATCTGCGACGTATCCAAGGCGTCGCCGGTCAGCCTCGACGCTCGACCCTCGCTGAACGAGTTCGGCGGTCGTCTTGATGATACCGAGCGGGTTGCGAACCTCATGTGCGAAGCCCGCCGCTATCTCTCCGAGCGTCGCGAAGCGTTCCTTGCGTCTGAGCCGCCCTTGGAGACGGCGATAGTCCTGCAGTTGCTCCGACATGGCGTTGAATGCGATCGCGAGATGGTCGAGTTCATCCTCGCCCGAGACGGCGATGCGCTGCGTGAAGTCACCCGCCGCGACCGCACCGACGCCGGCCGACAGCTGCGCGACGCGTCTCGTCACGAAGGCCGACAAGACGATGCCGGCGAGCATGGCGAGAACCATGCCCGTGGCAAAGACCAGAAGGAGCAGCCGGTGCGATCCGAGGATCGGAAGGCTTCCGAGATCGAGGTCGAGCGAGCAGGCAATCACGCCGTTCAGCTGGTCGCCATTCTCGATCGGCAGGTAAACTCCGATCGCCGAGCCGTCAGAGCGTCCCGGGGTGTCGAGATAGTCGCCCGGCGCGAGTTGCTCGAGCCGAGACTGGACTTCCGTAGACAGGCGATTTCCGGCGGGCGCACCCGATGACGAGTAAACCGGGGTCAACGATCCATCGATACGATAGAAGAGCGTGAGGTCGAGCGAACCGATCGTATCGATATCCTCGATGAACGACGCATCGAGAAAGGTGCCGAGAAAGACGTCGACAGGTCCGGTCGACGTATCGATACGTTGGTCGCGCCCGGTGACGAGAAGCGTGCGGCCGTCTCCACGGAAAAGATACACAGCCTGGCTGCCTTCAAACGGAAGGCGTTTGAGCTCCTCGACGCTTTCGTTCGAGTAGAGGAGCCGCCCGTCCGGCTCACGCAGTGTCAGGAGGTCGAAACCGAATGGCTCCGAATCCTCCCTCCATCCCCCAAGCGAACGCGCGGTACGCACACGGGAAGCGATATGATCGACGCGGCGACGGATTTCGGGGGTCTCCAGCGCACGACCTGCCTCCGTTCCGCCGCGCGCGACGCCGGCCAGGAAGAAGCGGCCGATCTGCGTCAGCCAGGATTCGACGTTTTCTTGGTAAGTCGCCGACACGACGGAAGCCGCGATCTGCGACGTGATGAGCATTGGAACGACGCAGACCATGGCGAGGATCGCCACGAGCTTCCATCGGATCGAACGGCGCCACCAGCCGAACGGTCTCCTCATTCGCTCTCGTCGCCCATGAGAAACAAACCACCAAGAATGAGGCCGATGCCGCACAGGCGCCAGCCATCCACGACCTCGCCGAAGAAAAGCACGGAAGCCGAGACGATCGCGAGCGTCACGATCGAGCTCATGGGGAATCCCCGGGACAAGGGCACCCGGTCGAGGATCATCATCCAGGCGGCAAACGACAGGAGATAACCGACCGCGCCGACCAGCACGAGCGGCTCTCCGACTGCGGCGACGACGAAGGCTCGGCCGAAAGGAAGCCCGGACAGCGCCGCGCCGCCTGCCTTCATGGCTGCCTGCGCGAGCGTCTCGAAGATGACGAGGCCGCTCCAGGCGGCGAACGTCCGCGGGCGCAATCGAGGTTTCGAGGAAACCTGAACGGAACTCATCCTGCCTCTCTCGCGTCGACAAGATCGGCAATCGCGGGATCGAAGCGGTCGAGGCGCACAAACCGAGCGATTTGAAGAAGGAGCGCGTTGGCGGCACGGTTTCGATGCCGGAAATACTGCTCGTTCGGCGACAGTCGGCAGCCAAGCCGCAGCTTCGGCCCGTAGAACGCCTGTCCGCTTTGATATACGGGAACCCGGTTCTCGATGCACCAGGCCACGTTCACCATCCAACTGTTGAAGTAGAAATTGAGATCCCGTGCGACGGCGTAGTCCATGCCGATATATTTGTCGATGAGCCGTGTCGGCGTCTCGATGACGAAGTTGAAGCCGAACAGTCTCTCGTCGTGATAGTAGAGGACCATGGAGGCATTGGGCGCGAGCCGCGAGAGCATGGCGGGAAAATAGTCGCGCGGCAGGTACTCGAACTGGAGTTCGCTGCTTTCGACGGTCTGGCAGTACAACGCGTAGATCGTGTCGGCGACGTCGTCGATACTGCGCCGGCGCTCGACACGGACGCCGCTAAACGCCTTGGACTTGCGTTTCAGGTCCTTGCGCGTGTTGCGACCAAGGCTCGCGAGATAGTCCGCGACGCTGGCAAAGGGTAGATCGAGACTGGCCGTCGGCAGACCCGGGAGCAAGGCGAAGCCGCTTTCGCTCGCGATCGGCTCCCAAAGCGCGCGATCTGCCTCGGCCGCATCCTTTACGGCGAACAAGCCGTATCCAAGCCCTTCCGCCTCTGTGCGGGCAGCCGCAACGAGGCGGCGCAGTGCCTCCAGCCGGTCCGGTGCGCGCGCGGCTATGCCGACCTGACAGATCTCGGCAACCGGGGAGCCGAGCGCGAAGAGGCTCACCTCCATCAAACGTGGGATGAAGCGGTAGAAGCGGTCGGTGACGCGACGTAGAGGTCCCTGAAGGGTGGTGTCCAGTCGGTAGCGCGTGCCGAAGGCGGGCACGATGGCGAGCGGTCCCGCCTCATCCGACAGAACAGCGTAGAACCACATGAAGCCGGGCGGACCGGCCTCTTCGCAAGCCAGGAAAAAGTCGAAGTTCTCCGCCTCGTTCGGGAAACAGCTTTCCCATGCCGCACGCCCTACCGTTTCGACGGTCGTGTGAAGAGCGAATTGCTTGTTCATGTTGGTGAGCTCTCCCGAAGGAGGGTCTCCGACGCGACGGCGCTCGGAGCCCCGTGCCGCCGCATGAAGTCCACCGACAGGTCGGCGACCCTTCCTCGTTCCCGGTCCACAGTGATCATGTGGTAGCTGTCATGAAGGAGATGGGTTTCGACCGGACCGCCACTGCGACGCGCTATGAAGCGGGCATTGCGCGGACTGCTGACGTCGTCCTCGTTGGCTTGGAGGACGAGGCTCGGTGTTCGGATCTCGCCAAGACGGCGTTTGACGGTGCGGATCAGCTTCAGGAGTTCATGAAGACTCGCCCCCGGCGTGTCGAGCAGCCCCGCCTCATCGCTGTGCCCCTTCGTCATGGCGGCGACGATCTTCGCGCGCAGCCGATCGTCCTTGAGGCCGAAGGGATAGCTTTCCCGAAACGTGCAGAAGCGGCTGAAGCCCAACGCGAGGGCAGGGGAGAGTAGGACGTGCGAGCGCGGTATGCTCCACCCGTCGTAGAAAAGGGTCGGAGAGTAGAGAAGCGTTCCGTCGACGCGATCGCCTAACTTGGCAGCAACCATCAGGGACAAGAGCGCGCCCATCGACAGTCCTCCGACGAAGACGCGCTCGTGAAGCCCCGCCAGTCGCTCCGCCGCCCCACAGGCTGCATCCGCCCAATCCGTCCAGCGTGTCGCGACCAGATCCGCCTGCGTACCGCAATGGCCGGGAAGACGCAGTCCTTCCACGGTGAACCCGGCCTGCGAGATGCGTTTCCCAACGATCTTCATCTCCGCAGGCGTTCCGCCGAGGCCATGAATCAGCAGGACAGCCGCATCGCCGCCGCGAAAACGGAAGCCCTCGCCGGATGGCACGGACGTTTGAAATGGGGCGTTCATGCATTGGCTCCGACTAGGGCCGCGCCGGCAGCGATCATGACGGTGGCGATCCACCGGCGGGGCGGAATCATCTCGCCGAGAAGGAAGCGGCTCGCGAGCACGACGCCGACATAGGAGAGGGTAGCGATCGGAAAGGCTTCCGAAAGGTCGAGACGCGAAAGAACAAAGAGCCAGGCGGTGAACTCGGCGCCATAAACGAGAACGCCGCACAGAATGGCGGGCGAGCCGAGGACACGGCACATAAGGCTGTCCTCAATAGCCTCGTGCGAGCCATCCAGGCCCCGCTTGAAAAGAAGCTGTCCGACGACGTCGAGCATGACTGTGACGCACAGGACTGGCAGGGCCGCGTTCACAACAAGGCCTCGAAGGCATCAAGCAGGATACGGTTCGTCTCGGCATTGCGCAGGAGACCTGCTTCCAGACAGGCTTCGGACGGACGACTTGGCTGGTCGACGAGGCATTCGGCGATCTTCATCGGGTTGTGATGGCGCAGCGGGGCATACTCTCCGCAAATGTCGGCGCCGACGATCCGTCGCGCATCGGCGACGATGCGTAGGGCCTCGGTCAGACGCTCGAGCGGCATGAGACCTTGATCCCAGTTCGTTAGAGCTTCGGCAGGGGCAAGCACGTCCTTATCGACGGTTATCCAGACGCGCGCGGTCGGGATCCGCTCGACGACGCCTTGCATGAAGGCCGCAAAGTCCTCGTCCGCGACGTTGCGCCATGACAGAAGGCCCCCACGGCAATCGTGACCCTCGCCGCAGGTGACCGGGAAACGGGTTGTCGTAGGCGCTCGTCGCCAGGCAAAAACCTGATGTCGCCCCTCAGACAGGGCGCCGAGATTGGCGCGTTTGCGATCCGGCCGGTCGAGGTCGTCGGAACAGGGACCAATCGTCACGACGCGACGGACATGCTCCATCTCCAAGGCCATGTTGACCCAGGCTCCGCAATGACGGGAGGGGAAGCAGCGGCACCAGTCGGGATGATTGTCGAAGTGAACGACCGTAAGGGGCCCAGGCGCGCGCGCGAGAAGGGCCGCCGTAACGTGATGGAAGTCGCCGGAGCCGACCATGGTCAAACGGGGCATCTGACCAGCGGCATCCGCTTCGCCGAGCGCTTCCATCAGTCGGTCCCAACTGTCTGTGTTCGACCAGAGCCTCAGACGCGGCCCAAGGGCGGCAAGGTCCAGCTGCGCCGCGCGCCCGTCGTGGAGACGCTCGCGTATGGGTGACTGGCGCGTAAGGCTTCCGTCGAGGTCGAGGACGCGAATAGGGGATGCGATCATGCCGCCTCCCGCCCTCGCAGGTGGATGAGCGCGCCCGGCAGCATGGCCGCGAGGTCTGCAAACGTCTCGAAGCGAAGGTACGGTCGCTTCTCGCGCTCGCAATGGTCTGCCAACGCGCCTTTGGCGAAGACGAGATCGACGGCCGAGCTGGCGCAGAAGTCCGAGCGTCCGTCGCCGATCATGATGACCGGAGTGCCCGTCCGCTGCCTGGCCGCGGCGGCGCATTTGCAGGTACCGGCCACGGAAGCGCAGTCTGTGCGAGCGTGGGGGTGCTCGAGCCGGAAGCGCCGCTCACCCTCCCTCACGAGCCGGTTTGCCAAGACTGGTACGTCACCGGCACCGACGTTGCTGAGGATCGAGCGGATGGCATAGTCGATCCCGTCGCTGACCACCGCCAGACGTGCGCCGAGACTGCGCGCAAGACCCAGAAAGGTTGGAAAACCCGGATCGATCCCCACGTCCGCGAGCGACGTTTCCAACTCGGCGAGCGAACAGCGGAGAAGTTCGATCTGACGGGCCATGCACTCGCGCGACCCTATCTCACCACCCTCCCAACGCGCCTCCCAATCGCGCCAGCCGGGTGCCGCGAAGCGTTCCAGAAGGAAGTCCGTCACGTCGCGGGTCGTAATCGTGCCGTCGAAGTCGCAGAGAATGTCGAATGCCATGGACCGGCCCTTGCTGTGGGCGTCTCGCGCCCTCGGCATACTCCGCTGCAAGCACCATGCCAGATCGACACGATGGGTGCCGAGCCGGTCCCACCGGCTAACCCATGATGATCCGGGTCGTGAACCCCCTCCAAACTTTGGAGATCGGGCCACCGCAAACGCGGGTCGTGAAGCCTAGATCCCGCGTAAGCCCCGGGGGTGACATGTGAATCCATGCGATCCTCCAAATTATGGAGGTATCCACGCATCCTGTGGCTGCGTCTGCGGCGGTCAGGAGCGACTCCGGCTTCAAGCCTCGTCGAGGCAGGCCTTTCCACGATCTGGCACGAGGGTTGCAAAGCGCTCTGGCAGACCATCCGCGCCGTATCGGCCGATGGCGATCGGCCGGGACTTACCCGGTCCCTGTCGGAGATATGCGATGAACGTCGCCCTGAAGATGCAGCGCGAGACCGTCATGAGCGCGAGCCTGTTCGCGAAGGCCCAGGACGTGATCCCGGGCGGCGTCAACTCCACCGCACGCGCAACGTGGTCCGGCTGGGAGCCCTATCCGCTTTTCGTCTCGAGCGGCTACGGCTCGCATGTCGTCGATGCGGACGGCAACGACTATGTCGACTACCTGCTTGGGCTCGGACCGATGCTGCTGGGGCACCGCCCGCCGCGCGTCACGCGAGCGGTCGTCAACCAGATCGAGAATGTCGGTACGGTATTTGCGCTACCGGCCGCAGCGGAAGCCGAACTCGCGAGCAAGATCATCGCGGCCGTGCCGAGCGTGGAGCAGGTGCGTCTCTCGAACACCGGCACCGAAGCCGTGCTCTACGCGACTCGCCTCGCTCGGGCCTTCACCGGTCGTCGGCGTATCGTTCGCTTTGAGGGCATGTACCATGGGTTCTCGGACGCCGTTTACTGGAGCAAGCATCCGAAGATCGCCGATGCCGGCCCGGATGGAAGCCCGATCCCCGTTCCCCAGGGCCCCGGCTTGCCCAAAGGCGTGGAGGAGAACCTTCTGATCCTGCCCTGGAACGACATCGAGGCCTTGCGCAACGCCATCCGCGTTCATGGCCACGAGATCGCGGCGGTCCTGACCGAACCCATGATGTGCAACACCGGCTGCATTCTACCCGGACCCGGCTATCTCGAGGCCATGCGCGACATGACCGCGGCCGCCGGCATCCTGCTCATCTTCGATGAGGTGATCACGGGTTTCCGTCTGAGTCTGGCCGGCGCGCAAGGCGTCTTTGGGATTACGCCCGACCTGTCGGTCTTCGCCAAGGGGTTGGGCGGCGGTTTCCCGGTAGCGGCCATAGGTGGAAGGCGCGACATCATGAGCCTTGTATCGGACGGCACGGTCTCGCTTGCGGGAACCTATACGGCCAACGGCATAGCGGTGGCCGCCGCGAATGCGACGCTCGACGAACTCGCCGTCCCCGGTGCCTACGATCGGCTTTACGCCATCTCGGATCGGCTGCGCTTGGGTCTTGAGGAGATTTTCGCCCGCGAGAAGCTTCCGGCCCATGTCGTCGGTCTCGGGCCGGTGCTTCAGGTATGGTTCTCAAAAACGCAGATCCGCAATTACCGCGACGCCGAGCGACACGCCGACCAAGACATGTTTCGACGCTGGTGGCTGGGAATGATCGAGCGAGGAATCCTCTTCCATCCCGGCGCCTACGAGAATCTCTTCCTGTCTTTCGCACACACCGAAACGGACGTCGACCTGACGTTGGCGGCTGCAGCGGATGTCGTGCGCCATCTCGGATGACGTCGCGCCGATCGTACATCGTCGCGCCCGAGCGATGAATCAACGCCACCGAGATCGGCATATCGGAACCCGGATCACGCAGGCGGATTCACATCCGTCTGCATACGGATGCCTTCTGATTGCCGGTCCTAGGAACAATGGAGCGCGCTCTTCGGGTGAACCGAGGGCGACAATCGCCGGTAAACATCCGGCACATTGTATGGAGAAATCGATGTTCAAGGTCACATCAACGATCCTCGTCGCCATCATCACGATGGCTTCGGCCCCTTCCTACGCGGCCGGCTGCCTGAAAGGCGCAGCTGTTGGCGGCGTCGGGGGTCACTTCATCGGTAAGGGACACGCAGTCGCTGGTGCGGCGGTCGGATGTGTCGTGGGTCGCCATCGCGCCAAGGTCGAGGCTAAGAAGCAAGCCGAAGCCCAAGCCCAGACCACGACGCAACCGGCGACCGGCAAGTAGCCAGTCACCTCGCTTTCGCGGGTCGCGCGGAAAGGGCGGAGTTGTATCCCGCCCTTCCTGCCGAGGAACTATTTCTGTCGGCCATGCGCGCCGAAATGGCATGGAGAACAGGTCAATCGCGGTCCGTTCTGAGCGCACACGCCGCTTTCGAGTTAGGGGGCGAAGTGCGAAATGATCGCCCTCAGGAAACGAGACGATGGCTGGACCGGGAGCCAGTAGGGTTGAGTCGATTGACGCTCCGGCCCTACGAGCGGTAAAGCGCGATGGTACTCGCTCGTTCATCGGCAACCGAACAGCCGCTCGCTTCTCGTCGGACGCGGCGGATTCGACTGTGCTGAAGACGACGAGTCGGGATGGGTGGCCGAGTGGTTTAAGGCAGCGGTCTTGAAATTCGTTTGCGAGCGTTCCACATCGTCCGCCACCATCCGCTAACGTGCTACGTTTGCTGGTTTCTCGCGTTGCGCTTTCCGGTTTCGTCCTGCCTATTCCTTTACCGTGCTACCGCGTTGGGTAGCAAAATGGTAGCAGCGCGTTCACATCCTGTTCCTTAGCTATGAACCTCGCTCGTATCCGCCGCAGCAGCCGTTATGAGGCTGATCCTGACTCATCGCTTCCGATGGACTAGCAGTGTTCCATGCCGCAGGTGAGCAAGGAGAGCATGAGGTGGGACTGCGGTCAGATCTTGCGTTTGGAACAAATCAGGAACATCTTTCGGCTGTGCCTTCGATGCCATGGCCGTGCGGAATGCGTCGAACGAACTGCGGAAACCTTGCCGACATGGCAGTGGCAGCTGCAAAAACGCACTACGTTCCGCGAGATTGGAATTTGGTACTGTTATCGTGACTCAGGAATCGGCGAAGCCAGAGGATCGTATCAAAGCGGCCGTGATCGACCGTTTGGTCGACGCTTGCCATGTTGATGCGGACTCGGTTCTCATCTCCGAAATGACAGTTGCCGACTGGTCGCGTCGGGCTGATGTCGTTCTCGCGAACGGCCACTTGTGGGGCTTCGAGGTAAAATCAGAAGCCGATAACCTGACACGCCTCCCTGGCCAGATCGACACGTTCCGGAGGCACTTTGAGAAGCTGGTGGTCGTGAGTGCCAAACGCTTCGAGGCAGCGGTTGGCAGCATGATCCCGCCAGGGGTTGGACTTTGGATCGAGGACAACGGCGAGATCAAGCAGAAGGTGGCGCCTCGGTGTTTCAAACTCACGAAACAGGCGTACCTTTCCCTCATGACTGCTACTGAGATCGCAAGTCTCCTATCGTGCAACGGCTTGAAGGTTAAGAAGGGGACGACCCGTCTGCAGCTCGTCGAGTCGGCAGAGAAGCTTCCTCTAACGGACCTGGCTGGATCCGCGCGGGCAGCGATCAAACGACGTTATCGCGGCAGACATGCAGAGTTCATAGGCATTCGCGATACGATTGGCACCCTAGCGGCAATGCCTCGCCTGAAGCGCCCCCGATCGCTGGTCATTGCAACGGGTTCGGAGCGTCCGGTGCAAACCTTGACCGATGAGGCGTGCGACGAGGTCTCATCGGATCACCCTCAGTTCATGTGGGCGCCTGGTGGGCCGGTGTTGCGGCGTAAGACTTCCTAGAACAATTCCTCAATGCCCTCCGCGATGCTCGCGGCTAAATTAGCTTGACGCTCTATGTGCATATTCACGCGGACCGCAATCCAATTTGCTGGCGATCCGAAACCAGGCTCAACGACGCCGGTACGTGCAGTTCGCGCGATCAATGCTGCACCCCAAACGTCATTTGCGAACGCTGGATCCCAATCCGCAGATGCTACGATCTGACGAGCGCACTCGGCATACCCGCCCGCATCCTCGCGTCGCCGGTGGTATAGCCAGGTGTATTCCAAACAGTAGTCAATACGCGGGACGAAGCGACTAATGACAGGCTCGAAGGGCTCAGGATAAATTGAGGCGTGATCGCCGTAGATCGCGACTTCATCGCCTCCAATTTGTGCGTGTAGTTCCCGCTCAATTATTTCGAGTGATCCCTGAAACTCACCGTAGACGGACACGGCTTTGGGGTAACTGGACGACGTGACACAGACCCGAACTGTTGGATCAGTCGTCCGCAACGCCGATATGATCCGCCTCGCTTCAGTTTCTTTCGGGTCCACAGCGCCGCGGATGTATCCGAGATCGAGAATGATCAGCAGATTGTTCACATCATCTACAGCCGAAAGAGCAGCTTGCATCGCCGCCAGATCCTGTGCCGGCTGGCGGGAGCGGATGACCACCGCGCCAAATTCGCGCTCAAGGAGTATGACTTGGCGGACGAAAGCTCGGCCTGGAACCCCCTCGCGTAGCAACGCGACCGGTGTCACACCGTTCGCTCGTTGCAGTAAATCCCGCCAATTGCCGTACGCATTCGCTGGATCGCACAACCGTTCCCAGTCAGAACAAGCTTGTCCAGGATACGTATTCAAATCCAAGAAGCATTGACCAACCCTCTGTGCGATTGCCTCTACAACGCGCTCTGATTGGTCCATCCGTCCATTTTTGCCGAGTGAGACTATTGGATGAATGGCGTCCTTAGTTTCCGGTCTCAATTCAGAGAAGCCGCGCAGCTCAGCTTGCCGTGACCGGATGGATGGGATGTAGCGCAACGCATCGAGAAGCTGGGGGCCTTGCAGGTTCATTCTTCACCTACTCCGTCGTCACCGATCGCGCCGACGTTGATAGCAGCGGCCTGAGCTGGGTTCCGCGGTCGCCGTCGTGGAGGGGGATTGGCCGCCCCCGTTGAACCCATTTGCAGTACCGTCAGAACTGATTGCGAAACATTCTCGGCAGTCGAACTCCAATGATCAGCCTGCCGTCTAGCGTTCGC
This sequence comes from Aureimonas sp. AU4, assembly GCF_001463765.1. Lineage (GTDB taxonomy): Bacteria > Pseudomonadota > Alphaproteobacteria > Rhizobiales > Rhizobiaceae > Aureimonas. The sequence goes on along the minus strand of NZ_BBWK01000075.1, from coordinate 6,079 downwards.
AAGTTCAGTCTTAAGTACCTCAACGTCTTTTTTCAGTTCTGAAATGCGGTTCCTCTCACGGCTATTCGCAATGAGAAGGAAAATGCAGAGAGTCCATGCCGAACCCGCGGCAAGGCCGATAAGCGTCTTCACGTCGTCGAATATAAGTGCGCCAACGCCAACCACGGATCCCACGGCGGATCCGACGATCAGCAACGCGCCGATAAAAGACTGCTCCGAAAGATCGGGGGTTTTCAGCCAGATACTCCGCTGCCACGCTGATTCGCCTCTCAACAATAGCGCCTCAAAGAAATCTGGGCGAGTGAGTCGACAACCAGAGAGCGTCCTGAACGCTTCGCTTGAAGCCTTTATTCCAAACCGGCTGACAGACGATCTGCGTTGATGGGGTATGCTGAAAACGGAGGAGATCCCACCGACGCAGGGGTCGCAATTTGCTAGCCCACCGGTGACCTTACAATCCGTGACCCCATCCGATGGGGTGGTATTTCACCACCTCGCCTAGTGTGCTGAGTTTTCAGCATACCCCATTCCAGGGGGTGCAGATTCTGCACCCCACCCCGGCGAAGGGCATAGCGATCCGCGACCCCCTTCAAGGGTCTGCTCAGAAGTGAGCATACGTCGCCGGCGAAGGGGGTAACGTCTGGTTAGACCCTTCGGGGTCTCCGCAGATGTGGGATACCCCTACACCTCGCCGCCACGGACGCTCGGCCGGATCACGATCGCCGGGTTGCGGCTCGACCCACCCTTCTCGAGCGGGACCTCGCGGAACATGAAGCGGATGTCTGCCTCGCCGTCGAAGCGGGTCGAGGCGACCGCCGCCACGGCTGCGTAGACGCCGCGCGGCGCCTGCTTCGAGCGCGCCGGCAGCCCGTCCTTCGGATCCAGTTTGCGAGCATACGGCAGGTCCGATGCGATGACGTACTCACGGGCGTCGGGAATGTCGCCGGTCGACGAGAGCCGCAGCTCGGCACCGTCGGCGAAGACCGTGTGGCTGTCCTGGTAGGCGCCGGACAGCCGCGGCGACTCCTCTTCGAGCGCCTGCAGGATCCAGCGCACGGCCTGCGTCTCGACGTTCCAGACGGCGACGATCTTGCCGTCCGGCCGCACCGAGCCGAGCGGCGCACCGGCACGCCCGTCGACGCTGACACGGGGCTTTGCAATCAGCCGGCCGAGCGCCTGACTGTTCTCGATCGTCGTCACCTCGATCTGCTCGCGGGCAAAGTCCGCGAGCATCTTCGAGCGAGCCTTCGGGCTGGCGAACTCGTCGACGAGGAGCGCGATCTCGCGAGAGAACGCGTCGCCCGTCACTGCAGCGTTGCCGGGCCCGCGACGTCGTTGGCGGGCGACAGCGGCGGGCGCTTCGCTTCGGGCTCGATCTCGAAGCGGTAGTGGCTCCCGCTGCGCTCGCCTCGCGGCTTGCCCGCGATGTCCGCCAGGATCTCGAACAGCTGACGCATGGCGTCGTACTGTGACGGGTCGAGCGCGACGGCCGGCGGACAGTCCTCCGGGAAGACGAGCGCCATGGACGCCAACGGCACGGTGTTCACGATCGCGTCGTCGATGATCTGGCGGCCGAGCATCATGCCAGCACGCCAGTCCTCAAGGATGTGGGTGAACAGGTCCTGCACGCCCTTGCGGTACCGTTCCTTGGCGAGCGTCGCCCAGGCAAAGCGGTTGCCGGCCGTGAACTGCACCGGCAGCTTGTCGCGGACATGCGCCTCGATCAGCTTGCCCCGCTCGCGGAACAAGGTCAGCTGCGTCATCAGATCGCCGACCCAGATCAGGTTCGCCGTACAGAGCCGGACGAGCTCGTCGCTGGTCGTCTCGAACAGATCCTGGCCGAACTGCTCGGCCGTGACGATCAGCGTCGCCGTGTAGGTGTTGAGCGGTTGGACCTCGGCTCCGACTGGCGTCTCCGTCGGCGCGGGATTCTGTCGTGCAAGCGTCTTTGCCCGAGCGGCGCGCTTCGGCGCGGCTCGTGCGGTCTTGGCGGTGCGGGTTTGCGGCTTCTGGCGGCTGGTCATCAGGCGGCCCTTCCATGCTGTGCGGCCCAGGCTCGGCGGGCACGGCGGTTGAGGTGTGCGGGGGGGTCGTCCGGCGCGGGATCGCGCACGGGCGGATCGTGGTCCGGCGCATCGAGGCCGACTTCGCGGGCGATGCGCTGGAAGGACTCGTGGAGAAGCGCGTACATGCGCTCGTCCCAGCGCGTGGCGGGCGGCTCGTTCGGGAAGATCAGGGCGTGCGAGGCGGCGGGGATGAACTTGTCGAGCACCATCTGGAAGACGTCGTGCTCGCGATCGGCCAGCTCCATCCACTCCGTGACGGTCGCCCGCACGTTGGCTTCCGCTGCCGCCCGATAGGCCTCCTTGACGAGCGACCGCGGCAACCGCTCGCGGCGCGCCGTCTCGGTCAGCCCGTGGGCCCTCTCGCGAAGGTGCCCGAAGAAGCCGACGAGGTCGCCGACGTCCTCGGGCTTGGCTGCGAGATGCCGCTGCCAATCCGCATCCGCCTCGGCCAAGAGCCGATGTCCGAGCTTGACCGCTTCCGACGTCATGCCGCCGTCCTCAGCGCGTCGGCTACGCGCCGGTTGCGCTCCGCGATGCGGGCGCGCAGGACGTCCTTCGGCGACAATGCTTCCGGCTCGGTCATTGCGACGCCGACCTGATCGGCCCAACGATGCAGAACGCGCTGCGAGATGCCGTCTGCGGTGATCTCGGTTACCTCCACATGGCCACCGACGACGCTGACGCGCCCGTTCTCCTCATGCCCGTCCAGCTCGTCGATCTGCCGGCGCTGCGCCATCATGATTGGGACGCCGTGCATCTTCGGATCGAAGGTCTCGCAGAACTGCGGATCGGACACGAAGAGGCCGAGCTTGGGCAGTGCCTCGAACGCCTCGTTGTCCTCAAGGTAGGGGCACAGGACGTAGCCCTCGATCTCCGTCAGCTCGCCGGCCTTCCAGTCGCCGCCGGCCCGGGTCGTGAAGACGAGGTGGCGCGGACGTTCGTCCTTCGCCGACCAACCCATCATATGCAGCTCGAAGTCGGGGAAGCCCGCGTTCGCCAGGAACTCGGCCGCGCCCAGCGCCCAGCCGCCGAGGAACTCTTCGCCGCGCCCGGCGACGTCGTCGATGTCGCGGAACCCGATGCTCATGTGGTGCGCCAGGCTCGGCGCGATCGCCGAACAGCCACGCGCGGCGATCGCCATATGCAGGTTCGGGATCGAGACCGTCTTGCTGCCGAACCCGAGCGGCACGCCGGCCGCGGAGTAGAAGGCGCCATCGGTCATCAGGACGCCGCGGTCACGCCGCAAGAACGCATTGATCGCTGTCACGACCGTTTCCTTTCTGTGCCTGGTACGCGGCAAAGCGACGGCGCATGTCCGCACGTGTCGCGGGGCCGCGTTTGCCGAGAGGGGACGAGATGATGCCGACGGCGGCGCCGACGCCCATGCCGATCGGACCGGCGGCCGATCCAAGGCCGAGCGCACCGCCGAACTGCGAGGCGAGCTCGGCACCACCCATGAGACCGGACAGGCCGCCCGAGAAGACGTTGCCGGACTGGTAGCCGGCGCCCGCGATGCCGAGCAGGCCGGTCAGCGCGCCAAAGCCGGCCTGACCGCGTGTCATCTGCGGCAGGCTGCCGGCGCCCGCGTCGTCGAAGCGTCCGCCGCCGTAGCCTTCCGGTCCGGCGCGACGGGAATAGTCCATCATGCCCTGGCTGACGCCGCCGGCAATCAGGCGCTGGTCCTGCGACTTGCTGCCCAGGCCCATGCCGACCGACTCGACGCCGGGGAAGTATCCGCGCTGCTTGGCCGTCAGGCCGTTCGCCCATGACCCGCCCTGCATGCGGTTGGCGCCGCCGAGGTCGAAGTGCATGGAGTCGAGCGCGCCGTACTTACCCTTCGGCCCCTGAAAGTAGCCGCCGAACGTGAACAGCTTGTCGAGCGCCGGAAACAGCTCCTGCTGGACCCCCTTCGCGACCTGCGCCAGCTTCTCGTAGACACGGAAGTCGGCCGCGCTCTGGTAGTTGTTCAGGGCCCGCCCGCTGGCGTCGTAGATTTGGACGTCAGCTGCCATGCCTTTGGGGTGGAACCCTTTGTTCCCGGGCCGGGAGGCGACGCCCGAGATGGCCTCCACGCGGTAGCCGGGGAAGCGCTGAGCCGCAGTCTCAAGGATCGTCATCAGACGCGTGTCGACGCCGGAGTTGAAGCGCTTGGCGTAGGTCATCACTTGACCGCTGACGGCGGCTGCCGCCTGACCGAAGTCCGTCGGGCGAGCGGTCGGCGTCGGAACGTAGCCGGTCGCGCCGCCTGCGTTCGTGTTCGCCGCAATGCGCGGAGGCGTGGTGCCGATCTGGCCGAGCAGTCCAGCCAGACCGCCGCCCTTGGCGTCACCGCTTTTGCCGTCGAACAGGTTGCCGAACAGACGATCGAAGCCGGCGCTGGCCAACTGCTGCCCGAGACCCGCAAAGGCCTTCGCGATGGAGTCGATCGCGCCTTCGCCCTCGCCGATGGACGAGATCAGGTCGCCGAACGCCTTTTTACCGGCATCGCGCATGTCGTAGAGGCGATCGTTCGCCTCGTGCAGGCGGTTGTTCAGCCGCAGCTGCGCCGCATCCGCCTTACCTTGTGCGCTCTCGAACTCGACGCCGATCGATCGAAGCTGATCGGCGATCCGCTGATCTTCCGGCGATCGCGTTGCCTGCTGACGGTCAAAGAGCAGGTCGCGCTCGAAGTTCAGGCGCTGCGTCGCCTCGGTCAGGCGCCCGATCTGCTCGGCCTGCTGGCGCATGCTGTCGGTGAGCGTGACCGTCGCGTCATCGAAGCCCGCTGCGCGCGCCGCATCCTTCGCTTGGGCGAGCAGCTCGAACTCGGCGCGTAGGCGCGCGACCTCGCCGACCGACTTGCCGACCACGTCGTACTCGAATTGCGCCTGCTCGATCTGGCGCTGCGTCGCGCGTGCCTGTTCGGTCGCGGCCTGGCTCGCCTGCTGGCGCGCCTGCGCCATCGTCAGCGCGCTTGCCTCGGCAGATCGTGCGGCGGCATAGGACTGATCATAGCCCTGGCCGATTGCGTCGTTGAACGCACGCTGACCGGCGGTGGCCGCCTTCTGCGCTGCGGTGATGTCACCGACCGCCTTCAGGTCGAGCGCATAGCCGGCGCGGCGCGTCTCCTCACTGCGGGTCGCCTCCTTCGAGATCAAGGCGAGCGCAGCTTCCTTCTCTGCCTGCAGGGCGGCAAGACCGATCGTATCGGTCGTGGCGCGCTTGTAGGCGGCAATCCGCTGGTCATACGTCTGTGCGGTGTCGGCGAGCTGCCGCTCGACCGGCGACAGGTCGAAGTTCCTGAGTGCGTTCTGCGCGGCCTTCGCCGCATCCGTGTAGGCCTCGAGGCCCTCGCGCTGACCGCGCAGCTGATCGCGGAAGCCGTCCATTGCTGCGGGATCGAGCTTGCCTAGCGTTCCGGTGACGCCGCCGAAGCGGTCGCGCAGATCGAAGGGGTTCGCCTCGTTCGGGTTGGACGTGACCCTGCCGCCCTTGCCGCCGAGCTTCGCCGCAGCGTCCGCCACAGCATTGATCTGCCGCTCGAGGTCCTGGGCGCGCTCGCTGGCGATGCGAATCTGATCGGCGAATTGCGCTGCGAAGGTCGGCGATGCGGGATCGAGCCGAATGCGCAGCATCTCAGCGGCGAACTCCTTCGCCGTGATCCGCCCCTTACGCAGATCCGTGTAGAGATCCCGGATCTCGCGATGAGCGTCGGACATACCGCCCGAGCGGGCCCGTAGGATGTTCTCGGTTAGTCCTGGAGCGCTGTTCAGGTCGCGGACGGCGGCCTGATAGTCCTGGCGCAACTCGCGGGCACGGGCCTGCGTATCGAGAAGGGCAGCGGACGGGTTGCCGGCGGCAAGGCCCTGCGCTCGCTCGTAGTGCTCGCGGGCGGCGTTACCGGCGCCCTTCCATCCCGCTTCGAGGCGCTTGAGCGCCCCCTCGAATGACTTGACGCTCTCCTCGGCCGACCGGGCTTCGGGGCCCTTTGTCATGTACCAGAGCGCGCCGACAGCGGCGGTGACGCCCGCCAC
>NZ_BBWK01000074.1 GCF_001463765.1 Aureimonas sp. AU4 | reverse complement strand
ACGCCCGCCACGACATAGCCAGCGGCGGGAATGGCACGGGCAAACCCGGCCAGGCTCGCGCCGATCGCCGACAGCGAGCCCTTCATGCCCTGCGGACCGTCGCCCAGCACCTGCACGACCTGACCGGCTTGGGACGCGATCACCTGGAACGGCGACGCGCCCAAGGCGACCATCGTGCCGATGTCGTTCAACTGATAACCGAGGCCCTGCATCTGGTTGGCCGTCAGACGAACGTTCTGGTTCGCCGCGCCCGCGCTGTTGCCCATCTGTTTGAATCGTGTTGCGGCGCCGGCCAGAACGACGCTTCCCTGCTCGACGGTGAGGTTGCGCGCTTCGATCTGGCGAGCGACCTGTTCCTCGACCCGCAGATACGCCTGCGCGTTCCGGTAGCCGGTGTCGTAGGTCTTGCGAAGCGCTTCGGCGGCCTTCGCCTCCGACAAACGCCGGTTGTTCAGCGTCTCGGCAGCCTTCAACGCCTCCATCTGCGTCTTGCGCATCTCGGCGGCGAACGGCTTCAGGGCGCGCTCGGCCTCGCGCGCCATGGCGGCCATCTCCTTCTCGGCGGCGATGACGGGCTTCAAGCCGGCCGCGAGCGATCGGTAGTCGGTCGCCGAGAGCTCCGCCCGCATCCGCTTCAGGTACGCCGCTGCGCTATCAGCCCCCTGGCCGAACTGCTGGATGTCCTGCGCACCCTTCCGCAGACCGCTCGTGTCGGCGGTGACGGTGAGCGTGCGTTTGACCTCGCGGGCCGCCATCAGGCCTGTCCTCCGGAAGGGATCATGTCCAACTCAGGAGCGCCCGGTTCCGGCAACGTCGCTGATCAGACGCTGCGAAAGATCTCGTCGCGGGCGATGGTCGCGCATGTCGCCGGGACGGAAGACGCCGCGGAAGCTGGCACCTCGCTCGGCGAGCTTCTCGGCCGCGGCCGTGATGACGAACTCGTTGGGTGTGATGCCCGCCCGGTTGGCCGCGTCGTGCAGCGCTTCGCGAAAGTCAGGGGTGACGCGTGCGCCGCTGAGAAAGAGCTGGGCTGTGGCCATGGACGAAGACCCTCATGTCGTTGCTCGGCATATGAGGGTTGGCAACTCAGGCGGGTATTGGACACGTCCGGACATGTGTGGACATAGGACCCGCGGATAGCGGGAAGGGGTGGTTTCCCGCCTGTCCGCTTTTGCTCCTGTTGCGAGCAAAGCTGACGCAGTTCGGCTTTCTGTTGCAGACCGAACAGGTTAGGGATGGTCTTCCGCCATTTCGCTCGCTGACCGAGCCGGATCGAGAGCGAAGGCATGCCCCGGACAATTCAGCTTGAGGCCAAGGGACAGCCAGCCCCAACGATCACGATGCAGCAGCATGTGGACGATCACGACTGGGCGACGACACCTCTCGGTCCCCGGTCCCGCTGGCCGCAGAGCCTGCGCACGACCGTCGACATCATGATGGGCTCGGGCCACGCGATGTGCCTCGCCTGGGGGCCGG
>NZ_BBWK01000073.1 GCF_001463765.1 Aureimonas sp. AU4 | reverse complement strand
CTGCTATGTAGGCGGGTCTATCGAACCCGTCAACGGAAAAGTTTCGGAGTTCCGCTTTTTCTCCGACGCGGCTCGAATGGGCCCCCTCCCCTCCCACCCAAGCGCTTGTACCGATGCCTGCCCCCGACCTTCGGCTGTCTGGCGGTCGGCGGCGCCGCCTCGGCTTCGGTCCAGAAGGCTCAACGATACAAACGGACTCCCGCTACGATGGTCAGCGGATCCCCCTTCCCGTCCGCGGTCCGGAGGATATGTGTCGCCACCGCGCCGAAGCCCGCTTCCCCCAAATACAGCTCGACGAGGCATGCGTGATCGTCGTTACCCAGTGCCTGCCAGATCGCGACGGCCTTGGTCGGAAAGCAGCGGTTCGAGAAGGACACGAGGACCCGTCCGCTTGGTTTGAGGACGCGATGAACCTCTTGGAGCACCTCGACGGGCCTCTCCAGATACTGGATCGCAACGCAGATCAGGGCGGTGTCGAAGCTTGCATCGGCCAGGTCGAGCTTGGCGTCGCGGTTGAGATCCTGCACGGACCACCGATCGAGGCGGGGATTGGCGGCGAGTTCCTCCGCGTTCATGCCGTGACCGACGACTTCGGCGTAGCGTCCACCGTCCGGCAGATGGCTGACCCAACTCGACATGAGGTCGAGGACGCGCGCGTCGGGAGGGATCATTTCTCCGTAGAAACGCGCGAGCGCGTCGATCGCGCGGTCGTCGATGTGGGTCACGAAACGCGGCGCTTGGTAGAAGAGTCCATCCGGACTTGGGTCGGCCTTATAGAAGGCCTCCTCGGGCAGTTTGACGATCGACATGGGCGGATGCTCCTCCTGCTCGTAGCGCTCTTTGATCTGGCGCAGCCCGGGCAGCGTTGCGAGGAACGGTGGTGTCGCACCTCACTCTGCCGGAAGCCTCACCGCGTCGTGTCGCTTGAGAGCTGTTTCCTGAGCCTGCTCACCGTGGTCATTCGCGATGCGCGCCACCTCGGACATCACGTCGTCGACCGCTTCGTCGATGGCGCCGTGGGTCCTGGGATCGTTCGCCATACCGCTTTGACCGGGCTCGGCCTCGGGGAAATCGGAGCAGATGCCTGAGACGCTCAGCGGTCGCACCTTCCACGACTGTCGTGATCTGCGCTTCGACAACTTCAGACGCGGCGCACTCATGAGGCGAAGCCGGCTGTGACCTGCGCGGTGCCGGTGCCGGGCAGCTCGCGCATCATTATGACGAGGACTCGCCTTCCGCTACGACGTCGTGGGCGCACTTACCCTCGTTCACCACCGCAGCGCCGGGAATGTCGGTCACCACCATCCGGTCGTCGTGCTGTATCGCGACTTCGATGGCGAGGGTGCGCGCCTCGAGGTTGCCCCCCATTCCAACGGCGCCGTCGATGATCTTGCGGCAACAGTCGAGATAGGTCGGCAGTTACGGCTTCAACGGTATGGCCGTAACGGATTTTGGCGAGATAACGCGAGGAACCAGCACCTCAATCGGACTGAGAGCTGCGTCGCTTCAGATCTTCAGGACGAACTCGCGGGCACGCCCGCGTAGCCCCCAACCCCGACCAGCGTCGCCTTGGCCTTGCGGTACAGTGCCTGCTCGGCGCAGTCATTGAGCTGGACCAGCCCACCGCCCAACCGCAGCTCCCCACCGTCAGAGATGTTGAAGGCCGTGGTGCGGCCATAGCTCTTCGCCTGGACGTCGATCGACGGGATGGCGTTGGCCAACCCCATGGTCTCGGCGGTTCGTCGCAGGGGTGCGATGGTTGCGGGTGCGATAACGTCGCGAAAGACCCTGGGGTCGCGGTCGCGATCCAGCTCGGCTAGACCGGAGCGACCGAGAAGTATGGCCGAAAAGCAGAGGCTCACCGCGCCAGCCATCGGCAGACGTACGACGCTTCTCGCAAAGAGCCCCGAAAAGATCGATCATCAAGCGATGGGTGTCCGGCTCGCTCCCTCGCCGGCCGGCTCATCGCAGCCCGTCACGGTAAGGCAAACGGTTTCCGGTGCGCAGATGACCGGCGCACCGGAAACCGTCGCATCTGTGCGGTGGCCACCGCATACGACGGCCACCGCAACGGGCACCCTGGGTCAGGCTATGCCGGCGCCGCCGGTTACGCCGTAGACCTCGCCGGTGATGTAGCTTCCCTCCTGGCTGGCGAGAAGCACGTAGACCGGCGCGATCTCGACCGGCTGGCCGGGACGCCCGATCTGGCTCTCGGCGCCGAACTGCTGCACCTTCTCCGGCGGCTGGCCGCCGCTCGACTGGAGCGCCGTCCAGAACGGGCCGGGCGCGACGACATTGGCGCGAATGCCCTTCTCGATCAGCTGCTTGGCGAGCGCCTTGGTGTAGGCGACGATGCCGGCCTTGGTGGTGGCGTAGTCGAGGAGGATGGCCGAGGGGTCGTAGGCCTGCACCGACGCCGTGGTGATCACGCTGGCGCCCGCCGGCAGGTGCGGCACGGCGGCCTGCGCGATCCAGTGCAGCGCGTAGAGGTTGGTCTTGAGGGTCTTGTCGAAGTCCTCGGACGTGACCTTCGAGATGTCCTCGCGGTTCTGCTGGCGCCCGGCATTGACGACAAGAATGTCGAGGCCGCCGAACGTCTTCACCGTGCGCTCCACGATCTCACGCGCCCAGGTCTCGTCGGTGATGTCGCCCGGCAGCGCAAGCGCCCGGCGCCCTTCCGCCTCGATGATCGCGACGACTTCACTGGCGTCCGCTTCCTCGGCGGCGAGATAGCTGATCGCGACGTCCGCGCCCTAGCGGGCAAACGCGATCGCCGCCGCCCGGCCGATGCCGCTGTCGCCGCCCGTGATCAGGGCGCGCCGCCCGCTCAGCCGCCCCGAGCCGACATAGCTCGTCTCGCCGTGGTCGGGCACGGGGTCCATCTTCGAGGCGATGCCCGGCACGGGCTGCGGCTGGCGCGGAAAGGGCGGCTGCGGGTACTGCTTGCGCGGGTCCTGGAGGGTGAAGCGGTTCGTCAAGGCATGCTCCTCGGGTCTGGAAGTCGACCCGAGTAAGAACGCGCCCACCCTCACGGTTCCGTGACGCTGAGGGCAGCGATCGGTACCCGGCTACGGACTATCAGAGCCGCGTGTAGATGTAGAAGCCGTTCTGTCGCAGCACGGCGTCGACCGTGGAGACATCGAAGGACAGCTGCTCGGCGCGGATGTCATCGACCTTGCCGCCGAAGCGCCAAGCCCTGTCTCGCAGGAACGGGGGGAGCCGTCCGCCGTCCGGAAGGGCGCAGACGATGCTCGGATCCTCGCGGTGCTGGAAGAGGTTGTACATCGCGGTGGGCTCCTCATGCGGTGGTCTTGCAGGCGGGCTTCTAGCGGCACCCCACGACGGTTTGATGGCTTCTTCGCGACATTCGGCGGCAGGACGAAATGTCATGCGACTGTAACAGGCGACTGGTTGGAAGCGGCATCTGATTCTCCGAACGCTACCCGGAAGGCCCCGTATGACCTCGCGCCGCATGCCCGCCCTCGCCGCCCTCCTGCTCGCGTCCTCGACGCTCGCGGCCGGCGCCGAGCCGATGTTCAACCGCGTCGCCTCCTTCGCAGTTCCCGCTAACGCGCCCGAGGGCCGGGCCGGCGAGACGACCTCGGCCGAAATCATCGCGGCGAGCGAGGACGGGCAGACGCTCGTTTATTCCGACAGCCCGCTCGGCGGCGTCGGCTTCGTCGACATCGCCGATCCGCGCGCGCCCAAGGCGGGCGGCTTCCTCGACATGCGGGGCGAGCCGACCTCGGTGACCGTGGTGGGCGGCAAGGCGCTGGTCGCGGTGAACACGTCCGAGAACCGCGCCAATCCGTCGGGCCGCCTTGGCGTCGTCGACATGGCGACGCGCCAGGAGCTGGCGAGCTGCGATCTCGGCGGCCAGCCGGACTCGGTCGCGGTCTCGCCCGACAAGTCGGTGCTTGCGGTCGCGATTGAGAACGAGCGCGACGAGGACCGCAACGACGGCGCCCTGCCCCAGATGCCGGCGGGTTATCTCGCCCTTCTGCCGCTGAAGGACGGCACCCCGGACTGCGCGGGCCTGCGGCGCGTCGACATGACGGGGCTCGGCGACATCGCGCCGGAAGACCCGGAGCCCGAGTTCGTCAGCTTCAACGCGAGCGGCGAGATCGCCGTGACGCTGCAGGAGAACAACCTCGTCACGATCGTCGATCCGAAGACCGCGAAGGTCACCGGTCACTTCTCGGCGGGAACGCTGGCTCTGGAAGGCGTCGATGCCAAGGACGACGGGCAGATCCGCCCGACCGACACGATCGACGCGCGCCCGCGCGAGCCCGACGCCGTGAAGTGGCTCGACGAGAACCGCCTCGTCACGGCCAACGAGGGCGACTGGAAGGGCGGCACGCGCGGCTTCACGATCTTCGCGCGCGATGGGAAGGTCCTCTACGAGTCCGGTCCCGCGTTCGAATACGAGGCGATGCGAGCGGGGCACTACCCGGACAAGCGCTCCGACGCCAAGGGCATCGAGCCGGAAGGGCTCGAGACAGGCCGCTTCGGCGACGAGAGGCTCTTCTTCGTGCTCGCCGAGCGCGCCTCGGTGGTCGGCGTCTATCGCGACACGGGCGACGCGCCGCAGTTCCTTCAGCTCCTGCCGACCGGCATCTCGCCCGAGGGCGCGGTCGCCATTCCCTCGCGCAACCTTCTGGCGGTGGCCAACGAGGCCGACCTCGTCGAGGACGGCGGTGCGCGCTCGCATGTCACGATCTACGAGCGGGCCGAGGGCCGCTCGAGCTATCCCGAGATCGTCTCGGACGACAAGGACGGCCACCCGATCGGCTGGGGCGCCCTGTCGGCGCTCTCGGCCGATCCCGGTCGGGCGGGCTTCCTCCACGCGGCCAGCGACTCGATCTACAAGAAGGCGCCGACGATCTACGCGATCGATGCGACGCAGACCCCCGCCCGCATCACCGATGCGATGGTCGTGACGCGCGACGGCCAGCCGGCCAAGGGCATGGACATCGAGGGCCTCGTGCCCGATGGCCAGGGCGGCTTCTGGCTCGCCAACGAGGGCGATGCCGAGAAGAAGGTGCCGCACGCGCTGATCCACGTGGACGCCAAGGGCGCGATCCAGGAGGAGGTGCCCTTCCCGGCCGCGCTTCTCGAAGCGCAGACCCGCTTCGGCGCGGAAGGCGTCGCCATGGCCGACGGCAAGCTCTGGGTCGCGGTGCAGCGCCCCTGGAAGGACGACCCGAAGAACACCACGAAGCTCCTCAGCTACGACCCGGCCGCCAAGAGCTGGGGCGCGGTGCGCTATCCGCTCGAGGCGTCCGCCGGCGAGGGCGGCTGGGTCGGGCTGTCGGAGATCGCGATCCACGGCGACCACGCCTACCTGATCGAGCGCGACAACCGCATCGGCGAGGCGGCCAGACTCAAGGCCGTGACGCGCGTCGCGCTGGCGGATCTCAAGCCCGCCCCGCTCGGCGGGGAGCTTCCGACCGTCGCCAAGGAAACCGTGCGGGACCTCCTGCCCGACCTCAAGCGCACCAACGGCTACGTCGTCGACAAGGTCGAGGGCCTCGCGATCGACGCCACGGGCCGCGGCTACGTCGTGACCGACAACGACGGCACCGACGACTCGTCCGGCGAGACGCATTTCTGGACCGTGGACGGGCTGGCGAAGTAAGGCTCCCGCCGCCCCGCCCGCCCCGTCAGGGTGCGGACGGGGCGGCGATCTCGGTGGCGACCGAGGGGTCAAGGTTCACGCGCCCCTTCAGCGTCAGCCAGCCGGGCGCGAGCATCACGGCCACCCACAGGACCGCCGACAGGACGTTGACGGCCTCGAAGCGACGGCGCGGCATGCGCATCGTGCCCGCCACGAAGGGCGCGATCGAGCGCAAGGGTCCGAGAAATCGGCTGAGAAGCAGGGCGAGCGACCCCTGCCGCCGGAAGAAGAGCCGCGCGCGGGCGATCTGCCGCCTGTGGCGGCGCAGCGGCCGGCGGCGCAGGAAGCCCGGCCCCGACCAGCGACCGAACTCGTGGCCGAAGCTGGTGCCGACCACCGTCCCGATCAGGGAACCCACGAAGGCGTCCGTCCCGGGAATGGCGCCCGCCCCCGCGAGACTGCCGACCAAGAGCATGATCGCAGCCGCCGGCATGAGAAGCCCGATGCCCGGAAGCGTGATCAGGAGGCAGGCGAGCGCCGTCACTGGCCCCGTCCAGGCGGCGTGGACGCGCAGAAACTCGGCAACGGGGCTGAGCATCTCGATCAAGCGGCGAGGTTCTCCCGAGCCGGAACAGCACGGCGAGCGCCACGCCCTGCTCCGCTTAGACCGCGCTCATGTCGGCGCGACGACGGTCCGCATGGTCATACAGGCGTCACGTGTGCTGGTTAAGCGCCTGTCGTCATCCTAAGACGCCTCTTGCGCCGGAGCCCCGGCGCCGATTCCGGGAGCTCTCCAAATGATGCGCCTTCTCGCCGCCCTTGCGGTGTCCGCCGCCGCCCTCCTGCCGGGCGCCGCCCTGGCCGAGGCGTCCAAGCTCGTCCTCTACACGAGCCAGCCGAACGAGGACGCGCAGGCCACCGCCGACGCCTTCGAGGCCGCCCATCCCGGCATCGACGTGGAATGGGTGCGCGAGGGGACGACCAAGGTCATGGCCAAGCTCCAGGCCGAGTTCGCGGCCGGAAGCCCGCAGCCGGACGTCCTGCTCATCGCCGACAGCGTGACCATGGAGGGGCTGAAGCGCGACGGCCGCCTGATGGCCTTCCCGGAGGCGAAGACCGAGGGCTTCGACGCCTCGCTCTTCGACAAGGACCACACCTACTTCTCGACCAAGCTGATCACGACCGGCTTCATGGGGAACACGCGCGCCGAAGGGCAGCCGGCCTCCTGGCGCGACCTCGCCCAGCCCGCGCTCGCCGCGCAGCTCACCATGCCGAGCCCTTTGACCTCGGGCGCCGCGCTCGTGCATCTCGCGGCCCTCGTCCAGAACCCCGACTTCGGCTGGCCCTATGTCGAGGCGCTCGCCAAGGGCGGGGCGACGGCGTCGGGCGGCAACGGCGCGGTGATGAAGTCGGTGGCCGGCGGCGAGAAGGCCTTCGGCGTGATCGTCGACTACATGCCGATCCGAGAGGCGCAGAAGGGCGCGCCGGTGCGCTTCGTCTGGCCGACGGAGGGCGTGACGGCCGTGACCGAGCCGGTCGCCGTCCTGAAGACCGCCAGGAACCCGGAAGCCGCCAAGCTCTTCGTCGACTTCCTTCTCAGCGAGGACGGCCAGAAGCTCGCCGCCAAGCAAGGCTACCTCCCCGCCCGCTCGGGCGTCGAGGGTCCGGCCGGCTTCCCGGCGCGCGACACGATCAAGCTCATGCCGCTCGACGCCGCGAAGGCGCTGGAGGCCGAGGGCGAGAACAAGCGCCGCTTCACCGAGCTCTTCGGCGGCTGACGCCTTGGCGAACACGACCCCGCTCGCCGCCTCGCGCGGCGAGCGCACGGCTCTGATCCTCGTCGCGCTCTTCGTCGGGCTGGTCTGCGTCCTGCCCGTGACGCGGCTCGCGCTCGAGGCGGTGGCGCCCGGCGGCGTACCGGGCCTCTCGACGGCGGCTTCGGTTCTGTCCGCGCGCTCGACCTGGACCGCCACCGGCACGACGCTCCTGACCGCGCTCGGTGGAACCGTGATCGCGCTCCTTCTCGGCAGCGCCGTGGCGCTTCTCGTGGCACTCACCGACGTCCGGCTGAAGGGCGCGCTGGTCTTCGCCTTCCTTGTGCCGATGATGATCCCGCCGCAGGTCGCCGCGCTCGCCTTCGCGCAGATGCTGGGTCCGGCGAGCCCGCTCCTCAACACGCTCGGAATCGCACCCCGCCTCGGCGCGCCGAACCCGGCCTATTCGCTGGGCGGCATCGTCGCCGTTCTCGGCGTCCAGAACGCACCCCTCGTCTTTCTCGCGTTGCGCGCCAGCCTGCGCGCCCTGCCGCGCGAGCTGGTGGAGGCCGCGCGCTCCAGCGGTGCCGGGCGCTGGCGCGTGCTGCGCACGGTCGTTCTGCCGCTGATGACGCCGGCGCTGGTGGCGGGCGGGGCGATCAGCTTCGTCTCGGCGGCGGGAAACTTCGGCGTGCCGGCGCTTCTCGGCATTCCAGCCGGGCTCTCGACGCTCTCGACCCTCATCTACCAGCGCCTCGCGGGCTTCGGGCCGGCCGTCATCGCCGAGGTCGCGGTGCTCTCGGTGGTGGTCGCGGTTCTGGCGGCATGCGGCTTCCTCGTGCAGCGCGTGGCGCTCCGGGGGCGCGACTACCGGCTCGCCGGCGCGCCCTCGCAGGCGCTGGCCTATCCGCTCGGACGCTGGCGGCTGCCGATCGAGATCGGCGCATGGAGCCTCGTGCTCCTGTTCGTGGTCGCACCGCTTCTGGCGCTTCTCACGACCTCGCTGGTGGCAAGTTACGGCGTGCCGCTGAACGGCACCTCCGCGACGCTCGACAACTACCGCGAGGTCCTGTTCCGGCAGGATGCGACGATCCGCGCCTTCCGCAACTCCTTCCTGCTGGCGGGCGTGGCGGCGCTGATGCTGCTCGTCGTCGCCGTGCCGCTCGCGGTCCTGGCGGCCCAGCGTCCCGGTAAGCTCCTGCGTGCGCTGAACGGCGCGACCGACCTGCCCTACGCGTTGCCCGGTATCGTGCTCGCGATCGCCGCGATCCTCCTGTTCCTGCGCCCGCTCCCCGTTCTCGGCTTCAGCCTCTACAACACGATCTGGATCATCTTCATCGCCTATCTCGCACGCTTCCTGGCGCTGGAGCTTCGCCCGCTGGTGGCCGGGGCGCTGCAGATGGACGCCAGCCTCGACGAGGCGGCGCGCATGAGTGGGGCGGGCTTCACGCGCCGTCTCGTGACGATCGCCCTGCCGACGCTCGGCCCCATCGCGGCGGCGGGGGCCATCCTCGTCTTCATGACCGCCTTCAACGAGCTGACGGTCTCGGCGCTCCTCTGGTCGGCCGGCAACGAGACGCTGGGCGTCGCGGTGTTCAACCTCGACGACGCGGGCCGCTCGACGCTGGCGGCCGCGCTCGCCACCTCGACCGTTGCGGTGATCCTTGCCATCATGCTCGTCACGACGCTTTTCGGCCGGCGCCTGCCGCCCGGCGTCCTGCCCTGGGCGCGCTAGGCGAGCTCGCGGATCCCTTCCCCGACCGTTGCGGCCGCTGCGTCCCCCGGGCGCGGCAGCAGCCAGCCATCCACCGCTCGAAGCCAGACCGTGGAGCCCACGGCCGCGGGGCGCGGCGAGGCGACGCTCAGCGCAACGCCGGGCGCCGCTGAAGGCTCGACCGAGAGGCGCGTGTGCGCGCCCTTGAACGAGGCGGCCAGGACCTTTGCCGCAAAACCATCGCCGGGCGGGGCCAGTTCGAGCCCTTCGGCCCGCAGGCAGACGCGACCGGGGCCGCGAAGCGTTCGGCCCGGCGCGCAGCGGATTTCGGCCTCGGTGCCGAGCAGGCGTATGCGGCAGCGCCCCGCGCCGTCGCCCGACAGGACGTCCGCGTCGACGACGCGGCCGTCGCCGATGAAGCGGGCGACCGCCTCGCTGGCCGGCTCGCCGTAGAGCGCGACGGGCGGCGCGCATTCGAGGACGCGGCCCTTCTCCATGACGGCGACCCGCGTCGCCATGGCCATGGCTTCGCTCTGGTCGTGCGTGACGTAGACCATGGTCGCGCCGGTGCGCTGATGGAACCGCGCGAAGGTCTCCTCCATCGAGGCGCGCAGGTGGACGTCGAGATTGGCGAGCGGCTCGTCGAGAAGGATGATGCCGGGGTCCATGGCAAGGCACCGGGCGAGCGCGACGCGCTGGCGCTGGCCGCCCGACAGGTCGGCGATGCGCCGCCCCTCGAAACCCGACAGGTCCACCGCCGCGAGCGCCTCGGCGACCTTGGCCTCGCGCTCGGCCCGCGTGCGCCGACGAACGCGCAAGGGATAGGCGACGTTCTCGCCGACGCTCATGTGCGGCCAGAGCGCGTAGGACTGGAACACGATCGCGACGTTGCGCTCCTCGGGCAGGACATAGACGCCCTCGCCCGCCACCAACCGGTCGCCGAAGAGGATGCGCCCGGCGCTCACCGTCTCGAAGCCCGCGATCATGCGCAGGAGCGTGGTCTTGCCGCAGCCGGACGGCCCGAGCAGCGCCAGGAACTCGCCCGCCGCGATCTGCAACGACACGTCGTTCACGGCGGCGGACGAGCCGAAGCGCTTGGAAAGGCCGGACAGGACGATGGGCAGGGCCATGGAGGGCGGACTCGCGATAGATCGGGACGCGGCGGGTCGTGGCAGCCGGTTGTGACAGGGACATGACGAGCCGTCGAGACGGCACGAGCCCGGGCGGGAACGGGCCGGCGCCCGGGGCATTCGTCGTAGGCATGGGACGACAGGCGGGGCGGACGCAGGTGAGCGACGAGACGGAACGGGCCGACGAGCGGTTCAGGAACCTCGAAGACCTTCCCGGCCCGAGGCTTCTGGAGGCTCTCATCGGCGGCCAGGACGAGGCGCTGCGCGCCGTGCGCGCCGCGCTGCCGCAGATCGACGCGGCCGTGGAGGCGGCGGCGGATCGCCTCGCCGCCGGACAGGGACGCCTCGTCTACTGCGGCGCCGGCACATCGGGCCGGCTCGCCATGCTGGACGGGGTCGAACTCGGTCCGACCTTTTCCTGGCCGACGGAGCGTTGCGTCTTTCTCCTCGCCGGCGGTCTCGGCGCCTTCTCGCAGGCGCGCGAAGGCGCCGAGGACGAGGGCGGCGCCGCCGCGACGGCGGTCGAGGAGATGCGAGTCGGGCCAGGCGACGTGGTCGTGGCGCTGGCCGCAAGCGGCCGCACCCCCTACACGATCGCGGCGGTGCAAGCGGCGCGGGCGCGCGGGGCGCTCACGATCGGCTTCGCCAACAATCCCGGCACGCCCCTCCTGGAAGCCGCCGAGCATCCGGTTCTCCTGCGTACCGGGCCGGAGGTGCTGGCGGGATCGACGCGGCTTGCGGCGGGCACGGCGCAGAAGGCGGCGCTCAACCTCTTCTCGACCGCCGTCATGGTGCGGCTCGGCAAGGTGTTTCGAGGCCGCATGGTCGACATGCGCCCTTCCAACCGCAAGCTGCGCGAGCGCGCGCGCCGCATGGTCGCCGAAGTCGCGGCCTGCAGCCAAGATCAGGCGGAGGCGGCGCTCCAGGTGTCCGGCGGCGCGATCCGCGAGGCGATTCGCGCGCTCGAGGCGGAGCGGCCCGTCAGCCCAGACGCAGGGTCCGCCGTAGCCGGCCCAGCCACCGGTGGCGCCGATGAAGGCGTCGGCGTAGATCCGTCAGCGCCTGCGCGCAGTCGCTAGTCGCCCGCTCGCGGCCGGGCTCCAGGCCGATCACCAGCGTGCCGACCTCGGTGCGCGAGCGCCAGAGACGGTTGGCGGCCGCATGGTCGGGCACGGCGCAGGAGTCGGCGAGCCGGATCGCCGGATCGGCCATGAGCCGCTCGGCCGCCAGCGACAGGACGATCGCGCCGGGCCCGGCGGCGGCGAAGCGCTCGTCGTAGGCGGTCTTCCACGCGGCCGCCTCGCCGCCCGATTCCAGCACCACGAGGCTTGCGGCCGCATCCTCGCCCACCCAGAGCGTGAAGACGCGCGCCTGCCCGCGCTCGGCAAGCCCGTTCACCGCCTCGCGCGCGAAGGCCGCGCGGTAGCGGTCCTGCGCGAGAGCGGTGCGGCGGCGGCCCTTCCATCCCGAGGCTTCGAGCGCCAGGAACTCCTCCAGTCCCTCGCGCACGGCGTCGGGTTCGCGCGCCTCCTCGAAGCGCACGGGCCCGAACAGGGCGAGGCGCCGCAAGAGGCGATCGCGCTCGCGCCGCTGGCGGGCGGGCAGCGGCTGGCCGGGGCGCAGCGCGGCGCGCGTGCGCCGGTCGCAGACGGCGATCGACAGCCCTTCGGCGGCTACCGCCTTGCGCAGGACCGCCGTCAGCGGCCCGTCGAGCCTGAGGTCCGGCAGCACGAGGGTGCGCGGCAGGTCGCGCTGGTCCCGCAGCGAGAGGAGAAGGTCGCGCGCGGTGCGCAAGGGATCGTCGCCGTCGAGCGGCAAGGTGCCGACAGGCCCGAACGGATGGCTCCAGGCCCGCAGGATCGGGCCCGTGCGAAGCGACGGCCGCTCCACCGTGAAGGGCATGAAGAACCGCAGGCGCGAGCGATCGGCACCCTCGTCACGGGCCACCAGCAGCCTCACCGCGCGCTCGTCGAGGCGCGGCATGGCGGGCACCAGGAAACGCGGCTCGAAGAAGACGTTGGGTTCGACCGCCCTGGCCATCAGGAACTGGAGCTCGTCCACGAGTCCGAGGGCGGCATGGGCATCGTAGATCCGATAGCTGCGCTGGAGGGACAGGCGCTCCAGCATCTTGTGCGCGTCGAGCGGGGGACTGTCGACGAAGATCGCCTGGCCCGGCTCGATCGCTTCCGCGGCGGCGCCGCGCGAGGCGGCACGCCGCAGCATGGTGGAGGCATCGTTCATCAGCTAGTTGCCCGCAGCCAATCGGCCCTGTTCTTTGCAGACCACAGCTTAGGGTCGAAGCCCTTAATGAACTGACCTCCAATCTATGAAGGATTGACGCGATCAGCCTTGGAAGCCGCCCTCCTCCAGAAAACGCAGCTCCTCGGAGCTGCTCTCGCGCCCGAGAACCGCGTTGCGGTGAGGAAAACGCCCGAACCGCTGCACGATGTCGCGGTGCTCGATCGCAAACGGTACGTTCTCTTCGCCGATCTCCCCCATCCAGCGGACGCAGTCCTCCTGGTCGGCAAGCTTCTCGGAATGCATGAGCGGCATGGCCAGGAACTGGTTGACGTCCTCGCCGACATGGTAGTGGTCGCCGCGCGCCAGCGCCGCGCGCGCGAGCTTGAGAGCCTTCTCGTCCGTCTCGAAGGCGCGGGGCGTGCCTCGGAACATGTTGCGCGGGAACTGGTCGAGCAGGATCACGAGGGCCAGGGCGCCGTTCGGCTCGTCGGCCCAGCTGTCGAGGTGGCCGCGCGCGGCGCGCTCGTAGAGATCCCCGAAGCGGCTGGTGATGGTGCGGTCGAGCTCGGGGTCCTTGCGGAACCATCCCTCGGGTCCGATCTCGCGCCAGAAATCGACGACGCTCTGCGGGTCGATGGAGTAGTCGCTGTCGATGAAGGTGTCGCTCATGAGCGGGCGGACTTCCGGAGGTTTAGGGATGGCGGATCACGTCGAACGCGAAGATAGGGACGACCGGGACGCCGCAACAGCGGCGCGGCTCGAATTGCGCGGCCTGAAATGCCCGCTGCCGGCCCTGCGCACCGCGCGGGCCCTTCGCGAGGCGGCTGACGAATCCGTGATCGAGGTTCTGGCGGACGACCCGCTCAGCCCGCTCGACATCGCCCATCTCTGCCGCACCGAGGGCCATGCTCTTCTCGCGCAGGAGGATGCTCCGGGCGGCGGCTGGCGCTTCCTGATCCGGCGTGGCGCAGGGCGCGCCTAGAACCTCATGCCCGCGACGCTCAAGGGATTGTCCACGAGCGCGTCGCGGTCCGGGGCGTCGGCGCGCGGCGCGCGGCAGAAGGCGGCGAAGAGGTCGCGAAGGCGGCGCTCGTCCAAGCCCTCGCCGATCACCACGAGGCGCGTCGCTCGCCCCGAGCCCTCGGGCCAGGCCGGAAGGCTTGCGGGCGGATGCAGATAGCTGCGCACGCCGTGAACCACGAGCGGGCGCGCCTCGTCCTCGGCGACGCGGAACAGGCCCTTGAGCCGTAGAAGGCCGGGCTCGGCGGAAACGAGCTGCAGGAAGGCCTCGATGTCGGACCCGCTCATCGCGCCCTGGTGACGCAGCGCGATCGAGCGCACCGCCCCGTGTGCTCCGGCGTGGTCATGGTGATGGTGGTGATGGCGGCGCGCCTCGTCGGCGCCCATCCAGCGGTCGGGGTCGAGCCGGCCTGTGCGCGGATCGCGCAGGCCCGCGTCGAGGATCGCTGCCCCGGTCACCGCCTCCGCCCGCACCATCGGGGCGTCGGGATTCACCTCGCGCACGGCGTCAAGCAGCGGCGCGGGGTCGGCCAGATCCGCCTTGGTCAGCACCAGCCGGTCGGCGAGCGCCGTCTGCCGGCGCGCCTCGATGCGGTGGGCGAAATGCTCGGGACCGGCCAGCGCGTCCACGACGCACACGACGCCGTCGAGCCGGAAGCGGGCGAGAAGCTCGGGATGGGCGGCGAGCGCGGCGAGGATCGGCGTCGGATCGGCGAGACCCGTCGTCTCGACGAGGACCCGGGTCGGCGCCGGGCGGCGGTCGGCCAGCCGCAGGAGCGCGTCCACGAGATCGCCGCGCACCGTGCAGCAGACGCAGCCGTCGTTGAGCTCGACGACCCCCTCGCCCGCACCCTCGACCAGGAGTCCGTCGAGCCCGACCTCGCCGAACTCGTTGACGATCAGCGCGGCGCCCTGGAGCGCCCCTTCGGCGAGCAGGCGGTTCAGGATCGTCGTCTTGCCGGCGCCCAGGAAGCCGGTGAGGACGGTGACGGGAATGGGCTCTGCCGGGGCGGCCGGCCGGCCGAAGCGATCGGAAATCACGGGTTCTGCCGCGCCGCGTTCAGAAGGTCGGAGCCGGGACGCAGCTCGGTGCGGCGCTGCTCCTCGACGGCCTCGGCGCTGCCGGGCATGGGCGCGGAAACGGGCGTGGCCGCGCCCGGCTCGCCCGGCCGGGCGGGCCGCCAGGTCGGAACGGGGATGCCGTAGTCGGCGATGATCGAGACGCCCGCCTCGACGTTGCGACCCGCCGCCGCGCCGCCCAGCCGCACCGGCACCGTGTTCCGGGGGCGGTCGAGCTCGGTCATGTAGGGCGAGCCGAACGTCTCCTCGCGCTTCTCTTCCGATTCGCGCTCGTTGGCGCGCGCGGTGCGGCCGGCAGACGAGCAGACCGCGGCGCTGATGTCGGCGGGCGGCCCCTCGGAGGCGGGCAGATCGGCGACCGTCTCGCGGATCGAGCGCGGGTTCACGTGGAACCCGTTCTCGATGATCTCGGCGGCGAGGCGCTCGCGCACGATCGGCCCTTCCGCCCCCAGCACCACGGCGACGATGGTGCGGTTGTCGCGCGTGGCGGAGGCGACGAGGTTGAAGCCCGAGGCGCAGATATAGCCGGTCTTCATGCCGTCCGCGCCGTTGAAGCGCCCGAGAAGCCCGTTTGTGTTGTTGATCGACGCCTTGTCGAGCGTGATGCTCTCGGTCGAGAAATAGTCGCTGAAGGCGGGAAACTCGCGGCGGATCGTGGTGGCGAGGATCGCGAGGTCCTTGGCGCTGGAATACTGACCCTCGCCCGGCAGGCCGTTCGGGTTGATGAAGTGGCTGTCCTGCATGCCGAGGTCGGCGGCCGCGCGGTTCATCATGGCGACGAAGGTCTCGACCGAGCCGCCGCCGACCGTCTGGCCGATGGCATAGGCGACGTCGTTGGCGGACTTCACGAGCATCATGCGCAACGCGTTGTCGAGCCGCATCACCGAACCCGGCTTGAAGCCCATCTTGGAGGGCGGCTGGAAGGCGGCCGACCGCGTCATGACGACGGGGCTCTCGAGCTGCAGCGTCTGCGCCTCGATCGCCTTCAGCGCCAGATAGGCCGTCATCAGCTTGGTGGTGGAAGCGGGATACCAGCGCTGCACGGCGTTCTGCTGCGACAGGACCTTGCCGGTCGCCACATCCACCACGATCGTGTTGGCCGCCTGCGCCGACACCCCTCCGCCCAGGATCACGAGCGCGGCCAGGGCCGTGGAGCGCAGAAGCGACGTCATCGTGCGGTCTCTTTCATTCTCGCGGTTCGCCATTCTCGCGGCTCGCCTTGTCGCGCCTGGGACGAGCGACGCAGCCGCCCCCTTCGCAGTCGATCCGTTTCCGTGGCAAGGTGGGAGCCCCGAGGCCGATCAACAGGCCCTTTGTCGCCATTTCATGGCATCGCCGGAAGTCCTCATGCCCGTCAACAACCGCATCGCCGCGGAGGCGCCCAAAATCGCCGAGTGGCGGCACGCGCTGCACCGCATCCCCGAGATCCTCTACGACCTGCCCGACACGGCCCGCTTCATCGCCGCGCGCCTGCGCGAGATCGGCTGCGACGAGGTGGTCGAGGGAATTGGGGGCACGGGCGTCGTCGGGCTCATCCACGGCCGTGAGGGCGGACCGGTCGTCGGCCTTCGCGCCGACATGGACGCCTTGCCGATCGCCGAGGCCGCCGACCTGCCCTACCGCTCCGAGCGTGCCGACGCGATGCATGCCTGCGGCCATGACGGGCACATGGCGATGCTGCTCGGCGGTGCCGAGGCGCTGGCCGCCACGCGCCGCTTCCGGGGAACGGTCGCCGTGATCTTCCAGCCCGCCGAGGAGGGCGGCGCGGGCGCCAAGGCGATGATCGAGGACGGGCTGCTCGACCGATTCGCGATCAGCCGGGTCTTCG
Source organism: Aureimonas sp. AU4 (assembly GCF_001463765.1). Classification (GTDB taxonomy): domain Bacteria; phylum Pseudomonadota; class Alphaproteobacteria; order Rhizobiales; family Rhizobiaceae; genus Aureimonas. Next base: position 34,407 of record NZ_BBWK01000073.1, on the reverse strand, counting down.
GCATGCACAACCTGCCGGGCCTGCCGCTCGGCCATTTCGCGATCCGGCCGGGCCCTATCATGGCCTCGACCGACGAGTTCACGCTGCAATTGCGCGGTCGCGGCAGCCATGCCGCCATTCCCCAACAGGGGTTCGATCCGATCCTGGCGGGCTCGGCCCTGGTGCAGGCGCTGCAGCAGATCGCCTCGCGCAACGTCGACCCGCTGGATTCCGTCGTGGTGTCGGTGACGCAGTTCCATGCCGGCTTCGCCCACAACGTGATCCCCGAGACCGCGACCGTGTCGGGCACCGTGCGCTCGCTGACGGCCCGCACGCGCGATCTGGCCGAGCGCCGCATCCGCGAGATCGCCGCCGGCATCGGGGCCGCGCAGGGCGTCGAGATCGAGGTGGACTACGACCGGAACTACCCGGTGACCCTCAACCACGCGGGCGAGGCGGCCTTCTGCGCCGACGTCGCGGCCGAGGTGGCGGGCGAGAGCGCGGTGAACCGCGACACCGTTCCGCTGATGGGCGGCGAGGACTTCTCCTACATGCTGGAGCAGCGGCCCGGCGCGTTCATCTTCGTCGGCAACGGCGCCTCGGCGGGTCTCCACCACCCCGCCTACGACTTCAACGACGAGGCCATCCCCTTCGGCTCGTCCTACTGGCTCACGCTGGCGGAACGCGCACTGCCGCTGGAATAAGCCCGTCGGGCGGCGAGGCGCAGGCGCCTCGCCGCATCGGTTTCATCCCTCGCGGTGGAGACCGGGATCGAGCGCCTCGATCAGCATGCGCAGACGGCGGCGGACCTCCTGGTCCTCGATTCGGCCGAGCGCGATGGACGACTGGAGCGCCTCGCGGGCCGCTGCGGGCTCTTCTTCCGGACGATTGTCCTCGAGCCCCTCGAAGAAGAAGGTCGGGGTCGTCTCGAAGACCTGCGAGATCCGGTAGAGCGTCGAGGCGCTCACGCGGTTGGCCCCGGTCTCGTACTTCTGGATCTGCTGATAGGTGACGCCGATGCGGCGCCCCAACTCCTCCAGCGACAGCCGACGCGCGGTTCTGATGATGCGCAGGCGGTTTCCGACATGCACATCGATCGGATCACGTTCAACTTTCACGACAAAACTCCGGGGTCATTCGAATGCGACGATACGCGCGGCGAGATCGCGAGAGGAAACCGATGCGTACCTTTTTCGACGCCTGTCAACCCGTCACACGCTTCCCGACTGATTTGTAATGTTGTGAACCCGTTCAAGCCGAAGGCAGGAAAACCCGAGGCTCGAAACCGTTTGTGGCAGTTGAAAGGCACGCAATCCTGATATCCGCGGAACCCTCGCGAATGGATCCGGCCAAATACAGCACGATATGTCTTGCTGATCATGTCCTGATGGAGGATTCAACCTGCGGCTGCCGGGTCAGGAACCGCAGTCCCGCCACCGAAAGCCACAGCAACATCCAGACCGGCGCGTTGCGCGCGAACAGGAAGGACTCCACGAAAGCGTTGAGAAGTGTGAAGGCAAGCACCATCAGGAAGAGGTCGGCGAGCCGCCTCGCCTCGTCGTCGGCGCGTGCGCGCGTGAAGTCGCGCAGCGGCAGCGCCACGATCAGAAGGAGGCCGAACACGAGGCCCGGCCAGCCCATGGCGATGACGAGATCGAGATAGCCGCTATGGGCGTTGACGATGCCCCGGGGATCCCAACTGGAGCCAAGCGGCACCTCGGCAGCCGCCACCGCCGGCGTCGTCCAGAAGCTGTCGAAGCCCATGCCCAGCCACTCGTGCCCGGCCAGCGCCTGGAGCGCGAAGCGCCAGAGATCGAGGCGTCCCGTCAGCGTCGTGCCGGGCAGTACCCACTGCTGGACGGCGTAGAGCGCGGGCGACAGGACGGTGCCGAGCGTGAAGGCGGCCATCGCCGACAGGGCCAGCGCCAGAAGAAGCACGGCGGGCACCCGCCCCATGCGACGGGCGCCGAGCACCAGGAGCGCGACGGCCGGCAGGAGCGCGAGCGTCGTCTTGGAGCCGGTCTCGAGAACGAAGAAGGCCGACAGAAGAGCGATTGCGCCGCCGATCCCGCGCCAGCCGCAGCGGAACAGGTAGAAGCCCGCGTAGCAAAGGCAGGCCATCACGGGACCCGCGACGTTCTTGTGGCTGTAGATGCCGCGCCACAGGCCCGCATGGATCGATTCGAGCTCGCCGGCCTGATGGATCGCGGCGGAGGGAAGAAGAACGATGCCGGCATAGCTGAGGCCGAGAACGGCCAGCACGGCGGTCGCGAGCGCCACGCGGAAGGCGCCGGCGTCGGGCGGCAGCACGAAGACCGCCGTCGCGGCGATCATGGCTGCGAGCGTGAAGGCGACGGCGCGCAGCGAGACGTCCGGCCAGGGCGAGTGGAACGAGGCGAAGACGAGCCAGAAGCCCATCAGCAGCCAGACCGGATGGGCCATGCGGCGCAGAAGCGCTGGCGGCGTCAGGGTGAGGTGGGAGAGGATGCCCGCCAGCATGAGAAGGCCGTAGCCGAGCTGATTAACCGGGCTTCCGGCGTCCGGCGTCTTGGCCTCGAAGGTCACGACGAAAGGCTGGAAGCTGACGAGCAGGCAGGAGAGGACCAGGGCGGCGATCGCGGTGCGCAAGGGGACGGCGAGGTCTACCGCGTGGGGGGCGAGACGGCGCTCGGGCGCAAGTGTCGTCATGGAACTCTCCCGCGCGATGCCGGCAGGCTACCGCGCGGGAAGTCTAGGGCCGGAAGGCTGCCGACCGGTTAAGGCGCGACGGCAGGGGTGCCGCCGTCAGGCCGGAACAGGCAGGATCGGCGTATGGTCGAGCGCCCGCTCGATATCGTCCGGCGTCCGGCCACCCTCCTCCGGGTCGCGCTCGATGGGAGGAGAGCTGCGACCGGGCTCACGCACCTCGTCCGAGCCGACATGGTCTCTCGGGGGCACGATCGAGTCCGGCGGCGCGGGTTCGCGCGGGTCGATGATATTGGATTCGATGTTGGACATGGGAGGCGTCCTCCGTTCCAGGGTTGTCGCAAGATCAACCCGGACGGGGAAACCTCGTTCCCACAAAAAATCGTGCGCGGTCAGTTGCCGACGGGCGCCGGCTTGCCGTCCTCGTCCTCCTCGCCGAAGGGAAAGGTCTCGATCATCTGCTCGACGTCCTCGTAGATCTCGTCGAGGAACTCGATCGCGCCGTCGGCGTCGTCGCTGCCCTGCGTGACCAGCATGGCGACCTGGATCTTCAGGATGCTGGCGACGTCCTCCAGGTCCATGCCCTGGAACAGGTTGGCGATCTTCTCCGAGATCTCCTCGGTCTGGGCTTCGGTCAGCATGGTAGGTCCTTGAATCGTCGCGGTCACGGTCTGAAGCGGGCGGCGGGGCCGCGGGTTCCCGGTCGCGGTCCGAATCGGGATCGGGCGGCTCCATCGCCGGCTTCCGCCTTGGAGCACGCGGCGCAGCGCCGCGATAGCCGCAATCGGCGCCGCCCGTCAGGGAGCGGCGGGCACGGGGCTGCGCGGGGCGGGCGCGCGGGCGGCCGAGAAGGTCTCGTCGAGCGCGTAGCCCGCGCCGCGCACGGTGCGGATCGGATCGCGCTGCCGACCCCGGTTGATGGCCTTGCGCAGGCGCCCGACATGGACGTCCACGGTGCGCTCGTCGACGTAGATGTCGCGGCCCCAGACGCCGTCGAGAAGCTGCTCGCGCGAGAAGACGCGGCCCGGCGACTGGAGCAGGAACTCCAGGAGCTTGAACTCCGTCGGGCCGAGGCGCACCTCGCGGCCCGCGCGGCGCACGCGGTGCGTCTCGCGGTCGAGGTCGATGTCGCCGGCGACCAGCTGCGAGGAGATGCGCTCGGGCTTCACCCGGCGCAGCATCGCCCGCACCCGGGCCATCAGCTCAGGCGTCGAGAAGGGCTTCACGACGTAGTCGTCCGCCCCTACCGACAGGCCCCGGACGCGCTCGGACTCCTCGCCGCGCGCCGTCAGCATGATGATCGGCAGGCGCTCGGTCTCGGGGCGGGTGCGCAGGCGACGGCAGAGCTCGACGCCCGACAGGCCAGGAAGCATCCAGTCGAGGATCAGGAGGTCGGGCACCTCCTCCTTGAGGCGCAGGTCCGCCTCGTCGCCGCGTTCGATCGTGTCGACGCGGTAGCCCTCCGATTCGAGGTTGTAGCGCAGGAGGACCGACAGGGCCTCCTCGTCCTCGACCACGGCGATACGTGCGCTCATCTCAATCCTCAGGCCGACTGGGAACCGGCGACCGTGGCGTCCGAGATCGACGTCGTCTGGTCGCCCTTGGGTCGGTCGGCCTCCATCTGGTTGCCGGTCTTGATGTAGTAGATCGTCTCGGCAATGTTGGTCGCGTGGTCGCCGATGCGCTCGATGTTCTTGGCCGAGAACAGGAGATGCGTGCAGGCGGTGATGTTGCGCGGGTCCTCCATCATGTAGGTCAGGAGCTCGCGGAAGATCGACGTGTACATCGCGTCGATCTCCTCGTCGGCCGAGCGGATCGCCTCGGCGCGCACGTGGTCGCGCGTCGCATAGGCGTCGAGCACGTCCTTGAGCTGGCCGAGCGCCAGTTCCGACAGGTGCTCGATGCCGCGCACGAGCTGCACCGGCTGGGAGTGCTCGTGGACCGCGATCACGCGCTTGGCGATGTTCTTGCCGAGATCGCCGATCCGCTCGAGGTCGTTGGAGATGCGGATCGCGCCGACGATCTCGCGCAGGTCCTGGGCCATCGGCTGGCGCTTGGCGATGGTCATGATGGCGCGCTCGTCGAGCTCGCGCTGCGCGGCGTCGAGCAGGACGTCGTCGGCGACCACCGCCTGCGCCAGGCCCCAGTCGGAGCGGATCAGGGCCGCGACCGACTGCTCGACCATGCGTTCGGCCTGTCCGCCCATCTCGGAGATGCGGCGCAGGATGAACTTCAGCTCCTGGTCGTAGGAGGAAACGATGTGGTGTTCCATGGGGGATGCCCTCCCTGCCGACGCGGTGCCGGCCGTCTCGTGTCGGGTCAGCCGAAGCGGCCGGTGATGTAGTCCTGGGTGCGCTTGTCGTCGGGGTTCTGGAACATCTTCTCGGTCGGACCGACCTCGACGATCTTGCCTAAGTGGAACATGGCGGTGCGCTGCGAAACGCGCGCGGCCTGCTGCATGGAGTGGGTCACGATCACGATCGTGTAGTTCTGCTTCAGCTCGTCGATCAGCTCCTCGACGGTCGCGGTGGCGATCGGGTCGAGCGCCGAGCAGGGCTCGTCCATGAGGATGACCTCGGGGCTGACCGCGATGGCGCGCGCGATGCACAGGCGCTGCTGCTGGCCGCCCGACAGGCCCGTACCCGCCTCGTGGAGGCGGTCCTTGACCTCCTCGAACAGGCCGGCGCGACGCAGGCTCGAGACGACGATCTCGTCGAGATCGGTCTTGGAGCGCGCGAGCCCGTGGATGCGCGGTCCGTAGGAGACGTTCTCGTAGATCGACTTCGGGAAGGGGTTGGGCTTCTGGAACACCATGCCGACGCGGGCGCGCAGTTCCACAACGTCGATCGAGGGATCGTAAATGTTCTCGCCGTCGAGCGTGATGTTGCCCTGGACACGGGCGCCCTCGACCGTGTCGTTCATGCGGTTGAGCGTGCGCAGGAAGGTGGACTTGCCGCAGCCCGACGGCCCGATCAGCGCGGTGACCTGGCGCTCGGGAATGTCGAGGTCGACGTCGAAGAGCGCCTGCTTGGCGTTGTAGAAGACCGAGACCTTCTCGCCCCGCATCTTGGAGGCGAAGGCTGCGGGCGCTTGCGTGGGCTTGGCTGCGGTCAAGGACATGTGTTCCATCATGGGTGGGCTCCTACCAGCGGCGTTCGAACTTGCGGCGAAGAAGGATCGCCGCGATGTTCATCACGGCCAGGAAGAGCAGAAGGACGATGATAGCGCCCGACGTGCGCTCCACGAAGGCCCGCTCCGCCTCGTTGGCCCACATGTAGATCTGGACCGGCAGAGCCGTGGAGGGGGCGAGCGGGCTCGGCGGATAGTCGGCGACGAAGGCCACCATGCCGATGAGGAGCAGCGGCGCCGTCTCGCCGAGCGCGTGGGCGAGGCCGATGATCGTGCCGGTCAGGATGCCCGGCATGGCGAGCGGCAGGACGTGGTGGAACACCATCTGCGTCTTGGAGGCGCCAAGGCCCAGCGCCGCGGCCCGGATCGAGGGCGGCACGGCCTTCAGCGCGGCGCGCGTCGCGATGATGATGGTGGGCAGCGTCATCAGCGTGAGCACGAGGCCGCCGACGAGAGCCGCCGAGCGCGGCAGCCCGAACCAGTTGATGAAGACCGCAAGGCCCAGCAGGCCGTAGACGATCGACGGCACGGCCGCGAGGTTGTTGATGTTCACCTCGATCAGGTCGGTGAACCGGTTCTTGGGTGCGAACTCCTCGAGGTAGATCGAGGCCGCGACGCCGATCGGCAGCGCCAGAACGAGCACGATGCCCATCATGTAGAGCGAGCCGACGATGGCGACGCCCAGGCCCGCCGTCTCCGCCCGGCTCGACGCGCCGAAGGTGAAGAGGCCCGTGTTGAAGCGCTGCTGCAGGTCGCCCGATGCCTCGAGCTGGCGGATCCACTGGAGCTGCTGGTCCTTGATCGGACGCCGCTCCTCGGGGATCGACAGGTCGAACTGGCCCTTCACCGCCGAGTCGACGGTGGAGTTGGCGGGGATCCAGATCTCCTGCGTCGTGCCGATCGTGGTCACGTCGTCCAGGACGATCCCGGCGAGCTGCGTGCGCACCCCTTGCGAGACGAGATCGCTCGCCGCGCGCATCTGCGTGCGGTTCTTGGGGTCGATCCCGAGCTTCTGGGCGATCGCGTCCTGGGCGAGCTTGGGATAGTTGGCGATGCGCAGCGCGGCCAGATCCTTGCCGCCCGTCTTCTTCGGGTCGATCACGCTCTGCGAGAAGGTGATCGGAAGGCGGATCTCGGTCTGCCAGAAGGCCGTGTAGCCCTGGCCGACGACGGTCCACAGGAGGATCGCCAGGAACACGAGGCCGATCAGGATCGCGGAGAGGCCATAGAGCCGGAAGCGGCGCTCCGCGGCGTAGCGGCGCTTCAGGCCGATGTCGCGGCGCGCGGCGGAACGGCCGGGCGCGGCCGCGACCGGCGCGTCGGGAAAGGTCGCGTCGCTCATTCGTACTGCTCCCGGTATTTGCGAACGATGCTGAGGGCGATGATGTTGAGCCCGAGCGTGATCACGAAGAGGGTGATGCCGAGGGCGAAGGCCACCAGCGTCTGGGGCGAGTTGAACTCGAGGTCGCCCGTCAGCTGGTTGACGATCTTTACCGTGACGGTGGTCATCGCCTCGAAGGGGTTGAGCGTCAGGCGGGCGGCGACGCCCGCCGCCAGGACCACGATCATGGTCTCGCCGATGGCGCGCGAGGCGGTCAGAAGCAGCGCCGAGACGATGCCCGGCAGGGCCGCCGGCAGGACGACGCGCTTGATGGTCTCGGAGCGCGTGGCGCCGAGGCCCAGCGAGCCGTCGCGCAGGGATCGCGGCACGGCGGTGATGATGTCGTCGGACAGCGACGACACGAAGGGGATCAGCATGATGCCCATCACGAGCCCCGCCGTCAGGATCGACTGGGCCTGGATGAAGTTGGTGTAGTCACCCGTGACGAGGCCGTTGATCTGGGCCGAGACGTCGCGAAGGAAGGGACCGACCGTCACGAGCGCGAAGAAGCCGTAGACGATGGTCGGGATGCCAGCGAGCACCTCGAGGAGCGGCTTCACCACCGAGCGGGTGCGCGGCTTGGCGTATTCGGCCATGTAGATCGCCGCGAACAGGCCGACGGGCACGGCGAAGAGCATGGCGACGAAGGCGATGTAGAGCGTGCCGGCCAGAAGCGGGATGAGGCCGAACTGGCCCGCCTCGCCCGTGGAACCGGCGGCGGCGAAGCGCGGGTCCCAGACCGTGCCGAAGAAGAAGCTCGACGGCTCGACGCGGTGGAAGAACTCGATCGTCTCCGACAGCATCGACAGGATGATGCCGATGGTCGTGACGATCGCGATCATGGAGCAGAGGATCAGGATCGCGCGGACCACGATCTCGACTTGGTTGCGGGCGCGAAGGCGCGGCGCGATGCGCTTGAGGCCGAGGGCCGCGCCGGCCAGCGCGGCGAGGATCGTGAGGATCGCCTTGCCGGTCTGCACCGTGTTCTCGATGCGCACCTTGGCGGCGGCCGGGCGCACCATCGCGTCATCGGTCGCGGTGGCGATGGCGACGCCCCGGCGCTGGAGAAGCGGCACGACCTCATTGAGCGGCAGGCCGTCGACGCTCGCGAACTCGTCGGCCGGCAGGACGCGCATGCCGGAGGCCAGGGCATCGATGAGCTGGGCGCGGACGCTCGGCGGCACCGCGCCGCCCGGCGCGCTGTCCTCGACCGCCTGGCGGACCGGACCTTCCGCGATGATCGGCCCGGCCACCGAGGCCGCGATCAGCACGACCAGCGCCGGAAGAGCCGACCACACGAAGACAAAGGCCCCGTGGTAGACGGGGCGCGAATGCAGCTTCTCGCCGGGTCCCGGTCGCAGCGCCGCGCTGCGGCGCGCGCCCAGGAAGGCACCCCCGAGCGCGATCAGAAGCGAGACCACGAGGATCGCTAAGGACGACATGTTGGCTCCCGGCTATAGGAAGCGGCCGAGCCGCCCTCAAGGGAAACGATGGAGCGGCACGGGGCGCAGCGGGCGCGCCCCGTGCCGAAGACGGCGGATCCCGCCGGGCGCGGAGCCCGGCGAGACCCTTCGGCATCACATGGTCTTGCCGGCGTCGAAGTCGGCGCGATAGGTCTCGCGCTCGGCGTCGGGGGCGGGCACGAGGCCGTAGGTGGCGAGCGGGCTGTCGGGGCCGATCATCTGCTCGGACAGGAAGAAGTCCGCATATTCCTTGAGGCCCGGCACCACGCCGATATGCGCTTTCTTCACGTAGAAGAAGAGCGGGCGCGACACGGGGTACTTGCCGGTGGAGATGGTCTCGACCGAGGGCACGATGTCGTTGACCGTCGCGACCTTCAGCTTGTCCTGGTTCTGCTCGTAGAAGGCCAGGCCGAACACGCCCACGCCCTGCTTGTTGGCGTCGATGCGGGCCAGCGTCTCGGTGTAGTCGCCGTCGATGTCGACCGCCGCGCCGTCCTTGCGGACCTGGAGGCAGGCGGCGCCCGCGGCCTTCTCGTCCATGCCGGAAGCCTTCAGGGCGTCGAGCGTGCCGGTGGCCTTGCAGCCGGCCTCGATCAGCTTGGTCTCGAAGACCTCGCGCGTGCCGTGCTTCGAGCCCGGGATATAGGCGGCGATGTTCCAGTCGGGCAGCGAGTCGTTGACCGACTTCCAGGTCTTGTTCGGATTGTCGACGAGCTTGCCGTCCACGACCATCTTGGCGCCGAGCGCCTTGAAGACGTCGGTCGGCGTCAGCTTCCAGTCCGAGCCGCCGGCGGCGGTGGCGAAGACGATGCCGTCATAGCCGAACTTGACCTCCTGGATGTCGGTCACGCCGTTGTCCATGCAGGTCTTCTTCTCGGAGGCGCTGATCGGGCGCGAGGCGTTCGCGACGTCGATCGTGTCCGGGCCGACGCCCGAGCAGAACTGCTTGAGGCCGGCGCCCGTGCCGCCCGACTCCACAACCGGGGTAGGATAGTCGGGATACACTTCGCCGAAGTTCTCGGCCACGATCTGGGCGTAGGGCAGAACGGTCGAGGAGCCGGCGATCTGGATCGGCTGGGCGTTCTGGGCCATCGCGGAGGTGGCGGCCAGGGCGGTGCCGAGCGCGAGCGCGGCGAGCGTGGTCTTCAGCAAGGGATCTCTCCGTCATGGAGTTTCGAGAGCGAACCGAGCCGCGCACCGCGCCGGGCCGCCTCGGGTTCCGCCAACGCTCTAATGCGGGGGCGCAACCTCTCTATGACAAGCGAGTATCCGTTTGATGACAGCCTAAGCCGCTGATCCAGCGCCAAAAATCGAAACGCTATGCGTCCAGCCGGTCGAAGCGCACGCTGAACGTGGCGCCCTCACCCGGCTCCGACGCGATTCTGAGGCGCGTCCGGTGCCGGATCAGGACGTTGCGCACGATCGACAGGCCAAGCCCCGTGCCGCGTTCGCGCGTCTTGCCTTCCACGCGATAGAATCGCTCCGTCAGGCGCGGAAGGTGCTCCGGGGCGATGCCCTTGCCGAAGTCGCGCACCAGCGCTTCGACCTGTGCCTTGCCGGCGAGCGGGGGCGCGGGCTGGATGCCGATCTCGATCCGGCCGCCGTCGCGCCCGTACTTGATCGCGTTCTCGGCGAGGTTGGTGAAGACCTGCACCAGCTCGTCCGTGTCGCCGTTCACCCAGATCGGATCGGCATCCAGGCCGACCAGCGTCAGCTCGACGCCAGCCTCGCGCGCCTGCGGCTCGATCTCGTGGGCGACCGAGCGCAGGACCTGCGCGAGGTCGGCGCGCTCACCGGCCTGGAGCTGCCGGCGCGTCTCGATGCGCGAAAGGGACAGGAGGTCGTCGATGAGGCGCGACATGCGGCGCGACTGTTCGAGCATGATGTCGAGAAAGCGCTCCCGCGCGGCTGCGTCCTCGCGCGCGGGGCCTTTCAGCGTCTCGATGAAGCCGGTCAGCGAGGCGAGCGGGGTGCGCAGCTCGTGGCTCGCATTGGCCACGAAGTCGGTGCGCATGCGCTCCAGGCGCCGCGAGGCTGTCTGGTCGCGAAAGAGAAGGAGGAGAAAGGGCGGCGGCCCGCCGCCGGCGCCGCGCACCGGCAGGATGTCGACCAGCCACGAGCGGTCGATCGGGCTGCGCTCGGCGAACTCTGTGGTCTGCGCCTCGCCGGTCGCCACCGCCGCCTCCATCGCCTGCAGAAGGTCGGGCGAGCGGAAGCGCAGCGAGATGGGATCGCCCGGGGCGATCGCCCCGAAAGGTGTGAGCGAGACGTCGTTGCGAAAGCGCAGCGCCAGCGTGCGGTCGACGAGAAAGGCCGGCTCGCGCACGGCCTCCACTACGCCACGCATGCCCGCGTCCGGCCAGACGGTGCTCGTGCGCACCCGCGCCGTCGGCCCCCCCGCCGGCCGGCGGCGGCGCCAGAGGCCGCTGAGGCCGTAGGCCAGGAGGCCGAGCGCGAGGATCGCCAGCCCGGCCTCGCGCGGCAGCGCGCCGCCGAGCGCCGTGTCCAGAAGCAGTCCCGCCGCCAGGATCAGGACGGCCGGCAGGGCGCTCCAGTCGCGCCGTCTTCGCTCCTCGCCCTCCCCCTCCATGGCGGGGCTCCCGTCAGGACAGGCGCAGGATGCGCACGCGGTAGATGTCGACGTCGCTTGCCGTGCCGTCGAGGCCGGTCGACAGGGCGAGGCTGCCGCCCGAGGCGAGGCCCGGGGGAACCGCGACGTCGAAGACGAAGGCTTCCTCGCTCATGGACGTGGTGAAGCGCTGCCGGTCGCAGGTGCTGGCGCCGCCGAAGAGGCAGCGCACGCCGAACTCGCGCGATGTTCCGTCGGGCGAGCCTGCGGTGAGCTCGATGCGGATGTTGCGGCCGGCGAGCTCGCGCGTCACGCCCGGACCGATGCCGACCTCGATCTCGCCCTCGCCGCCCGAAGGCCCGCTGGCGCGGACCGCGCTGCGCCCGTCATCGCGCGCGACCGTCTCGACGCGCCCGCCGTTGGGCGTGGACAGCGCCTGGAGATTGTCGCCGTTGAAGATGTCGATCCAGTTGAGCGCCGGAAGCTCGGCGCTCTGATCGGCGGCAGGGGACGTCGCCGCCGGCCCGTCGCCGCGCAGGAGGCCGCCCACGAAATAGGCGAGGAGGCCGAGAAGGATCGCGAGCGCGATCGCCAGGAGCGGCACGGCGAAGGGCGACTGGGCGCCACGCCGCGCGGCCTTCGGCGGCACCGCGCCGGCTGTCCCCGGCCGCCATTCGTCCGGTTCCTCGTCTCCCGTGGTCTCGGCAGCGTAGGCGCTTTCGGGCTCGTAGGCGCGTGGCTCGCGGGCGTATCCGGCGGCCTCGTCGTCGGGGAAGGCGGTGTCGGCGGCGGGCGCGGGGCCGGCCGGCTGCGTCTCCGTCAGCGGCCCCTCGGCGGCATACTCGGCCTCGACGCGGTTGATCGTCTCGGCAAGCTGACGGCGCTGCTGCAGCGCCTCGGCCTCGTCCGAGCCGCGCGTCTCCAGCATGCGCTCCAGGGCGCGCTCGGACGCCGCGTAGATGCTTTCGCGAAAGCCCGGATCGCGCGTGTCGCCCGCTTCCAGGGCCCGCCGCAGGCTGTCTTCCATCGCGCTCATGCTGACTCCCGGCCCTGCCTGCCGACCGCGCCCTCGAAACCTTGCGCCCGAGGTGAAACGCGCCTTCCTGCGACGCCCAGGTTCGGGCGTGCCCCGCTGGATACCGGATGGCGGCGGCACCCGCAATCAGTCGCCGCCTGCCCGCCGGGTGGCCGCGCTGCTGGACGAAACGGGCGTGCGACCAATCTTCCCGCTCCCGATCAGTCGAGGCCGCGCGCGTCCATGTCGTCCAACCATCCCCACGCCGTCCCCAACCTGATCTCGGAACACGGCGTGATCGGGGACATGAACACGCTGGCGCTGGTGGCGCAGAACGGCTCGATCGACTTCCTCTGCCATCCCAACATCGACAGCCCGAGCCTCTTCTGCGGCCTGCTCGATCCGCAGCGCGGGGGCGAGTTCCGGCTCTGGGTCGACAAGGACGGGCTGAAGTTCCGCCAGATCTACCTGCCCGACACCAACATCCTGATCACCCGCTTCCTGGGCGACAGCGGCATCGGCGAGGTGTCGGACTTCATGCCGCTCGACGGGTCGGGCCGCATCGTGCGCCGCGCCAAGGCGGTGCTGGGCGACATGCGCTTCTCGCTCCTCGTCTCGCCGCGTCCCGAATATGGCGGCGCGAAGCCCGAGATCCGCCCCATCCAGGGGGGCTGCGCCGTGTCCTGGCGGCGCGAGGCCGACGGCGTGCGCGACGAGGTGCATTTCCTGACATCGTTCGAGTTCGAGATCCAGGGCGAGGACGTGGTCGGCCACCGCGACCTGCGGCAGGGCGAGACGGCCTACGTGGTCATGTGCCCCAACCGCGAGGGCGCGCCCCCGCTCAACCGCGACTACGTGGCCTGCGCCTTCACGACCACGCGCGACTTCTGGCACCGCTGGGTCGCGCAGGGCTCCTACCCCGTCTACTGGCGGGAACTCGTGGTGCGCTCCGCGCTCACGCTCAAGCTCCTGACCTCGGCGCGCAACGGCTCGATCGCGGCGGCCGGCACGTTCGGCCTGCCCGAGGTGGTGGGAGGCGAGCGAAACTGGGACTACCGCTTCTGCTGGGTCCGCGACTCGGCCTTCACGCTCTACGCCCTGTCGCGCCTCAACTACTTCGACGAGGCGGAGGCCTTCATCCACTTCCTGATGGAGCGCGTGACCGAGGCCGGCAACGGCACGGACTCGGGCCTCCACATCATGTACGCCATGGACGGCGCCGAGCGGTTGCCGGAAGTGACGCTCGACTCCCTGTCGGGCTACGACGGCTCCAAGCCCGTGCGCATCGGCAACGCCGCCTACCAGCAGCGCCAGATGGACATCTTCGGCGAGTTCATGGACGCCGTGTACATCTCGACGCGCGCGCGCGGGAAACCGAGCTACGCCGTCTGGCTCAAGCTCTCACGCCTCATGGACTGGCTCTGCGCCAACTGGCACCTGCCCGACAAGGGCATCTGGGAGAGCCGGGGGCCGGACCGAGAATACCTGTCGTCGCGCCTCATGTGCTGGGTCGCGCTCGACCGGGGCCTGCGCATCGCGCACAACGAGTCCCTGCCCGCCGACATCGAGCGCTGGCGCACCGAGCGCGACAAGATCCAGCGCACCATCCTCGAGGAGTTCTGGAACAAGGACCTCGGCGCCTTCACGCAGTACAAGGGCGGCAAGACGCTGGACGCGGTCGTGCTTCTCATGCCGCTCGTCAAGTTCATCAATCCGCGCGACCCGATGTGGACCTCGACGCTGGACGCGGTGCGCCGCAACCTCGTCCACGACTGCCTCGTGAAGCGCTACCTCAACACGGAAGAAGCCGACGGGCTCCAGGGCGAGGAAGGGGCCTTCACGATCTGCTCCTTCTGGTATGTCGAGGCGCTGGCGCGCACCGGATACGTCGCCGAGGCGCGGCTTCTCTTCGAGAAGCTCCACGCCTACGCCAATCATCTCGGCCTCTACTCCGAGGAACTGTCGTCGTCGGGCGACCATCTCGGCAACTTCCCGCAGGGACTGACCCACCTGTCCCTGATCTCGGCGGCGATCTGGCTCGACCGCGCTCTCAACAGCGCGAGCGACGACCCCGCCAACTTCCATCACCAGATGATCGAGGACCCCGATGGCGTCTACTGACCTCAACTCCCTCCACGGCCAAACCGCCATCGTCACCGGCTCGTCGTCGGGGATCGGCGAGGCGATCGCCAAGGAGCTGGCCAGCCGGGGCGCCGACGTCGTGGTGAACTACCACGGCGCCGAGCGGGACGCGCAGGCGACGGTGGACGACATCGTCGCCATGGGCCGCCGCTCCTTCAAGGTGCAGGCCGACGTCGGCGCGGAAGGCGACGTCATCGCCATGTTCGACGAGACCGAGAGCCGGTTCGGGCCGATCGACATCGTGGTCTCGAACGCCGGCCTCCAGCGCGACGCCAAGCTCGCCGACATGACGCTGAACGACTGGAACACGGTGATCAACACCAACCTGACGGGCGCCTTCCTGATCGGGCGCGAGGCCGTGCGGCGCTTCCGCAAGAAGGGCCGCCGCCCCGAGGTCAGCCGGGCGCTCGGCAAGCTGATCTTCGATTCCTCGGTCCATCAGGTCATTCCCTGGGCCTTCCACGTGAACTACGCGGCCTCCAAGGGCGGCGTGAAGCTTCTCATGGAATCCATCGCGCAGGAGGTGTCCTGCGAGGGCATTCGCGTCAACGCGGTCGGCCCGGGCGCGATCGCGACCGACATCAACAAGGTGGCGCGCGAGGCGCCGGGCGGCCTCGACGCCATGCTCAAGCTGATCCCGTCGGGCCGGGTCGGCGACCCGGTGGATGTGGCGCGGGTCGTCGGCTTCCTCGCCTCGGACGCCTCCGACTACATGACCGGCCAGACCCTCTTCGTGGACGGCGGCATGACGCTCTATCCCGAGTTTCGCGGCAACGGCTGACGGGACGAGAGCCATCAAAGAAAAAGGCGACCCGCGGGTCGCCTTTTTTGTTTCACGACGTCGGGCGGTCAGCCGAGCTGGTCTTCCTCGTCCTCGGGCTCGGTGCGGCGCATCGAGGTGAGCTTGGCGAAGACGGCGGCCGCGTCCAGCTCCTCCGGGTCCTCGCGCGGGGCGCGGTAGCTCTGGGTCTGGGCGGCGGAGAGGAGGCGCTCCTCCTCGGCCTCGACCTCGGGCCGGGGCATGCCGCGCGAGGCCTTCTCGACCTCGAGGTCGAGGTCGATCTGCGAGCACAGCCCCAGCGTCACCGGGTCCATCGGTTGCAGGTTCGCCGAGTTCCAGTGCGAGCGCTCGCGGATCTGCTCGATCGTGTGCTTGGTCGTGCCCACCAGGCGGGAGATCTGCGGATCCTTCAGCTCGGGGTGGTTGCGCACCAGCCAGAGGATCGCGTTGGGCCGGTCCTGGCGCTTGGAGACGGGCGTGTAGCGCGGCCCCTTGCGCTTGGCCTCGGGCACGCGGACCTTGGGCGGGGCGATCTTCAGGCGGTACTTCTCGTCCTTCTCGGCGCGCACGATCTCGTCGCGCGTCAGCTGGCCCGTGATGATCGGATCCATGCCCTTGATGCCCTGCGCCGACTCGCCGTCCGCGATCGCCTTCACCTCGAGCGGGTGAAGCGTGCAGAACTCCGCGATCTGTTCGAAGGACAGCGAAGTATTGTCGACCAGCCAGACGGCGGTCGCCTTGGGCATCAGAAGCTGCTGAGCCATGGATGAACGTCTCCTGTTCGCCGGCTCCGCTGGGAACCGGCCGTGGTGGGGGCCACGCGATCTGGGAATGGCGGGACTATAGGCATTGCATCCCGTCTTCGCAACAAATCGATCGATCCGGCGCTGTTCCCTTAGGGATCGGGAACGAGCACGATCTTGCCGATATGGTCGTCGTCCATGTGCTGGTGGGCCTTGGCGGCCTGCGAGAACGGATAGACCGTGTCGATCAGCGGCTCGACCTCGCCGCTCGCCAGAAGCGGCCAGACCTCGCGCTCGAGTTCACGCGCGATCTGCGCCTTGAAGGCGGCGTCGCGCGCCCGCAGCGTCGAGCCGGTCAGCGTCAGGCGCTTGGTCATGACGAGCGAGAGGTCGATCTCGGCACGCTGGCCGCGAAGCGTGGCGATCTGCACGATGCGCCCCTCGGGCGCGGCGACCTGAAGGTTTCGCGGCAGGTAGTCGCCGCCCACCATGTCGAGCGTCAGGTCGACACCGCCCCAGTCGCGCAGCCGCTCCACGAAGTCCTCGCGCCGGTAGTCGATCGCGAGTTCCGCGCCGAGCCGGCGCGCGGCCTCCGCCTTTTCTGGGCCGCCGACCGTGGTCGCGACGCACGCCCCCCGCGCATGGGCGAGCTGGATCGCGACCGTCCCGATGCCCGACGTTCCGCCATGCACGAGGAAGCGCTCGCCGGCCTTGAGCGCGCCGCGCTGGAAGACGTTGTGCCAGACGGTGAAGAAGGTCTCGGGAATCGCTGCGGCGTGGACCGCGTCAAGCCCGCCGGGGATCGACAGCACGCTGCCCTCCGGCGCAAGAGCGAACCGCGCATAGCCGCCGCCCGGCAGGAGCGCCATCACCCGGTCGCCCGGCTTGTGGCGCCCGGTGCCCTCGCCCACGGCCTCGACGGTTCCCGCCACCTCCAGCCCCGGCCAGTCTGGCGCGCCCTTCGGCGGCGGGTAGTGGCCGAGGCGCTGCAGGACGTCGGGCCGGTTGACGCCGGCCGCCTCGACCCGGATCAGGACCTCGCCGGAACCGGGACGCGGGATCGGCTCCCGGCGCAGCCGCAGCACCTCGGGACCGCCGCCCGCTCCCTCGATGCCGACGACATCCATCTCCCGTTCGCTCATCGCAACCATTCCCTGCCTTGCGCGCCGGCCGGCGCCTGCGGGGAAAGAAAGGGCGGCGCGGCGCGCTGTTAACCCCCTCTTCACCATTCCGCGCGAAACTCGCGGCAGTCCAGATTTTGGTTTGGATGGCGATCCTTTCGGGTTGTCGACGCCTCCCTGTTGAACTTGAAGAGCCGCTTCGCGCGGCTCTCTTTTTTCGAAGGTCCGGGCAGGATCTCGGTCGCGTTAACCAAGGCCCGTCCGGGTGGCTTGCGCCGGCGGGACGAAGCGTAGATTTTCGCGCCAGTCGGAACGTCGGGCCTGTTTTCGCATGCCCGCGTCGCGCAACGAATCCACGCCAGATCGGTTTACGCCCCCATGACAGTCCAGATCGAGCAGAGCGAGGGAAAGCGGACCGTTCGACTGGCCGAACGTCTGGCCTTTTCCGCCTCCTTCCAGCCGATCTTCGACGAGGGCATGACGCTGGTCGACGAGACGGCCGCCTATCTCGACGGCGACGGCCGGCGCGCCGCGCGCACCATCTCCAAGGGCGCCTCGACGCTCTATGCCGCCGAATCGATGCGCCTGACGACGCGCCTCATGCAGATCGCCTCGTGGCTCCTGCTTCAGCGTGCCGCCAACCAGGGCGACATGTCGCGCGCCCAGGTCGAGGCCGAGAAGGTCAAGGTGAAGCTCGACGGCGTCGGCTCGGGCGTCGATTCCCCCTTCTACGCGGACCTGCCGGAGGACTTCCGCTCGCTGGTGGATCGCGCGATCATGCTGGAGCGGCGCATCGCGCTTCTCGACCGCGAGATCTACGGCCGGCCGGACGAGGAGGAGGCCGGCAACCCGGTGGCCGAGCAGATCGACCTGCTGCGCACCGCCTTCGGACGCTGAACGGCGCGGCAGCCGCCCGATCCCCACCCCGACGAGACGACCCGAAGGGCCGGCGACGATCGCCGGCCCTTTTTCGTTGCGCATGAGGCGGCCCCGCACGGTGCGGGTTTCCGGCCACAAAAAAGCCCGGCGCGGCGGCCGGGCTTTTCTTGCATTCGCTTGAAGCGGATCGGCTTAGATGCCGAGACCCTCGTAGCGCTTCTTGAAGCGCGACACGCGGCCGCCGCGGTCCAGCATGTTCTGGTTGCCGCCGGTCCAGGCCGGGTGCGAGTTCGGGTCGATGTCGAGGTTGAGCTTGTCGCCCGCCGCGCCGTAGGTCGAGCGGGTCTGGTACTCGGTGCCGTCGGTCATCACCACGGTGATGGTGTGGTAGTCGGGATGGATGTTGGCCTTCACGGGGCGGTCCTCTCTGGCTGGCTTTCGCGACCGACCATCCCGACCGGACACCTGCGGCTCAGCCGCGCGGCACCCCGCGATGTGATGGAAGAGGAAGCGCGATCGCTTTCAAAATCAGGGGCGAGCCTATACATGCGTCCCCCAAGAGAGACAAGGCCCGCCCCGGCGGTGACGCGAAGCTTGCCAGAGATCCAGCCCGAAGCCACGCCGCCCGAAGCCTCGGCCGAGCCCGCGCGCGGCCGGTCGCCGATGCGCCGCCTGTCGCCGCTGCGCCGCCTCTGGCCCTATGTCCTGCGCCAGCGCAAGCTCGTGGCGGGCGCCCTCGTCTTCCTGCTTCTCGCCTCGCTGACGACGCTCAGTCTGCCGATCGCCGTGCGGCGCGTGGTCGACCACGGCTTCTCGGGCGGCACGACCTTCATCGACACCTATTTCGCGATGCTCGCCGTCCTGTCGGCGGTTCTGGCGGTCGCGAGCGCGGGCCGCTACTATTTCGTGATCACGATCGGCGAGCGCGTGGTGGCGGACCTGCGCCGCGACGTCTTCGCCCATGTGCTGAAGCTCTCGCCCGGCTTCTACGACCGGAACCTGTCGGGCGAGATCGTCTCGCGCCTCACCGCCGACACGACCCAGATCAAGTCCGCCGTCGGCGCGACCGCCTCGTTGGCGCTGCGCAACGCCATCCTCTTCGTCGGCGCCGTCGCCATGATGGCCTGGACCAGTCCCGGCCTGTCGGTGATCGTGATCGCGGCGATCCCGTTGATCATCGGCCCGCTCATCGCCTTCGGCCGCTCCGTGCGCGCCCGCTCGCGCGCCGCGCAGGACCGCCTCGCCGACGCCAGCGCCTATGCCGGCGAGGCGATCGCCGCCTCGCGCATCGTCCAGGCCTTCACGGCCGAACCCATCGCCACGGCCCGCTTCGGGCAGGCGGCGGACGAGGCCTTCGAGGCCGCGCGGCGCTCGGTCGTGGCGCGCGCCTTCCTGACGGCCTTTGCGATCTTCCTGATCACCTTCTCGATCGTCGCCGTGCTCTGGGTGGGGGCGGGGCGCGTCGTTGCGGGCACGATGACGGCGGGAACGCTCGGCCAGTTCCTGTTCTACGCGGTCTTCGCGGCCTCCTCGCTCGGCCAGCTGTCCGAGGTCTGGAACGACCTGACGGCGGCCGCCGGCGCGGCAGACCGCTTGAGCGAGCTTCTGGCGGAGGAGCCAGAAATCCGTTCGCCCGCCTCGCGCGCCCCCCTTCCCGCCCGCGCCCTCGGCTCCGTACGCTTCGAGAACGTGTCGTTCCGCTATCCGACCGGCGGCGCCTCCGCCCCGACGCTGGAGGCGCTCAGCTTCGAGGTGCGACCCGGCGAGACGGTCGCCCTGGTCGGGCCGTCGGGGGCCGGCAAGTCCACGGTCTTCGCGCTTCTGGAGCGCTTCTACGATCCGCTCGGCGGTCGCATCCTCGTCGACGGCGTCGACATCCGCCAGGCGGACCTGCACGATCTGCGCCGCCGCATGGCGCTCGTGCCGCAGGAGGCGGTGGTCTTCGCGGGCACGGTGCGCGACAACATCGGCTTCGGCGTCGAGGGCGCGAGCGCGGCCGACGTCGAGCGCGCCGCCGAGACGGCGCACGCCGCCGGCTTCGTGCGCGCCATGCCGCAGGGCTTCGACACCGCGATCGGCGAGCGGGGCGTCACGCTTTCCGGCGGCCAGCGCCAGCGGCTCGCGATCGCGCGCGCGGTTCTGCGCGACGCCCCGATCCTTCTTCTCGACGAGGCGACCTCGGCGCTCGACGCCGAGAGCGAGGTTCTGGTCCAGCGCGCGCTGGAGCGGCTGATGGAGGGCCGCACGACGCTCGTCATCGCCCACCGCCTCGCGACCATCCTCAAGGCGGACCGCATCCTCGTCATCGACGGCGGGCGGATCGTCGAGGAGGGCACGCACGCGGCCCTGGTCGCGCGTGGCGGGCTCTACGCCCGTCTCGCCGAGCTGCAGTTCAGCCAGGGCATGCGCCCCGCCGCCGAGTAGGCACGGGTACAGGTTCCGTCAGCCCGGATGAAACACCCGCACGCGCAACGGGACGGGCAGCGCGACGGTCGCGGTGTAGCCGAAGTCCATCTCCTCGGGCTCTTGGAGGACCGGCAGCCCCTTCGCTAACCAGGCGGCGTGATGGCCCTCCACGTCCTCGCGCGCGGCGACCGCCATCGCGATCTCACCGTTCACGCCGTGCCCCTCCGGCGTCGGCCGCACGCCGTCCCGGCGCCACAGGCCGAGCCGCACCCCGTTGACGACGAAGAGCACGAAGGTCGCCGAGACCTCGACGGGCGGGGTGCCGAGAACCGTCTCGAGCGCGGCCGCCGTGGCTTCGGGACTCTCGACGTAGAAGAGGACATAAGGGGTCATGGAAGGCTCCGTTCGGGTTCGACGGACCCGTTCTAGGCGCTCCCCCTGTCAGCCCGTGTCAGCAGCCGGCGGCCTCCGCCTCGCGCATCAGCCGCCATTCGGACAGGAGCACGCGGTGACGTCGGCCCATGCGGTGGCCGGCGCGATAGGCCCCGGCGATGCGGTCGAGCCGGAAATGGCGGAAGTCGCCGCGCATCTCGCACCAGGCTGCGAGCAACTCGGCCGCGTCGAAGAAGCCGACGAGGATCGGCCAGACGATCCGTTCGGATCCCTCCCCCTTCCCGTCGGTGTAGCGCAGCGTGAGCGCCTCTTCCGCCCGGATCGCCTCGCGGATCGCGGCGAGGCAGGCGTGATCCTGAGCGCTCGCGCCGTCGGCGAAGAGCTGCACCGCGTCGGGCGAACGCTTCGCGGGCAGAACGGCCTCGATCTTGGCCAGCGCGCCGGCCGCCCCGGACCCGAGCGTGTCCGGCAGGCGGCGCGCGACGAGGCGCAGCCCGAGCACCAGCGCATCGATCTCGTCCTCGTCGAACATCAGGGGCGGCAGGGTAAGGCCGGGGCGCAGCACGAAGCCGAGACCCGCCGTGCCCTCGACCGGCACACCCTGCCCCTGCAACACCGCGACGTCGCGATAAAGCGTGCGAAGGCTGACGCCGAGCTCGCCGGCCAGCGCCACGCCCGCCACGGGTCGTCGATGGCGGCGCAGGATCTCCACGAGGTCGAGGAGGCGCGCGGCCCTCCCGCCGCTCACCGCTCGGTGAGCTTCAGCTCGATGCGGCGGTTGCGCGCGCGGTCTTCGGGCGTGTCGCCAGCCACCAGCGGCTGGAACTCGCCGAAGCCCGTCGCCGCCAGCCGGTTGGCCGGCACGCCGTTCTGGACCAGGAAGCGCACCACGGCCGCCGCGCGCGCGGTGGACAGCTGCCAGTTGTCGGCAAAGCGCCCGCTCGAGACCGGGACGTTGTCGGTATGGCCGTCGACGCGGATGATCCAGTTGATGTCAGACGGAATCTCTCGGTTCAGCTGGACGATCGCCTCGGCGAGCTTGCGCATCTCGTCCTGGCCCGCCGCCTGCAGGACGTCGGCGCCCGATGCGAACAGGACCTCGGACTGGAACACGAAGCGGTCGCCCACGATGCGGATGTTCTCGCGATCGGCCAGGATCTCTCGCAGGCGCCCGAAGAAGTCGGAGCGGTAGCGCGCCAGTTCCTGGACGCGCTGGGCAAGCGCGACGTTGAGGCGACGGCCGAGGTCGGCGATCTGCGTCTGGGATTCGCGGTCGCGAGACTCCGACGCTCCGAGCGCGTCCTCCAGAGCGGCGATCTGCTGGCGCAGCGCGGAGAGCTGCTGGTTAAGGAGATCGATCTGGGCACGCGCCTGGGCCGAGACCGCCTGCTCGCTCTGAACCTGCGCCTGCAGGTCGCCGACGCTCGGCGCTCCCCCGGTGCCGGCCCCCGCAGCGGCGCGCCCCTCGTCCAGCGCCGCCTGGAGGCGCGAGCGCTCGCTCTGCGTCGAGGCGAGCGAGGCCTGGAGGGCGGCGATCTGGTCCTGGAAGTCGGTGGAGTTGGAGCGCTCCAGCGCGAGCAGCTGGTTGAGCTCGGCGATCTGCGAGTTGAGGCGCTCCAGAACCGTGTCGCGGCCCGACAGGTCGCGGCTGAGCAGGAACTGGGCGATCACGAAGACCGACAGGAGGAACATGATGGCGAGAAGCAGCGTCGAGAGCGCGTCGACGAAGCCGGGCCAGTAATCGATCTCGCGCCGCGCGCGCCGGCGGGACAGAGCCACCGGCCTTACGTCCGCTCGGGCGCCGAGAGCGACGCGTTCAGCCGCTCCAGGACACGGCGCACCTCGCGCTGCTCGCCGGCCTGCGCCTCCACGAAGTCGCGCAGGAGCTGCTGCTCGGAGCGCATGTGCTGCACGAGGCCCTGGATGCTCTCGGCCAGGCTCGCCATGGCGGCCGAGGTGCGCGGACTCGTGGTCTGCTCGAGGACGAGCCGGTTGATCCGGTCGGCCAGCACGCGGAACTCCTCCGCCCCGTTCGGCACGGCCGAGGCGAGGGCGACGGCGCCGCCGGTGAGCGCAGGCGCCTCGGCTTCCGTCACCGAGGCGATCCAGTCCTCCAGCTCGGTGTAGAACCGGTTCTGCGCCCGGCCGACCTGCAGGTCGAGAAAGCCGAGGACCATGGAGCCCGACAGGCCGAAGAGCGAGGAGGAGAACGCCGTGCCCATGCCCGACAGCGGCGCCGACAGGCCGTTCTTCACCGAGTTCAGGACCGTCGCGGCGTCGCCCGCGCCCGGGTCCAGCGACTGGATCGTGGAGGTGATCGAGCCGATCGTCGTGAGCAGGCCCCAGAACGTGCCGAGCAGGCCGAGGAAGACGAGGAGGCCGACGAGGTAGCGCGCGACGTCGCGCGTCTCGTCGAGGCGGGCCGCGACCGAGTCGAGAAGCGAGCGGGCGGTGGAGGTGGGAAGCTGAAGCCGGCCGCGCCGGTGGCCGACCTGCGCGGCCATGGGCGCGAGCAGGACGGGCGGCTTCACGCGGTCCGCCGCCGGGCCGTCGCGGAAGGCGTTGACCCAGCGCACCTCGCGCGCCAGGCGCAGGATCTGGCCGAGCGCCATGACGATGCCGACCGTCATGACGCCGACGATCAGCCCGTTGAGGCCCGGATTGGTGTGGAAGGCGGCGATGACCTGACGCCCGAGGATCATCGCGACGAAGCCCGCCAGCGCCAGGAAGACCAGCATCGCCCAAAGATAGACGAGCGGGCTCGACAGGCGTCCGGCCACCGGCTCGGGCACCGGGCGGTGGGGTTCGGGCGACGGGTTCACCACCTGCATCGGCGCATCATCCGCTGTGAGCGTAGAGACCCGCGCGGGCGCGCGGGCGGGACAGAGCGCGCCGTTTTAACCCGGCGCGCCTCTCACCACCAGCATATGTTGCGGAATGCGGCGCTGGGCCGAGAACCTCAAGACGCCTCGGGCACGGGCGCGGGCGCCGGCTGCCGCCCGGCGCGGAAGGCGTTGTCGGCGTGCTTCAGCTCGGCGAGGAGCGCGCGGTGGATGAGCTCGTTGCCGCAGGCGATGTCGCCCTGCAGGAACTCGAAGCGCGAGCCGTCGGTCGCGGTCGTGAAGCCGCCCGCCTCGCGCACGAGGAGCGAGCCGGCGGCGATGTCCCAGGGCTGGAGTTCCCGCTCCCAGAAACCGTCGAAGCGCCCGGCCGCCGTGTAGGCGAGATCGAGCGAGGCAGCGCCCATGCGCCGGATGCCTGCCGTCTCGCCGGTGATGCGACGCATCTCGAACAGGAAGCGGGCCTGGTCGCCGTGGCCCAGGAACGGCATGCCGGTCGCCAGCACCGCCTCGTGCAGCTTGGTGCGGGCGGCGACGCGGATGCGGCGGTCGTTGAGGAAGGCGCCGCCGCCCCGCTCGGCCGTGTAGAGCTCGTCCTGCACGGGGTTGAAGATCACGGCCGCCACGATCTGCCCATCGCGCTCCAGCGCGATCGAGACCGCGAAGATCGGGATGCCGTGAAGGAAATTGGTGGTGCCGTCGAGCGGATCGACGATCCAGCGGTGCTGCGGGTCGCGCCCCTCCACCGCGCCGCGCTCCTCCATCAGGAAGCCCCATTCGGGCCGCGACCGGGCGAGCTCCTGGTAGACGATCTCCTCGGCCTTGCGGTCGGCGTTCGACACGAAGTCGGCGGGTCCCTTCATGGAGACCTGGAGGTTCTGCACCTCGCCGAAATCGCGCGTGAGGGACCGGCCCGCCTTGGTGGCGGCCTGCGTCATGACGTTCATCAGCGCCGAACGGGCCATGGGATATCAGCTCTTTTTCAGAGTCGCGGAACGCGCGGGCGCTCCGAAGACGAGGGAAAAACGGCGGCTGGCACGAACGCAAGATAAGCGGTCCGGCCCGCGAGGCCAGACCGTCTGGCAGGGCCGAGCCGACGGGTCAGAAGGGCGCAGAACCACAAAAGCGCGCGACGTTCAAGGGCGGACGGCCTCGGGAGACCCTGTCGGGGTGCGGTTGGCCGCCTCTAGCGCCGCCTTCTGATCCGCCTCCGGCAGGGTGCGGAAGAAGCTGTCGAGCGCGGCGTCGGAGTTGGCGGCGCGCCGCGCGAGCACCGTCCAGCGGGCGGCCTCGGCGCGGTCGGCCGGCGCGCCGACGCCGTCCTTGTAGAGATGGGCGAGGCGGTTCACCGCGATGGGATTGCCGCGCTCGGCGGCCCCCTTCAGCCAGCGGAAGCCCTCGGGCGGGTCCTTGGGGCCGCCCCGGCCGTTGATCAGCCAGATGCCGAGCTCGATCTGTGCCGTGTCGTGGCCGGCGCGCGCGGCCTTCTCCAGCCAGTCGCGGGCCTGCGCGTCGTCGGCCGCCGCCATGCCGCGCCCATAGGCGTAGAGCTGCGACAGGGCGTATTGCGCATCCGGCACGCCCGCCTCGGCCGCGCGGCGGAAGTAGCCGAGCGCGTCCGAGAAGCCGCCGGTCGGCGAGGCCTGGATCAGCATCTGCCCGTAGTTGAAGGCCGCGAGCGGATTGCCGGCATCGGCCGCCGCCTTCATGAGATCGCGCGCCGAGGCGTCGTCGCGCGGTACGGCGCGTCCCTCGATCAGGATCATGGCATAGCGGAACTGCGCCTCGGGCACGCCGGCCTTGGCGGCGACGCCGTACCAGCGCGCGGCCTCCGCCTCGTCGCGCGGCACGCCGAGGCCCCGTGCGTAGATCTCGCCGAGCAGGGTCTGGGCGGAGGCGTCGCCAAGATTGGCGAGAGGCTCGGCCATGCGCAGCGCCGACAGGTAGTAGCCGCGCTGGAAGAGGCCGTAGGCGGCCGCCGCCGTCCCCTCGCCCTCGCCGCCGGTCGGCTGGGCGGGTTCGGAGGGGGTGGGCAGGCTGGTCTCCGCCTTTGCCGCGGGTTCGGGGGGAGCGGGCGGCACGCCGAGACCCGGCACCTGCGCGAGCGCCGGGGAGGACAGGAAGAGACAGAGGGCGAGCGCGCGGCGCATCGGATCAGGCCGCCCGGGCGCGGGCCTGCGCCTCGTCGAAGAGACGGTTGGCGCCGGCCACGGCCTCGGCGGGATCGACGCCCTCGCCGAACACGGCGCGGCCGAGCATCACGAACTCCGCGCCCGTTGCGATCGTCGCCTCGAGCGTGTCCAGCGAGGCACCGCCCTGCACGACGCAGGGGATTTCCACGATCTCGGCCCACCATTCGGCAAGTTCGAGGTTGCGGCGCATAGGCTCGGCCTCGGCGTCGGCGCCAAGCTTTCCGAACAGGACGTAGTCGGGCATGCGCTCGCCCGCCTCCAGCGCGTCGTGCCGGGTCGTGAAGCCCGAGGCGCCGACGATCAGGCGCGGCGAGAAGCGCGCGACCGCCTCGCCCAGCGCCTCCAGGCTTCCCGTGCCCGTGTGGAAGCCGTCGGCCTTGACGCGGCCCGCGCAGCGCGTGTCCTCGGCGACGATTGCGGCGGCCCCCGCCTCCTGGACGATCGGCACGAGCGCCTCGCAAAGGTCCTGGAACGCGGCCTCCGATCGGTCGCCCGCCGAGAAGACGACGGTCGCGACGTCGCCCGCGTCCAGCGCCGCGCGCAGACGCTCCTCGCCCGCCGGCCCGTCGGGCAGGACGGACGCATCGAGGACGAGGCGCGGGCGGATGAAGTCTTCGGGGGTCATCGGATCCGGTCGGGTGGTCGCGTTCGCGGGCATGGACGGCAGGCCGGCCACGAAGCCGGCACATCGGCTCTAAAGCCCGATTGCGGCGCGACTGCAAGCATCCGGGGCCCGGACCTGGGATGTCGTGGGGAGCACGGGCGGCAGGAACCGCCCGCGCTTCGGCCATGCATCTCGATCAGCGGCGCCGCTACGAGCGCCGGACGGGTTTCGCCGCGCCCTAGTCGCGGGACGCCCGAAGGCGTTCGATCTCGTCCTTCAATTGCAGCTTGCGTCGCTTCAGCTCGCGCATCTCGCCATCCGTGATCGCCGGCTTGGTGTGGGCCGTGGCGATCTCGTCGTCGAGCGCGGAATGGCGCTGTTCCAGGGTCGCAAGGTGAGCATCCAAGGACATGTACGAGCTCCTCTGTTGTGGCGTCCGTCCCCGCCTCCCGCACGTGCCGGAACCGGCCCGGACGGAGGAAGGGTGTCACATAAAGTTTGCACTGTCGAACGAGGTTCAAGCCCGTCTTCCCGTTTCGGCGACGGGCTGGTAACGGTTGGACGAATTCTACGGATGGCGTGCCGCGCGACCCGAAAGCCCCGGAGACCGGGGCCCGGCAGGGCGGCAGGCAGCGATTTCCGTCCGCGACCGGGGCCCCTTTCCGGGCTCATGCTCGCGGCGCGCTCTCGGGGAGTTGTACGGCGGTGTTCGAGGGGACGTTGGTGGCGGATCAGGAACAGGCGGAAATCAGGCTCGCGCTCGCGCGGCTTCGCCAGGAGCACGCGGATTTCGACGCGGCGATCAACGCCATGGAGGCGATGGGCTGCGACCGCCTGCAGGTCCAGCGCATGAAGAAGAAGAAGCTGATGATCAAGGATCGGCTGCAGGACCTCGAGGATCAGGTCATCCCGGACATCAGCGCGTGAGCGCGCCTCCCGTCGCGGTGATCATGGGCAGCCAGTCCGACTGGGCGACCATGCGCCACACAGCCGAGACGCTGGAAGCGCTCGGCATCCCCTTCGAGGCGCTGATCGTATCGGCGCACCGCACGCCCGAGCGCCTGGTTTCCTTCGCAACCGGGGCGCGCGAGGCGGGCTTCAAGGTGATCGTGGCGGGCGCGGGCGGGGCGGCCCACCTGCCCGGCATGACTGCATCCATGACGCCGCTGCCGGTCTTCGGCGTGCCGGTCGAGAGCCACGCGCTGAAGGGCGAGGACAGCCTTCTCTCGATCGTGCAGATGCCGGCCGGCATCCCGGTTGGAACGCTCGCGATCGGGCGTGCGGGTGCGGTCAACGCGGCGCTGCTCGCGGCCGCCGTGCTCGCGCTCTCGGACGAGACCCTGGCGGGACGGCTCGACGACTGGCGGCAGCGCCAGAGCGAGGCCGTGGCGGAGCGTCCGAACCGTGACGCATGAACCGCTGGCCTTCGGCTCCGCCATCGGCATCGTCGGCGGCGGGCAGCTCGGGCGCATGCTGGCCTCGGCCGCCGCCCGGCTCGGCTTCCGGACCCTCGTCCTCGACCCCGACCCCGCCTGCCCCGCCGCGCAGCTCGCCGGCGAGGTGATCGTCGGCGCCTATGACAGCCGCGAGGGGCTGGCCGAACTCGGCCGGCGCACGGCGGTGGTGACCTACGAGTTCGAGAACGTGCCGGTCGAGCCGATGCGCTCGCTCGCCCGCACCCGCGACGTCTTTCCGCCCGTCGAGGCGCTCGAGGTCGCGCAGGACCGCGTGGTCGAGAAGGCGTTCCTTAACGGGATCGGCATCGCGACCGCGCCGTGGCGCGCGGTGGACGATCCCGCCGAGCTCGCCCACGCCCATCTCGACCTCGGCACCGACACGATCCTGAAGACGCGTCGCCTGGGCTACGACGGCAAGGGCCAGGCCACGATCGCGCGCGACGCCTCGACCGACGGCGCCTTCGAGAGCCTGGGCGCCGTTCCGGCTATCCTGGAAGGCCGCGTGCCCTTCGAGCGCGAGATCTCCGTGATCGCCGCGCGCTCGCGCTCGGGCGAGGTCGTCGCCTTCGACCCGGCCGAGAACCGCCACGGCGCGGGCATCCTGCGCCGCTCGACGGTTCCCGCCACCTCCCCCGCGCTCGCCGCCGAGGCGATGGGGATCGCCGACCGCATCCTGGAGCAGCTCGGCTATGTCGGCGTCATCGGCGTGGAGTTCTTCGTGGCCGCGAACGGTCGCCTCCTCGTCAACGAGATCGCTCCGCGCGTCCACAATTCCGGTCATTGGACCGAGGCCGCCTGCTGCGTCTCGCAGTTCGAGCAGCATATCCGCGCCGTCGCCGGGCTGCCGCTCGGCTCGGGTGCGCGCCACTCGGACTGCGTGATGGAGAATCTCATCGGCGACGAGGTGGAGCGCGCCCCGGCCCTCCTCGCGGAGCCGGACGTGATGCTGACGCTTTACGGCAAGGCCGAGGCCCGGCCGGGACGCAAGATGGGCCATTGGACCCGCCTCCTGCCCCTGTCGCGAGCCTGATTTCGCTGCGGGCGGCGGGGCGGACCGGTTGACAGGACCGCGCTCCCGCCTGTATCGAACGCCCAGGTCGCGCGCCTTGTCCGAGGCGCGTTTTTTGTTGAGCGGCGCGGGCGTTTTCGCATCCGAACGTCGCAGCCATCGACGGTCGAGAGCCATGAAGATCAAGAATTCGCTGAAGTCGCTGAAGGGCCGCCACCGCGCCAACCGCATGGTTCGCCGCAAGGGCCGCATCTACATCATCAACAAGGAAGCCCCGCGCTACAAGGCGCGCCAGGGCTGAGGCGACACGGGGCCGCGCACCGCGCGGCCCGCATCACCGCATTTTGCACTGGACGGCGCGCTGGGAGGCGATAACCTCGTCTCCCATGCGCGCCTTTTCTTTTGCTCTCGCCGCCCTTCTTCTTGGCAGCCCGGCCGCCCTCGCCCAGCCGGCCGCCGCGCCCGCGGCCGAGCCTCCCGCAGCCCCCGCCCCGACCAAGCCCGAGCCGAGCCGGCAGGAGCGCCTCGACGCCCTGTTCGTGGAGCTGAAGCGCGAGCCCGACGCCGATAAGGCCAAGGCCATAGCCGAGCGCATCCAGGCGCTCTGGTCGCAGAGCGGCAGCGCGACGGTCGACCTCTTGATGGACCGGGCCGCGACCGCGATGGGAAAGAAGGACGAGGCGGCCGCGCTCGACCTTCTGGATCAGGTGATCGTGCTCGATCCCGATTTTGCGGAAGCCTGGAATCGCCGCGCCACGCTGCACTACGCGGCGAACCGGTACGGCGCCTCGATCCGCGACGTGGAGGAGGTTCTGAAGCGCGAGCCCCGGCACTTCGGCGCGCTGATGGGCCTTGGCGCCATGCAGCAGGAACTCGGGCGAAACCGGCAGGCGCTCGACGCCTTTGCCCGCGCACTCGCGGTCTATCCGGCCCTCAAGGAGGCGCAGGACGCGGTCCTGCGCATCTCCGACGAACTGGCGGGACAGCCGGCCTGACCCGAGGCCCGGACCGCCTGCCCCTTTGCCTCAGATCGAGCTGAGACCGTCCGAGCCGATATAGGCGATGCGGATCATGTTGGTGGCGCCGGGCGTCCTCAATGGCACGCCGGCCGTCACGATGATGCGCTCGCCCGCCCGCGCGATGCCCTGCTGGACCGCGATGCGGCACGCCTTGTCCACCATCTCGTCGAGGTCGGTCGCGTCCTCGGTATGGACGCAGTCGAGGCCCCAGGCGAGCGTCAGGCGGCGCGTCGTGCCCAGGATCGGCGAGAGCGCGATGATCGGGATCTGCGGGCGCTCGCGCGAGGTGCGCAGGCCCGTCGTTCCGGTCGCGGTGTAGGTGACGATCGCCGCCACGTTCAGCGTCTCGGCGATCTGGCGCGCGGCGAGCGACACCGCGTCCGCGCCCGTCGCCTCGGCGGCGGGGCGCTGGGCGAAGATGATGCCGGGATAGAGCGGGTCCTTCTCCACCTCGCGGGCGATGCGGTCCATCGTGGCGACCGCCTCGACCGGATAGTCGCCGGACGCCGACTCGGCCGACAGCATGATGGCGTCGGCGCCCTCGAACACGGCGATCGAGACGTCCGACACCTCGGCGCGGGTCGGCACGGGCGCCGTGATCATGGATTCCAGCATCTGCGTCGCGACCACCACCGGCTTGCCGGCGCGGCGGGCGGCGCGCGTGATGCGCTTCTGGATGCCGGGCACCTGCTCCAGCGGCATCTCGACGCCGAGATCGCCGCGCGCCACCATGATGGCGTCGGACAGCTCGATGATCTCGTCGAGGCGCTCCACGGCCTGCGGCTTCTCGATCTTCGACAGGAGGCCGGCGCGGCCGCGCGAGACCTTGCGGGCCTCGGCGAGGTCTTCGGGGCGCTGGATGAAGGAGAGCGCGATCCAGTCGACGTCCTCGGCGAGCACGGCGTCGAGGTCGCGCCGGTCCTTCTCGGTGAGCGCGCCGGTGGCGAGCGTGGTGTCGGGCAGCGACACGCCCTTGCGGTCGGATATGCGCGTGCCCGCCACGACGCGGCAGCGGATCGAGCGGCCGTCGGAGGCGACCGCGACGAGCTGCAGCTTGCCATCGTCAATCAGAAGCCGGTGACCGGGCTTCACGGCCTCGAGGATCTCGGGATGGGGCAGGTAGACGCGGCTGGCGTTGCCGGGCTCGGGATTGTCGTCGAGCGTGATCTCGTCGCCGGCCTTGAGATCGACCTTGCCGTCAGCGAACTTGCCGACGCGCAGCTTCGGTCCCTGCAGGTCGGCCAGGATCGCGATCGGGTGACCGACCGCGGTCTCCACGCGCCGGATGCGGGCGACGAGCTCGCGCATCAGGTCGTGGTCGGCATGGCTCATGTTGATGCGGAAGGCGTCGGCGCCCGCCTCGTGCAGCTTGCGGATCATGCCCTCGTCGGCCGAGGCCGGCCCGAGCGTGGCTAGGATCTTGACGCGGCGATTGCGTTTCATGGCTGCTCGGCACCTTCGCGGGGGGATTCGGTCAGCTGAACCATCCAGCTGCCCTGTCCGCCGGTGTCATACTCCCGGAAACCCATCTTCTGGAACCCACGAGCGAAGCAATCCTTCACGCCCACGATCTTGAACTCGTTCTCGGCGATGCAGAGGTCGACCGTGCCGGCCCAGCGGCCGAGCCCCTCGGCGTCCTCGGCGTAGAGATAGTAGTAGCGCGAGTTGAGCTCGCCCTCGACCACCGAGCGGCAGGTCGTGGCGGGAATGCGCCACCAGCCCTCCGACACCCAGCCTTCCGCGGTGCGCTGGCCGACCGCCACGCCGACCAGGGTCTGCGTCCCGTTGCAGACGCGAAAATCCGCGCGCGCCTCGCCGGGCGCGGCGAGCGCGAGGAAGCCTCCCGCCAGGACGGCACCCAGCGCCAGGGCAGGCAAGCGGCGGAACGGGGGAGCGGCGGGCATGGATGGTCCTCGTCTGACGGCTGGGCGGTGAACGCTCTTCTGCCACAGAGCCGAACTGGGGCAAAGCATGGCGAAGCGGGCCGCAAGCCGCATCCGGACGCAAGGCCTCCCCCCTCCCCTTGCTTGCGCGCCGCGTCGCACGCGCCGATATGGCGGGAGAGAAAATCCCCCATGCGAGGAGACGCGCCATGTCCGACGACCACCAGCGCCAGATCGAGCTCGAGGCCGCCGTGTTCCGCCGCCTACGCGACCACCTGCGCTCGCGCACCGACGTCCAGAACCTCGACCTCATGAACCTCGCCGGCTTCTGCCGGAACTGCCTGTCGAACTGGTATGCGGACGCCGCCGCACGAGACGGCGGTGCTCCGATCGGCAAGGAGGAGGCGCGCGAGATCGTGTACGGCATGCCCTATGCCGAGTGGCGCGACCGCTACCAGCGCGAGGCGAGCCCGGACGCGCTGGCCGCCTTCGAGGCGCGCAAGCCGCACGAGGGCGGCTCGTAACGGAGCGGAAACCATTCCACGGCATCAAAGGGGATAAGGGCGCGGCCGCGATTGCCACCCGCCCAGACCCCTTCGTCCGCCTTCTGCCCAATCGAGGAATCACCCCATGTCCAACGCCACCGAGGAAGTCGCACAGGACCAGCTCCGCTCCTTCGTCGAACGCATCGAGCGCCTCGAGGAGGAGAAGAAGACGATCAGCGACGACATCAAGGACGTCTATTCCGAAGCCAAGGGAACGGGCTTCGACACCAAGGTGCTGCGCAAGGTGATCTCGCTGCGCAAGCAGGACGCCAATGAGCGCCAGGAGCAGGAGGCGATCCTCGATCTCTACCTGCAGGCGCTCGGCATGATGAGCTGAACGACAAAATCTCCCGCAACGAAAACGGGCGCCCGAGGGCGCCCGTTTTCGTATCGGTGAGGCTTTCGGCCGCGCGTCAGGCGCGCGCCCCGCGACGCCGCTTGTGGCCGAGGCCCATCTGCTTGGCGAGACGCGAACGCGCCGCCGCGTAGTTGGGGGCGACCATCGGGTAGTCCGCCGGCAGATCCCACTTCTCGCGATATTCTTCGGGCGATAGGTTGTAGTGCGTCATGAGGTGACGCTTCAGCGACTTGAACTTCTTGCCGTCCTCCAGGCAGACGATGTAGTCGTCGGTGACGGACTTCTTGACCGGGACCGCCGGGCGCGGCTTCTCGGGCTCGGGCACGACGGGCTCCGGCCCGGCGCGGTCAAGAGCCGCGTAGACGTCGCGGATCAGGGTCGGCAGGTCGGACGTGGGCAGCGAGTTGTGGCTGACATAGGCGGCCACGACATCGGCCGTCAGTTCCATCAACGCGTCCCGCCCGTCCGTGTTTTCGATCGTATCCATCAGTCTTCCTTAGCTGCGACGGCGCCTTGGCGCCGCACGCGGTCTTGGGCAAATGTCGGCGTCGCTTCGAGACGGCTGTTTCTGCCGCGACTCAAGTGGGGCGGCAAGTTCCGCAAGACATGTAAGACGGCGATACTTTGTGTCAACTATTTGGCCCCGGCGCATCATCCACAGATACCGCGCTATCTTTCGCAAGCCCGGCAAACAACCGGCAGTTCAAAGAAGGGGTGGAGTAGCGGACGGGGTTGAAGTAGCGGACGGCGCGGCGCATGCGACCCCCTGCCCGCAAGCGCGGGGACCATCACGAAAAAGGCCCGCTGCGCGGGGCAACGGGCCTCGGGATCGTGGGTCGGACCTGACCGGTCAGTCGAGCTTTCGCACCGGCAGGAAGTTCACGGCCTTGCCTTCGAAGCGGCCCGACGCCGAGGGCATCATGCTCTTGCGCGTGAAGCCGCGGTCGAACACCGTGTCCGGTCGGTCGGCGATCAGGCCGTCGGCCACGGGACGGGCCATGGGGGTCTCGATGGCGCGGCGTTCGGGCGCGGTGATCAGCGAGGCGATCTCGATGCGACGCGCGATCGCCTGAGCGGAGGCCGGCGTGACCGTGCTGGAACGCGCAGCGCTGCGCGGCTGGACGGCCGTATCGCCGACGACGCGTCCACCCTTGCCCGAGCGGACCGGCGCCGGGGTGGCGGCGGCGGCGGACGGCTGGAGCGAGGCCATCTGCACGGGCTTGCCGACGGCGCGCGGGGCGGGTGCCACGACCGCCGCCAGGATGGGCGAGGCGGCGACATGGGCGGCGCGGCTGGCGGCGGGCGCCTCGAGCGACGCGGAGGCGGCGATGATCGCCTCGGGCGTCAGGTCCGACGCCGGAGCGGCGGCGCCGGGCGCGTTCAGGCCGGGACGAGGCGTCGGGGAAACGAGGGCTGCAACCAGGGACTCCGAGGGAGCGGGCGCGCTGGCTCGCAGCACGGCCTCGAAGGGCGGACGTTCGCGCGGCATGGGAACCGAGTAGGCGAGCTGTCCGGGCGCGGACGGGGCGACCTCCTGCTCCTCGATCTCCGCCACGAGCTGGCTGGGCAGCTCGGCGGGGGGAGCGGGCGGGGCGGCGCCGCCGGCCGGCGCCGGGCGGTTGGCGACGAAGGTCGGAACCGGAACCCGGCCGGGCGCAAGGGCCGCGACCTGGACCTCGGGCTCCTGTGCCGGGATGCCGGCGGGCGGCGTCGCGCGAGCGGGCGCCGTGCCGTCGAAGGAGTCGCGCTCGGGCATGGGCAGTCCGGCGGGCAGCGTGGTGGCGCGCTTGGGCGGAACCGGCGCGGCCTCCGCG
>NZ_BBWK01000072.1 GCF_001463765.1 Aureimonas sp. AU4 | reverse complement strand
GGTCGCGGCCATTTCGCTGGCGGCTCCGGCATTGGCCTGCGTCACCTGGTCGAGCTGGACGATGGCCTGGTTGATCTGCTCGATGCCGACCGACTGCTCGCGGCAGGCCGCCGTGATCTCCGACACGAGCTCGGCCGTGCGCCGGATGTCGGGCACGAGCTGGCCGAGCCGCTCGCCCGCCAGCTCCGAGGCCCGCAAGGTTTCGGCCGACAGGAGCCCGATCTCGGCCGCCGCTCCTTGAGAGCGCTCGGCCAGCTTGCGCACCTCCGAGGCGACCACCGCGAAGCCCTTGCCGTGGGAGCCGGCGCGCGCCGCCTCGATCGCGGCGTTCAGAGCCAGAAGGTCGGTCTGGCGGGCGATCTCCTGGATCACCGAGATCTTCTGGGCGATCGTGCGCATGGCCTCCACCGAGGACTGCACCGCGGTGCCGGTGGCCTCCGCGCTCAGCCGGGCCTTGGCCGCCACCGCCTCCGTCTGCGACGCGTTGTCCGCGTTCTGCCGGACGTT
>NZ_BBWK01000071.1 GCF_001463765.1 Aureimonas sp. AU4 | reverse complement strand
GGCGGTCATCTCCTCCATGGCGGCCGAGGCTTCCTCCGAGGCCGCCGCCTGCTGCGTGGCGCCGGCCGAAAGGCGAACGGCGGTCTCGGCCGAGCGCGAGGAACCCGTGGCGACGCGCGCGGAGGAAACGCGCACCCCGTGCACGATCCGGCGGAACTCGCCGGTCATCGCGTTCACGGCACGCTGGAGGTCGGCGATCTCGTCGCTCCCGCGCACCTCGCCGATGTCGCTGAGGTCGCCGCCCGCGATGCGGCCGACGGTCTCGCGCAGCGATTTGAGCGGACGCAGCATCCAGCCGGATGCCAGAAGGGCGAGCGTCGCGACGACGAACAGCACCACGAGGTTCGTGATCGCCATCTGCACGACGAGCGTGTCGACGGCGGTGAGATAGGTGCTCTCCGGCATGCCGACGAAGAGGACGCCGATCGTGCGGTTGGCCGCGTCCTTGATCGGGTCGTAGGCGACGAGATGGCGCTGGCCGAGAATGTCGGCCTCGCCGCGATAAGGCTGCCCCTTGGCGAGAACCGCGTCGAGAACGGCGGGCGCGGTCAGCTTGGTGCCCACCGCCCGCGAGCCGTCCGGCTTCAGGACGTTGGTGGCGATGCGCGTGCCGTCGGCAAAGATCGTCGCGACGCCGCCGACCAGTTCCTTGATGCGGTCCACCGGCTCGGCGAAGTCGTTGAGCTTGCGAACGCCCAGGCTCAGCGTGCCGTCCACGAGGCGGAACTGGTTGCCGTACTTGCCCATCACCTCCCAGGCGGTGCGCATGTTGGCGTCCTGCTGCGCCATGCCCTTCTCGAGCGCGTCGGCGCGCATGGTCTGGCGGACCTGCCAGAGATTGACGGCCGAAAGGGCGACCAGACTGAACAGCGCCAGAAGCGTGATCTTGAGACGGAGCGACAGGCGCGGGCGCGGGAGCATGGCGTAAATCCCCTGGAGAACACGGCCGCAACTCGGGTCGTCGAAGCCGGCGGGCCGTTCGACCCGCGGGCGAAGTTTCGCCGTGCCGCCCTTGCTGATTGGTTCAGCCGGTTCCCTCGACGGGGGCGATTCGTCGGGAATGGTGAGTCCACCGTAAATCCGCGCGATCGCTTGGCGCCCGGGCCGGCGCGTCGTATGGAGCCCCGCATGGCGGTTGATGCCGCTTCTCCATGCGCCCGGATGGCCCGATGACAGATCCCTCCGCCGCCGAGGCGGCGCTGCGCCAGCGTCTCGTCGCGATCGAGACCTACCGGACCTATGTCGACGGGGAGCCCTTCGTGTCGGACTGGCTGACCGTCGACCAGCCGATGATCGACATGTTCGCAAGCGCCACGCGCGACCACCAGTTCATCCATGTCGACCCCGAGCGCGCCCGCGCGGAGACGCCCTTCGGCGGCACGATCGCGCACGGCTTCCTGACGCTCTCGCTCCTGTCGCCGCTCGCCTTCGACGCGCTGCCGGGCGTGGAGCGCACGCGCATGGGCATCAACTACGGCTTCGAGGAGGTTCGCTTCCTCACCCCCGTGCGCTCGGGGGCGCGCGTGCGGGGACGCTTCACGCTGCGGGGCATCACGGAGCGCGCCGTCAGCCTCCAGTCGAGCTGGGAGGCGGCGGTCGAGATCGAGGGCGCGCCCAAGCCGGCGCTCACCGCGCGCTGGATCACGCTCGCCGTGCTCGAGCCGCCCGCCGCCTGAAAGAAGGACAAGCCGACGCCCATGACCGACACCGCCGCGCCCGCCTGGCCCCGAGCCGTCCTCTTCGACCTCGACGGCACGCTGATCGACTCGCTGCCCGACATCCACGCCGCGCTGAACGAGACGCTGGCGAGCCTCGGCGAGCCGCCCTTCACACCCGAGGCCGTCGCGCGCATGGTGGGCGGGGGCGTCGAGGTGCTGATCCGCCGGGCCTTCGAGGCGCTGGACAAGGAGATCGACCCCGCCAGCGCCGGCAAGATCGCCGAGCGCTACCTCGCGATCTACTCAGCCCGCTCGACCGAGCTGACGACGCTCAACGCGGGGGCGAGCCTGACGGTGCGCGAACTCCAGGCGAGAGGGGTGCGGCTCGGCGTCGTCACCAACAAGCCGGAGGCCGAGACGCACGCCGTGCTCAGCCATTTCGGCCTGGACGGTCTGATGGACGTGGTGGTGGGCGGCGACGCCGGCCCGCGCAAGAAGCCCGAGCCCGATCTCCTGATCCTCGCCTGCACCCGGCTCGGTATGGAGCCGGGGGAGGCGCTGTTCGTGGGCGACTCAGAGAACGACGTCGAGGCGGCGCTTGCCGCTGCCATGCCGGTGGTGGCGGTGCGCGGCGGTTACTCGCGCGTGCCGGTCGACGCCATGGGCGCAGGCCACGTGATCGATCGCCTCGACCAGATCGGCGAGGCGATCGACGCATTGATGCCGGCGCGCTGAGGCCGGCGCCTCAGATCTCCTCGAAGTCGCCGCCGCCGGCGTCGTAGTCGTCGTAGGAGGCGTCCTGGACCCCGCCGTCCTCGTAGGCGGCACGGTCGTAGTCGCCGCCCGAATCCACGGCCGGCTCGGCGCCCTCGTTGTTCACCGTCTCGTTGACGGTCTCGTTGGTGATGTTCTCGGTCACCTGCTCGCCCCCGAACGGATGGCCGCCCGTGAAGAGGTTGCCGAGCATGGAGCCGAGCATCACGCCGCCCGCGACGCCGACGGCGGTCTGAGCGGCACCCGCCAGGAAGCCGCCGCCGCCACGCCCGCCCATCATGTCGCCGCCCATCGGGGCGCCGTATCCGCCGGGCGCCCCTCCGTAGGGCGCGGCCTGCTGCGCTCCGCCCCAGGGTCCGCCGCGCGGCGGCTGCCCGTAGCCGCCGCCCTGCGCGTAGCCGGGCTGCTGGTCGATGCCGCCTTGCGGCGGCCGTGCGGGCTCGCGCGACGAGGAGCCGCCGCCGAACAGGCCGCCGAGGAAGCCGCCCGGCGAGCCGGAGGGGCGCTCGCGCACCTGCGCTTCCAGCTGCTCGATGCGGGCGTTGGCGGCCTTCAGCGCCTCCTCCTGCACGATCATGGTCTGGGCCATGTAGTAGGGCGCGGCCGGCTGGGACTCGACGGCCCGGCGGATGAACTGCTCCGCCTCGGGATCGCGCGGGGGCGCACTGCGCTCGGCCTCGCCCAGGCGGCCGAACAGGCCGCGGATCATCTGCTGTTCGTTGGAGTCCATGACGGTTCCTTCCAGGACCTTCGCGTTGCCGTGCGCCGGCCGGAAGCTTGTGGCCTCGATTCCGGCGCGCCGTCCGGAGATGTGCGACCTCGGGTCGCCCCGTTCCAGCGGCGCGCCTTCGAAATCATCGTGAGGCCTCCCGCGTTCCCGCTCACGCGTGCGTGAGGGCGTCCATCAGTACTGGATCTTGCGCGGAACGTAGCCGCCGCGCCGCAGGATCGAGGCGATCGCGACCTGGTCGCGCAACGGCTTGGCGAGGATCGGAAGCACCAGGCGCTCGAAGATGTCGCGCTGGCGCGCGTCGAGAGCACCCTGGCCTTTGAGGGCGACAAGGCGGGCGACGTCGAGCTCGGGGGAGTTGGGCTTCAGGAGATCGGCCTCGATCACTTCGCCGATCAGGGCGCTGATCTCGGGATCCACAGGGGCAGTCATCGTCTCGGTGGCTTTCGGGTCTTCGCGGCGCGTGAGTTAGCGGGACAATGGGGCGGTGTCGAGAAGGGCGGGCGGGGAGGTGCGTCACTTATCCGGTCGCGGGATCGCATCGGCGCGACGCGCGTTTCACGAGCCCTTGAGAGACGATCCCGAAAAGGTTTCCCGCCCCATGTCCCAGACCGCGCTCAGCGACAAGGCCCTGTCGATCCTCACCTTCGCCGCCTACCACTCGCTCGTCAGCGGCGAGACCGTGACGCGCGTCGTGCTGGACGACGGCAAGGGCCACAAGGCCGACAGCCAGGGCGTGAGCGAGATGGAAGAGGCCGGTCTCCTGTCGCCCGACGGCGAGCGCGGCACGCTCACCGACGAGGGACTGGAGGCGCTGGGCAAGGTGATCGAGGCGATCCGCTCGGCCGCGCGCTGACGGATCGGAGCGGATCACCCCGCCAGGGCGGCGGTGATCCGGTCGGGGCGCAGCGGCAGGTCGCGGATGCGCGCGCCGCAGGCGTCCGCCACAGCGTTCGCGATCGCGGCGGCGGCCGGCCCCTGCGAGGCCTCGCCGGTTCCCAGGAACGGCTCGCCCGGCCGCTCCAGCACATGCACCGCGATCGAGCGCGGCGCCTGGCCGAATCGCAGGATCGGGTAGGTGGCCCAGTCCCGCGAGGCGAGCCCGCTCTCGCCGAAGCGGACCGACTCGAACAAGGTCCAGCTCGCCGACTGGACGATGCCGCCCTCGATCTGGTTGCGGATACCGTCCGGGTTCACCGGCTGGCCGGAATCCACCGCCGCCACGACCCGGCCGATCCGCACCACGCCGGTGTCGCGCTCGACCTCGACCTCCAACGCCACCGCGCAATAGGCTTCGAGCAGCTTGTAGCGCGCATAGGCGAAGCCGCGCCCCTTGGAAGGAGCGTCCGCCCGCCAGTCCGCCCAGCCGAACTCGGCCGCGGCCCGCTCCACCACGGCGCGCGCGCGCGGGTCGTCGAGATGGGCGAGGCGGAAGGCGACGGGATCGACCTTCGCCCGCAGCGCCAGCTCGTCCATGAAGCTCTCGGTCGAGAACACGTTGTGGAAGGCGCCGAGACCGCGCATCGCCGAGACGCGCAGCGGCATCTGCGGCACGAAATGCTTGACCACATGCATGTGGGGCACGGCGTAGCCGGGAATGGCGTTGCGGTCGCCGCCGCCCGTCGGTTGCGGGATGTTGGCCGGCGGCTCGGGCTCGCGCGGCGGCTCCATCAGCATGCCGGCCAGAAGGTTGCCGGCCCGGCCGGGGCGCGTGGAATGGGGCGTCGACCAGACGTCGTAGCGCCATTGCGTGATCCGGCCCTCGCCCGAAAGCCGCGCGCCGGCCTGGGTCACCATGGCCGAGCCGTAGGGCTCGAAGACGTGTTCGTCCTCGCGCATCCACTGCACGCGCACCGGCCGGCCGGGCAGGCGCGTCGCGATCAGCGCGGCGTCGCCGCCCGCGTCGTCCGCCCCGTTGTGCCCGTAGCAGCCCGAGCCTTCCTGATGAATGACGCGCACGCGCGCCGGGTCGAGGCCGACGAGCTCGGCGATGGCGTCGCGGTCGGGCGAGACGCCCTGCGTGTGGCTCCAGACGGTGAGCGAGCCGTTCTCCAGATGGGCGACGGCGCAGGAGGGGCCGATCGAGCCGTGCATCTGGTAGGGGCGGCGGAAGGTCGCCGCGATCCATTCGCCCTCCGGCGGCGTGGGACCGGTCTGGTCGCGGATTACCGAGACGTCGGCATCGGCTTGGCGCAGCCAGTCGTGGACGCCGCCGGGATCGGGAAGGCGCGGCGGCTCGCTCCAGCGCGCGTCGCGCATGAGCTGCTCGCGCCCGCGGATCGCCTCGTATTCGCCGCGCGCGACGACCGCCAGGAACGAGCCCTCGCGGATCACGGCCTCGATCCCCGGCAGCGCTTGCGTCGCGGCGGTGTCGACGCCGAGGAGGCGGCATCCCGGCTCCGGCGGGCGCACGAGGCGCGCGTGCAGCATGCCGGGCAGGCGCAGGTCCTGCACGTAGCTGGCGACGCCGGTGAGCTTGGCCGGCAGGTCGCGGCGCGGAATGCTTCGGCCCATCACGCGGAAGGCGGTGGGCTCGGTGAGCCGGGACCGGGGCGCCGCGTCGCTTGCCGTGTCCGCCTCGCCCGCGACCTCGCCATAACCGAGGCTCCGCCCGTCGGGCGCGAGCACGCGTCCGTTCTCGGCCCGAAGCGTGCCGGCGTCGAGCCCGAGGCGGCGCGCGGCGGCCGCCACCAGGAGCTCGCGCACCTGCGCGCCGGCATGGCGGATCGCGGTGCCGCTTTCCGTCATGGAATGGCTGCCTGCCGTATAGCCCTCGTCGGGCGTCAGGCCCGTGTCGGCGGTCTGGAGCGTGACGCTCGCGGGATCGGCGCGCAGCTCCTCCACCGCCACCTGCCAGAGCGCCGTGCGGATGCCCTGGCCGAGTTCGGCCTTGCCGGTGAAGACCGTGATCCGCCCGTCCGCCTCCACCTTGATCCAGCTGTCGAGGCGCGGGGTTTTGCTCAGGCTTCCCGGCAGGTCGCCGCCCGCCGCCTGGCCCTCGCCGCCGAGGCTCTCCTGCGCGCCCGCCCGGCGGGGCGCGATCGCGAAGGCGAAGAGGAGGGTGCCGCCCTTCAGGACCTCGCGGCGGCGCATCACGGCGTCTCCTCCAGGGCTGCGGTGCGCTCCGGGCGGCCGGCGGCGCGGCGGGCCGCACGCAGGATACGCTCGTGCGTGCCGCATCGGCACAGGTGAGGCTCCAGCGCCTCCCGGATCGCGGTCTCGCCCGGCGCGGGGTCGGCGCGCAACAGCGCCTCCACCGCCACGATCATGCCGGGAATGCAGTAGCCGCACTGGGCGGCCTGCTCCTCCAGGAAGGCCGCCTGGACGCGGCCGGGCGCCTCCGCCGTGCCGAGACCTTCGAGGGTCGTGACGTTGCGTCCCGCGATCGCGGCGATCGGCAGGAGGCAGGAAAAGACGCGGCGTCCCTCGACGAGCACGGCGCAGGAGCCGCACTGGCCGACGCCGCAGCCGTATTTCGCGCCGTTCAGCTCCAGCTCTCCGCGCAAGAAGTAGAGAAGCGGCATGGCCGGGTCCGCCTCGGTCTCGTGCGTGCGGCCGTTGACGGTGATGCGCAGCATGGGACGCTCCTTCTACGGCGCGCTGGCGCGGCGGGCCGCGCGCACGGCCTCGGCCGTGTCGGGAAAGGGCGGCAGGCCGGAATAGCGCGCCCGGACATAGGCGACGAGCGCTTCCGCCTGATCGTTGGTCAGGGCCGCCGCAAAGCCCGGCATATGGCTTCCGGCAGAGCCTGCCGCCGGCTGCCGGCCGTGGAAGAGGAAGTTGACAAGGTTGGTGGCGTCCTCGGCCTGGACCGCCGTGCTCCTGTCGAGCGTGACGCCCCGCGCGCCTCCGCTCGCCGCGCCGTCATGGCAGAACAGACAGGCGCCCTCGAAGAGCGCGATGGTGGCGGGGTCCGCGGCAGGATCTGCCAAGGGCGGCGGGAGCGCGGGACGCGGCTGCAGGACCGTCATCAGGTAGGCGGCCACGGCGCGCGCGTCCTCGCTCGGGGTGCGCGCGAGATTGACGCCGACCGGCTGCATCGGGCCCGCTCCCGCGCCGTGGTCGGGGTCGAACCCGTCGCTGAGGTAGGTCTCGAGCGAGGCTTGCGTCCAGGGCACCGCCGCCGCCGCCTCGCCGGCGATGGCCGGCGCCGTCCAGCCGGCCGAGACGCCGCCGCGAAGCGCCGCGTCGCGGCGCTCGGCCTGGATCAGGTTGCGCGGCGTGTGGCAGGCGCCGCAATGGCCGAGCCCCTCCACGAGGTAGCGGCCGTAGTCGACCTCGGCATCGGCGGCGGCGTCCGGCTCGAAACGCCCCTCGCGGAAGGCGAGGAGCTTCCAGCCGGCGAGCAGCGGGCGGAAACGCAAGGGGAAAGGCAGATCGTTCGCACGCGCCGCCTCGCGCACGGGCTCGCGCGTCATCAGGAAGGCGTAGAGCGCGGCGACGTCGC
This sequence comes from Aureimonas sp. AU4, assembly GCF_001463765.1. GTDB lineage: Bacteria > Pseudomonadota > Alphaproteobacteria > Rhizobiales > Rhizobiaceae > Aureimonas. The sequence goes on along the minus strand of NZ_BBWK01000071.1, from coordinate 44,173 downwards.
CGTCGGAGATCTTCGTGAAATGGTCGTAGGGGAAGGCGGGATAAAGGTGTCGCCCCTCGCGGTCGATGCCCTCTCGCATGGAGCGGTCGAACGCCTCGAGGCTCCATGCGCCGATGCCGGTCTCGGGCTCGGGCGTGATGTTGGTGCCGTAGATCGTGCCGAACGGCGTCTCGACGCCGTAGCCGCCGCTATAGGGCCGCCCGCCCTCCGCCGTGTGGCAGACGTTGCAGTTTCCCAGAAGCGCCAAGCGCTGCCCTCGCTCGATGGCGACCGGCGAGAAGCTCACGCGGGCGGGCGGCGCGATCGCCTCGATCTCGCGCGGCGAAAGCGCGTAGGCGAGGAAGCCGGCGACGAGGACAAGGGGAACGAGGATCGCGGCGAGGAGGAAACGCATGAAAGGCCGAACTAGAACTCTTGATCAGGCAACATGCCCTTTTGCAGCGGGAACGCCAGGGGAGCGCGGCTGCGACGGTTTCGGCCGCCGCCGGCTGCATAGTTCAAGGCATGATTAAAAAACGTTCAACCCGCTTTCGTGCTGAGCGTTTTCCGCCCGTTCTTTGCGTTCGAACCCTTTGCCAGCGCGGGTTTTCGAAACTGGCACGGAGCTTGCCATGACGGGAATGTGACGCCGTCAGGGGGACGGCCGAGCCTGCAGGGGAAACTCGTTCATGACAGCTGCCTCCCGGTTCCTTTCCGTGCTCGCCGCGTTCGGCATCGCCGGCGCCGCCGGTTCGGCCGCCTTCGCGCAAGCCGCGCCGCCGACCGGCGAGCCCATCAAGGTCGGCATCCTCCACTCGCTGTCGGGCACGATGGCGATCTCGGAGACGACCCTGAAGGACGCCATGCTCATGCTCATCGACGAGCAGAACAAGAAGGGCGGCCTCCTCGGCCGGCCGCTGGAGGCCGTGGTGGTGGACCCCGCTTCCGACTGGCCGCTCTTCGCCGAGCGTGCGCGCGGCCTCATCGCGCAGGACAAGGTCGCCGCCGTCTTCGGCTGCTGGACCTCCGTGTCGCGCAAGTCCGTGCTCCCGGTCTTCAAGGAGCTGAACTCGATCCTCTTCTACCCCGTGCAGTACGAGGGAGAGGAGTCCGAGCGCAACGTCTTCTACACCGGCGCCGCGCCCAACCAGCAGGCCATTCCCGCCGTCGACTACCTGATGAACGAGGGCGTCGAGCGCTGGGTGCTGGAGGGAACGGACTACGTCTACCCCCGCACAACCAACAAGATCCTCGAGGCCTACCTCAAGTCCAAGGGCGTCGCCGCCGAGGACATCAAGATCAACTACACGCCCTTCGGCTTCTCCGACTGGCAGACCGAGGTCGCCGCGATCAAGGAGTTCGGCTCGGGCGGCAAGAAGACGGCCGTGGTCTCCACCGTGAACGGCGACGCCAACGTGCCGTTCTACAAGGAGCTCGCCAACCAGGGCGTCTCGGCCGGCGACATCCCGGTCATGGCCTTTTCGGTGGGCGAGGAGGAGCTGGCCGGCATCGACACCGGGCCGCTCGTCGGGCACCTGGCCGCCTGGAACTACTTCCAGAGCGTCGACACGCCCGAGAACGCCGAGTTCATCAAGGCTTGGCACGCGTTCACCAAGAACGACAAGCGCGTCACCAACGACCCGATGGAAGCCCACTACATCGGCTTCAACATGTGGGTGAAGGCGGTGGAAGCCGCCGGCACGACCGACACCGACAAGGTGGTCGACGCCATGGTCGGCGTCGCGGTGCCGAACCTCACCGGCGGCGTCTCCTCGATGGGCCCCAACCACCACATCACCAAGCCCGTGCTGATCGGCGAGATCCAGGGCGACGGCCAGTTCGAGGTGGTCGACGAGACCCCCGGCCTCGTGCTCGGCGACGAGTGGTCCGATTATCTGCCGGAGTCGAAGCCCCTCATCTCCGACTGGCGCAAGCCGATGAACTGCGGAAACTTCAACACCGAAACCGGCAAGTGCGGCGGCGCGGGCCAGCAGGCCGCCGCGAACTGACGCTCGTCCCCGAAGCCGGCCGCTCTCCCGGGCCGGCTTCAAGGAGCCGGGACGGCACCTTCGCCGCCGTCCCGGCGACCCCTTCCTTCCGAGGATCCGACGCCCATGGCCCGACCGTTCGAACGGTTCGCCCTTCTCCTGTCGCTCGCGCTCGTCGCGGGTTTCCTCCTCGCAGGCCTCGCGCCGCGGCCGGCCGGGGCGCAGGAGCCGGTATCGGTGGCGTCGCTGATCCAGTCGCTGGGCGGCAAGCGCTCATTCGACGAGACCGAGGCGAGCGTGCGCGCGATCGGCGCGCTGGGCGATCCGTCCGCCGAGCCGGCGCTGCGGGCGCTGGCCGACGGCAACCTCTTCTACGGCAAGGCCGACGGTCGGGTCGTGATCGGATCCGCGCAGGGAGCCGAGATCGCGGCCGCCGATCCCGTGACCGGCGAGGCGCTCGGCGTCCTTCCGAAGGCGGCGCTGGAAAAGGTGCGCGTCAAGAATTCGATCCGCACGCTCGTTGCCGAGGCTCTCGGCGCGCTGACGCTCGGATCGAGCGACCCCGCGCAGCGGCTCAGCGCCGCGCGCGGCCTGTTCGAGCGCGCGGCGCCCGGCGACGCCGCGACGCTCAACGCCGCGCTGTCGCGCGAGAGCGAGGCCGGCGTGCGCGCCGCGCTGGAGGAGGCGCGCGCCGTCGCCACCTTGCGCGATCCCGCCGCCAGCGCTTCCTCCCGCCTCGAGGCCGTCGCGACCGTCGAGCGTCGGGCCGATCGCCCGGCCCTTAACGTCCTGTCCGCGCTCGAGGGCGACCGAGACCCGGCCGTGGCGACGGCGGCCGGACGGGCGGCGGATGCGATCCGCGCCGAGATCGCCTTCTGGGCGCAGCTCCAGAACGTCTGGTACGGCCTGTCGCTCGGCTCGGTCCTGCTTCTGGCCGCGATCGGCCTTGCGATCACCTTCGGCGTCATGGGCGTCATCAACATGGCGCATGGCGAGATGGTGATGATCGGCGCCTACACGACCTTCGTCGTGCAGCAGGCGCTGCGCGCCAGCGCGCCCTCTTTGAGCGACTGGTCGCTGGCGATCGCCCTGCCGCTCGCCTTTCTCGCGGCGGGCCTCGTCGGCTTCCTGATGGAGCGCTGCCTCATCCGCTTTCTCTACGGACGCCCGCTGGAAACGCTGCTCGCCACCTTCGGCGTCTCGCTCATGCTCCAGCAACTCGTGCGCACGATCTTCGGGCCGACCAACCGCGAGGTCGCCAACCCCTCCTGGATGTCGGGCTCCTTCGAGGTCGGGCTGATGGCGGTGACGTGGAACCGGCTCTGGATCATCGTCTTTGCCGTCGTGGTCTTCGCCGCGCTTCTGGTCGCGCTGAACCGCACGGCGGCCGGCCTCAAGATGCGCGCGGTCACCCAGAACCGGCGCATGGCGGCCGCCATGGGCATCCGCACCCCCATGGTGGACGCGCTGACCTTCGCGCTCGGCTCCGGCATCGCCGGCATGGCGGGCGTGGCGCTCAGCCAGATCGACAACGTGTCGCCGGACCTCGGCCAGGGCTACATCATCGACAGCTTCATGGTGGTCGTCTTCGGCGGGGTGGGCAACCTTTGGGGGACCCTCGTCGGCGCCGTCACGCTCGGCGTCCTCAACAAGTTCCTGGAGCCCTATGCCGGCGCCGTGCTCGGCAAGGTGGCCGTCCTCGTCCTCATCATCCTCTTCATCCAGAAGCGGCCGCGCGGTCTCTTCGCCCTCAAGGGACGCTTCGTCGACGCATGATCGCCGCTCGCCTCGGACATCGCGCGATCTGGCTGGCGGTCGCGCTCCTCCTCGCCGCCATCCTGGTTCCCGCGCTGAACCTCCTCGTCTCCGCAGGGGGCGCCTTCCACGTGCCGGACCATCTCGTGCCGCTCCTCGGCAAGTACCTCGCCTACGCGATGCTCGCCCTCGCGCTCGACCTCGTCTGGGGCTATTGCGGCATCCTCTCGCTCGGCCACGGCGCCTTCTTCGCGATCGGCGGCTATGCGATGGGCATGTACCTCATGCGCCAGATCGGCAGCCGGGGCGTCTACGGCCATCCCGTCCTGCCGGACTTCATGGTCTTCCTGCAGTATCGCGAGCTGCCCTGGTTCTGGCTGGGCTTCGACAGCTTTCCCTTCGCCATGCTGATCGCGTTCTTCGCGCCCGCGCTTCTCGCCTTCCTGTTCGGCTTCCTCGCCTTCCGCTCGCGCGTCACCGGCGTCTACCTCTCGATCATCACGCAGGCGCTCACCTACGCGCTGATGCTGGCCTTCTTCCGGAACGACATGGGGTTCGGCGGCAATAACGGCCTCACCGACTTCAAGGACATCCGCGGCTATCCCGTGCAGGCCGGCACGACGCGAGCGGCGCTGTTCGCGGCCACCGCGTTGCTCCTCGCGCTCTCGGTGCTGCTCGTCGGGTGGATCACCCGCTCCAAGCTCGGCCTTCTCATGGTGGCCGTACGCGACGCCGAGAGCCGCACGCGCTTCCTCGGCTGGCGACCGGAATACGTGAAGCTCTTCGCCTTCACGCTCTCGGCCATGATCGCAGGCGTCGCCGGCGCGCTCTACGTGCCGCAGGTCGGCATCATCAATCCCGGCGAGTTCGCGCCGCTCAACTCGATCGAGCTCGTGGTCTGGGCCGCGGTCGGCGGGCGCGGCACGATCCTCGGGCCGGTGGTCGGGGCCGTGCTCGTCAACGGGGCGAAAAGCGTCTTCACGGCCGCCGCGCCCGAGTTCTGGCTCTTCATCCTCGGCGGCCTCTTCGTCGGCGTCACGCTCTTCCTGCCGCGCGGGATCGTCGGCACGATCGACCATAACTGGCGGGCGCTGCGGGCGCGGCGTCGCTCGGCCGAGGCCGAGCGTGGCGTCGCCGTGCCGCTCGCGAACCCGGCGGAGTAGGGCGCATGGACAGCTTCGAAGCGCCCGGGCGCCCGCGCGTCTCGCCTCACCCCTACGCCACGCAGCGCGCGCTGGATGCCGCGAACCTCGGTCCCCGCGGCGGCGACACGCTTCTCTATCTCGATGGGGTCAACAAGAGCTTCGACGGCTTCCGGGCGATCAACGACCTGTCGCTGGTCGTCGCGCGCGGCGAGATGCGCGCGATCATCGGCCCGAACGGCGCCGGCAAGACCACGATGATGGACATCGTCACCGGCAAGACGCGGCCCGATTCCGGCGCCGTCTTCTTTCGCGGCGACATCGACCTGACGCGCCACGACGAGGCCGCGATCGCGCGGCTCGGCATCGGCCGCAAGTTCCAGAAGCCGACCGTCTTCGAGAGCCATATGGTGGAGGACAACCTGCGCCTTGCTCTCTCAGGCGCACGCGGCGTCTTTCGCGCGCTATTCGACCCGTTCGCGCCGTCCGAGCGCCGGCGCATCGACGAGGTCTTCGCGCTGACGCGGCTCGGCGACCATCGCGCGCGCCTCGCCGCCGACCTCAGCCACGGGCAGAAGCAGTGGCTGGAGATCGGCATGCTGATCGCGCAGGACCCCGAACTGCTTCTCGTCGACGAGCCGGTGGCCGGCATGACCGACGCCGAGACCGAGGAAACGGCGCTCCTGCTCAAGGAGATCGCCCGGACGCGCTCGGTGATCGTGGTCGAGCATGACATGCACTTCGTGCGCGCGCTCGGCGTGAAGGTCACTTGCCTGCACGAGGGCCACGTCCTGGCGGAGGGGCCGCTCGATCAGGTCTCGGCCGATCCGCGCGTCGTCGAAGTGTATCTGGGGCGCTGAACGATGCTGAAAGTCACCGACGTCGACCTGTTTTACGGTGCCGCGCAGGCGCTGCGCGGCGTGTCGCTGGAGGCCAAGGCCGGCGAGATCACCTGCGTCCTCGGGCGAAACGGCGTCGGCAAGACGAGCCTGATGCGCGCGGTGGTCGGCCAGCAGCCCGTGCGGCGCGGTCGGATCGCGTTGGAGGGGCGCGACCTCGGCGGCACCGCGCCCTACCGGCGCGCGCGCCTGGGGCTGGGCTTCGTGCCGCAGGGGCGCGAGGTGTTTCCGCTTCTCACCGTGCGCGAGAACCTCGAGACCGGCTACGCGCCGTTGAAGCGCTCCGAGCGCTCGGTGCCGCCGCATGTCTTCGAGCTCTTCCCGATCCTCCAATCGATGCTCGGACGGCGCGGCGGCGACCTGTCGGGCGGCCAGCAGCAGCAGCTCGCCATCGGCCGGGCGCTCGTGACGCGCCCCAAGCTTCTCGTGCTCGACGAGCCGACGGAGGGCATCCAGCCCTCGATCATCAAGGATATCGGCCGCGCCATCCGCTTCCTGCGGGGGGAGGGGATCGCGGTGCTCCTGGTCGAGCAGTATCTCGACTTCTGCCGCGAACTGGCCGACCGGGTCTATGTGATGGATCGCGGCCAGATCGTCTTTTCGGGCGTCGGCGCCGATCTCGACGACCCGGCCGTACGGGCGCACCTCACCGTCTGACGGCCCTCAACCGCCGACCGCGTAGTAGCGCCCGGCGATGCGTTCGCGCTCGATGCCGACGATCTCCTCGGCGAGCGCGGTGACGGTCAGGCCGAGTTCGGCCCCCTTCGCCCAGGCGATGCGCACGCGCGTGCGCCGCGCCTCCACCTCTTCGTAGAGAAACAGGTTTTCCGGCAGCATCGTCTCGACCGGTGCGAAGGCGCGGATGCGCGCGCCCGTCTCGGAGCGCTCCACCACGGCGCAGTCGCACAGGAACTGGCCGCCTTCCGTCAAGAGCTTGCCCGGCCGCAGCCGCGTGGAGCGCCGGGGCTCCTGACGTCGCTCGAAGATCACGCCCCGGGTCCTTTCGCTGACGCATGGCCACCTCGGCCATAGCGCGGAACGTGGCCGGGCGGCAAACCGGGACGTGGCCTTCACCAACCGGAAACCATGTTGAAAGGGAGCGCGCGGGCGTCTCCGCAAAAGCACGGTTTCCTTAACGCGCCGGGCCGACCATCGCGGGCGATCGCACAGTCGAACCCTCGCTCCCGGAGTTGACGACGCCCATGACCCTTGCTGTTTCAGACGACGACCTGCCGCCCGCGCCCGCCTTCTGGCGCCCCCGTACCGAGAACTGGTCAGGCGCCGACTGGGTCGTGGGCACGCTGTCCGTGATCCTCGCCATGGGCTCGCTCGGCTTCTTCACCGTGTCCTACGTCATCTCGGTGCGCTCGCCCGGCTACTTCCAGGAGGCGGCGCTCGCCTCCATGCCGCCCAAGCTCGACCCGACGCTGACGGGCTCGGTGGACACGGCCGGCGCCATGCCGGCGCAGACCGTGGTGCGCGTGCGCCAGCCGGTGCCGAGCGACTACCAGATCGTGATGGTGTTCGAGGGCGAGGCGCTGCTCGCCACGCGCGACGAGCTGGTTCGCGTGCGCGTCGGCACCGTCGTGCCGGGCCTGGGCGAGATCCTCTCCATCGAGGGAACCTCGACGGGCGGCACCGTCAAGGCCGCGGAGGCGACGCTGACCAGCGCCGCCACGGCCTCGAAATAGCGCTCAGGCCTTCTTGTTCTCCAGAAGGACCTGACCTTCACGCTGGATCTTGCCGGTGAGCTTGCCGGCGAGCGAGGCGAGGAAGCCTGGCAGGTCGAGCTCGACATGGACGTGGTCGTCCAGGATGTCGAGCCGCCCGACGATGGACTGGCCCATCATGCGGGCCCGGAAGTCGAGGTGATCGCCGGTCCAGTGGTCCTCGAACTTCAGCATGCCGCCGGTCGCGTCCGAGCGGATGCGGCCGAACCCCTCGTCGATTCGCTGGCGCGCCGCCTCGCGCGTCAGCTTGTGGGGAATGTCGATCCGCACGGTCTCGGCCATCGGGCTCGGGTCCTTTTCTCGAGTGTCGGCCGCGATATGGCGAGCCGGCCCAAGGATCGCAACCGCCGAACGCCCGCCGACCCGTCCGGAACGAAAAAGGGCGCCCCGTGGGCGCCCTCTCGTTTCGTATCAGCTGCTGGCCTGTCGCGACCGACCGCCGCCGCCATTGCCGCCGCGCCGCGCGCCGCCCGGGCGACCGCCGCCGCGATGCTCCTCGCGGGCGGGTGCGCCGGAGCCGCCGCCGGCCGGCTTGCCGCGACGCTCGCCGGGCTTGCCGCCGCGTGGGCTGTGCCGCGCACCCTCGGAGCGCCCGCCGCCGTTGCCGCCGGGACGCCCGCCGCGTCCCTGACGGGGACCGCGCGGCTCGCGAGCCGGCTCGTCGGCAAAGCCCGACGCGTCGGTGAACTCGGTGGTCTGCACGTCGAAGCGCAGGCCCGTGAGCTTCTCGACCTGGCGCAGCTTCGGCTTCTCGGACGGGTCGCACAGCGTCATGGCGACGCCGGACTTGCCGGCGCGCGCCGTGCGGCCGATGCGGTGGACATAGCTTTCCGGCTCTTCCGGCAGGTCGAAGTTCACGACATGGGTGATGTCGTCGACATGGATGCCGCGCGCCACGATGTCGGTGGCGACCAGCACCCGCAGCTTGCCGGAATGGAACTCGCCGAGCGCCTTCTGGCGCGCGCCCTGGGACTTGTTGCCGTGGATGGCGAGCGCCTCGATGCCGGCCTTGCCGAGATCTTCCGACAAACGGTTCGCGCCGTGCTTGGTGCGGGTGAAGATCACCGTCTTGTCGAAGCCCGGCAGGTGCTTGATCAGCCAGTGCTTCTTGGCCTTCTGCGGGACCAGGAAGACGCTCTGCTCGATCTTCTCGACCGTCACGACCTCGGGCGTCACCTCGACGCGCACGGGATCCTTGAGGATCTTGGCCGCGAGCGAGGCGATGTTCTGCGGCATGGTGGCCGAGAACAGGAGCGACTGGCGCTTCTCCGGCACCATCTTCACGATGCGGTTGATGTCGCGGATGAAGCCCATGTCGAGCATCCGGTCCGCCTCGTCGAGCACGAGGTGCTTGACGTCGGCGAGCGTCAGCGCGCGCTGCTCGATGAGATCGAGGAGACGGCCCGGCGTCGCGATCACGATGTCGACGCCGCGCTTGGCGCTCTCGATCTGCGGACGGATCGACACGCCGCCGAACACCGTCATGTGGCGGATCGGGGTGCCGGCGGTGAAGCCCTTCACGTTCTCGGCGATCTGCAGCGCGAGCTCGCGCGTGGGCGCCAGAACCAGGACGCGCGCCGAGCCGGACTTCGGGCGCTGGGGGTTCTCGAGAAGCTGGTGGAGGATGGGAAGCGAGAAGGCGGCGGTCTTGCCGGTGCCGGTCTGCGCGATGCCGAGAACGTCGCGGCCCGTCATGACGGGCTTGATGGCCTGGGCCTGGATCGGGGTCGGAATGCTGATGTCCATCGCGGACAGGGCGGCGAGAAGCGCGTCGGCAAGGCCGAGCGCCTGGAAAGTCGTCTGGGTCAAGGAGAACCTTGTGAACGGAACGGGCGTGGGAGCGCCCGAGGCGGCCGCGACGTCCTTGCGCGGGACGCCACCGGCACGGGCCGCGGCCGGACAAGGAAGTCCGGCGGGCGCTCGTCAGATCTCCGGCAAAGGTGCGGGACAAAAAGCGGGCGCAGCGCAGTCGCGGCGTGACCCCCCTTGTATGGGCGTTCTTGTGCGGTGCGTCAAGGCGAGGCGGGCCAGTACCCGCCTCCACCCTTGCGCTGAGGTCATGGCTGAATGTTGGGCGCGGGCGGAGGCTCGGGCTGGGGGGCAGGGGGAACCGCGACGTTGTCGTCGGTGCCCACCGGCTGCGGGCTGACGGTGCCGTCGGCGGAGGCGACGCGCCACACCGTTCCCCCCGCGTCGTCCGCCACGAGCAGCGCGCCCGTGCCGTCGATCCCCACGCCCACGGGGCGCCCGTGCGCCTTGTCGCCCTCGATGAAGCCGGTCACGAAGTCCTGCGTCTTGCCCGAGGGCTTGCCGTTCCCAAACGGCACGAAGGCGACCTTGTAGCCGTTGAAGGCCGTGCGGTTCCAGGAGCCGTGCTCGCCGATGAAGGCGCCGTTGCGAAACGCCTGGGGCAGCGCCGAGCCGTTGCCGAAGGTGAGGCCGAGGGCCGCCACATGGCTCGACAGCGCGTAGTCGGGCGCGATCGCCTTTTCGGCCATGTCGGGCCGGGGCGGGTGAACGCGGGCGTCCACATGGTTGCCGTAGTAGCTCCACGGCCAGCCGTAGAAGGCGCCTTCCTGCACCGAGGTCATGTAGTCGGGCACGAGGTTGGGGCCGAGCTCGTCGCGCTCGTTGGCGACCGCCCAGAGCATGCCGGTCTCGGGATGGAAGGTGAGGCCGTTCGGGTTGCGCAGGCCCGTGGCGTAGAGCTTCGAGGCGCCGGTCTGACGGTCGATCTGCCAGATCGCGGCGCGGTCCTTCTCGGCCTCGAGCCCGTTCTCAGTGATGTTGGAGTTGGAGCCGACCGAGGCGTAGAGGAAGCGCTTGTCGGGGCTGAGCGCGAGATCCTTGGTCCAGTGGTGGTTGATCGGGCCGCCCGGCAACTCGGTGACGACGCGCGGGGCCGTCGTGATCGCCTCGGTGGAGCCCAGCTTGTAGGGATAGGCCAGCACGGCGTCGGTCGCCGCGACGTAGAGCGTGTCGTCCGCCCAGGCGACGCCGAAGGGCGAGGCGAGCCCGGTCAGGATGTCGTGCCGCTCGTCCACCACGCCGTCGCGGTTGGTGTCGCGCAGAAGCGTGATGAGGTTGCTGGGCTTGCCCGAGCCCCCGCCACTGCCGTGCGCGATCGCCATGATCCAGCCGCGAATCGCGTCCTTGGGCCGGGTCAGCGGCTCGGTGTTCGGGCCGGTGGACTGGATCACCAGCACGTCGCCGTTGGGCAGGGTGTGGACCGTGCGCGGGTTGGCGAGATCCTTGGCATAGGCCGTGATCTTCAGGCCGTCCGGCACGGTGGGCGTCTGGTTGTCGCCCCAGCCGATCACCTCGGCGACCTTCAGGTCGGGAACGAGCTTCGGGTTCGGGTCGGGCAGCACGGGGTTGGGCCCGATCTGGGAGGAGACGTCGAAGTCGCTCCCGGAATCGCTGCAGCCGCCAAGGGCCATCAGAAGCGCGGAGGCACCGAGCAGCAGGAGGGAACGGGTCTTACGCATAGCGGCTCACTCCCGGACGAAGGGTGCCCGGCCGGTCGAAGACCGGCACGATCATAAGAACGACGACCGTGAGGGCGGAGAGCGCCAGGCCCCAGGGCACCACCGCCGTCCAGCCGTCGCCGGCGTGAACGAAGCTGTTCAGGACGGCGAGCAGCATCGCCACGAGGCCGAGGATCACGGGTATCCAGCGGACGGGCTCGCGGCCGCGCCGGCGCATGAAGCGGCCGACCACGGCGAACAGGATCGCGAGGCCCCCGAACACGAGGCCGGCGAACAGCAGCCAGGCCGAGAAGTTCTGCCACAGGATGTTGCCGCCCGACCGCCAGTAGGCGACGTCCGTGAACAGCGCCAGCGTGAAGCACACGGCCGGGAAGGGCGTGAACAGCGAGTGGAGCGGACGACCCCGCCGCACCGGATACAGAGGGCTGTCGTCGTCGACCGACGGATAGGCGGCTGCCATGGGCGCAACTCCTGCTGTCCGATCCGAAAGGCGGACTGATCAAGGGAACGTGTAGCGCCGCTTCAGGCTTGCAAGACGCTCCGCCGCCCGGCCGCACGTCTTCTCCGGTTCCAGCCAAAGAGAAAGGGCGCGAAACCGTCCGGTTTCGCGCCCTCGCGTTCGTCTGTCGCTGCGGGCCTTGCCGCGTCAGGCGACCTTGCGGCTCTTCTCGAAGCGCTTGCGCTCGTTGGAGTCGAGATAGAGCTTGCGCAGACGGATGGTCTTCGGCGTCACCTCGACCAGCTCGTCGTCCTGGATCCAGGAGAGCGCCCGGTCGAGCGTCATGCGGATCGGAGGCGTGAGCTTCACGGCCTCGTCCTTGCCCGACGCGCGCATGTTGGTCAGCTTCTTGCCCTTGAGGACGTTCACCTCGAGGTCGTTGTCGCGGCTGTGGATGCCGATGATCATGCCCGCATAGACCTTCACGCCGGGATCGATGATCATCGGCCCGCGGTCTTCCAGGTTGAACATGGCGTAGGCCACCGACTCGCCGTCCTCCATCGAAATGAGGACGCCGTTGGTGCGGCCCGCCAGCTGTCCCTTGAACGGCTGGTAGGAGTGGAACAGGCGGTTCATGATCGCCGTGCCGCGCGTGTCGGTGAGGAGCTCCGACTGGTAGCCGATCAGGCCGCGCGTCGGGGCGTGGAAGACGAGGCGCTGGCGACCGCCGCCCGACGGGCGCAGCTCGACCATCTCGCCCTTGCGCTCGCTCATCTTCTGCACGACGACGCCCGAGTGCTCCTCGTCGACGTCGATCACGACCTCCTCGATGGGCTCCAGCGTGTTGCCCTCGTCATCCTTCGTCATCACAACGCGCGGGCGCGAGACGCCGATCTCGAAGCCCTCGCGGCGCATGGTCTCGATGAGCACGGCAAGCTGCAGTTCGCCGCGGCCCGAGACGTAATAGGAGTCCTTGTCCTCGGACTCCTCGATCTTCAGCGCGACGTTGCCCTCGGCCTCCTTCAGGAGACGGTCGCGGATCACGCGGCTCGTCACCTTGTCGCCCTCGGTGCCCGCGAGCGGGCTATCGTTGACGATGAAGCTCATGGTGACGGTGGGCGGGTCGATCGGCTGCGCCTTGAGGGGCTCGCTCACGGCCGGGTCGCAGAACGTGTCGGCGACCGTGCCCTTCTGGAGGCCGGCGATGGCGACGATGTCGCCCGCTTCCGCGTAGTCGATCGGCGTGCGCTCCAGGCCCCGGAAGGCGAGGATCTTGCTGATGCGCCCGGTCTCGAGCTGCTGGCCGTCGGCGTTCAGCACCTTGACCGTCTGGTTCGGGCGCACCGAACCCGACTGGATGCGGCCGGTGATGAGGCGGCCGAGGAAGGGGTTCGCCTCGAGGATCGTGCCGATCATCTTGAAGGGCTCGTCCTTGCTGGCCGTGTCGGGCTCGGGAACGTGCTTCAGGATGAGGTCGAACAGCGGCTCCAGGCCCTTGTCCTGCGGGCCGTCCGGCGCTTCGGCCATCCAGCCGCCACGACCCGAGCCGTAGAGAACCGGAAAGTCGAGCTGCTCCTCGGTCGCGTCGAGGTTCACGAACAGGTCGAAGATCTCGTTGAGCACCTCCTGGTGGCGCTCGTCGGGACGGTCGATCTTGTTGATCGCGACGATGGGCTTGAGGCCGACCTTGAGCGCCTTGCCGAGCACGAACTTGGTCTGCGGCATCGGCCCTTCCGAGGCGTCGACGAGGATCACCGCGCCGTCCACCATGTTGAGGATGCGCTCCACCTCGCCGCCGAAGTCGGCGTGGCCGGGGGTGTCGACGATGTTGATGCGCGTGTCCTTCCACTCCACCGAGGTGGCCTTGGCGAGGATCGTGATGCCGCGCTCCTTTTCCAGGTCGTTGGAGTCCATCGCACGCTCCTCGGTGCGCTGGTTCTCGCGGAACGAGCCGGACTGCGCGAGCAGCTTGTCGACGAGGGTCGTCTTGCCATGGTCGACGTGCGCGATGATCGCGATGTTGCGGAGCTTCATGTCGTGTCACCGGAAGAGGAGGGAACGCAAAGGAAGGCACGCCCCGATCCAACGGGACGGCCTTCGATGGCATGCGGTCGTTCGCGCGCTATAGCGCAAGTTCCGCCGATGGGAAAGGCTCCAGCGCCCTCAGGCCGCCAGGCCCCGCTTGCGCATGAGCGCGTCGGGGTCCGGCGCGCGGCCCCGGAAACGCTCGTAGAGAAGCGCGGGATCGTCGGAGTTGCCGGCCGCGTAGACGTTGCGGCGCAGGCGCTCGGCCGTGTCTTGGTCGAACACGTCGCCGGTCTCCTCGAAGGCCTCGAAGGCGTCGGCGTCGAGCACCTCCGACCACATGTAGCTGTAGTAGCCCGAGGAATAGCCGTCGCCCGAGAAGATATGGGCGAAGTGCGGCGAGCGGTGGCGCATGACGATCTCGGCGGGCATGCCGATCTGCGCCAGGATCTCGCGCTCGCGTTCCATCGGGTCGGCCGGGGCCTCGCCGTCCGTGTGGAGAAGAAGGTCGACCAGCGCCGACGAGGTGAACTCCACCGTGTCGAAGCCGGCGTCGAAGGTCCGTGCGGCGTGGAGCTTGTCGGCCAGCGCCTGCGGCAGCGGCTCGCCGGTCTCGGCGTGGCGCGCGTGTGCGGCCAGGACGTCCGGCGTCATCAGCCAGTGCTCGTAGAGCTGGGAAGGCAGCTCCACGAAGTCGCGGCTGACGGCGGTCCCGGCGAGCGAGGGGTAGGTGACGTCCGACAGGAGGCCGTGCAGGGCGTGGCCGAACTCGTGGAAGAGCGTTCGCGCGTCGTCCACCGAGAGCAGCGCGGGCTGGCCCCTGGCGGGCTTGGCGAAGTTGCAGACGTTGTAGATCACCGGCCGTTCGCCGCCGTCGATGCCGCTCTGGGAGCGCAGCGCGCTCATCCAGGCGCCCGAGCGCTTGGAGGCACGGGCGAAATAATCGCCGAGGAAGGTGCCGCGCTCGGTGCCGTCCGGGTCGAGGACGCGCCAGGCGCGCACGTCCGGGTGCCAGGCCTGCGGATCGGGGATCGGCTCGAAGCGAAGGCCGAAGAGGCGGCCCGCCACGTCGAAGGCGGCCTCGATCATCGGCTCCAGCTGGAAGTAGCTCTTCAGCGCCGTCTCGTCGATCGCGAACTCGGCGCGTCGCCGCGCTTCCGCCCGGAAGCGCCAGTCCGCCGGGGCGAAGGGCGCGTTGTCGCCGTCCTCGCGCGCAAAGCGCGACAGGACGGCGGCGTCGGCCACGGCCCGCTCGCGCGCCCGCTCCCAGACCCGCGTGAGTAGCGCGCGCACGGCGTCCGGCGTCTTGGCCATCGTGTCGTCGAGCTTGTAGCTCGCGAAGTTCGGGTAGCCGAGAAAGCGCGCCTTCTCGGCGCGCAGCTGAAGGATCTCGGCGATCACGGGGCGGTTGTCGTGCGCGCCCTCGTTCTCGCCGCGCCGCGTCCAGGCGGCGAAGACCTCCGCGCGCAGCTCGCGCCTCGGGCTGTAGGTCAGGAAGGGCACGACGATCGAGCGCGACAACGTGACGACGTGGCCGGACAGGCCACGCTCGGTGGCCGCATCCTCCATGGCCGATACGAGGAAGGCCGGCAGGCCCACCATCTCGTCGGCCGTGACGGCGCGCGCATAGGCGCGCTCGTCGGCCAGAACGTTCTGCGAGAAGCGCGTGCCGAGCTCGGCAAGGCGCGCGTTGAGGTCGGCGAAGCGCTCGCGCGCCGCCCCTTCCAGCCGCGCGCCAGAGCGCAGGAAGCCGCGATGGAGCTTCTCCAGAAGCCGCAGCGCCTGCGGCTCGAGGTCGAGACCATGCCGATCCTCGTGAAGCGCGTCGATCCGTGCGAAGAGGCGCGGGTCGAGCGAGATCGCCGAGCCGTGGCGCGACAGGAGAGGGGAGACCTCGCGCTCCACGGCCTGCAGATCGTCGTTCGTATGGGCGCCCGACAGCGTGAAGAAGGCGGAGGCGACGTCGCCGAGAAGCCGGCCGGCGCGCTCCAGGGCGATGACTGTGTTCTCGAAGGTCGGCTCGGCCGGATCGGCGGTGATCGCGTCGATCTCGGCGCGGTGCTCCGCCATCGCCTCGGTAAAGGCCGGTCGGAAATCGGCCGGCGAAATCTCTGCGAAGCGCGGGAGGCGCGCCGGACCCGAGGGGGCGAACAGCTCGTTCCAAGATTGTATTTTCTTTGGATTCACGACAAACCTCGTTCCCTCGCTCTCGCTTCGGTGAGCGAACATGCGTTAAAGCTGGCACGCGATCGAATGGGAGCCGACCCCGCGCCATGACCGATGCCGTCCCCGGCATGGGTCACCGGATTTGGAACCCGATATCATTTCGGCCCTTTGAAGGGCCACGGTGTTTTAGGCGTGGAGCGTACGTGGCAGAACATTCGACCGGGAACATGTTCGGGTTCCTGCTGACCGACACGTCCCGTCTCTTTCGGCAGTTCTTCGAGCGCACCGTGCAGGAAAACGGCCTCGGCCTGACGCCCGGCGAGATCCGCACGCTCGGCTTCACGATCCGCTTCCGCGGATCGCGCCAGGCGGTGCTGGCCGAGCGCATGGGCGTCGAGCCGATGACGCTCTCGGCCTATCTCGACCGCCTGGAGGCGCGCGGCCTGATCGTTCGCACGGTGGATGCCGCCGACCGGCGCGCCAAGCTGATCGAGCCGACCGAGGAAGCGGCTCGCGTGATGCGCGAGCTCGACCCCCTGTTCGTCGATATCTACCGCCGCGCCACGCGCGGCATGAGCGACGACGAGGTTTCGCTCATGTCCGAGGCTCTGCAGAAGCTGCGCTCCAACCTGACCACCGAGCCGCCGATCAGCACGGCCAACGACTTCGGCATGGTGCCTCCGCCGGGCTCGGCCAGCGCCCTGGAGAAGGGCGCCGACTGAGCGCCTGCCTATTCGGCCGCCTCGCGACGCGTTTCGCCCAGCGAGGCCATCGCCCCGGCGGCGATCTCGAACGAGCGCAGCCGCGCCGCGTGATCGTGGATCTGGCCGGTCAGGATGACCTCGTCCGGCCGGTAGCGCGACACGAGCGCGGCCAATCCCTCGCGAACCTCCGTCGGATCGCCCGTCACCGAAACGCGCAGGGCTTCGTCGACCATGGCTCTGGCGCCAGCCGGCAGCACGGCATCGACGTCGTCGACCGCGCGCGGCAGCGGGCCGGGATGGCCGGTGCGCAGGTTCGCGAAGGCCTGTTCCATCGACGAGCGCAGGCGCACGGCCTCGCGATGGGTGTCCGCCGCGAACACGTTCGCCGCCAGCATGAAATAGGGCTCGGGCCAGCGCTCCGAGGGCCGGAAGGTCTGGCGGTAGACCTCCACTGCGTCGTCGAGGGCGCCGGGCGCGAAGTGCGAGGCGAAGGCGTAGGGCAGGCCGAGATGGGCCGCGAGCTGCGCTCCGTAGAGCGACGAGCCGAGGATCCAGACCGGCACGCGCGTGCCTTCGCCGGGCACCGCGCGCAGGCGCTGCTGGGGCGCCGCCGGCTCGAAGTAGCTCATGAGCTCGACGACGTCGGCGGGGAAGTTGTCGGAGTTCTCGAGGCTGCGGCGCAGCGCGCGCGCGGTCATCATGTCGGTGCCGGGCGCGCGCCCGAGGCCGAGGTCGATGCGATCGGGGTGGAGCGTCGCCAGCGTGCCGAAGGCCTCGGCGATCACGAGCGGGGCGTGGTTCGGCAGCATGATGCCGCCCGAGCCCACGCGGATGCGGCTGGTGCCGGCCACGACATGGGCGATCACCACCGGCGTCGCGGCCGAGGCGATGCCGGTCATGTTGTGGTGCTCGGCCAGCCAGTAGCGATTGTAGCCGAGCGCCTCGGCGTGGCGCGCGAGGTCCAGCGTGTTGCGAAGTGCGTCGGCGGCCGTGGACCCCTCGGGGATCGGCGACAGGTCGAGGACGGAATAGGGAATCATAAGGCAGCCCTTTCGATCGTCCTTCCCACATGGGAGCGGGCCGGCCCGGTTTGAAGGGCGGATCGTCCCTCAATCCTCGAACGGAGCGATCTCCCCGAAGGCGCGCGCGATCTCGCCCGGCCGCGTCAGCCAGATCTCGTCGCGCCGCGCGGCGATCTCGTGCAGCGCCTCGCGCAAGGGGCGCAGGCGGTGCGGCTGGCCGACGAGATAGGGATGGAGCGCGATGCTCATGACGAGCGGCGCCCGGCGCGAGGCCGCCAGCATCTCGTGGAACTGATCGCTCACCATGCGCGCGAAGTCCGGCCCCGATACGAGGCGGGTCGTGACCGCGGGAATGTCGTTGATCTCGTGGCTGTAGGGCACGGACAGGATGGGCTTGCCGCCGCGCGTCCGCATCCAGACGGGCTGGTCGTCGTGCATCCAGTCGAGAAGGTAGCCGTAGCCCTCCTCCGCCAGAAGGTCGGGCGTCGTCGCGCTTTCCGAGATCCAGGGGCCGAGCCAGCCGGCGGGGAGCGACCCCTCGTGCCGGCGGTAGAGGTCGCTCGCCTCGCGGATCAGCGCGCGCTCCGCCGCCTCGCCGAGCGTGCCCTGCCGCTCGGCATTGGTTCGGCCGTGGCCGACGATCTCGTCGCCGCGCGCGCGAAAGGCCTCGGCAAGCCCCGGACAGTCGCGGTAGGCGGCGGAGTTGAGGAGGACGGCGAGCGGCAGCTCCAGCTCGTCGGCGAGATCGCGCAGGCGCCAGACCCCGACGCGGTTGCCCCATTCGCGCCAGCTGGCGTTGAGGACGTCGGGCTCGCCGCCCTTGGGCGCGAGCTGCGCCCCGTCGCCCTCGCCGAAGGAGAAGCACTCGACGTTGAGCGCGACGTAGACCGCAAGGCGCTTGCCGTCCGGCCAGTCGAAGACCGGCCGGTCGGGCAGGGCGCTGTAGGGAAAGCGCCCGTGCGAGCGGGTCGGGTGGGCGGCGTCGGTCATCGCGGCGAGGGTCCGGAACGAGGAAGGGGAGCGGCGAAAATGTCGCCGCTCCCCTTCACGTCAATCGAGACGCGCCAGCCGCGGCACCTGGCGAGCGTTCGCGCCTGGCTAGCGCCCGCGCTTGGCGAGCGTGCGCAGGCGCAGGGCGTTGAGCTTGATGAAGCCGGCCGCGTCCTTCTGGTCGTAGGCGCCCTGGTCGTCCTCGAAGGTGACGAGCTTGTCGGAGTAGAGGGACTTCGGCGAGGAGCGGCCGGTCACCATCACGTTGCCCTTGTAGAGCTTCAGCGTGACCTCGCCCTCGACATGCTCCTGGCTCCGGTCGATCAGCGCCTGGAGCATCTCGCGCTCCGGCGAGAACCAGAAGCCGAAATAGATGAGCTCGGCATAGCGCGGCATCAGCTCGTCCTTGAGGTGCGCCGCGCCGCGATCCAGCGTGATGCTCTCGATCGCGCGGTGCGCGGCGAGCAGGATCGTGCCGCCCGGGGTCTCGTAGACGCCGCGCGACTTCATGCCGACGAAGCGGTTCTCGACGAGATCGAGGCGGCCGATGCCGTTGTCGCGTCCGTACTCGTTGAGCTTGGCCAGAAGGGTCGCCGGCGAGAGGCGCTCCCCGTTGATCGACACCGCGTCGCCGCGCTCGAAGCCGACCGTGATCGTGGTCGCCTTGTCGGGCGCGTCCTCGGGCGAGATCGTGCGCATGTGGACGTATTCGGGCGCGGGCACGCTCGGGTCCTCCAGCACCTTTCCCTCGGACGACGAATGCAGCAAGTTCGCGTCCACCGAGAAGGGCGCCTCGCCCTGCTTGTCCTTGGCGACCGGGATCTGGTTCTTCTCGGCGAAGTCGAGCAGGTCGGTGCGCGACTTGAAGCTCCAGTCGCGCCAGGGCGCGATGATCTTGATGTCGGGGTTCAGCGCGTAGGCCGAGAGCTCGAAGCGGACCTGGTCGTTGCCCTTGCCGGTGGCGCCGTGGGCGATCGCGTCGGCGCCGGTCCTTTTGGCGATCTCGATGAGGTGCTTGGAGATCAGCGGGCGGGCGATCGAGGTGCCGAGCAGATAGACGCCCTCGTAGACCGCGTTGGCGCGGAACATCGGAAACACGAAGTCGCGCACGAACTCCTCGCGCACATCCTCGATGAAGATCTCTTTGATGCCCAGCATCTCGGCCTTGCGGCGCGCGGGCTCGAGCTCCTCGCCCTGGCCAAGATCGGCCGTGAAGGTGACGACCTCCGCGCCGAGCTCGGTCTGGAGCCACTTCAGGATGATCGAGGTGTCGAGGCCGCCGGAATAGGCGAGGACGACCTTCTTGACGTCGCGCGGCAGGGCCATGGGTGCTTGCGATCCGGTCTGATGGGTTGATGACGCATTGCGTCATAGACCCAATCCGCGCGCAGGCAAGCGGCGTCGAGGCGAAAGTCGCCGCGCGCCGGCCCCTTAGGGCGGCGGCGCGCGGCGGAACCGGCTACTTGTTGGTGCGGGCGTGGACGTTCGGCATGACGCCGCCGTTGGCGTTGGTGCCGTTGTCGACGTCGCCCTCGAAGGTCGATGCGCCCTCGATATCCTCCGGGTCGGCGCCGGCCGCGGTCATGCCGCGCGACATGCCGATGCCCGGATTGCGCTCGAGATCGTCGGTGGGCTTGATGGCGCCGGGCGAGCCGGCCGCAAGATGCTTGCTCATGGAACGTGTCCCTGTTCGAGGTTCGAGGGGCCAATGCGCGGCGTCGCCGATCGGTTGCGCGGCACGGCCATCCTGTCGCAACCCTTGCCGCCGCCGGGCCTGCCGCGTTACGCAAGGGGACAACTCCCGCCCGAGGCTCGCCCTGCCATGGATTTCCTGCCCGACGCCCCCGCGATCCTCGCCTTCACGGTGGCGGCGGTGATCCTGACGATCACGCCGGGGCCGGACATGACGCTGTTTCTCGGCCGCACGCTGTCGCACGGGCGGGCGGCGGGCTTTGCCGCCTATGCCGGCGCCTGCACGGGCTCGCTCATCCACACGACGCTCGCAGCTCTCGGCCTGTCGGCGCTGCTGCATGCCTCGCCGGACGCCTTTCTCGCACTGAAGCTCGCGGGCGCGATCTATCTCGTCTGGCTCGCGATCGGCGCGATCCGGCACGGGTCGAGCTTTTCGGTCGAGCGCACGCAGGCCGCACCCAT
Source organism: Aureimonas sp. AU4 (assembly GCF_001463765.1). Taxonomy (GTDB): domain Bacteria; phylum Pseudomonadota; class Alphaproteobacteria; order Rhizobiales; family Rhizobiaceae; genus Aureimonas. The sequence goes on along the minus strand of NZ_BBWK01000071.1, from coordinate 23,692 downwards.
GCCGATGCGGCGCCACTGGATGACGGGGATCGGCATCAACCTCCTCAACCCGAAGATCATCCTGTTCTTCGTGACCTTCCTGCCGCAGTTCGTGGCGGCCGGCGACCCGCACGCCGCCGCGAAGCTCTTCTTCTTCGGCGTCTACTTCCTGGTCGTCGCGACGCCGATCACGATCGCGCTGATCCTGGCGGCGGACCGCATCGCGGCCGTTCTGAAGCGGCAGCCGCGCGTGATGCGGATGATCGACTACGTGTTTGCCAGCGTCTTCTCGGGCTTTGCCGCCCACATCCTTCTCTCGCGCGCCTGACATCCGATGGGCTGGCTCGGCTGGGCCCTCCTGTCGGCGAGCTTCGCGGCGCTCACCGCGATCTTCGGCAAGCTCGGCGTCGCCGGCATCCCGTCGGACTACGCGACCTTCCTGCGAACGATCGTCATCCTCGCCTTCGCGGGCGCGATCGTCGCGGCTACCGGCCAATGGCGCCCGCCCGGTTCGCTGCCGGGCCGCACGCTTCTGTTCCTGGGGCTCTCGGGCTTGGCGACGGGCGCGTCGTGGCTCTGCTACTACCGCGCCCTGCAGATCGGGCAGGCGGCCCAGGTGGCTCCGGTCGACAAGCTCTCGGTCGTCCTTGTCGCCCTGTTCGGCGTCCTGTTCCTGTCGGAGCGCCTCAGCGCGGCGAACTGGGCGGGCGTCGCCCTGATCGCGGCGGGCGCCGTGCTCGTCGCCTGGCGCTGACGGCTCAGGCGTAGGCGTAGGGCCCGCCGCGCTCGACCGCCCGGCGGTAGGCGGGGCGCGCATGGATGCGCGCCAGGAAGTCCGGGATGTGCGCTCGCAAGCCGACGCCGACACGCGACACGGCCGCCTCCACCGGAAAGCTCATCATGATGTCGGCCGCCGTGAACTCGGGTCCGGCGAACCAGCCGCTCTCGGCCAGCGAGGCGTCCCAGTAGTCGAAGTGCCGCTCAAGGCGTGGTTTCGTCAGGCGCTGGTCGACCGCCGCCATCGCCGCCCGCAGGACGGGTCGCACGAGGACCGGCGCGCCCTCCGGAATGCGCGAGAGCACGAGCTTCAGGAAGAGCGGGGGCATGGCCGAGCCTTCCGCGTAATGCAGGAAGTGCTGGTAGCGCCAGCCGTCCGGCGATCCGTCGGCCGGTACGAGCCGTCCGCGCCCGTGGGTCTGAAGGATGTAGGTGACGATCGCGCCTGTCTCGGCCAGCACCAGCCCGCCTTCCTCCAGCACGGGGGAGGTGCCGAGCGGATGGACGGCGCGAAGTTCGGGCGGGGCCGTCAGGTCGGGCCGGCGCTCGTAGCGCTTCACCTCGTAGGGCAGGCCCAGCTCCTCCAGGAGCCAGAGGACGCGCTGCGAGCGCGAGTTCTCGAGATGATGGATCGTCAGCATGGGCGCCAAGCTATGGCGCCACGCAGGCGCGGCGAGGGGCGCTCAAGCCTTGCCGGCCGCCCGTGCCAGCGCTTCGGCCATGCGGTCCTGCCAACCGGGACCCTCTTCCTGGAACCACTCGATCACGGCGGAATCGACGCGCAGGGTCACCTGCTCGCGCCGTCCCGGCACGGCAGGCGCCTCCTTCGCGCGCTCGGGCTTGGCGGTGGCTGCCTTGAACGCTGCCTCGGCGGCGTCGCGCGGGTTGGTGGGGCGCCGGGTCATGGCCGATCCTTCCGGGTTCGAACGGGTGCGCGAGGTGGTAGCGGGCGCCCCCTCGCTCCCGCAAGGGCGCCGCTCATTATTCTCGAAACCCCCGGGAACCGTATGCGGGCCTGAATGTTGTGGCCGGCACAGGGACATTTCGACACACGGACGTCACACAATGCGCAAGATGCTTCTTTCCGCGGCCGCCTTCGCCCTCATCGCCGGCGCCGCGCAGGCGCAGACCACGGTCGTCACGACGCAGCAGAAGCCGAGCGAGGGCGAGCAGGCCGCCGGCACGCTGGCGGGCACGGGCACGGGCGCCGTCGCCGGCGCGCTGGTCGGCGGTCCGGTGGGTGCCGTCGTCGGCGGCGTCGCCGGCACGGTGATCGGCGGCGCGGCGGCCAGCGCGCCCGAGGAGGTCCGCACCTACGTCACCCAGAACCCAACGACGCCGGTCGTCGTCCAGGGCGACATCGCGGACGGCTACACCGTTCCCGACACCGTCACGCTGACCCCGGTTCCGAGCGATCCGGAATACGCCTACTTCTACGCGGGCGACAACCGTCCGGTGATCGTCAGCAAGTCGAACCGCAAGGTCGTCTACATCGTCAAGGAATAGTCCCGCCGCATCTGCGACGCGACTGCCGCCCCGGCCTGCCATGTCAGGTCGGGGCGGCTTCGTTTCGAGACATCGCGCGGCGGCGCCACAGTCCCGCGCCGTGCCCGGCGACCAGCCAGTAGACGAGGCCGAAGGCAAGGCCCGCGACCACCAGCGCGGTCTCGACGCTGCTGGGCGCGCCGGCCGTCATTCGTCCCGCGACGACGCCGCCCAAGGCACCCAGGCCCGCATGAAGAAGCAGCGAGCGCCAGCCCGCGATCTCGCTCGCGACCATGAACAGGCCCCAGGGCACGAGCGCCGCCGTTCCGACCTGCGCGCATTGCGTCATGAAGCCGACCGTCAGCTGCGCGATCACGAACGGATCGCCCAGCGAGCCGGGTGGTAGGTCGAGGAAGGGCCAGAGCAGGGCGAAGCCCGCCGCGAAGCAGGCCGCCACGAAGCCGAGCGGAATCAGGAACAGAAAGCGGAAGACGGTGCGCATCGGCTGCGAGAGTAGGGCCGCGACCCTTCCTCGGCCAGCCGCCGCTTCACTCTGCGACGGCCGCTGCCAGCGCCAGTCGGTCGCCCTTCTTCATGCGCTCGGATTCCGACTTTAGCTGGCCGCAGGCCGCGAAGATGTCGCGGCCGCGCGGCGTGCGGATCGGCGAGGCATAGCCGGCCTGGTTCACGAGGTCGGCGAAGCGCTCGATCTGGTCCCAGTCCGAGCACTCGTAGGAACTGCCCGGCCAAGGGTTGAACGGGATCAGGTTGATCTTGGCCGGAATGCCGCGCAGGAGCTTTACGAGCTGGCGCGCGTCGTCGAGCGAGTCGTTGACACCCTTCAGCATCACGTATTCGAAGGTGATGCGACGCGCGTTGGACAGGCCGGGATAGTTGCGGCAGGCATCCATCAGCTCGGCGATGGGATACTTCTTGTTGATCGGCACCAGCACGTCGCGAAGCGCGTCGGTCACCGCATGGAGCGAGATGGCGAGCATGACGCCCATCTCCTCGCCTGTGCGCCCGATCATCGGCACGACGCCCGAGGTGGACAGCGTGATGCGGCGCTTCGAGAGGGCGAGGCCGTCGCCGTCCGACATCACCGCGATCGCCTCGGCGACGTTGTCGTAGTTGTAGAGAGGCTCGCCCATGCCCATCATCACGACGTTCGACACGAGGCGCCCCTCCGAGGGCACGATCGCGCCTTGCGGCGTCGCGGCGTCCGGGAAGTCGCCGAGCCGCTCGCGCGCCGTCAACAGCTGTCCGACGATCTCGCCCGGCTCGAGGTTGCGCACGAGGCGCTGCGTGCCGGTGTGGCAGAAGGTGCAGGTCAGCGTGCAGCCCACCTGCGAGGAGACGCAGAGCGTGCCGCGCCCTTCCTCGGGGATGTAGACGGTCTCGATCTCGACGGGGCGCCCCGCGCCGCGCGCGGGAAAGCGGAACAGCCACTTGCGCGTGCCGTCCACCGAGATCTGCTCCTCGACGATCTCGGGCCGCTCGATCTCGAAATGCTCGGCGAGCAGCGCGCGCAGGTCCTTGGACACGTTGCGCATCTCGGAGAAGTCCTTGACGCCGCGCACGTAGAGCCAGTGCCAGAGCTGCTGGACGCGCATCTTGGCTTGGGCGGTCGGCACGCCCGCCTCGACCAGCGCCGCGGCCATCGCCTCGCGCGACAGGCCGAGCAGCGACCGGCGCGCGCCGGCCTGAGGGGCGAGGGGCGGGCGGGGGGAAAGGGCGGCGTGGTCGATCGCGGCGCTCATCGGGATGACCTTCGGGCGGGCGGCGCGAGGGCTCGCGCGGCATGAAAACGTCGGAAAAGGCTCAAGGATCGCTGACACATGAGCCCAAAGCCCCGAAATCGCAAGCGCCGCGCATGAAAAAGGGCGCCGGTGGGTTTCCACCGACGCCCCCTTCGGCCTCTGCGGCCGCGCTTTACTTGCAGGCGGCGATCGATTTCAGCGCCGCCGACACGCCTGCCAGCGAATAGGTGTAGTTGGTGGCCGTGCCGCGCTGCGAGGTCGCGTCCACCTTCATCGCCTTGCCCGCCTTGAGGGCGGAGACGAGCTGCGGCTCCTCGGCGGCGTTCTCCATCCACGCGCTCTCGCCGCGCGTAAACATGTTGAACTTCTTGCCGTCGATGTCGACCACGACCTTGGAGCCCTCGCGCAAGGGGTAGCCCATCACGACCTGCGGCTCGTAGGACGAGCGCGCGCCCGGCTTCTGCGAGACGAGGAAGAAGATGTCGCCGTGGTCCACCGAGGCGGGCTGCATGGTCTTGGGCGTCGTCAGGACGTAGCAGACCTTCGCGCCGTTCTGGTCGTAGGAGTAGCTGCCCCAGTCGTTGAACTGGCTCATGCGGGTGGGCGTCTGCGCCGCTCCCGCCGAGGCGCCGGACAGGGCGAGCATCGCAACCGCCATCATGAGGACCTGTTTCATGGGAGCTCGTCTCCTCCAGCTCGTGCGTCGATCGGGATCGTGCCCGCTCGCGCGACAAGGCGCGAACGCGGCGGGAATTCCGCCCGAAGCTTGGCCGAACAGCCCTTAAACCAGGGTAAACGGATCGGAAATTCGACGTCTCGAATGCAATCGGCCGTGGGGCGGTCGGGTTTCGAGGCGCATCGGCACCGGTCTCGTCGCCTGGGGCGGAGCCACGCAGAACCCAACAGCCTTGCCCGGACGGACAAGCGCGAGGAAGCGGAGGAATGGGGCGCGAGTGGGGCGGGGCGGGAACGAAGCTGTCCACCGCGCTCCCAGCGGATGTCAGACCGCGCGCGGCTCCTCGCCGACATTCTCCTCGAGCGTCCGGCGCGCCTTCTCGTAGTGCTCGGGCCGGATGTTGGAGCGCACCGCCGTGAAGGCCGCCATCAGGACGGCGGCGTCGTCCGCGAAGCCGATGCCGGCGAGAAAGTCCGGGATCGCGTCGAAGGGCAGAACGAAATAGGCGAGCGCGGCGAGCAGGATGCCCCGCGAGGCGGTCGGCGTGCGCGGGTCGAGCGCGCAATGGTAGGAGGCGACGACGTCCTCCATGAAGGGGATGTGGCGCAGCGCCCGCTTGAGGGTTCCCACGAAGCCGCGCCGGACGCGCGCCTCCTGGCGCCGCTGCTCGTGCTCGTCGCCCGGAAGCAGGATCTCGCCCGTCAGGCCCTCGCGCAGCGCGGGCCGGGCCTCGGATGCCGTGGATGCGCTCAACTCGCCGTCCGTCGTCATGCCGGTGCCTCCTTCTTCTCGCCGTCGACCCGCACCCATATGGGCGCGGGCTCCCCGGTGGTCAAAGGCGGATGCGTCAGGCCGGAACGCCGGCCATGAAAGCGGCCTCCGGCGCGGCGGCCGGCCGGTCCTCCAGCGAGAAGGCCTCCTCCATCACGTAGGGGCCGCCGCCGACCGAGTCTCGAGAGGAGAAGAGCACGAAGCGACCGACCGCGAAGGGCGGCGTGCGGAAGTCGCCGCGCGCGGCCAGGTAGCGCGCCACCTCCTCGCTTTTGGGGTTGCGCAGCCGCGCCAGCGTCACGTGCGGCGTGAAGCGTCGCGCGTCCGCCGGCAGGCCGAGCCGCTTGGCGATGCGGTCGATCTCGGCCGCGAGCAGTTCCAAGGGCTGCAGCGGCTCGGCGCCGGCATAGATGGCGTGCGGCTTGCGCGACCCGAAGGCGTCGAGGCCGCGCAGCGTCAGCTGAAAAGCGGGACGGCGCACGCGGTCGAGCGCGGCCACCAGCTCGTCGGCCGTGCGCGCGTCGATGTCGCCGAAGAAGCGCAGCGTCAGGTGGTAGTTCTCGGGCTCGATCCAGCGCGCCGAGGGCAGGCCGCCGCGCAGGAGGGACATGGACAGGGCGGCGTCGCGCGGAATCTCGAGGGCGGCGAAGAGGCGAGGCATGGAGACGGGTCCTTTCCCATGGAAGGGGGACGTCTCGCCCGTGCCGTGCGCTCTGGCCCGGCGCCGGGAGCGAGCGGCCGTGTGCCTGTGTTGAGTGGAGACTTTCATCACCACCCTGCGACTTCAAGGGGACGCATGGGTCCCATGCACAGAAACGCATGGACTGTTGTGCGCTGCACAACCACATAGGAGACGACGCGGGGAGGGCGTCCCGCTTCCCCGATTCAGGCTCGCCCCCGAAGTCATGTCCGCCGAACTCTCCTTCCACTCCGCATCGTCCGACCTCGACGCCTCGCCGGCCCATCAGCGCCGCCTCGCGCCCAAGGACGCGGCCCGCTTCGGAGACCACCTCCTGCGGCTCGACGCCGCCTCGCGGCGGCTGCGCTTCGGCGGCGCGGTGAACGAGGACTTCATCCGGGCCTACGCGGAGCGCGTTCTCGGCTCGGCGACCGTGATCGGCCTCTTCGTGGCGGGCGAGCTGCGCGGCGCGGCGGAACTTCACACCCTCGACGATGCGGGCGAGCGGGCCGAGGCGGCCTTCAGTCTGGAGGCGCCGTTGCGCGGCGCGGGTTTGGGGGGCGCGTTCTTCGCGAACCTGCGGCGCGTGGCCGAGCGCGCGGGCGTGCGCCGGCTCGTCTTCCAGTGCCTTGCCGAGAACCGGGCGATGCTGGCTGTCGGTCGCCGCAACGGGGCAGAGCTTCGCTTCGAGGGCGGCGAGGCCCATGCGAGCCTCGCGCTGACGCCGGCGCCCGTCCGGGCTCCGCGCGAGGCGCGGGCGACAAGCGCCGCCGCCCGGCGCGGCGTCGACCGCCTGCGCGGCGGCCTCCAGGTCGGCGAGGCCGCGCTCGGCTGAGGTTCGCCGTCAGCTCTGCGCGCCGGCCCGCCGGATCGCGGCCTGGACGTCGGGCAGGATGCGCTCGACGATCACCGCGACGCCCTGGCTGTTGGGATGCATCTTGTCGGCCTGGTTGAGGTTCGGCACCGCCGCCACCCCGTCGAGGAAGAACGGGTAGAGCGGCACGTCGTATTTGGCCGCCAGCTCCCGGTAGATCGGATCGAACACCCGGCCGTAGTCCATGCCCATGTTGGGCGGCGCGATCATGCCGGCGAGGATGACCTGCGTGCGCGGCCGGCTGGTGAGGCGCTGGAGGATCTGGTCGAGGTTGCCCCTCGTCACGGCCGGCGAGACGCCGCGCAGGGCATCGTTGGCGCCGAGCTCCACGATCACGACGTCGGCGCTCTGGGGCACCGACCAGTCGAGGCGGGCAAGGCCTCCCGAGGTCGTGTCGCCCGAGACGCCGGCATTCACGACGGTCGCGGGCGTGCCGGCCTTCTCGAGCGCCGCCTGGAGCTGTTCGGGGAAGGACTCGCCCGGCCCCACGCCGTAGCCGGCCGAGAGCGAGTCGCCGAAGGCCACGACCTCGGGCCGGTCCTGCGCCGCAGCCGGGCCGAGGCCGAGACACAGCGTCACGATCAGGAGAAGCGATTGGAAGCGCGGCATCGTCCACCCATATCCTGCAGTGCGAAAAGACGGGACGCCGTGGCGCCCCCTCGCCGATATAGGAGCGCGATCCCTTGGCTGAACCGGCGATCCGATTACGAAACGTTCATCTGACGTTGGGTCGCGGTCGCGGCGCGGTGCATGTGCTGAAAGGAATCGACCTCGACGTCGCGCGCGGCGAGTCGGTCGGCATCGTCGGGCCCTCCGGCTCGGGCAAGTCGACGCTTCTCATGGTGCTGGCGGGGCTTGAGCGGGCCGACGAGGGGCTGGTGGAGATCGCCGGCCAGGAACTCGGCCCGTTGAGCGAGGACCAGCTTGCCGCCTTCCGGGGACGGCATGTCGGCATCGTCTTCCAGAACTTCCACCTCATCCCCAACATGACGGCGTTGGAGAACGTCGCGGTGCCGCTGGAGCTGGCGGGCCATGTGGACGCCTTCGGCCGGGCGGAAGCCGAACTTCGCGCCGTCGGGCTCGGCGAGCGCGTCACCCACTATCCCGGCGAGCTGTCGGGCGGCGAGCAGCAGCGCGTGGCGCTGGCCCGCGCGCTGGCGCCAGAACCGGCCATCCTGATCGCCGACGAGCCGACCGGAAACCTCGACGGCGAGACCGGCCGGCAGGTCGCCGACCTCCTGTTCCGCGAGCAGGCCCGGCGCGCCATGACGCTGGTTCTCGTCACCCACGACCCGGCGCTCGCCAAGCGCTGCGGGCGCGAGGTGGCCGTGCGCTCGGGCGAGATCCGCAAGTCCGCCGCCGCCCCCGAGCGCGAGCTCGCCTCGTGACGGGGGTGGGCGCGCGCCGCGCGGGCGACCTCGGGCTCGCCTGGCGCTTCGCCCTTCGCGAGATGCGCGGCGGGCTGCGCGGCTTCGTGATCTTCCTTCTCTGCCTGACGCTCGGCGTCGCCTCGATCGCGGCCGTGAACTCGGTCTCGACCATGATGACCGATGGCATCACGCGCGAGGGGCGCACGATTCTGGGCGGCGACATGCGCTTTGGCCTCATTGGCCGCGAGGCGAGCGCCGAGGAGCAGGGCTTCCTCGCCCGCTTCGGCGAGGTCTCGCCGATCGGCTCGCTCCGTTCCATGGCGCGCCTGCCCGACGGCTCCAACCAGACGCTCGCCGAGGTCAAGGCGGTCGGGCCGCTCTACCCGCTCTTTGGCACGGTGGAGACTGACGGCGGCCAGCCGCTCGGCGACCTTCTGGCGGAGCGGAACGGGCGCTTCGGCGCGGTCGCCGCGCCCGAGTTCTTCGACCGGCTCGGAGTGGAGCCGGGCGCCACGGTGCGGGTCGGTTCGATCGAGCTCGAGCTGCGCGCGCGCCTCACACGCGAGCCCGACGTCCTGTCGGACGGCTTCAACTTCGCCCCGCGCCTCATGGTCTCCCTGCCGGCGCTGGCCGCCAGCCAGCTCGTCCAGCCGGGATCGCTCGTCGAATACGACTACAAGCTCCGCTTCGCCGATCCCGCGACGGTTCCCGCCACGGTCGAGGCCGAGGCGAACCGGCAGTTCCCGCAGGCCGGCTGGAGCATCCGCGACGCGAGCCGCGCGGCGCCCTCGCTCCAGCGCAACATCGAGCGCTTCTCGCAGTTCCTGACGCTGGTCGGCCTCACCGCGCTGATCGTCGGAGGCGTCGGCATCGCCAACGCGGTCGGGGCCTATCTCGACGGCAAGCGCACGGTGATCGCGACCTTCAAGAGTCTCGGCGCGGGCGGGCGCTTCGTGGTGGCGATCTACCTCTTCCAGATCCTCGTCCTGTCGACGGTCGGCGTCGCGCTGGGGCTGGTGCTGGGCGCGATCGCGCCGTTCGGCGCCGCGCGATTCCTGGAGGCGCAGATCCCGGTGGCGGCCGAGGCCGGCGTCTATCCCGGCGCGCTGCTTCTGGCCGCCGCCTTCGGCTACCTGACGGCCCTTTGCTTCGCGATCCTGCCGCTCGGGCGCACGCGCGACGTCGCCGCGACCGCCCTGTTCCGCTCGTCCGAGGAGCCGAGCCTCAGGCGCATCCGCTGGTCCTATGCGCTCGCGGCGCTGGTACTCGCCGCGCTGATTGCGGGGCTGGCCTTCGTCATGGCGAGCGACAAGACGGTGGCCGGCGTGTTCCTGGTCGCGACGGCCGTCGCCTTCGCGATCCTGCGGCTCGTGTCCGAAGCCATCCGCCGCATCGCCCGGCGCCTGCCGCGCGTGCGCTCGATGCCGCTGCGCCTTGCCATCGGCAACATCCACCGCCCCGGCGCGCTCACCGCCTCCGTGGTGCTCTCTCTCGGCCTCGGGCTGACGCTGCTCGTGGCGCTCGCCACCATCGACAACGGCCTGCGCCGCGAGATCGGCACGGGCCTTGCCGCCCGTGCGCCCGCCTTCTTCTTCGTCGACATCCAGAACAACGAGATCGACCCGTTCCGCCAGGAGATCGCCAAGCTCGCGCCGGGCGCGACGCTGGAGGCGGTGCCCATGCTGCGCGGGCGCATCACGCAGCTGAACGGCGTGCCGGTGGGGCAGGTGAACGTGCCGCCCGAGGGCGCCTGGGTGCTGCGCGGCGACCGGGGCGTGACCTATGCCGCGAGCGCGCCCGAGAACACCTCGCTGACCGAGGGCGAGTGGTGGCCGGCGGACTACGCGGGCGAGCCGCTCGTCTCGTTCGCCGCGCAGGAGGGGCGCGAACTCGGCCTGACGGTCGGGCAGACCGTCACGGTCAACGTTCTGGGGCGCGAGATCACGGCGCGCATCGCCAACTTCCGCGTGGTGGAATGGGAGTCGCTCTCCATCAACTTCGTGATGGTCTTCTCGCCCAACACCTTCGCGGGCGCCCCGCACGCCTGGCTCGCCACGCTCGACATACCCGATACGAACGCGGACACCGAGCGCACGATCCTGCGCGACGTCAGCAACACGTTCCCGGCCGTCACCACCGTGCGCGTCAAGGACGCGCTGGATGCGGTCAACGCGCTGGTGGCGCAGCTGGCGCTCGCGATCCGCGCGGCGGCGGCCGTCGCGCTCGTCGCTTCCGTCCTCGTCCTGTCGGGGGCGCTTGCCGCCGGCAACCGGGCGCGCGTCCACGACGCGGTGGTGCTGAAAACGCTGGGCGCCACGCGCGCCACGCTGATCCGCGCCTATGTCACCGAGTACATGGCGCTCGGCACGGCGACGGCGGGCTTCGCGATCGCGGCCGGCGCGCTCGCGGCCTGGTACGTCGTCGCGCGCATCATGCGCCTGCCCTTCAGCTTCGACGCGCCGCTCGCGGTCTCGACGCTTCTCGTGGCGCTGGTCCTGACGGTCGGATTCGGGCTGGCGGGCACATGGCGGGTTCTGGGCCAGCGAGCCGCGCCCGTGCTCCGCGAGTTGTGAGAGGCGCGTGCGAAACGTGGTAAACACCGGTTCGATAACGCAAATTTAATTGGGAAAGCGGGGTGCGGAGCGCCTGCCGAGGCCGTTCTGGGCTTGTGGCGGTGCGAGAGCCTCCGCATATTTCCGCCTAAGGCTTGCTGTGCGTCCCGCCAGCGGCGCCTCGACCGGCGGACCCGCGAGACGGGACGCCGGATGCGACACCCGACGGGACACGAGAAAGGGTACTTTCATGGCTGACAAATGGAACGCCGGGCTTCGGAGCGTTCCCGTTGCGGGAAGCCGGACCGACGCGTCGATCGACCAGGGCCTGCGGTCCTACATGCTCAAGGTCTACAACCTGATGGCCATCGGGTTGCTGATCACGGGCGTGGCCGCCTACGGCCTGTTCAACCTCGCCACCACGACCGATCCTTCGCTGGCCGCCGGCCAGTACCGTGACGTCATGCTCACCCAGCTCGGCGTCGCGGTCTTCGTGTCGCCGCTGAAGTGGGTCCTGATGCTGGCGCCTCTCGCGCTGGTGATGTTCCTGAGCTTCCGCATCCACCGCATGAGCACCTCGGCCGCGCAGGCGACCTTCTGGTCCTATGCCGCGCTGGTGGGCCTGTCGCTGTCGACGATCTTCCTCGTCTACACGCAAGAATCGATCGTTCAGGTCTTCTTCATCACCGCCGCCTCGTTCGGCGCGCTCTCGCTCTTCGGCTACACGACGCGTCGTGACCTGTCGGGCATGGGCTCGTTCCTGGTGATGGGCCTGTTCGGCGTCATCATCGCGATGCTGGTCAACATCTTCCTGCAGAGCTCGGCGCTCGGCTTCGCCATCTCGGTGATCGGCGTCCTCGTGTTCGCCGGCCTCACCGCCTACGACACGCAGCGCATCAAGGAGATGTACTGGGAAGGCGACGATACGCTGGTGGCCGGCCGCAAGGCGATCATGGGCGCGCTCTCGCTCTACCTGAACTTCATCAACATGTTCACCTTCCTCCTCTCGATCTTCGGCAACCGCAACTAAGCCGAGACGACGGGAACGACGAAACAGCGGGAAGGGGCGGTCCGACAAGGACCGCCCCTTTTTCGTGCGCGCGAGGTCGGCTAGAGCGGGAGCCGCGCGACGGGGCACCGGCGTGCCCGAGATCGCTTCCCGAGGTTCCCGCCCATGACCGCCTTCACCCTGCGCGACGCCCGCGAGGACGACGCTCCCGCGCTCCAGCGCATCTACGCCGACGCCGTGCTGCACGGGACCGCGACCTACGAGATCGTGCCGCCCGACGCGGCCGAGATGCTGAACCGGTGGCGCACGCTGACGTCGCAGGGCTACCCCTACATCGTCGCCTGCGACGCCTCGGGCGAGGTCGTGGCCTACGCCTATGCGGGACCCTTCCGGGCGCGGCCCGCCTATCGCTGGTCGGTGGAGGACTCGATCTACATCGATCCCGCCGCCAAGGGGCAGGGGCTCGGCCGCATGCTTCTGGAGCGCCTCGTCGAACTCAGCCAGGAGCTCGGCTTCCGCCAGATGATCGCGGTGATCGGCGGAGCCGACCACCAGCCCTCGATCCGCGTCCACGCGCGCGCCGGCTTCCGCCACATCGGCATCTTCGAGGGGTCGGGCTTCAAGTTCGGCCGCTGGATCGACACGGTGTTCATGCAGCTCGAGCTGAACGGCGGCAAGTCGACCCTGCCGGACGAGACCCGCTACCCCGGAACACTCCTTTAGCGGTCGAGGGGGAAGGCGGAGGCCGTTTCCTCGCCCCCGTCAGTCCTCGACGAGCTTCAGCCGGCCGTCGAAGACGCGCAGGACCTGCGAGAGATCCTGCCCGCGCTTCATCACGAGCCCGCCGGCCGCGACCACGCTGTAGGCGCCCTGGCGCCGTGCCAGCTTCGGGTTCTTCTCGACGCGAAACAGCGGCATCTCGGAGGATCGCCGGAAGATCGAGAACACGGCGCGATCCTTCAGCATGTCGATCGCGTAGTCCCGCCATTCCCCGGCGGCCACCATGCGCCCGTAGACGCGCAGGATCTCGCCGAGTTCGGTGCGGTTGAAGCTGACCACGGGCAGCCCCGTTCCCCGCACGGCGCCAAGGTCGATCAGCGCGGCGGAGCTCTCGGTCGCATCGGTCACAGGCACGTGTCCCTCTTCGCGCCGTGCGGGGTCGCGCCTTGCGGGAGGCGCGCGACCTCACGTCACGGCTCTGTCATCCTGTCACGGAAATGGTCGGGCGCGAAGCGGGTTGCAACGCCCTCGATCTCAGAAGTCGAGCACGGCTGCCGCGAGGATCGTCGATGGCTGGTCCTTCTCGTCGACGCTCTGGACGAGAACCGCGCAGCCGACGCCCTGCCTCGCCTCGAACAGCATGGCGAGCGGAACCGAAACCTCGAGCGGCTCGTCCTTGAGGCTGCCGACGACGCGCCAGTCCCGCACCGCCTGGCTGTCCACCATCTCGCGGCCGCGATTCTCGCCCTCCTCGACGCGCGTCACGGTCTGCGCCGCGTAGGTGACGAGCATCACCACAGGCGCACGGCCGGCCGGCGCGGCGGCGCCCGGCTCCGCCCGCAGCGTCAGGGTTTCGCCGTCGGTGACGAGATCGACGCGCGGACGATCGGCCGCGGCGGTTCGCAGGTCGTTTGCCTCCAATGCCCTGCGCAACGCCGGCCCGTCGCCGCCCGGCAGCGCCACGCTTCCGTTGACGACGGCCTGCGGCGTGGCGAGCGAGCCGCTCTTCAGCTGCCGGGCATAGTCGCGCTGGCGCTCGCCGTTGCGGTTCGAGCCCAGCGTGTCGCGCCAGCCGATATAGTCCCAGTAGTCGACGTGGTAGGCGACCACCACGAGGTCCGCATCCCGACGTAGGTCGCGGATCACGGCCTCGGCGGGCACGCAGTCGGCGCAGCCCTGGCTGGTGAAGACCTCCACGACGCCGCGCACTGTCTCGCTGGTGGCGCGGCGCTCGCCCGAAACGCCGACGCCCGGCCCGCAAAAGGCCGCCGCGAGGACGAGGGCGAGGAATTGAAGGGGCGAGGGGAACATGGGCGGGTCGCTTCGACGGAATCGATGACCCGGCCAACATATGGCAGGCTTGGCACTCACTCACCGTGCGGCCCGGTCAATCGTGGGTGACCGGAGGGTGATGAGGTCTCTCGAAACGACGAACGCCGCCCCGAAGGGCGGCGTTCGCATGTTGGTCCTGGACGGCTCGCCTCAGGCGGCGAGCTGGCGCAGGACGTAGGGCAGGATGCCGCCGGCGCGGAAGTATTCCAGTTCGTCCAGCGTATCGATACGGCACAGAAGCGGAACGTCCAGCACCTCGCCGTTGGCCCGCGTGATGCGCACGTTCACCGTCTGGCGCGGCTTGACGTCGGCCAGACCCTCGATCGTGACGGTCTCGTCGCCCTTGAGCTCCAGCGACTGCCAGCTCGTGCCTTCCTGGAAGACGAAGGGCACGACGCCCATGCCGACGAGATTCGAGCGGTGGATGCGCTCGAAGCTCTGCGCGATCACGGCGCGAACGCCGAGGAGCACGGTGCCCTTGGCCGCCCAGTCGCGCGAGGAGCCGGTACCGTACTCCTTGCCCGCGAAGACGACGGTCGGCACGCCCTCGTCCTGGTAGCGCATCGCCGCGTCGTAGATCGGCATCTGCTCCCCGTCGGGGAAGTGCTTGGTGATGCCACCCTCGATGCCCGGCACCATCTGGTTCTTGATGCGGATGTTGGCGAAGGTGCCGCGCATCATGACCTCGTGGTTGCCGCGACGCGCGCCGTAGCTGTTGAAGTCCACGGGACGCACCTGGTGCGAGACGAGGTAGTCGCCCGCCGGGCCGTTCTTCTTGATCGAGCCGGCCGGCGAGATGTGGTCGGTGGTGATCGAGTCGAGGAAGAGCGACAGGATGCGCGCGTTGTGGATGTCGGTGACGGGCTTGGGCGTCATCGTCATGCCCGTGAAGTAGGGCGGGTTCTGCACGTAGGTGGAGCGGTCGTCCCACTGGTAGGTCTGGCCGCCCGAGACCTCGATCTGCTGCCAGTGCCGGTCGCCCTTGAAGACGTCGGAATAGCGGGTCTCGAAAAGGTCGCGCGTCACCGTCCTGCGGACGATCTCGGCGATCTCCTGCGTGGTCGGCCAGATGTCCTTGAGGAAGATGTCGCGACCGTTCTGGTCCTGACCGAGCGGGTCCTTCGTGATGTCGACGAACATCGAGCCGGCGATGGCGTAGGCGACGACCAGCGGCGGCGAGGCGAGGTAGTTCGCCCGCACGTCGGGATTCACGCGGCCCTCGAAGTTGCGGTTGCCCGAGAGCACCGACACGGCGACGAGGTCGTTCTGGTTGATCGCCTCGGAGATCGCCTCCGGCAGCGGACCGGAATTGCCGATGCAGGTCGTGCAGCCGTAGCCGACGAGGTTGAAGCCCATGGCGTCGAGGTCGGTCTGGAGGCCGGCCTTCTCGAGATACTCGGTCACCACCTGGGATCCGGGCGCGAGCGAGGTCTTCACCCACGGCTTGACCTTCAGGCCGAGGGCATGGGCCTTGCGGGCCACGAGGCCGGCCGCCACCAGGACATTCGGGTTCGACGTGTTGGTGCAGGACGTGATCGCGGCGATCACGACGTCGCCGTCGGCGATGCCGTGCGTCGCGCCCTGCACGTTGTGGCGCACGGTCTCCGGCGTCTTGTGCGGGGGCACCGCGCCCTCGTCCATGAAGCGCGAGTCGCCGACCGAATCGGGCAGCTCGCTCTTCTTGCGGCCGCCCTGGAGCTCGACGAGCGCCTCGCGGAACTTCACGGAGGCCTCGGTCAGCGCGACGCGGTCCTGCGGGCGCTTGGGGCCGGCGAGCGAGGGAACGACGGTCGACAGGTCGAGCGAGAGCGTGTCGGTGAAGACCGGCTCGGCGGCGCCCGCCTCGTAGAACATGCCCTGCGCCTTGGCATAGGCCTCGACGAGCGCGATGCGATGCTTGTCGCGGCCCGTGGCGTCGAGATAGCCGAGCGTATCCTTGTCGATCGGGAAGAAGCCGCAGGTCGCGCCGTATTCCGGCGCCATGTTGGCGATCGTCGCCTGATCCTCGAGGGTCAGGTTGGCAAGGCCCGGGCCGTAGAACTCGACGAACTTGCCCACCACGCCCTTCTTGCGCAGCATCTGCGTGACGGTGAGCACGAGGTCGGTCGCGGTCGTGCCCTCGGGCAGGCGGCCGTCGACGCGGAAGCCGATCACTTCCGGGATCAGCATGGAAACGGGCTGGCCGAGCATGGCCGCCTCGGCCTCGATGCCACCGACGCCCCAACCGAGAACCGCCAGGCCGTTGACCATGGTCGTGTGCGAGTCGGTGCCCACCAGCGTGTCGGGATAGGCGACGGTCTCGCCGTTCTCTTCCTTCGTCCAGACGGTCTGGGCGAGGTATTCGAGGTTCACCTGGTGGCAGATGCCCGTGCCCGGAGGCACGACGCGGAAGTTGCGGAAGGCGCCCGAGCCCCAGCGCAGGAAGGTGTAGCGCTCGCCGTTGCGGTCGTACTCGACGTCGACGTTCTTCTGCGCGGCGTCGGGCTGCGCGAAGTAGTCCACCATCACCGAGTGGTCGATCACGAGGTCGACCGGCACGAGCGGGTTGATCTTGTCGGGGTCGGCGCCGAGGCTCTGGGTGGCGTCGCGCATGGCTGCCAGATCCACCACGGCCGGAACGCCCGTGAAGTCCTGCATGAGGACGCGCGCCGGGCGGTAGGCGATCTCGTGGCCGGCCGAGCCGCGATCGTCGAGCCAGCGCGCCATGGCGCGGATGTCGTCGGCCTTGACCGTGCGGTCGTCCTCGTTGCGCAGAAGGTTCTCGAGGATGACCTTGAGCGAGTAGGGCAGGCGCGAGGCGCCCGTGAGACCGTTGGCTTCCGCCGCCTTGAGATCGAAATAGACGTAGTCGCGTCCCTCGACGGTGAGGGTCCGGCGGCTCTTGAAGCTATCGGGATGGGCCATGAGGTCTCGTTCCTTATCGAACCATTGGATGTCCGAAAGGCGAACGACCGCCGCGCCCGCGAGGCGCGGGTGCGTTGGAAGATGCGGGTGCGACCATTTCCGCCCGTCCGCCTCGGGCCCCGCCGGGAATGCGGGCCGCGTGAGATCGGCGCTATGTGGCCCGCGCCGGTCGCTGGCGCGGTTGAGGGCCTTATAGGCAAGTTTGTAACGGCTATAAAGGGCGACAGGCGCGCCTTTGACGAAAATTGCCGCCGAGCCTTTCCGCAAGGTTTCCGCCGCGCGCCCTTGCCATCGCGCCATGGCGTCCGCACAAGGGCGGGCCGTCTCCCCGCAGCCTCGAGGCCGTTTCCGACCCTTGCCGACGCTCACGCTTCTCGATCTGACCTGGGGCCGGGAGGGGAGGGCGCTGGCGCCCGCCGTGACGCTGCGGCTTCCGGCCGGCGAGGCGCTGACGGTCACGGGACCGAACGGGGCGGGCAAGTCGACGCTGCTGCGCACGCTGGCCGGGCTCCTGCCGCCGGTCTCCGGCGCGGCGCGGATCGAGGGCTTTTGCGACGCGTCCGGCGAGGAGGAGGAACGGGTCGGCCGCGCCGCGCACTATCTCGGCCACCGCAACGCCCTGAAGCCGGCACGCCGTGTCTTCGCCGAGCTCGCCTTCTGGGGCGCGGCCGGCGGCCTCACGCCGCCGGAGGCGCTGGAGGCGGTCGCCCTGCCGCGCGTCCACGACCTGCCCTGCGCGGCGCTCTCGGCGGGGCAGGCGCGGCGCGTCGCCATCGCGCGTCTTCTGGTCGCGCCCCGGCCCGTATGGCTCCTCGACGAGCCGAGCGCCGCGCTCGACGCGGACGCCGCCGCGCTTCTCTCCGCGCTCTGCCGCTGCTTCCTCGGCGGGGGCGGGATCATCGTCGCGGCGACTCACCTGCCGCTCGGGCTCGACGCGCGCGAGCTGCGCCTGAGCGAGCCCACGCCCTTGTCCGTGTCGTCCGACGGCTGGAGCGAGTGGTGATGGGCCGCCTGTTTCGCCGCGACCTCGCGCTGCTGCTCACCGGCTCGGGCGGGGGGGTGACGGGCGTCCTCTTCTTTCTCGCCGTAGTCGCGACCATCCCGTTCGGCGTCGGGCCGGATCTTCAGCTCCTCGCGCGCATCGGCCCCGCGATCCTCTGGATCGGCGCGCTCCTCTCCGCGCTCCTGTCGCTCGACCGCCTGTTCCAGCCCGACCGCGAGGACGGCACGCTCGACCTCTACCTGATGGGCGGCCTGCCGCTGCCGCTGGTGGTTCTGGCCAAGTGCGCCGCGCTCTGGTGCGCGAGCTGTCTGCCGCTGGTGGTGGCGAGCCCGCTTCTGGGGCTGCTTCTGGGCGTCGAGCCCCCGGCGCTCCTCGCGAGCGCCCTGACGCTTCTCGTCGGCACGCCCGCGATCGTCCTGATCGGGGCGGTGGGCGCTGCGGTCGCAAGCGCGCTTCCGCGCGGCGGCGTCCTCGTCTCGGTGCTCACCCTGCCGCTCTGCGTGCCGGTGCTGATCTTCGGCGTGTCGTCCACCTTCGGGGCGGTGGATGCCGTCGCGCCCTTCCGCGCGCCCTTCCTGATCCTCTGCGCGCTGACGCTCCTCTACGGCGCGATCGGCCCGATCGCCGCCAGCACGGCCCTGCGCGCCGCCAACGACTGAGAACGCCATGACCTACACGTTCCATGCCGAGACGCCCTCGATCGACGATTATCGACGCCTGCGCGCGGTGAGCGGCCTCAGCGTGAAAAGCGAGGCGGCGGCGCGGCTCGGCCTGCCCAACACCTGCCATGCGGTCGTCGCGCGCTGCCAAGGGCGCGCGGTCGGCATGGGCCGGGTCATCGGCGACGGCGGCTGCCACTTCCAGATCGTCGACATGGCGGTGGAACCCGAACACCAGGGTCGCGGCATCGGCAAGCGCATCTTCACCGATCTCGTCGCCTGGCTGCGCGAGTCGGCGCCCGATACCGCCTATGTCAGCCTGATCGCCGACGGCGACGCGCGCCATCTCTACGCGAAAGAGGGCTTCGAGCCCGTGATGCCGGCCTCGATCGGCATGGCCATGTGGGTCCACGGATTTCCGGGTCGGGCCGACGGTTTGCGCGAGGCGTAGGACCGTTCTAAACCAGCGGCATGCCCCGGAGCCCGGACCCCAGACCCTCATGAGCCGCATCGACACCGTGCGCCCCTCGCGCTTCGCGCTTCTGGCCAACCCGACGCGCTTCCTCGAGATATCCGGGCGCGTGCTGCCCTATGCCTTTGGCGCGGCGGCGGCGCTTCTCCTCGCGGGTCTTGCGATGGCCCTGCGGGCGCCGGAGGACTACCAGCAGGGGATCACAGTCCGCATCCTCTTCGTCCACGTGCCGTTCGCCTGGCTGTCGATGATGACGTGGACCGTGATGAGCCTCTCGGCGCTCGGCCTTCTCGTCTGGCGGCACCCCATCGCCGAGGTCGCGATCCGCACCGCCGCGCCAATCGGCGCCGTGTTCACGTTCCTGTGCCTCTTCACCGGATCGGTCTGGGGACGGCCGATGTGGGGGACGTGGTGGGTCTGGGACGCGCGCCTCACCTCGGTTTTCGTCCTGTTCCTGATGTATCTCGGCCTGATCGCGCTGACGCGCGCCTTCGAGGAGCCGCAGCGGGCGGGCCGCATGAGCGCGGTCTTCGTGCTGGTTGGCTTTCTCGTCATCCCGATCATCAAGTTCTCGGTGGACTGGTGGAACACGCTGCACCAGCCCGCCAGCGTCCTGCGCATGGGCGGGCCGTCGATGGACGCGAGCTACCTGTGGCCGCTCTTCCTGTGCGCCGCCGGCTTCACGATGCTGTTCTTCGCCCTGCATCTGACGGCGATGCGCACCGAGCTGCGCCGCCGCCGCATCGCGAGCCTCGAGCGGCGCCGCGCGGGGACGGGCGCATGAGCGGCTCCTACGTCTGGTTCGTGGGCGCGGCCTACGGCATGTCGGCGCTGGCCATCGGCCTGCTCGGCGCCTGGATCGCCGTCGACGCCCTGCGAACGCGCCGGCGCCTCGCCAGCCTCGATGCCGAGCGGGGGCGGCGATGACCGCGCCCGGCGAGAGCGCGCCCTCGCGCCGCCGACGCGTCTCGGTCGCGCTCCTGCCGCTCCTCGTCTTCGCGGCGCTGGCGGGCCTCTTCCTCTACCAGCTTCGCTCGGGCCACGACCCGCAGTCGCTTCCCTCCGTCCTGATCGGTCGCGCCGCGCCCGAGACCGTCCTGCCGCCGCTGGAAGGGCTGCGAAGGGCGGACGGCGCTGCCGTGCCGGGCCTCGCGATCCGCGGCGGCGACGGGCGCCCGCGCCTCGTCAACGTCTTCGCCTCGTGGTGCGGACCCTGCCGCGAGGAGCATCCGCTCCTTCTCGCGCTCTCGCGCGACACGCGGCTGCGGGCGCTCGGCCTGCGCATCGAGGGCCTGAACTACAAGGACGCCCCCGACAACGCGCGCGGATTCCTCGGCGAGCTCGGCAACCCCTACGACGCGGTGGGCACGGATCAGGCGGGGCGTTCGACGATCGACTGGGGCGTCTACGGCGTGCCGGAAACCTTTCTTGTCGGGGCCGACGGCACGATCCTCTGGAAGCAGACGGGTCCGATGACGCCGGACGCCGTGCGGCGCGGCCTGCTGCCGGCCCTCGGCCTTCCCGCTTCCTGATCCAGGCCTAGAGGCAGAAGCCGAAGGCCATGCCGGTCCAGATGCGCGCGCCGGCAAGGCTCCAGAGGGCAAGTCCCGAGGCGCCCGCCAGCGCCAGAACCGCGATCGTCGTGAGGTCGCCCCGCGTCATGCCGTCGCCTCCCGCTCGATGCGCCGGTCCGGGATCGGCAGGTTGACGAGACCGGCCAGCACGCCGAGCGCGATCGAGATCGCCCACACGATGTCGTAGGAGCCGGTCATGCGATAGGCGAGGCCGGCCCCGAAGGCGCCGCAGAAGGCACCGATCTGGTGGCTCATGAAGACGATGCCGAACAAGGTCGACAGGTGGCGCACGCCGAAGATCTGCCCGACGAGGCCGCTCGTCAGAGGCACCGTGCCGAGCCACAGGAAGCCCATCGCACAGGCGAACAGCGTTGCCGACAGCGGCGTGAAGGGGAGCGCGAGGAACACCGCGAAGACCACCGCCCGGCCGAGATAGATCGCGGCCAGCACGTTGCGCTTGCGCAGGCGGTCGGCCGAAAGGCCGAAGACGTAGGACCCGATGATGTTGAACAGGCCCACCAGAGCCAGCGCCCGCGCGCCGACCGCCGGGTCGAGCCCCTGGTCTGCGAGGAAGGCGGGCAGGTGGGTGGACACGAAGGCGATGTGGAAGCCGCACACGAAGAAGCCGGCGTTGAGGAGCCAGTAGCCCGGATGGCGCGCGGCCTCGGCGAGGCCCTCGCGCAGGCTTCCGGCCCCCGCCGGCAGCGCACGCCCCATGCCGGACGCAGGCGGTGCGGCGCGGATTCCGAGCGCCAGCGGCACCATGAACGCCGCGAGCGCGGCGCCCGCCAGGAGCATGCCGCGCCAGCCCAGCGCCTCGATGCCGAGCTGGGTCGCGGGCACGAGCAGGAACTGGCCGAACGAGCCGCCCGCCGTCACGACGCCGAAAGCCATGCCGCGCCGCTCCGGCGGTACGAGCCGACCGACTGCGCCCAGCACCACGACGAAGGTGACGCCGGTCATGGCGAGACCCAGAAGGAAGCCGAGCGTCAGGTGAAGGCTGAGCGCGTTCGAGACGCCCGCCGAGAGGGCGAGCGCCGCGGCATAGACGAGGCCGCCGACGGCCGCGACGCGGCCCGCGCCCCAGCGGTCGGCCACCGCGCCCACGAACGGTTGGGCCAGGCCCAGCATCAGGTTCTGGATGGCGATCGCCAGACCGAAGGCCTCGCGGCCGACGCCAAGGTCGACCTCGATCGGTCGCAGGAGCAGCCCGAAGCCCTGGCGCAGGCCCATCGCGATCGTGACGATCGTCGCGCCGCACAGGAGCGCGACGACGGCTTGACGCGACAGGGCGGGCGGCGAGGGCATGGGCGTGCGACCGGGCTGCGGAACGGGAAGCGGAGCTTAGCGCTTCGCCGCCCGGTTGCCGAGTCAGGCGGGTTCGAGAAATTCGATGCGGTTGCCGAACGGGTCGTCGGCGTAGAAGCGCCGGAAGCCCGGCAGAGGTTCGTCGTCGCGCGTCGCGTGACCGGCCGCTTCCAGGCGGGCGCGCAGGGCGGCAAGGTTTGATACGCGCAACGCCGGATGCGCCTTGCGGGCCGGCCGGAAGTCCGGCTCGACGCCGAGATGCACCTCTGCCGCGCCGGACGCGAACCAGACGCCGCCGCGTCCACGCAGCGCCTCGGGCTTCGGCTGTTCCCTCATGCCCAAGACCTCGCCGTAGAAGCGGCGCGCCGCAGCCTCCTCCCCGGCGGGCATGGCGAGCTGGACGTGGTGGAGGGCTTCGATCGGCATGGCGGCTCCCGGCGGCGAGACGGTCATCATCGCATGGCGGACGGCTTGCCGCACGGGGACTCGCCGCCGCCCGTTCGCCGCCCATCTCACCGCACCATGAGCGATACCCTCCCGCCGTCCTTCTCCGTCCGCGTGCCCGAGGGCGACGGCCTGCCCCGCCGGGTCTGCGACCATTGCCGCTTCGTCGCCTACGAGAACCCGAAGATCGTGGTCGGCTCGGTGGTGCGCGCGGGCGACGAGGTGCTCCTGTGCCGGCGCGCGATCGAGCCGCGCCGGGGCTTCTGGACGATTCCGGCGGGCTACATGGAGCTGAACGAGACGCCGGAGGAGGGCGCGAGCCGCGAGGCGCGCGAGGAGGCCGGCGCCCGCATCGCGATCGAGCGCCTGCTCGCGGTCTATTCGGTGCCGCGCATCAGCCAGGTGCAGCTCATCTTCCGCGCCACGCTGGAGGACCGGGCCCTCGAGGCGGGCCCGGAAAGCCTGGAGCTGCGCCTGTTCCGCTGGGACGACATTCCCTGGGACGAGCTCGCCTTTCCTTCGGTCCACTGGGCGCTCCACCACGAGCGCGAGGCGGCGGCCGGCGCCAGCCCCGTGCCCTTCGGCAACCCGGCGGGCGAGGCCGGCACGCACATGCCGGACGGCCGCCCCCTGCCGGTCGGCGACTTCTAGCGCCCGCGCGCGTCGTCGGTCGTGCGGCGGATCTCGGCGACCAGCGCGGGGTCGAGGTCGAGGCGCGCGGCGAGCATGTCGAGATAGGCGCGCTCGGCCGGATGGTCGGGATCGATCGCGATCACCGAGGCCGTGTAGACCTCGACGGCGACCTCGTGGCTCGGCGTGCGGCGCACCAACTCGTCGATCGAGAGCGGGCGGCGAAGCTCGTCCATCAGCGCGCCCTTCTCTTCCGGCTCGAGGTCGAGGTCGTCGATGCGCCCGAAGATCGCCGCTTCCTCGTCGCGGTCGATGTAGCCGTCGGCCTTGGCCGCCGCGATCATGGCCGACAGGAGGAGGCGGGCCCGCTCCTCGGCCTCCTCGGCCAAGGGCTGGAAGGGGGTGGCTGCGGCGGAAGGAATGCTGGCCGGGCCAACGGGGCGGGGCAGGGGCGCGGCGCCGCCCTGCCCGGCGCGGGCGGCCCCCTGCTGGGCCTGATAGTTGGTCCACGCCTTATAGCCGAGGCCCGCCACCAGCGCGAGGCCGCCGAGCTTCAGGGCCGAGCCGCCGAGGCCCTTCGTCGCCTTGCCCTTCAGGAGTTGCGAGGCGAGGCCGCCGGCGAGCGCGCCGCCGATCGCCCGGCCCGCGAGACCGCCGCCGCCACCGCCCGGACGCGAGCCGGCGCCGCCGAGAACCTGGCCGACGAGCCCGCCG
>NZ_BBWK01000070.1 GCF_001463765.1 Aureimonas sp. AU4 | reverse complement strand
GTGCCGGACGCTCGCCCTGAGGCTCGCCGCCGCCGCGAGCGCCGGGCTCCGGCGGCGCTTCGCGCATCGCCGGCGGAGGCGCTTCGGTGCCCTGGGCCAGTGCGGCCAGGGGGCCTGTCAGGGCGGTGGAAGCGGCCAGCGCGGTGACGCAGATCATGCGCCCCGCCTTGGGTAGTCCTAGCATCGGTCGACCTTTCGTCGCATCTGTCCCTTACAGTGCGCGGGGTCGGCGCGGATGCGGCCGCTTGGACCGACGCCGCGCCGGCCATCCGAAACAAGATGGCCCGCGGGACGCGTCACATAGGTGCGACCTGGCGAAAGGAAACGCGTGGGAAGGATCAGCGCGCCGTGAAATCGACCGTGGATGCGCGCCAGTCGTAAAGCCAGGCGAGCTTATCTTTCAACTGTTTAGCCGGCGTCACCGCCAGAACGAGATTCCGCGCGAGCGAGATGGGGGCGGGCAGGTGATAGACCATCCGATGAAAGGCGACGCGCCCGAGAACCCGCTTCACGCGCGCCTCCCGTGCCGCCTCATAGGCCGTGAGCGCCGCCTCCGGCTCCAAGGCACGAGCGAGCGAGGCGGCCAGAACCCACCCGTCCTCGATCGCCATCGCCGCACCCTGCGCGGCGTAGGGCAGCATGGCGTGGGCGGCATCGCCGACATAGGCGAGCCCGGGTTCGCGCCAGCGCGGCGCTCGCGTGAGAAGCGGCCATGCGCCCATCGCGTCGCCAGTGCCGATCAGGTCCAGAAGCCGCCTGTCCCAACCATCGAAAACGCGGGACGGGTCGTCCGCGGCGTCTGCACTCGGAACGATCAGGACAAGGTTCGTTTCGCGCCCGCCGGCCACGGGGTAGCTGACCGCATGGCGGCGCGAACCGAGCCAGGCTTCGATGCCGGGCGGCGCCGGTCGCAAGATGCGAAGGCGAACCGCCGAGACGCCCTCGTCGCGGGGATCCGGGCGGCCGAGCGCGGCGGCGATCCGGGAGCGAACGCCGTCGGCTGCGACAAGGAGGTCGCAAGCGAAGTCCGGCTGCCCCGTCGCAAAGCGCAGGGTCCAGCCCACGGCGCGTTCGGCGCCCGCCAGATCGTGTCCGAGGCGCAGGTCGATGCGAGGCTCGGCGCGCAGGCTCGCAAGGAGGGCGTCCTGCAGGTCGGATCGCAGGAGGGAAACGTAGCCATGCCCGTCGCTCGAGCCGACAGGAACACGAGCGATCGCGCGCCCGCTCGCTCCGCGCCGCAGCGTCACGGCGTCGGCCGCGACCGCCCCGGACATGCGGGCGGCAACGCCGAGGCGATCGAGAACGTCAAGGGCGTTGGGCGAGAGCTGCAGGCCCGCCCCGATCGCCGTCAGGGCCGGCGCGCGTTCGAAGACGGTGACCCTGCGCCCGCTTCGCGCCAGGGCGAGCGCGGCGGTCAGCCCGCCGATGCCCGCTCCCGCGACGGCGATGCGCATGGTTCGCGTGTCAGGCGGCCTGCGGGTCGCGGTAGAGGCAGCCGGCCGGGCGCGTTTCGTAGGTCTTCAGCGTCTTGTCGAGACGGTAGAGGGTCGAGCAGTAGGAACAGACCTTCTCGCCCTCGTCGCCCATGTCGAGATAGACATGCGGATGGTCGTAGGGGGGATTGGCGCCGACGCACATGAATTCGGTGACGCCGATCGAGATCACGTCGTAGCCGGCATCGTTCTGGAAGTGGGGGGTGCCGTGATTGGCCATGGATCGGCTCCTCGAGAGCGGGCGGTTCGTTTCGCGCGGGACCATAAGGCGGGGACTGCGCAAAGAACAGGGTGGTTCTGCGCCCATCCTTCGCGCTATCGAGCGGCATGGACGATCGAGGCTGCACGATGACGGACCGATTTCAGAGCTATGGCTTCGAGCTCGCCTTCATCGACGAGGGCGCGCGGGACGCGCCCGTCGTCATGCTGGTGCACGGCTTCGCCTCGAGCCTGCGCGTCAACTGGATCGATCCCGGCTGGGTCGCGACGCTGACCAGTGCGGGTTACCGTGTTCTCGCCTTCGACCATCGCGGCCACGGCGACAGCGACAAGCCGCTCGATCCCGAGCAGTACACGCCGCAGCGAATGGCCGGCGACATGCGCGCGCTCCTGGAGGCGCGCGGCATTCGGCGGGCGGCTGCCTTCGGCTACTCGATGGGCGCGCGCGTCAGTGCCTTCGCGGCGCTTTCCGACGCCCAGCGTTGGCCTGTGCTGGTCTTCGGCGGTCTCGGCATCGGCCTCGTGAACGGGGTCGGCGACTGGGACCCGATCGTGGAGGCGCTGCTCGCGCCGTCGCTCGACGACGTCTCGGACGAGCGCGGACGCATGTTCCGCGCCTTTGCCGACCGCACGCGTTCCAACCGACAGGCGCTGGCGGCCTGCATCACGCATTCGCGCCGCGAGGTCGGCCGCGACGAGGTGGCGCGCATCACCCAGCCCGCGCTGGTCGGGGTCGGCACGCGCGACGAGATCGCGGGCTCGCCGGAGGAGCTGGCGGCTCTGCTCCCGGCGGGCGAGGCCTTCGCCATCGAGAAGCGCGACCATATGCTCGCGGTCGGTGACCGGACCTTCAAGGCGGCCGTCGTGGACTTCCTCGGGCGCCACCGGGAGCGCTTCGCGCCGTGACCCGCTCCGGCGCATCCACTGGTGCCCGCGGCGACCGAGCCTATCTGCCTCGCCGACGAGCTGATTTTGCACCTTTCGAAGGGCGAACCTCATGACCATCGCCTACAAGACGGCGGACCGCCTGCAACTGGTGGATCCGATCTGGGCCCAGATCCGCGAGGAAGCGCAGGCCGCCTCCGAGCGCGAGCCGGCGCTGAGCGCCTTTCTGTACGGGACCGTGCTGAACCACCGGACGCTGGAGGAGAGCGTCGCGCATCGCATCTCTCAGCGTCTCGATCATTCCGACCTGCCGGCCTGCCATATCGAGCAGGCTTTCCTCGAGATGGCGGCCGAGAATGCCGAATGGGGCAACGTCCTGCGGACCGATCTGCAGGCGGTGTTCGACCGGGATCCGGCCTGCGAGCGCCGCATCGAGCCGCTGCTCTACTTCAAGGGCTTCCACGCCATCCAGACCCATCGCCTCGCGCACTGGCTCTGGACGCGGCAGCGGACCGACTTCGCTCTCTACCTCCAGTCCCGCTCGTCCTCCGTCTTCCAGACCGACATCCATCCCGCCTCCGTCATGGGGCGCGGCATCTTCCTCGACCATGCGACGGGGCTGGTGGTCGGCTTCACGGCGCGCATCGGCGACAACGTCTCGATCCTGCAGGACGTGACGCTCGGCGGCACGGGCAAGGAGTTCGGCGACCGTCACCCGAAGATCGGCAACGGCGTCCTGATCGGGGCGGGGGCCAAGATCCTCGGCAACATCCGCGTCGGCGACTGCTCGAAGATCGCCTCGGGCTCGGTCGTCCTGAAGGAGGTGCCGCCCCATTCCACGGTGGCGGGTATTCCCGCGCGCGTGATCGGTCGACCCGAGAGCAGCGTTCCCGCCCGGTCCATGGACCAGGAATTCGACCGAGCCGAGGACTGACGGTTTCGGTTCCCGCTCATCCCTTTTCCACGGCGCGCCGACGAGGCGACGCCCCCTCGCTCAATGCCCAGGAGCAGCACACGTGAAGCCTGACGAAATACGCAAGCTCGAAGCCTACCTGAAGCGCACCTTCAAGGGCGTCGACCTTCAGGTGAAGGCCATGCCGCGCAAGAACGACACGGCCGAGCTCTACATCGGCGGCGAGTTCGGCGGTCTCATCTCGAAGGACACCGACGAGGGCGAGACCTCCTACCACCTCACGATGACGATCCTAGACATCGACCTCGACTGAACCTGCGCAACCCCCCCCCCCCCTTCGCGACCGCCCGGTCGCGGAGGGGGCTTGAACCGTTTTCCTCGGCAGCGAGCGTTCGTTTCGATGAGCCCCGTCGCCGTCCGGTGGGATCAGCGCCGCACGCTGCCCACCAGAAGGTCGCGGTCGTCCTCGATCGCCACCCAGCGCGCAGCGTCCGTGTCGGACTGGCGCTTCAGGTAGTGATAGGTGGTCTGCGTCCAGTCGAGCACGCGACGATCCAGATTGTCGAGGATCAGGTCGCCGCGGTCCGTGCGCAGCGTCAGAACGGCATGGCCGTCGCCGTTCTGCTGGCGGACCACCGTCAGCAGCATGGCCGAGCGTGGAAAACCCTCCCGCTCCAGCATGTACTGCTTGAGAAGCGCGAAGTCCTCGCAGTCGCCTTCCGTCGTCGGATAGGCCCAGTACTCCGCAACGCCGTAGATCTCTTCGTCCGTGCGCGGCGTGATGCCGACGTTCACCGCGTTGTTGACCTCGACGATCGTCTCCCAGACCTTCTCGGTCACGGCGATCGGTCCGCTCCGCTCGTTGGTCGTGCATTCCGCCGGGGTCCGCTTGCAGAAGTCGTAGTGACCCACAGGCTGGGACGTCGCGCCGCGAACCGTCATTCCCACAGAGGCAGCATGGGCCGTCGAGAGACCGGCCGTGAGTGCGATGAGGGCTGCGATGGAAAGGCGCTTCACGACTGTCTCCTCGTTCGTTGAGGCGACAGTCGCAGGTCGGTTTTACTTCAAGAACAAACGGAAAATCGGCTTTTTAGGCGAATTACCCGCTTTCTGTTTAGAGACTATGCTTGCCTGGATGCAAAGGAATAGCCTTAAATTCTCATGACATGCGGTTACGATCTGGAAGGCATGTAACGGTCGCGTCAAGCTTCCTGAACGACGCGACCGAGCCAAGCCCGCGCGGCGCCGCGCAACGGCCCCCATCCGTTAAGGCAAGAGGTCGCCGGCGTTCATGGAGTTGAAGAAGGATGCGCACACGCGATGCAGGACCGCTTGCCGTGCGTGGTTAAGAAGGCGCGATCAGGCGGTTAACGCGGGACGCAAGAGGGGCGCGGACTTGTCCACAGTCCCCTCATCTTATCCACAGACGAGGCGCGATAACCGGCCTCTTTGACGCGTCAGCTGAAGTTGCGGTCCAGCGACTCGGGCGTTTGGAGCGACGCGAACTCGATCGCGACGCCGTCCTCGATCTGGCGGACGACACGACCGTGCATCGTTCCCAGCGTCAGGCGCGCGCCGATCGCCGGACGGACCGCGCACAGGACGGCCGCGCCGGAGAGCGACAGGTCCTGGATGCGGACCTCGTAGCGCCGGCCGTCTTCCAGCACCATCTCGATGACCGGGTTGCGCGGCTCGATACGCTCGTGGCGGCGATCCTCCGGCAGGGAGAGTTCGTGCCGGTTGGCCAGCCACATCAGCTTGGCCGCCAGCTTCTCGCGCTTGCGATCGGTCGCCTGCGTGACGAGAGCGAAGCCTCCGCTGTAGAGGCGGGTGACGGCGCCCTCCAGGCGACCTACATGATCGGCATAGAGGATGACGCGCTCACCCGCGCGCGGCACGACCGGCGTGACGACCCCCACGTCGCCAGGCGACATGTTGCCGATGCGGCAGGGATACTCGCTGCGGTTCTCCAGCATGAAGCGGCCCAGAAGATCGACGTTCACCCGCTTGAAGGCGCGCCGGTCATCGGCGACGGCCGGGATCGGGGGAAGAACGTTGAGCATCGCCAGGCCCATTCGCGTGAGGGTTGGGTTCCCTCATAGGATATTGACGGTTAACGGCCGGTTCCCGGCGCCGGCCGCGCGTAAGAAAGAGGTAGGACCACGCCGCCGTCGCGTTGCCGGAACGTCCGGCCACGGTAAAACCCGGGTATGCCCGCAGGAGATATCGCGCCCGTGACCATCGAACCCCAAGCCGACGATCCGCCGCGCCGGCCGAACCCGCCCGCGATCAACGTACCCTTCGTGGTTCTGGCGACGATCGTGGTCCTCGCCCTCGTCCATGTCGTGCGCATGCAGGTCCTCACCGAGACGCAGGATATCTGGACGCTGCTCAACTTCTCGATGATCCCGGACTGCTATCGCTCCGCCGACGATGTCTGCGTGCTGCGCGAGCCGTGGGCCAACGTCGTCTCGCCGCTCTCCCATGCCTTCCTGCACGGGGACTGGACCCACTTCCTGACCAACGCCGTCTGGCTCCTGGCCTTCGGCACGCCGGTCGCGCGACGCATCGGCACGGGTCGCTTTCTGATCTTCTGCGCGCTGGGCGCGGCGGCGGGCGCGCTTCTCTTCGATCTTCTCAACCCGTCGCTGCTCCAGCCCATGATCGGCGCTTCGGGCGTCGTTTCGGCGCTGATGGGGGCGGCCGCGCGCTTCGCCCTGTCGGGCGGCGCCCAGCGCTGGGGCGAGCCGGCCTACGTCCCCCGGCTGACGCTTCGCGAGAGCCTGACGGATCGCACCGTGCTCTTCTTCATCGTCATCTTCTTCGTGACGAATGTCGCGATGGGATCGGGCGCCGCCTTTCTCCTGGGCGAGGGCGGCGCCATCGCCTGGGAGGCCCATGTCGGCGGCTTCCTGTTCGGCCTCCTAGCCTTCGATCTCTTTGATCGCGCGCCGCGACCGGACCGCTTCGAGGCGGAGGATGCCCGGCTCCGGCCGTGAGGACCCGTTGCGTTCGCGCGTGAGCGGCTCCACCATGGGACGGGTCTGGTCCATTCCTGTGGGAGGAAGGCATGTCCATACGCACCATCCTGGAGAACAAGGGCCGAGAGGTCGCGACCGTCGATCCTTCGGCGACGCTGGAGGCGGCAGCCCAGCTTCTGGCGGCCCGCAAGATCGGCGCGCTCGTCACGCTCGGCGAGGCCGGCAACGTGATCGGCATCCTGTCGGAGCGCGACGTCGTGAAGGCGATCGCAAGAGACGGCGCGGCGGCCCTTGGCCAAACCGTCTCCTCGGTCATGACCACGGCGGTCACGCTCGCCGACGAGGAGACGACGGTGGACGAAGCCATGGAGATCATGACCCGTGGCCGCTTCCGCCATCTGCCCGTGTGCGAGAACGGCGAGCTTCTCGTCGGCATCGTGTCGATCGGCGACATCGTGAAGCGTCGCATCGAGGAGGTCGAGGAGGAGGCCGAGCAGATGCGGACCTATATCCACGCCGGATAGCGTGTCAGGCGGTGCCCAGTTCCTCGCATAGCCGACGGATCTCGGGCATCGCCCGCATCGCCTCCTCGTAGCCGAAGCGGATCGACTCGCGGGCGCGGAAGAACTCGGACAGCCCGATGTCCCGCACGCGCGGGTGCAGCGAGAGATCCGGCGGATCGCCGGCCAGCCGCGCCCGGGAGATACGGTCCTGGATGATGTTGAACGCATCCACCATGGACCGCGCGATGCCGATCTTCTCGCGCCGCGTCTCGACGGCCTGCAGGCCCGACAGGAGCGGCGCGCCGGCCTCCGGCTCGTCGGACTCCGCCGCGTTCGCGTGCCCGGCACGCATCCGCAGGACAGCCGCGCGCCCGAACAGGTCGTAGTGCAGGTTCACGGCGATCACGAGCGGCGCCTCGTAGACGCGGCAGACCGAGACCGGAACCGGGTTCACCAGCGCCCCGTCGAAGAGCTGGCGTCCGCCGCACTCAACCGGCTGAAAGATGCCCGGAAGCGCGTAGGACGCACGCATGGCCAGAACCAGCGAGCCCTGGTCGAGCCAGACCTCGTGCCCCGAGCGCGCCTCGGTCGCGACGCAGACCATGGGCCGGTCGAGATCCTCGATGCGCACGTCGGCCAAGTGCTCGATCAGGCGTCGGTGCAATCGCTCTCCGCCGATGAAGCCGGCGCCGCCCCAGCGGAAGTCGAGGAAGCGCATCATGCCGGTGCGCGTCAGCGAGTGGGCGAAGGCTTCCAGCTCGTCCAGCCGGCCGGCGAGGTAGCAGCCGCCGACAAGCGCGCCGATCGATGTGCCGGCGATCATCGAGATCGGAATCTTCTCCTCGTCGAACGCCCGCAGGACGCCGATATGCGCCCAGCCCCTCGCGGCCCCTCCGCCCAAGGCGAGGGCGACGCCGCGCACGGGCGGCGGCGGGCGGCGGGCCGGACGGGACTCCGCCGGCTTGGCCGCGATCACGACACGTCGGAAGACTTGCTGCAGCATCGCGTGCGGTTTCCGTCCCCCCAGCGGCCGGTCGACGACCCCGCTCGCCCCGGCGCGGGACAGCGGATCGAGGCTCATCGTGGGCCGAAAGGTCTTTCCAGATCCTTCAGGACCAAGGCCCGATCCGATGCTTCAATCGAAGACGAGCCTTCGTCCGCCGTCGCGCGCAGGATCGAGGCGGCGATAGAAGCAACTGGGCCGTCCCGTGTGGCATGTATCGTCCGGCTTCGCGACGTCGACCTTGATCCAGACGGCGTCCTGATCGCAATCGACGCGCAGCTCGCGCACGCTCTGCAGCGCGCCCGAGGTTTCGCCCTTCTTCCAGAGGGTGTTGCGCGAGCGGGAGCGATAGTGGGCGACGCCGGTGCGGATCGTCAGATCCAGCGCCTCCGCGTCCATGTGCGCCACCATCAGGAGTTCGCCGGACGAGGCGTCCGTGACCACGGCCGTGACCAGCCCCTGCGCGTCGAAGCGAGGCGTCAGGCGTTCGCCCTCCTCGCACGCGGCCTTGTCGGCCGGTAGCTCGAAGACGGCGTTCATCGCTTCAGCGCCAGCGCGGTGAAGCGCGCCTGCTGGGCGGGATCGTTGCGAAAGGCGCCGTAGAAGGCGCTCGTCACAGTGGAGGAGCCCTTGGTGCGGATGCCGCGCATGGACATGCACATGTGCTCGGCCTCGATCATGACCGCGACGCCGCGCGGCGTCAGCGCGCCGTCGATCATGGCTGCAACCTGCTCGGTCATCGCCTCCTGCGTCTGAAGGCGGCGGGCGTAGATGTCGACGATCCGCGCGATCTTGGAAAGGCCGAGCACGCGACCCTCCGGCAGATAGGCGACATGCGCCCGCCCGATGATCGGAACCATGTGGTGCTCGCAATGCGAGGTGAAATCTATGTCGCGAACGAGCACCATCTCGTCGTAGCCCGCGACCTCCTCGAAGGTGCGCTCGAGCACCGAGGCCGGATCCTGGCGATAGCCGCCATAGATCTCCTCGAACGCCTTCACGACGCGACGGGGCGTGTCGATCAGTCCTTCACGCTTGGGATTTTCGCCGATCCAGCGAAGCAGGACCTCGACGGCGGCCTCGGCCTCGGCCCGGCTCGGCCGCGCCTCGTCCGCCACGGGCTGGTCCCTGGTCTTGTCGGCGATGGCATCCATGGTGCTGTTCCCGGACTCCGGTTCCCCATCTCGGTCGGCACCGATCGACGGGGTTCGTCCCACCCGAGCCGCGTTCGGGTCATGATCCAAGCTCGCGCGCCCGTCAACGGGACGCCGCGCCCGGGCGGCCGGCGCGTCGCATTCCGCGACGGCCTCTCCTATATACGGACCACGCCCGACGTTTGAAGACATGGCCGGGCGACGAACCGTCCAACAGGCGCAGCATGATCGATGACCTCTACAATGCCCGCATCCTCGATTGGGCCGGCAACATCGGTCGCCTTGGTCGCCTGGAGGCACCCGACGGGACTGCGACCGCCCATTCCAAGCTCTGCGGCTCGACCGTGACCGTCGATCTGTGCCTGGAGGACGGCGTCGTCACCGACTTCGCCCACGAGGTCCGCGCCTGCGCGCTCGGGCAGGCTTCGTCGTCCGTCATGGCGCGGCACGTGGTCGGCGCGACGGCGGAGGAACTGCGGGCGCTGCGCGACACCATGACGGCCATGCTGAAAAGCGAGGGGCCGCCGCCGACGGGGCGCTTTGAGGAGCTGCGCTACCTGGAGCCCGTGCGCGCCCACAAGGCGCGCTATGCCTCGACGCTCCTGACCTTCGACGCGGTCGTCTCGGCGCTGGACCTGGCGGAGGCGAAGCGGCGCGAGGCGGCTTGAGCCGCCGACCCGTCCACGGTCGCAACTACGACGGCCCCTGGCGTCGCACGCCCGGCCGCCTCTTCGGCGTCGCGCTGATCCGCGTCTACCAGATCGCCTTCTCGCCCTTCGTCGGCGGCCATTGCCGCCACGTGCCGACCTGTTCGGAATACGGCTACGAGGCCATCGCGCGGCATGGCCTCTGGCTCGGCGGCTGGCTGACGGCGCGGCGCGTCGCGCGCTGCGGGCCCTTCGGCCGGGCGGGACACGATCCGGTGCCG
Organism: Aureimonas sp. AU4; assembly: GCF_001463765.1. Lineage (GTDB taxonomy): Bacteria > Pseudomonadota > Alphaproteobacteria > Rhizobiales > Rhizobiaceae > Aureimonas. The sequence goes on along the minus strand of NZ_BBWK01000070.1, from coordinate 45,190 downwards.
ACCGAGCGCCGCTGAGCCTGCGGACTCTTGCCCCTCGTCGCGGCTTGTGACAAGTCGCGCCTCTCGCGCGGCATGCCGCCGCGCCTCATCGATCGACAAGGCTTTCCCGCATGGTGGGCGGGGGTGAGCGAAAAGGAAGACCCATGATCGAACTCCGGTTTCCCGACCATTCCGTTCGCCCCGTCGAGCCCGGCACCACCGGCGCCGCGGTCGCGGCCGGCATCTCCAAGTCGCTGGCCAAAAAGGCGCTCGCCTATTCGCTGGACGGCGAACTGCGAGACCTGTCCGACCCGATCGAGCGCTCCGGCGCGATCGAGATCGTGACGCGCGAGGATCCGCGCGCGCTGGAGCTGATCCGGCACGACGCCGCCCACGTCCTCGCCGAGGCCGTGCAGGAGCTTTGGCCGGGGACCCAGGTCACGATCGGCCCGGTGATCGAGAACGGCTTCTACTACGACTTCGCCAAGGACGTGCCCTTCACGCCCGACGACCTGCCGGTGATCGAGAAGAAGATGGCGGAGATCATCCGCCGCAATGCGCCCTTCACGAAGGAAGTCTGGCCGCGCGAGGAGGCGCGCCGCGTCTTCGGCGAGAAGGGCGAGACCTACAAGGTGCAGCTCGTCGACGCCATTCCCGAGGGTCAGGATCTCAAGATCTACCGCCAGGGCGAGTGGTTCGACCTGTGCCGCGGTCCGCACATGCCCTCGACGGGCCATGTCGGCGAGGCCTTCAAGCTGATGAAGGTCGCGGGCGCCTACTGGCGCGGCGACTCCAACAACCCGATGCTCACGCGCATCTACGGCACGGCCTGGGCGACGCCCGATCAGCTCAAGAACTACCTCCACGTCCTGGAGGAGGCCGAGAAGCGCGACCATAGGCGGCTCGGCCGCGAGATGGACCTCTTCCATTTCCAGGAGGAGGGACCGGGCGTCGTGTTCTGGCACCCGAAGGGCTGGTCGCTGTTCCAGGACCTCGTCGGCTACATGCGTCGCCGCCTCAAGGGGGACTACGCCGAGGTGAACGCGCCGCAGGTGCTCGACAAGTCGCTCTGGGAAACGTCCGGCCACTGGGGCTGGTATCGCGAGAACATGTTCCAGGTGCAGTCGGCCGGCGACGAGGCGGAGGACAAGCGCGTCTTCGCCCTCAAGCCGATGAACTGCCCGGGGCACGTCATGATCTTCAAGCATGGCTTGAAGAGCTATCGCGATCTGCCCATCCGCTATGCGGAATTCGGAACCGTCCACCGCTACGAGCCCTCCGGCGCCATGCACGGGCTGATGCGCGTGCGCGGCTTCACGCAGGACGACGCGCACGTCTTCTGCACCGAGGAGCAGATGGCGGACGAGTGCCTGAAGATCAACGATCTGATCCTCTCGGTCTATCGCGACTTCGGCTTCGAGGAAGTGGTCGTGAAGCTGTCGACGCGGCCCGAGAAGCGTGTCGGGTCCGACGCGCTGTGGGACCATGCCGAGCGGGTGATGACCGAGGTTCTGGAGCGCATCGAGCGGGAGTCCGGCGGGCGCATCAAGACCGGCATCAATCCGGGCGAGGGCGCCTTCTACGGTCCGAAGTTCGAGTACACGCTGCGCGACGCGATCGGCCGCGAATGGCAGTGCGGCACGACGCAGGTCGACTTCAACCTGCCGGAGCGCTTCGGAGCCTTCTACATCGACGCCTCGTCGGAAAAGAAGGTGCCGGTGATGATCCACCGCGCCATCTGCGGCTCGATGGAGCGCTTCCTTGGCATCCTGATCGAGAACTTCGCGGGTCATTTCCCGCTCTGGCTCTCGCCGACGCAGGTGGTGGTCGCGACCATCACCTCGGAAGCCGACGCCTACGCGCAGGAGGTGACCGACATCCTGCGCGCGGCAGGGCTGCGAGTGGAAAGCGATCTTCGCAACGAGAAGATCAACTACAAGGTTCGCGAGCACAGCCACGCCAAGGTGCCGGTGATCCTGGTCTGCGGCAAGCGCGAGGCCGAGGAGCTCTCCGTGAACGTGCGGCGGCTCGGCTCGCGAGACCAGGAGGCCATGTCGCTCGATGCCGCGCTTGCGGCGCTGCGCGAGGAGGCGACGGCGCCGGACCTGCGTCGGCGGGCGCCCGCCGACCCCGCGGTCGCCGCCTGACGCGATGAAGGGGAAGGGCCTCCGGGCCCTTCCCAATGCTGCTCAGTCGCCGCTGCCGAGCGAAGGGTCGTTCGGATCGATGAGATCCGAGGTCAGTACCTCGACATCGGTGTTCTCGCCGGCCTTCACCGAGAAGGGGCGCTGGAACAGACGATCTTTGTTCCGCGCGGAAATCACGTAGTTTCCTTCCTCGAGCACCATCGAGGGAAAGGCGCTGACCACGTTGTCGCGCACGAGGTCGCCCTGGTCGGTCGTGATCACCCAGGCCGTGTCGGCGATGGCCTCGCCGCCAGGCTCTCGCACGAGCTTCATGGTCAGCTGCGCCGCGTGATGCTGGAGCGTCGCATCGGTGATGCGGCCCGGCTCGACGCGCAGGTCCGCGCGCACCGTGGCGTTCACGGTGCCGTAGTTCGAGACGACATGGTAGTCGCCGGCGTTCAGTCGCGTCACGACGCCGGCCCGCACGTCCGAGGCGACGAGGCGCCTGTCCGTGTCGTCGGTCGCCGCGCTGTAGATGTCGAAGCGCAGTGCGTCCGAGCGGATCAGCTTCTTCGTGGCCGCCGTCGCGTTGAGTCGCAGGCCGCCGGCCTCCAGCGCCACGGTCTCGCGCGTCTGCTCGCCGGAAAAGTCGATCCGCCGCGTCATGCCCGCCCGCCCGAAGCCGAGGTGGAGCAGGTAGGAGCCGGCCGGCACGTCGAACACGGCCTCGCCGCCGCGTGCCACCGCGACCAGCGGCAGCTTGCCGTCCGGGCCGGGCAGGGGAGCGAAGAGGCGCCAGATCAACTGGTCGGGAATGCGGGGTCCGCCCTCGCCGAGCGTGGCGGTGAGAACGAGGCTCTTCGGCGGACGCCCGATCTGGAGGCGCGGTTCGGTCGCCTGCGGCGCGTAGGCGGGCAGGGCGGGCAGCTTCAGGTCGGGGGCCGGCAGGTCGCCCTGGCGCTGGGGCAGGGCGATGGGCTCGAGCCGCTTCAAAGGATCGATCTTCGGGATGCCGATATCGGAGGCGGCAGGGTCCTTCGGGATCGCGGAGGGCGAGGCGTAGGCGCCTGGCACCTGATCTCCCGGACCGCTTCCCCCGCCGCCCGGACCACCGCCCGGCGGGCTGCCCTGCGCGAAGGCCTGCGACCCGGCGAGGAGCCCCACGAGCATGGTCGCGCAGAGAACGCGACGTGCCCGGTCACTCGTCGCGGTCGGTTGCCTGCCTAGCTCCAATGCGAGCATTCCCCATTTCTGTTCCCGACCCATGAAGGACATCGCATAGACGATTTCATGGCGAAAGCCGGGGGCAGACGAACGGCGTTGGATTTCACCGGCTGAACGATCTATCTCCGCCCCGAGCCCACCGCATCCGAGGATACCCGTCGTGATCGACGCCCAGACCCTGCTCTCGACCCGCCGCTCCGTTCCGATTCCCGCGCTTCGCGCGCCAGGACCCGAGGGCGCGGAACTCGAGGCGATCCTGACCGAGGCGATGCGGGTTCCCGATCACGGCAAGCTCGCGCCCTGGCGCTTCATCCTGTTCCGGGGCGAAGGCGCGGCGGCGATGAGTCAAAGGCTGGCGGAACTGGCCGAGCGCCGCGAGGGGCCGCTCGGCGAGGGGCGCCGCGCCTTCGAGGAGACGCGCTTCACGCGCGCGCCCCTGGTGGTCGGTGTCGTCTCGACCGCCAAGCCGCACTTCAAGATCCCCGAATGGGAGCAGATCCTCTCGGTGGGCGCTGCGACCATGAACCTCATCCACGCGGCCCATGCGCGCGGCTACGGCGCGAACTGGATCACCGAATGGGTCGCCTACGACGAGGAGGCGAAGGCGCTCATGGGTATCGGCGCCGACGAGAAGGTCGCCGGCTTCGTGTATATCGGAACGCCCGAGGAGCGCCCGAGCGACCGGCCCCGTCCCGCGATCGCCGATCGCGTCACCGAGGCGGGCGTCGCGTGATGTTCTACAAGACGGCGGAGAATCGGCACGGGCTGCCGCACGACCCCTTCAAGGCGATCGTCGCGCCCCGCCCGATCGGGTGGATCTCGACGCGCTCGCGCTCGGGCGCGGTGAATCTCGCCCCCTACAGCTTCTTCTCGGCGGTTTCCGACGATCCGAAGCTCGTGCTCTTCGGGTCGTCCGGCGCGAAGGACAGCGCCACCTTCGCCGTGGAAAGCGGCGAGTTCGTCGCCAACTTCGCCTCGTCGCATCTGGCCAACGCGCTGGTGCGCTCCTCCGCCCCGGCGCCGCGCGGCGTCAGCGAGTTCGCGATCGCGGGAGTGACCGAGCGCGCCGCGAGCCTCGTCTCGGCCCCTCTCGTAGCCGAGGCCTATGCGGCGCTCGAATGCCGGGTCACGCAGAGCTTCCGTCCCGAAACGCTGGACGGGCAGCCGAGCGAGACCGTGATCGTCATGGGTCAGGTCGTCGGCATCCACATCGACGAGCGCATCCTGCGGGACGGGATGATCGCGGTCGACCTCGCAGAGCCGCTGTCGCGTCTCGGCTATCTCGACTACGCCGTGACCCGCGAGGTCTTCCCGATGAAACGTCCGCGCCGGCCCGACGCCTCCGACCTGTCCGCCGAGCCGGGCCTTCCCGTTGAAGTGCAGCGTTAGCGAGACGCTACCGGACGTGGTGAACGCTTTATAAACCGATTGCGAGGAGGAATGGCGGTGTCACAGCGTATGGCACCCGGAGTTCCTCATGCTCGCTCAGCATTTCGTATCGTGGTGCGCGGTCGCGGGCAGCGCGGAGCGGGCGTCCGGCGTCGCGCTCCTGGCCGAGGCCGTCACGCAGAATCGCTTCCTGCCTGCCGAAACCCGCGAGGCCGAGGCCGCGCTTCTGTTCGCCCTCGACGATCCGTCCCCCCGCGTCCGCGCCACCATGGCGCGCATCGTCGCGGGGTCCGATCGCGTGTCGCGTCAGCTGGTGCTCGGACTGGCGAAGGACACGGACGAGATCGCCACCCGCGTCGTCGCGCGCTCGCCCATGCTGTCGGCGGGCGATCTCGTGGACCTCGCGCAGAGCGGTAGTCCCGCCGTTCGCCTGGCGGTCGCCGGCCGCGAGTTGCTGCTTCCCGAGGTCATGGCGGCGCTCGTGGCGAGCGGAGACCGCGACGCGCTTCTGGAGCTGTCCCGAAACGACGACGCCGCGATCGCGCCCGACCTTCTGCGACGCATGGGCGCCGGCTTTGCGGCGGACGGCGAGTTGCGCCACGCGCTTCTCCTGCGCTCCGACATTCCGGCCGACCTTCGCCACTCGCTCCTGATGGCGCTCGGCGAGACCCTCTGCTCCCTGCCGCTCGTTCAGGGTGCGCTCGGCGAGGAGCGCGTCGCGCAGCTTTCGCAGGAACTCGTCGAGCAGGCGACCGCCGCCCTCATCGATCTTCTGGAGAGGACGGACGTCGCGGCCTTCGCCGAGCACCTGCGCACCACGCAGCAGCTGACGACGGCGGTTCTGGTGCGTGCGGTCTGCTGCGGGCGGGTCGATCTCTTCGCGGCCGCCCTCGCGCGCCTCAGCCGCCTGCCGGAAGCGCGCGTGCGCAGCCTCATCGTGGATGCGAGCGAGCCGAGCTTCACGGCGCTCCTTCGCGCCGCCGGCGTGCCCTTCGCGGTCGTGCCGCTCATGCTCTCGGCCGTGCGGGCCTGGAAGGACGTCTCGAGCGGCGACGAGATCGATCCGGTCGATCTGGCCTCGACCGTGATGGACCGCGTCGTGATCGCCTTCCGCGCCCAGGAGCGGGGCCGCGACGATCTCGAGGCGGTGCGCGACCTCCTCCATCGCCTCGCCAGCGAGACGCAGCGCTTCACCGCCCGCAAGCGCGCCGAGCGTTATCTCGCCGCTTGATAACGCCACGCGGGCCGGTCTCTAGTAGCGGAACTGCTCGGCAAGGATTCGCTCGTCCCAAGAATGCTCGGGGTCGAAGAGGATGAGGCTCCGCAGTTCGGACGACTGGCGGATCGTGATGCGCTGCACTGACTTCACCTCCCGGTGGTCAGCCACCGCATTGACCGGCCGCTTGGCGGCCTCCAGCACCTCGATGTCGACGATCTGATGGCTCTTGAGGAGCGCCCCGCGCCAGCGGCGGGGCCGGAAGGCGCTGACCGGCGTCAGGGCCAGGAGCGGCGCGTCGATCGGGATGATGGGTCCCTGGGCCGAAAGGTTGTAGGCCGTCGAGCCCGTGGGCGTTGCGACCAGCACGCCGTCGCAGACCAGTTCCTCCAGCCGCGTCTTGCCGTTGATCGAGATCTTGAGCCGCGCCGCCTGGTAGGACTGCCGGAACAGGGCGACCTCGTTGATGGCGAGCGCCGAGTGGGGAAGCCCGTCCTCATCGATCGCCGTCATCTGGAGCGGGCGGATCTCGTTCTCGACCGCCCGCGTGATGCGGCCGATCAGGTCGCCCTCGCGGTAGTCGTTCATCAGGAAGCCGATCGTGCCCTTGTTCATGCCGTAGATCGGGCGGCCGGTGTCCATGAACCGGTGCAGCACCTGGAGCATGAAGCCGTCGCCGCCGAGCGCCACGATCACGTCGGCATGGTCGGGATCGGTGGTCTCGTAGAGAACGCGCAGGCTCTGCGCGGCCTCCTCGGCATCGGGCGTCTCGCTGGCCAGGATGGCGATCGTCGGGATCATGGGTGTCCTTGGCGTCTGCGGCGGGCTGGCGAGCGGGGCTTGGGCCCGGCGAAGCTAGGCATCGGTTAGCGTTCCGCACAGGGGGGCCGCAACGTCCGGGCGGCAAAAGACGGCTTGGTGGCCCAACTGCATCTGTCTTATGGACAGGGGCCCGATCCCATTCGCGAGTTGCCGTCCATGTCCGATCTCCTCTTCACCGGCTGCGATATCTTCGACGGCGAGCGCCGTCGCTCCGGCGCGGCGCTGCGCGTGCGCGACGGACGGGTGGTCGCGATCGAGCCGACGGGCGCGCGGGGCGATGCCGAGATCGTGCGCGTCGACGGCGGATTGCTGGCGCCGGGCTTCGTCGACATCCAGGTCAACGGTGGAGGCGGTGTTCTCCTGAACGAAACGCCGAGCGTCGAGGGTATCCGCACGATCTGCCGGACGCATGCGCGGTTCGGCACGACGGCGCTGCTGCCGACCGTCATCACCGACCGGCCCGAGGTGACCTTTGCCGCGCTCGATGCGGGGGCTCGGGCGCTGGACGAGGGCGTGCCGGGCTGCGCGGGCATTCACGTCGAAGGACCGTTCATCGCCAAGGCCCGCAAGGGCGCCCACGATCCGGCGCTGATTCGGCCGATGAGCGAGGAGGACCTGCAGCGCCTCGTCGCATCGCCCGTTCGCCCGCTTCTCGTGACGGTGGCGACCGAGAGCGTGACGAACGCGCAGATCGCGCGTCTCGCGGAGGCCGGCATCCACGTGTCGATCGGCCATTGCGACGCCAGCTACGACGACGCCATGGCCGCCTTCGAGCACGGGGCGTGCTGCGTGACCCATCTCTTCAACGCGATGAGCCAGCTCGGCCATCGAGACCCGGGACTGGCGGCGGCGGCGCTCGACCATCCCGGCGTCTGGGCCGGCATCATCCCGGACGGGCACCACGTCCATCCGACGATGGTGGCGCTGGCCCTGCGCGCCAAGCGGGGCGAGCGGCGCATGATCGCGATCAGCGACGCCATGCCGACGGTGGGCGTCGACGATACCGTCTTCACCCTGTCGGGCCGGACCGCGACGCGCCAGAATGGCCGCCTGACGCTCGACGACGGAACGCTCGCCGGGGCGGACGTCGCGGTCATCGACGTCGTGCGCTTTCTCGTGCGCGAGATGGGTGTGCCGCTGGAGGAGGCGCTGCGGCTCTCGTCGCGGCATCCGGCCGAGTTCCTGCGGCAGGAGAACGAGCGCGGCAACCTGCGGCGCGGCGCACGCGCCGATCTCGTTTGGCTCGGCGACGATCTGGGCGTCCAGGGCGTGTGGATCGGCGGCGAACCGGTTCCGCTCGCGGCCTGAACGTCAGGCGTCGTCGGGGTCGGCTACCACGGCGAGCGGCGCCCGCATTTCGAAGAACAAGCCCTCCGGGCGCCAGTCGAGCCGGGCGCTTCCTTCCGTCTCGGCCACCAGAGCCCGCTCGATGAGGCGCAGCCCGAAGCCGCGCCGCGTCGGTGGAGATACAGCCACGTCGGAACTCTCGCGCCAGGTGAGGTGAAGCGTCTCGTCGTCCTCGATCCGCCAGGCGACGTCCACCGAGCCGCCGTTGGGCGAGAGGGCACCGTACTTGGCGGCGTTGGTGGCGAGTTCGTGCAACGCCAGCGCGATGGCGAGAGCGGATCGGGGCTTCAGGCGCATTGCGGGGCCCGAGATCGATACACGGCCTTGCGAGCCGCCCGCGAACGCCTTGGTCGTCACCTCGACCACCTGCGAAAGCGCGACGCCTTCCCAGTTCTCGTCGGTCAGGACGTTGTGGACGTTCGACAAGGCAAGGATGCGGGAGTTGACGAGACCCAGCGCCTCCTCGCGGTCCTCGGTCGCGCGCAGCGTCTGGCCGACGATCGAGATGACGGTCGCCAAGGTGTTCTTGACGCGGTGGTTGAGTTCCTTCGTCATGAGCTTGCCGTGGCGCTCGGCCCGCACACGCTCGGTCACGTCCTGCAGCACGCCGGCCAGTCCCAGGACGTCGCCTTGCACACGGTGGCTCGGCTGGCCGCGCATCTCGATCCAGCGTCGGCGACCGTCGGGATGCCGGAGGGACAGGACGACGTCGAGATCGCTCCCGCCGGCGGTGGACCGGCCGAGCACCTCGTCCCATTCTGCGAGGTCGGCGGGCATCAGGGCTTGGCGGAATCGAGAGTTGTCGAACGGCTCGTCCGCGGCGACCCCGAAGATGCGGCGCGCTTCCTCCGAGACGGTCAGCCGGCCCGACGGCAGGTCCAGCGTCCACGCGCCCAGCCGGCCCGCTCGCAGGGCGAAACGAAGCCGCTCCTCGTTCTGGTGGTTCTCCTCCATCCGTCGGTCGACCTCGCGCTCCAGCGTCGCGCGCTCGTTCTCCAGGATCTGGAGCGTGCGGCGCTGCTGGGTGACGTCGAGCTGCGAGGCGAAGTAGAACACGACCTCGCCGCCGTCGAAGACGGGGGAGATGTAGACCCGGTTCCAGAAGGTCTCGCCGGACTTCTTGGCGTTGAGGAGCTCGATCTCGATCGGCTGGCGAGCCGCGATCGCCTGGCGAATCCGGCTCACGTCCTCGCGGTTCGTCTCCATGCACTGGAGGAAGCGACAGTTGCGGCCGACGATCTCGTCGCGCTCGTATCCCGTCAGCTTCATGAACGCCCGATTGGCGAAGACGATGGGATTGTCGTCCTGGCGCGGGTCCGTGATCACCATGGGCATGCGCGTCGCGCGGACGGCGGCGGCGAACGGATCGCCGTCCGCGCCCTCGGGGCCCAGCGTTTCATCGAAGCGCGACGGATTGGGTTCGGTCAAATGGGCACGCGATCGCTGGATTCGTTGGGCATCACCCTACACGACCCGCTCGCCCTCACAACAGCGCGAGACCGCAAACAGACGAGCGCGAAGGGCGCGGCCTGAACGTCGGCCGCGCCCTCGCTTCAGCGTTCGGGAAGCGTCAGCGCGACTTCTTGTAGAGCTTCTGCGCGATCTCGAACATTTCCTCGGGCGCGTAGTCCGGCGTGAAGGCCGAGGGCACGCCGGTCAGCTGGTGGATCTTGCCGCCGTCCGGCATGCCGTCCACGACCTCCAGCTCGCCCGGCGGGTCGCCCGGCAGCGCCGTCTCGCCGTTGCCCCAGATGCCGGCCATCTCGCGGTAGTCGCCGGGGCTGAACGTGTAGAGCCGGCGATGCGAGCCCTCGTCGAGGTACTTCTGGCATTCCGGGATCTTGGAAAGGTTGATGTTCGGCGTCGGCAGGAACTTGTCGAGGTCGACGCCCGTGATCTTCTTGAGCGCCAGCGCGTAGGCATGGGCATGGACCGAGCCGCGCACCAGAAGGTAGCCGCAAACCTCGCGGCCCGTCGGGTCCGACAGCGTCTCGTAGACGCGCAGCTTATGGAGGCGCGCGCCGCATTCGAGATGGAAGTTATGCAAGAGGTCGACGACGACGTTGCCGGTCGAGGTGATGAAGTCGTTGTTCCAGGAGACGCCGTTGGAGTTGGCGGGCATGACGCCGCCGCCGTTCGACAGGAAGGCCGCTGCGAGGCGGATATCCTTCATGTCGGAGAACGGGGCGCCCGAGATGTCGCCGCCGTCGCCCGCGTCTCCGTCCTTCTTGTCCGGCCCGTTGGCGATCATCGCCACGCCGTTCGAGACGAGCTCGACATGCCCCAGTTCCTCGGCGGTGATCGCGGCGACGAGGCTGTAGAAGGGGCGTAGCTTGTCCTTGGAGCGGAAGTTGAAGCTCTGGAACATGTAGTTCCCGAGCGTCGACATCTCGCCGTACTTGCCTCCGAGCAGTTCCTGCAGGGCGAAGGCCGCATTCGGGTCGGCCTTCTTGGGAGGCGGCAGGTTGGCCTGCAGCTGGTCGACGCGCATGAACATGGGGCGATCTCCTGTTGGATGCCGTTGCTCTGGCCCAACGGGAGGTTCCCGGCCCTGTTCCGGCGCATCGCCCGCCCAAGTTGGTGGGGGGCTATCCTTAGCCCGCTACGCGTGCACGACCGAGGCCGCCGCGCGCTCCTCGCTGTAGACCATCAGCGTCGAGCCGACGATGGCGAGCACGATGCCGAGGAAGGACGGCACGGACGGGAAGGTCCCGTAGAAGACGAGCGAGAGGATGATGGTCAGGACCGGCGCCAGAGCGTTGGTGCAAGGCGCCACGATCACCGCCTTGCCGCGGCTCAGCGCCATGACCAGGAAGAGCGCGCCGATGGCGTTCAGGAGCTGGGTCACGAGCGTCAGGCCGGGCGCCGCCCACGGGTAGCCCGTGGCGGGCGCCTGCATCATCCAGTAGGCGACCGGCACGAGAAGGAAGCCGCTGACCGTCATCCAGGCGAAGGTCGTGCCGTCGTTGACGCCCGCCAGCGCCGCGCGCTTCATCAGGAAGGCCTGCACGCCCCAGCAGACGCAGATGATGATCGCGAGCAGGAGCCAGGGTCCGTAGCTCGCCCCGCCGGCGGTCTCGGTCGGCACGGAGAACATGACCACTGCGACGAGCGCCAGGACGACGCCGAGCACGCCGAGCCCTGCGATCTTCTCGCGCAGCAGAACGAAGGCCATGAGCACGGTGATCGCGGGCGAGACCGATATCACCGGGAAGATGAGATATGCCGGGCCGATCGTCAGCGCCTTGAAGAGCAGCAGCTGGCCACCCGCGCCCGTCAGACCGATGGCGAGCCCGTAGACCGCCGCGATCGCGCGCCGGTCGAAGCGGTCGCGCCGCAGTCCGAACCAGCACGGGATCAGCATGGTGAAGGCCCAGATGATGTAGACCATCTGGTCGGGATATCCGTAGAGCTGCGTCGGCAGCGCGGAGAAGGCGCCCCACACACCCCAGAACAGCACCAGCAGGGCCGTATAGAGGATCCATCCCTTGTCGCGCATCGTCGTGCCTCCCAGCATCCTGTCAGTTCGTTCGGGGTATGAGAACGGCGCCCGCCAGGCGGGCGGCGTAGAGGGCTGCGCCGATCACCGGCTCGTAGAGCGGTTGGCGCAGCTCGAAATGCGGACCCGTCTCCAGCTCGCGGCGGAAGGCCTCGAGCACCAGGCGCGAACGGAACACGCCGCCCGAGTAGGACACCGCGACCCGCTCGCCTTCGTCGAAGCCGAGCGCAGCGCGCGTGGCACGCAGGAGAAGAGCGAGTTCGCGCGCGGCCTCGTTCAGGATGCCGCGTGAGCGCGGATCGCCCGCCTCGGCCGCCTCGCTCACGACGCGGGCGAGCCCCGCAATGCGGGTGCGGTCGCCGGCCCAACGGTTGAGCACGACGTCGACCATGTCGAGATCGGCGCCGAGTTCGAGGTGCGCGCGCAGGCGGTCCAGAAGCGGCGAGGGGGGCTCGCGACCGTCGCTGATACGCGAGAAGGCCTGAAGTGCCGCCCGGCCGATCCAGTAGGCCGAGCCCTCGTCGCCGAAGATCTCACCCCAGCCGCCGCAGCGCAGGCCGACGCCCCGGTTCATGCCGTAGCTGATGGAGCCGGTACCGGCGACGATGTTGATGCCGTCGGCCGCCCCGAGCGAGCCGGCCCAGCCGCAGACCGTGTCGTTGCCGCAGCGATAGCGGTCGTGGCCCAGCATCGCGCCGGGGAAGCGGTCGAGGCGCTCGATGACGCTCGACACCTCGCCATAGGCGGGCAGACCGAAGAAGGCGAAGTCGAGATCGCGCGGTGCGACGCCGGCCGCCCGGCAGGCCTCTTCGACGCCCTTGACCACGCGCCGCTCGGCCTCGTCGAGGCCGATCGACAGGAAGTAGCAGGTCTCGCCCTCGGTGCGTGCTCGCACCGCGCCGGTCTCGTCGAGGATGCAGAAGGCGGTCTTCGTGCCGCCGCCGTCGACGCCGAGATACATCGCCACGTCAGCGCGCTCCGCCGGAGAGCGGGTGGATCGTGACGCCCTGCACCACACGGTTCACCTCGCCGGACGGGAACGGGTTGTCGGGCGTGCGACCGGCGGCGAGCGACGCCTGGATCGCGATCAGCTGGGCGCCCGCGAGATAGGGCAAGACGAGCGGCCAATCGCCCTCGTCCGGGCTCCCGGTGGCCGCGACCTGCCAGACGGGGCAGGCGACGCGCGGCAACGGCTCCGGCGAGAAGGCGACGACCTGCTCGTCGCCGAGCTGGTCGCGCATCTCGGCTAGGATGTCGAGGTCGTAGAGGCGGGCATAAGGGTCGCGCGAGACGAGAACGACGACCAGCGTGCGGCCGTCCAGAAGCGACTTCGGCCCGTGGCGGAAGCCGAGCGGGGTGTCGTGGTAGCTCAGCGTGCGGCCGCCCGTCAGCTCTAGGATCTTGAGGGCGGCCTCCTCCGCCATCGCGCGCAGGATGCCGCTGCCAAGATAAACGATGCGATCGAACCGCCGCGCCATCAGGTCCCGCGCCTCGGAGGCACGCTGCGAGAGGACGCTCTCGACCGAGCGCGACAGTTCCTCGACGGCGCGTTCCTCGACGAAGCGGGGCACGAAGGCGCCGAGAACGGCGAGCATCATCGATGTGATGCTGGACGTCATGGCGAAGCCCTGGTCGTCGGTCTCGGGCGGCATGAGGACGACCCGCGAATCGCCGCGTCCGCCGTGGCGCCGCGACAGCTGCCCGTCCTCGGCGCAGGTGACGACGAGATGGCGGCAGTCGGCCGTCACCGCCTCGACGAGCTCGGCGGCCGCGACGCTCTCCGGACTGTTGCCGGAGCGCGCGAAGGAGGCGAGGAGAACCTTGTCGTCCCCAGCCAGGATCTCGCGGGGGCGTGCCACGATGTCGGTCGTCGCGATGGCCTCGACGGGACGCCCCAGCGCGCGGGCAAGAAGCGGCGCCACCATGCGCCCGCCGAAGGCGGAGGTTCCCGCGCCCGTCAGGATGATGCGGCGCGATGCGTCCGCCACCAGAGGTTCCAGGAAGCGGCGTGTCGCCTCGTCGGCGCGCGACTGTGCGGCGACCGTGCGCCACACGGCCGGCTGCTGCGCGATCTCGCGGGCCGTATGCTCCCCGCCAGAACCGGCGGGCACGAGGAGGTCGAAGGTCGGCATGGAAAGTCCCAAGGATCAGGAGTGGGGAAGGGGTGGCGCGGCGCAGGAGGACGCCACGTCGAAACGCCAATGTCGTGTTGCCGGCGCGGATCGATGCGCGCAGTTCATACGAGCGTCAGGTCGACGCGCTGGCGCCGCATCTCGTCGCGAAAGGCGTCAGGAAGCTCTTCGTCGGTGACGAGCCGGTCGATCTCGGCAAACGAGGTGACGTGATAGACGCCGCGTTGGCCCGCCTTGCTGGAGTCCGCGACGACGACGACCTGGGCGGCGATCTGCACCATGGCCCGGTTGAGGCGCGCCTCGCCCTCGTTGTCGCTGACGATGCCGTGTTCGACCGACAGGCCGTCGGCGCCGAGGAACAACCTGTCGAAGCGATAGGCCGCCAGCATCTCCTCGGCGATCGGCCCCGAAAACGAAAGCGCCGTCTTGCGCAGCCGTCCGCCCAGCATCAGGACCTCGACACCCGGCGCATGTGACAGTTCCATCGCGATATCGAGGCCGTTGGTCAGCACTAGGAGGTTCTCCCGGTCCTTGATCCGCCGCGCGATCTCGAGCGTCGTCGTTCCCGCGTCGAGGATCACCGCGTCGCCGTCGGCGACCAGGAGGGCAGCGGCCTCGCCGATGCGCTCCTTGATGCTGCCGTGGCGCTGCCGGCGTTCGGCGAAGGCGATTTCGGCCGCCGCGTTCCGAGACAGGACCACCGCGCCGTGGAGGCGCACGACGTAGCCCGTGCTCTCTAACATCGAAAGGTCGCCGCGCATGGTGACGGTGGACACACCGAGGCAGCGGGCGAGGTCGCCGACGCGCGCCCGCTCGTTCAGTTCCAGGTGTCGCAGGATGGCTTCGCGCCGTTCCTGTCCCGTCATCGCAAGGCCTCCGACACCGAGGAGTATCACCTTCCTTTTGTTTCGCAAGGACCCGAGACAAAGGAAGTCGAAAGTCTGGCCTTCCTGGTAGGGGAGGTGGCGTGTTCCATGGTGTGTTGAATTTCACACGATATTTGTTACATGTTGGCTGCGCGATCCCGCGCATGTGACAGGGTCATGAAGCAGCAGGAACGGCGCAGGGCGATGTTCGATCATTTGGTGGCGGAAGGCGCCGCCAGCATCGAGGCGTTGTCGCAGCGCTTTGCCGTGTCCCGCATGACCATCCACCGCGATCTCGATGAGATGGAGGGTGAGGGCCTTCTGCGGCGGGTGCGGGGCGGCGCCAGCGTCGAGGCGAGCGGTCAGTTCGAGAGCGATGTGCGGTATCGCTCCCACGTGGCCCTGGAGGAGAAGCGCGCCATTGCCCGCACGGCGGCCGGCTTCGTCGAGCCGGGGATGAGCGTCATGGTGGACGACGGGTCCACGGGGCGGTGTCTTGCGCCTTTTCTGGCAGAGCGCGTGCCGCTGACGGTGATCACCAACAACATGGGTCTCATCGGCGACCTCGCGCCCGTTCCGCGCCTTCGTCTCCTGTCGCTTGGCGGAACTTACTCTCAGCGGTTCGACGGCTTTTTCGGCGTCGTGACGGAGGCGGCCCTCGGCACCCTGCGGGCCGATATCGCGATCCTGTCGAGTTCGGCGATCGAGGGACGCACGGCGTTTCATCAGGACCAGGAAGTGCTGGCGGTGAAGCAGCGGATGCATGGCGCCGCCCGGCGCCGCGTCCTGATGGCGCATCACCAGAAGTTCGGGCGCACGGCGCTCCACCTGTGGACGGACCTGTCGACCTTCGATGCACTGGTGACGTCGAACGCGCTCGTTCCGGCGGCGCTGGGCGCGCTGCGAGACGAGGGCATTGCGGTTCACGTCGCGGATCTGGGACCGTGAGGCCCCGCGACACGTTTCCGCCGGCGCTTCGCCGGTGGCCTTCCGGCCGGATCTCCGGCCGTCCGCCGCGCCAGGGCGCGGCTTTCCGGCGAGCGAGAGCGCTCCGCCCCTTCTGAAAGGATCACTTCCATGAAGATCGCGATCGCAGGCGACAGCGCGGGCGCACCGCTCGCCAAGGCCCTCGCCGAGCATCTCGCCTCGCGAGATGATCTTGAGGTCTCCGAAGTCTCGACGCCCCCGGCGGGCTCGGGCGAGCTCTATGCGGGCCTGTCGGAACGCGTCTCGAAGGGCATCCTCGACGGGACCTACGACCGCGCCATCCTGTGCTGCGGCACGGGCATCGGCGTCGCGCTCTCGGCCAACAAGATCCCCGGCATCCGGGCGGCGCAGACGCACGACACCTACTCGGCCGAGCGTGCGGCTCTCTCCAACAATGCGCAGATCATCACGATGGGCGCGCGGGTGATCGGCACCGAGCTCGCCAAGAGCATCGCCGACGCCTTCCTTGCGGTCGAGTTCGATCCGGCCGGCCGCTCGGCCGACAACGTGAAGGCGATCGACGCCCTCGACGCCAAGTACAACGCCCGCTGAAAACGACGAGAGGGGAGCGCCGGCAACCGGCGCTCCCCTCCCTGAACGAGCCTTGCGGCCCTTACTGCGAGAGCGTGAAGGCCGAGGTGTACTTGTCGACGTTGTCCTTGGTGATGAGGAGGCAGTCGAAGAGCTGCTTTTCCGTGTCCGCGCCCGTCTTGCCGTTCTTGATGAAGCTGTCGGCCTGCTGGACCGCGGCCTTCGAGAAGACGGCGACCGGCTGCAGGACCGTGTACTGCATCTCTCCGGCCTTCACGGCCGCGACCGCGTCCGGCGAGCCGTCGAAACCGCCGACCTTCACGTTCGCGAGCTTGCCGGCCTCCTTCAGCGCCGCGATCGCGCCGAGCGCCATCTCGTCGTTGCCGCTGATGACGCCGATGATGTCGGGGTTCGCCTGCAGAAGGCTCTGCATCTTCGCGTAGCCCTGCGTACGATCCCAGTTGGCGACTTCCTGGCCGGCCTTCACGAGGTCGGGATACTGCGAGAGCACCGTCTCGTAGCCGTTCGAACGGGTCTGGGCGTTGTTGTCGGACGGGGCGCCGAAGAGCTCGACATACTTGCCCTTGTCGCCGACGGCCTCGACCCACTGCTGGGCACCCAGCGCCGCGCCCTGCGCGTTGTTGGAGACGAGCTGCGCCTTGGCGAGGCCCTCCTTGTTGATCTCGGCGTTCACCAGAATCACCGGAATGCCTGCGCTTACGGCCTTCTGAACCGCGCCCACCGAGCCGTCCGCATTGGCGGGGTCGAGAATGATCGCGGCCGACTTGTTGGTGATGGCGGTGTCGATCAGGTTGCTCTCGGCGTTGGTGTCGCCCTTGTGGGCGGCCACGCTCGCCGTGTAGCCGAGCTTCTCGGCCTCGGCCTTGGCGACCTCTCCTTCGGTGAACCAGTAGGGGTTCGAGGGGTCGTTCACGATGATCGAGATCTGACCCGCCGCGAAGGCCGGTGCGCCGAAGACGCTCATCATCGCGGCGGTCGCCCCGGCCAAGAGAAGGGTCCTGCGGGTCTTCATCATCTGGTTTGTCTCCCTGTTTCGTGTGGATTCGAGACGCCGGCCTCCCCGGCGCCGCTTGGCAGTCCGCCCCGCCGTCAGGCCTTGGGGGCGGGCTGCGAAGTCCGGGCCGGCACGGCCTTCGTCCGGGCGGGACGGCGGCCGTACTGGATGGAGTTGAGAAGCACGGCGAAGACGATCACGGCGCCCGTGAAGACGGTCTGCCAGTAGGACGACACGCCGATGATCACGAGGCCGTCCGACAGGAAGCCGATGACGAAGGCGCCGAGCATCGTGCCGCGCACCGTGCCTCGCCCGCCGGTCAGCGCCGCGCCGCCGATCACCACCGCCGCGATGGCGGTCAGCTCGTAGGTCGTGCCGGCGGTCGGTCCGGCCGAGGTGAGCTGCGAGGACAGGACGAGTCCCGCGATCGCCGCGCAGACGCCTGACAGGACGTAGACGAGGATCTGGACGCGGCGCACCGGCACGCCCGACAGTTCCGCCGCGCGCGCATTGCCGCCCGTCGAGTAGATCCAGCGTCCGAAGGCGGTGCGCGACAGGACGACGCTCGCGATCACCGCGACCACGACCAGCACCAGAACGCCGATCGGCACGTTGAACAGGCGGTTGAAGCCGAGCCACTGGAAGCCCGTGTTGCCGAGCTCGGGTCGCCCGCCAAGATTGTTGTAGGTGAGGCCGTTGGTCATGAGCAGCGCGACGCCGCGCGCGACGTAGAGCAGGCCGAGCGTCGCCACGAAGGCGGGCACCTTGAAGTAGGCGATCAGGACGCCGTTCAGGAGGCCGATGAAGGCGCCGACGAGGCAGGTCAGAACCACCACGACCCAGACCGGCGGATAGAGGATGACGCCCAGCGGCTCCAGCGTCACGCCCTGCATCAGGAAGCCGGCGATGACGCCCGCCAGCCCCAGCGTCGAGCCGACCGAAAGGTCGATGCCGCCGGTCAGGATGACGAGCAGCATGCCGATCGCGAGCAGGCCGAAGATGGCGACGTGCGAGGCCATGATCAGGAAGTTCGCGGTCGAGAAGTAGACCGGCGACAGGAACGAGAAGACCGCGATGATCGCGATCAGCGCGAAGAAGGCGCGTCCTTCCAGAAGGATCCGCCCGAGGTCGAACCCGCTCGACGCTCCGGTCCTGCCCGTCGTGGAGCTGATGTCGGTCATGCGATGGTCCTCACCCTGATACTCAGTGCGTCTCGGCGACCAGGGCCTCGCCGGAGGCGGCCATGATCTCTTCCTTGGTGGCATCGGAACCGAACTCGGCCGAGATGCGGCCCCGGCGCATCACGACGATGCGGTGCGCGACCGATAGACACTCCCCGACCTCGGAGGTGGAGTAGACGACGGCGAGCCCGCGGGCGGCGCCCTCAGCCAAGAGGCGGAAGACCTCGGCCTTGGCGCCGATGTCGATGCCCCGGCTCGGCTCGTCGAGAAGCACGACACGCGGATCGGTCGCCAGCATCTTGCCGATCACGACCTTCTGCTGGTTGCCGCCCGACAGCGAGCCGATCGGAGCCGCTCCACCGTCGGTCTTGATATGCACGTCGCGGATTGATTCCTCGACGATCGCGCGCTCGCGGCGCCGCGAGGTGAAGAGGCCGCGCGTGAACTCTCCGATACTGGCGAGCGACAGGTTCTCGCCGACCGACATGGTCTGGACGAGACCGTCGCGCTGCCGGTCCTCCGGCACGAGCACGAGGCCGCGCGCGATGCGCTGGGCGATCGACAGGCGCCCGACATCGGCGCCGAGAAGCTTCATCTCGCCGCCAGCGGCCGGCACGCGCCCGGCGGCGCATTCGAGGAGCTCGGTGCGACCCGCGCCCATCAAGCCGTAGATGCAGACGATCTCACCCGCGCGCACGTCGAGCGACAGCCCGTCCACGACGAAGCGTCCGCCCTGGCCGGGATCGGCGACGCGGATGTCGCGAAGCGACAAAGCGACGTCGCCCATCGGATAGCCGCCGGGCGGCGATCCCAGGTCGAAGTTCTCGCCCACCATGTTGCGCACGATCCACTCGAGGTCGATCGCGGCGCGCGGCGCGCTCGCCGTCATCGTGCCGTCGCGCAGCACCACCGCATGGTCGGTGATCTGCAGGGCTTCCTCGAGATGATGGGAGATATAGACGATCGAGACGCCCCGGCTCTTCAGGTCGCCAATCACCTTGAACAGGACTTCGACCTCAGAGGCGCTGAGCGCCGAGGTCGGCTCGTCCATGATGAGGATACGCGAGTTCACCGAGAGCGCCCGCGCGATTTCGACGATCTGCTGCTGCCCGAGGCGCAGGTCCTCGACCGGGGTGAGGGGATCGATGTCCTCTTCCAGCTCTTCCATAAGAAGGCGCGTCTGCCGCTCCTCCTCGGCGAAGTCGACGCCCAGCGGACCGCGCAGCTCGCGGCCCATGAAGATGTTGTCGCGCACCGAAAGGTTGGGCGCGAGGCTGAGCTCCTGATGAATGATCGAGATGCCGAGGTCGCGCGCGTGCGAGGAGGACGAAAAGCTGACCGGCGCGCCGTCGAGGACGATCTCGCCCGCGGTCGGCTTCACCACGCCCGACAGAATCTTCATGAGCGTCGACTTGCCAGCGCCGTTCTCACCGAACAGCGTCGTGACCTCGCCGCGACGCACGTCGAAGTTGACGCCCTTCAGCGCATGGATGTTGCCGTAGGACTTCGCGACGTTGCGCGCCGACAGGACGACCGCGCCGCCGGGCGAGGCGGGCGCGCTCACTGGACGCTCAGGCGAACCGGCGTGACCAGCCAGTTCTTCGGGTTGATGAGCTTGAAGACGCCCGTGACCGCGACCGTCTTGCCCTGGAGGTTCGCCGTGTCGACGCTCCCGAGCACCGTCGCCTTCATCGCGTTGTTCAGGGCCGAGCCCGCGTTCTGGTACTCGATCTGGTTGCGGAACTGGCCGAACACGATGTCGCCCGTGGCATCACGAAGGTCGGTGCCGTTGATCGCGGGGCCGGTCTGGACGCGGATCGTGACGTCGGCGGGCACGCCCTCCACCGTGACGGGATAGACGCCCGAGCGGGCCTCGCCGGCGACGCCGGTGAACTTCACGGGGATGACGGGCGCGGCACCGGCGGCGACGCCGTACTGCTTGCCGGCCGCCGCCTTGTCGGCGAGTGCGGCGGGCGCGAGCGTGCTAGCGTCGACCGCGCGGCTCTCGACGCTCGACTGGACCTTGGGAAACTCGGCGGTGCCGAAGGCCTCCGGCGAGAACACGTCGTCCTGAACGTGCTCGTCCGAGCCGATGCGCACGACGCGCGTGTCGAGCGCCATCGCGGCCAGGAGGGCCACGACGGCGACGCCTGCGACGACGCCTTTGATCCCGCGGCGCGCGGGGCGGTGGGGAGCCGCCTCGGTGGTCATGCACTTCCTCCCGAACAGTCGTGAGCGTCATGGCCGGGCCGGCTCGTGCCAGCGCGTCCTCAAGCCCACCGCAGGACCCGGCATGGCGGGCCTGCGTCCTTCTCTCATGTCCACATCATGTTGACAGAATCGCGCAAAGCGCAATATTTTTCTTTCAATGAAATTTTTTGCACCGCAGCGGATCGAGGCGAGACGCGATGGCGAAGGTCCAGGCCAAACGCGACAGTGACGACGGCCTGGCCGTTCGCGCGGCTTGGCTCCACTACGCCGCGGGGATGACGCAGGCCGAGGTGGCCCAGCGCCTCGGGCTGTCGAGCGCGAAGGCGCATCGCCTGATCGCGTGGGCCTACCAGAACGGCGTCGTGCGGGTATCGGTGTCGGGTCCCGTCGCCGAATGCGTGACGCTGGAAATGGCGATCGCCGAGCGCTTCGGCCTCGGCAATTGCGAGGTCGTTCCCGATCTCCACGAGGAAGGCCTGCCGCTGCGTGCGCTCGGCCTTGCGGGTGCCGAGTTCCTGCAGCGGGAGATCGAAGGGCTCGGCACGGGCGTCGTCGGCATCGGTCATGGCCGCACGCTCGCCGCGGCCGTCGCGAGCCTTCCGCGCCTCGAGGCGCCGGAGGTGCGTTTCGTGTCGCTGATGGGCGGCCTGACGCGCAACTACGCCGCCAACCCCCACGACGTCATGTACCGGCTCGCCGAGAAGACCAGCGCGGCTGCCTATGTCATGCCCATCCCCTTCTTCGCCAACACCGTGGGCGACCGGGCGGTCCTGCTCGAGCAGCGCGGTGTCGGCGAGGTGTTCGACCTGGCCGTGCGCTCGGATCTCATGGTGGTCGGCATCGGCACCGCGCAGCCCGACACGCAGCTCGTCTCGACCCGCATGATCCTGCCCGAGGAGATCGCGGACGTGCGCGCCAGCGGTGGCGTCGGCGAGATGCTCGGACACTTCTTCGATGCCGAAGGGGCGCCGGTGGAGACCCTTCTGACGGCCCGCACCATCTCGCCCGAGATCGCGCACCTGCGCGGTCGCCGCATCGTGGCGCTGGCCGGTGGTGCCAGCAAGGTCGAGGGTGTGCGCTCGGTCCTGCGGAGCGGCCTCCTGACGGGTCTCGTCACGGACGAGCGCACCGCGCGGGCGCTGGTGGACACGAGGGCGCCCTAGAAGAGGCGCGGGGAGGAACGGATGACGGTTTTTCGGAACGAGGCGATCCGGCATGGCTGAGCGCGGCGATCTTCTCGTCGGCATCGACGCCGGCACGTCGGTCATCAAGGCCGTCGCCTTCGATCTGGACGGCAACCAGGTCGCGAGCGCGTCGGTCCTGAACCGCTACCGCGAGGGACCGGACGGCTCGGCCGTGCAGTCGCTCGCGCAGACCTGGAGCGACTGCGCGGCCGCCTTGCGCGGGCTGGGCAAGCGGGTCGAGGGGCTGGCCGCGCGTGCGCTTGCCCTTTCCGTGACGGGGCAGGGCGACGGAACCTGGCTGGTGGGCGCGGGCGACGAACCGGTCGGCGACGCCTGGCTCTGGCTCGATACGCGCTCGGCGCCCACCGTGCGACGGCTGCGGCGGCATCCGCTCGACCGCGCCCGCTTCGAGGCGACCGGCACCGGCCTCAACACCTGCCAGCAGGGCTCGCAGCTCGCCCATATCAAGGCGCACCAGCCCGAGCTCCTGGCGCGCGCGGAAGCGGCGCTCCACTGCAAGGACTGGCTCTATCTCAAGCTGACGGGGGTTCGCGCGACCGACCCGTCGGAGGCGAGCTTCACCTTCGGCGACTTCCGGACGCGGCGCTACAGCGACACCGTTCTGGAAGCGCTCGGCCTGACCGACGAGCGTCGGCTCCTGCCCGAGATCGTGGACGGGACACAGACGACTCACCCGCTGTCGGAGGCGGCGGCGCGCGACACGGGCCTTCGCGCGGGAACGCCGGTCAGCCTCGGCTACGTCGACATGGTGATGACGGCGCTCGGCGCCGGCGTCCATACGAACGAGCCGGGCGTCGCCTGCTCGACGGTCGGCTCGACGGGCGTCCACATGCGCGCCGTGACGTCGGACGAGGTCGTGCTGAACCCGGAAGGGACGGGCTATGTCATCGCGCTGCCCGTGCCCGGTCTCGTCACGCAGGTGCAGACCAACATGGCCGCGACGCTCAACATCGACTGGATCCTCGGCGTCGCCGGCGATCTCCTCGCGGATTTCGGCCAAACCGTCTCGAAGGGCGACCTTGTCGGGCGCATCGACGGCTGGATGGCGGCGAGCGAGCCCGGCGCGCTCCTCTACCATCCCTATATCTCGGCAGGCGAGCGCGGTCCCTTCGTGAATTCCGACGCGCGCGCCGGCTTCCAGGGCCTGTCCAGCGGCCACCGCTTTCCCGACCTCGTGCGGGCGGTGGCGGAAGGGCTCGGCATGGCGACGCGCGACTGCTACGCGGCGATGGGTGACATGCCGGCCGAGCTGCGCCTGACGGGCGGGGCGGCGCGCTCGCGCTCGCTGCGCGCGGTGCTGGCCGCCAGCACGGGCGCCCCGGTGCGCGTCTGCTCCCGCGACGAGACGGGCGCCGCGGGCGCGGCCATGATGGCGGCGGTCGCGAACGGCGTCTTCCCGGACATGGATGCCTGCATCCGTCGCTGGGTCGTACCGCTCCTGGGCGCCCCCGAAGCGCCCGACGCGTCGCTCAACCGCCGCTACGAACAGCTCTACGGCGCCTATGCCGACGCCCGCCGCGCGCTGGAGCCCGTGTGGGCCCGCATGGCGGACTACCGTGAGGCGACGCTGCGCGCCGATCCGGGTGCAGGACATCCGGGCGAGCCCGCCGAGATGGCGCTCGGGGCGAACTGATGGATCGAGAAGGAAGGCAAGCCATGTCCCAAGCGACGATGGTCGATCTCGTGGTGGTGGGCGGCGGGATCAACGGCGCGGGCATCGCCCGCGACGCCGCCGGTCGCGGCCTGTCGGTGATCCTGTGCGAGAAGGACGACCTGGCCGAGGGCACCTCGTCGCGCTCGGGCAAGCTGGTGCACGGCGGCCTGCGCTACCTAGAATATTACGAGTTCCGGCTTGTCCGCGAGGCGCTGATCGAGCGCGAGGTCCTCTTGCGCAACGCCAGCCACATCATCTGGCCGATGCGCTTCGTCCTGCCGCACTCGCCGGACGACCGCCCCGCCTGGCTCGTGCGGCTCGGCCTCTTCCTCTACGACCACCTGGGCGGCCGCAAGCGCCTGCCCGGCACGCGCACGCTCGACCTCAGGCGCGACCCCGAAGGGGCGCCGATCCTCGACAAGTACACGAAGGGCTTCGAGTATTCCGACTGCTGGGTCGACGATGCGCGGCTCGTGGTGCTGAACGCGGTGGACGCCGCGCGCCACGGAGCCGAGGTCCTCACCCGCACCGCCTGCACGAGCCTGCGCCGCGACGGCGACGCCTGGGCGGTAGAGTTCACGGACCGGGCGACCGGCGAGCGGCGGCAGGTGAGGGCGCGCTGCATCGTCAATGCGGCCGGTCCCTGGGTCAACGACATCGTCGGCCGCGTGGCAGGCCGCAACTCGAGGCGCAACGTGCGCCTCGTGAAGGGCAGCCACATCATCGTGCCGAAGTTCTGGGAAGGCGACCATGCCTATCTCGTCCAGAACAACGACAAGCGCGTCATCTTCATCAATCCCTACCAGGGCGACAAGGCGCTGATCGGCACGACCGACATCGCCTACGAGGGCCGACCGGAGGAGGTGAAGGCCGACGAAGGGGAGATCAGCTATCTCCTCAACGCCGTGAACCGCTACTTCAAGGAAAAGCTGCGGCGCGAGGACGTTCTCGAGACCTTCTCGGGCGTGCGACCGCTCTTCGACGACGGCCAAGGCAACCCCTCGGCCGTCACGCGCGACTACTCGTTCGACCTCGACGAGGCCGAAGGCGCGCCGATGCTCAACATCTACGGCGGCAAGATCACGACCTTCCGCGAGCTGTCCGAGCACGCCATCGAGCGCGTCGCCAAGTTCTTCCCGCAGATGAAGCCGGCCTGGACCGGCAACAGCCCGTTGCCCGGCGGCGACATCGAGAACGCGGACTTCATCCAGTTCGCCGAGGATATGCGCGAGGCCTATCCCTGGATGCCGCGCTCGCTCGTCTACCGTCTCGGGCGCCTCTACGGCACGATCGCCCGCGACATCATCGGCCCGGCCACGTCGATGGACGGTCTGGGCCGGGACTTCGGCGGCGGGCTCACGGAGAGCGAGGCGCGCTACCTCGTCGCCCGGGAATGGGCGCTCACCGCCGAGGACGTCCTCTACCGCCGCACCAAGCAGGCGCTGCAGATGACGGCCGATGAACGGGCCGAGTTCACGCGCTGGTTCGACGACCACGTCGCCGTCGCCCGCGCTGCCTGACCTCAAGAGATCCCGACCCGATGCCCTTGACGCTGTCGCTGAACACCAATCCGCTGGTCAACCGTTTCGCCGACCCCGACGACCTGATCGAGACCGTCGCGCGCGACCTGCGCATCCGTGACATCCAGCTGACGCACGAATTCATCAACCCGTCCTGGCCGGCGCCCGTGATCCGCCGGCTGACGCGCGGGATGGCGGCGGCGCTTGCGCGCACGGGCGTGCGGGTCACCTCCGGGATGACGGGCCCCTACGGCCGGCTCAACCATTTCGGTCATCCCGACCGCGACGTGCGACGCTACTATGTCGACTGGTTCAAGACCTTCGCGGACATCACGGCCGAACTCGGCGGCACCTCGGTCGGAACGCAGTTCGCGATCTTCTCCTATCGCGACTTCGACGACGAGACGCGACGCGAGGAGCTGACGCAGATCGTGATCGACTGCTGGTCGGAAGTCGCCGAGCATGGCCGGGCGGCGGGTCTCACCTCGGTCTTCTGGGAGCCCATGTCGATCGGCCGGGAGTTCGGGCCGACGATCCGGGAGACGCTGGCGTTGCAGGAGCGCCTTTCGGCCGCGCACATGGCCATCCCGATGTGGATGATGGCCGATATCGACCACGGCGACGTGACGTCGCCCGATCCCGACGACACCGATCCCTATGCGTGGGCGCGCGCGGTGCCGCCCGTCTCGCCGATCATCCACATCAAGCAGTCGAAGTTGGACAAGAGCGGGCACCGGCCCTTCACCGCCGAGCACAACGCGACGGGCCGCGTCCAGCCGGAGCCGCTTCTGCGGGCGCTGGCGGACGGCGGCGCGCGCGACAACGAGATCTGCCTGGAGCTCTCGTTTAAGGAGCGCGAGCCCAACGACCGTCAGGTCATCCCGCAGATCGCGGAAAGCATCGCCTTCTGGGCACCGCATATCGACACGGGCGCGGCAGACCTCCGCGTGTGAGTCAGACGGGCACGACTCGATCGGCGGCCGGTTTTCGCTGTGCCGTACCGCGCCGGCGCGCAAAGCGGGAATGATCTGTCTGCAAGCGCGGTAGATTGAGTGGATCGTTTCTCCCAAGGCCGTCTAGGCTCGCCTAATGTCTCGTCATCGAGGTACGGGCGGCCGAAGGCGGCCGGGAAGGAGTTCATCCATGCGCAGGTTCACGACCCTTGCGATCGGCCTGGCAGCCATGCTGGCAACCGTCGGCCCTCTCTCCGCCCAGACGCTCCTCAACGTGTCCTACGATCCGACGCGCGAGCTCTACCGCGACTACAACAAGGCCTTCGACACGCATTGGCAGGCCGAAGGGCACGAGGCCGTCGGCGTGCGCATGTCGCATGGCGGCTCGGGCGCGCAGGCGCGCACGGTGATCGACGGCATTGATGCCGACGTCGTGACGCTGGCGCTCGAGGCCGACATCGACGCCATCGCCATGGGAACCGGCAAGATCCCGGCGGACTGGCGCGGCCGGCTTCCGCACAACTCGGCCCCCTATACGTCGACCATCGTCTTCCTGGTCCGCAAGGGCAATCCGAAGGCGATCCGCGACTGGGGCGACCTCGTGAAGGACGGCGTGGAGGTGATCACGCCCAATCCCAAGACCTCGGGCGGCGCCCGCTGGAACTATCTCGCGGCCTGGGCTTGGGCCAACAAGCAGTTCGGTGGCGACCGCGCCAAGACGCAGGACTTCGTGCGCCAGATCTACGGCCACGTGCCGGTGCTCGACACCGGCGCGCGGGGCTCCACCACCACCTTCGTCCAGCGCGGCATCGGCGACGTGCTGCTGGCCTGGGAGAACGAGGCCTTCCTCGCGCTGGAAGAGCTGGGCCCCGACCAGTTCGAGATCGTCGTGCCCTCGATCTCGGTCCTGGCCGAGCCGCCGGTCGCGCTGGTCGATGGCAATGTCGACGCGAAGGGGACGCGCGAGGTGGCGACCGCCTATCTCCAGTATCTCTACTCGCCAGAAGGACAGACCATCGCGGCCAAGCACTACTATCGCCCGGCGGAGCCCGCGTCGGTGACGGACCAAACGCTTCTGCAGCGCTTTCCGAAGCTCGATCTCGTCTCGATCGACGATCGACAGTTCGGCGGCTGGGCCAAGGTCCAGCCCGAGCACTTCGCCGACGGCGGCATCTTCGACCAGATCTACCGCCCGGCGAACTGACGCGATCCGCTGATCGCCGTCCGCGCGTCGACGCCCTGGCGTCGGCGCGCTAGCTTTCTGTCGGCCCGCCGCGAGGCATGGGCCGTTCTCACGTGCAGGACCAACGAATGGCTGTCAGCGCCGCCAGGCCGCGCATCCTGTTTCGCCGACCGAGCGTGGTGCCGGGCTTCGGCCTCTCGTTCGGCTTCACGCTCGCCTATCTCGGCCTGTTCGTGCTGATTCCCCTCGGGGCCCTCGCTCTTCGGGCAGGGGGCATCGGCGGCGATCAGCTCTGGGCGCTCGCGACGGACCGGCGTGTCCTGTCGGCGCTGAGGCTTTCCTTCGGCACGGCCTTCCTCGCCGCCTGCGTCAACGCCGTGTTCGGTCTTCTGATCGCCTGGGTCCTCGTGCGGTACCGCTTTCCCGGCCGGCGCTTCGTGGACGCGGCGATCGACCTGCCCTTCGCGCTGCCGACGGCGGTCGCGGGCATCGCGCTCACGACGCTCTACGCGCCCAACGGCTGGGTCGGGCAGCTCTTTGCGCCGAGCGGCGTCTTCGGGCCGCTGTTCGGGGAGAAGGGGCTGCGCATCGCCTATACGCCGCTCGGCATCGTGATCGCGCTCGTCTTCGTGTCGCTGCCCTTCGTGGTGCGCACGGTGCAGCCGGTTCTGGAGGAGATCGATCCCGAGATCGAGCAGGCGGCGGCCACGCTCGGCGCGAACCGCTTCCAGACCGTGTTCCAGGTCGTGCTGCCGGCCGTCCTGCCCGCGCTCACCACCGGCTTCGCGCTGGCGCTCGCGCGCTCCGTCGGCGAGTACGGATCGGTGATCTTCATCGCCGGCAACATCCCCTTCGTGTCGGAAATCGCGCCGCTGCTCATCGTCATCCGGCTGGAGGAATTCAACTACGGCGGGGCGACAGCCGTCGCCATGATGATGCTCCTCATCTCCTTCACCCTGCTTCTGGTGATCAATCTCGTTCAGGCCTGGAGCCGCCGGAGGACCGGACATGGCGCTTGACGCGACCCTCGACGAGACGAAGGCGGCCGAGGCGCCGCGCGTGGCGCGGCGCGAGGTGACGACCGAGAGGCCGATCGTCCGGGCGCTGCTGATCGGCGTTGCCCTCGTCTTCCTCCTTCTCGTCCTCTTCCTGCCGCTCGTCGCTGTCTTCACGGAGGCTCTGCGCAACGGCATCTCGACCTATGTCGAGGCGCTCAAGGAGCCTGACACCCAGGCGGCCGTGCGCCTGACCCTGACGGTCGCCGCCTTCGCGGTGCCGCTCAACCTCGTGTTCGGCGTGGCGGCGGCCTGGGCGATCGCGAAGTTCGAGTTTCGCGGCAAGGCCTTCCTGGTCACGCTGATCGATCTGCCTTTCTCGGTCTCGCCCGTGATCGCGGGCATGGTCTTCGTCCTGCTCTTCGGGGCGCAGGGCTATCTGACGCCGCTTGCGCAGGCGATCGGCCTCAAGGTCGTCTTCGCGGTGCCCGGCATGGTGCTGGCCACGACCTTCGTGACCTTGCCGTTCGTGGCGCGTGAACTGATCCCGCTCATGCAGGAGCAGGGAACCGGCGACGAGGAGGCGGCGATCTCGCTGGGTGCCGACGGTTGGCGCACCTTCTTCCTCGTGACGCTGCCCAACGTGAAATGGGCGCTCCTCTACGGCGTTCTCCTGTGCAACGCGCGCGCCATGGGCGAATTCGGCGCGGTGGCGGTGATCTCCGGCAAGATCCGGGGCGAGACCAACACGATGCCGCTGCAGGTGGAAATCCTTTACAACGAGTATGCCTTCTCGGCCGCCTTCGCGGTGGCGACGCTGCTCGCGCTGCTCGCGCTTCTCACGCTCTGCCTGAAAACCTTCCTCGAATGGCGCTACGCCGGCGAGATCAAGGCGACGCGTGGCGGCCACTAGGAATCATCACCGATGGATATTCGCGTTCGCAACATCCGCAAGGAATTCGACGGGTTCGCCGCGTTGCACGACGTGTCGCTCGACATCCGTTCGGGCGAGCTGATCGCCCTGCTCGGGCCGTCGGGCTCCGGCAAGACGACGCTCCTGCGTCTGATCGCCGGTCTCGAGTTCCCGAGCGGCGGCCAGATCCTCTTCGGCGACGAGGACGCCTCGGCCAAGAGCGTGCAGGAACGCAACGTCGGCTTCGTGTTCCAGCACTACGCCCTGTTCCGTCACATGACGGTGGCCGACAATATCGGTTTCGGCCTGCGCGTGCGAAAGGGCGACACGCGGCCGCCCAAGGCCGAGATCCGGCGCCGCGCGGAGGAACTCCTCGAACTCGTGCAACTCCCCGGTCTCGGCAACCGCTACCCCGCCCAGCTCTCCGGCGGTCAGCGCCAGCGCGTCGCGCTCGCCCGCGCTCTCGCGATCGAGCCGCGCGTCCTTCTCCTCGACGAACCCTTCGGCGCGCTCGACGCGAAGGTCCGCAAGGATCTGCGCCGCTGGCTTCGCGAGTTGCACGACCGCACCGGGCATACGACGGTGTTCGTGACGCACGATCAGGAGGAGGCGGTGGAACTCGCCGACCGCGTCGTCGTCATGAGCCAGGGCCATATCGAGCAGGTCGGCAGTGCTGACGACATCTACGACCGGCCCGAAAGCCCCTTCGTCTACTCGTTCATCGGCCAGTCGAACCGGCTGCCGGTCGAGGTGCGGGGCGGGGAGATCGGCTATCGCGGCGCCGTGATCGGGCGGACCGACGAGCACGACGGACGCTGGACGCTTTTCGTGCGTCCGCACGACCTCGACGTCGTGCCCGCCGAGGCGCCGGGCGTGCGCGGCACGATCGCACTTTCGCGTCGTTCGCATGGCAGCCGGATCGCGGAACTCGAGCTCGACGGAGGCGAGGGACGCATCGAGGTCGAATTGTCGCCGACGGACCCCGGCGAGCAGGGCCACGTGTTGAACCTACGGCCGCGCCACTGGAAGCTCTTCGCTCCCACTGCCTGAATGGTGGATAAGGAACTGGTGCCGGTTGAGGGGATTGAACCCCCGACCTTCGGTTTACAAAACCGCTGCTCTACCGCTGAGCTAAACCGGCACTGCCGGCGCTCCTTAGCATGGTGCGCGGCCCTTGCCATCCGCAAATCCACGCGAGCCGAGACTGCTGCGGGCTGATTGCTCTTGTGAGCCGAAGGGCAATCGGGGCATATCGAGTAACCATCAGTACGGGAGGGGTTCGTTCATGGATCGGCGTTCATTCATCACGCGCGCTGGCGCGGTATCAGGCGGGGCGGTCGCGACGGGCCTGTCGCTCGCCGCGCCGGCCCTGGCGCAGTCCGCTCCGACGCTCCGCTGGCGCATGACGTCGAGCTTCCCGAACACGCTCGACACGCTGTTCGGCTCCTCCAAGCTCTTCTCGCAAACCATCTCGGACCTGACCGACGGCCGCTTCACGATCGACGTCTTCCCGGCCGGCGAGCTGGTTCCCGGCTTGCAGGCGTTCGACGCCGTGCAGGACGGAACGGTCGAGGCCGCGCACACCGTTCTCTATTATTATGTCGGCAAGGATCCGACCTTCGCTATCGGATCCTCGATCCCCTTCGGGCTCAACGCGCGCCAGCAGAATGCGTGGCTCTACAACGGCGGCGGCAACGAGGCGATCGACGCCTTCCTGTCCGACTATGGCGTGACGGCGTTTCCGGCCGGCAACACCGGTACGCAGATGGGCGGCTGGTTCCGCAAGGAGATCAACTCGGTCGCCGACCTGCAGGGCCTCAAGATGCGTATCGCCGGCATCGCGGGTCAGGTGCTCGCGCCGCTCGGCGTGATCGGCCAGCAGCTCGCGGGCGGCGACGTCTACCCGGCGCTGGAGCGCGGCACGCTGGACGCCACCGAGTTCGTCGGGCCCTACGACGACGAGAAGCTCGGCTTCTATCAGGTCGCGCCCTACTACTACTATCCGGCCTTCTGGGAGGCGGGGCCCACCGTCCACTTCGTCTTCAACAAGAAGCAGATGGAAACGCTGCCGCCGACCTACCAGGCGGCTGTTCGCACGGCATCGGCCCTTTGCAACACGCGCATGCTCGCCGATTACGACGTCAAGAACAGCCGTGCGATCCGCTCTCTGGTGGGCAAGGGCGTGAAGCTGCGCCCGCTGCCGCAGGACGTGCTCTCGGCCGCCTACGATTCGTCGCGTAAGATCTACGCCGACCTCTCGGCCTCGAACGCGAAGTGGAAGACGATCTACGATCCGTGGAACCAGTTCCGCAGCGAGATCTACGAGTGGTTCCGCGTCGCCGAGTACACCAACGACACGTTCGCCTACACGCAGCAGGCGGCCGGCAAGTAATCGGCATCACGCTATTGTGAGCGTCCCCCGGTCCGGCATGGACCGGGCAAGCGCTTGCGCGTTCATCTTCGCTCCGTTCTCATTCCGTCCGCCCCGGGACACGTCGGGGTTGGGAGGACATGACAGTGGACCGACGCAAGTTCATCACCGGCACGGCCGCCATAGGCGCGGCCGGCGCCACTCTCGCCAAGCCAGCGCTCGCGCAGAGCGAGCCGGACGTTCGCTGGCGGCTGACATCGAGCTTCCCCAATACGCTCGACACGATCTTCGGCGGCGCCGAGGTCATGGCCAAGGCGGTTGGCGAGATCACCGGCGGACGCTTCACGATCGATGTGTTTCCGGCCGGCGAGCTGGTACCCGGCCTCCAGGCGCTCGATGCCGTGCAGGACGGTACGGTCGAGGCCGCCCATACGGCCTGCTACTACTATGTCGGCAAGGACCCGACCTTCGCGATCGGCGCGACCATTCCCTTCGGCCTCAACGCCCGCCAGCAGAACGCCTGGCTGTATCATGGCGGCGGCAACGAACTCTTCGACACGTTCCTGGCGGACTACAACGTCAAGGCGCTGCCCGGCGGCAATACGGGCGTGCAGATGGGCGGCTGGTTCCGCAAGGAGATCAACTCTGTCGCCGATCTCAAGGGCCTGAAGATGCGCATCGCCGGGCTGGCGGGCCGCGTCCTGGAGCCGCTAGGCGTCGTGCCCCAGCAACTGGCGGGCGGCGATATCTACCCGGCGCTGGAGCGCGGCACGATCGACGCGACGGAGTGGATCGGGCCCTATGACGACGAGAAGCTCGGCTTCTACCAGGTCGCGCCCTACTACTATTACCCCGCCTTCTGGGAGGGCGGGCTGACGGTCCACTTCCTGTTCAACAAGGAACGCTACGAGGCACTTCCGGCCGAATACAAGGTTGCGCTCGACACAGCGGCGAAAGCCGCCAACGTGAACATGCTGGCGCTCTACGACGTGAAGAACATGGGGGCGATCCGCTCGCTCGTCGGCAAGGGCGTGCAGCTGCGTCCGCTCCCGCGCGACATCCTCGACGCGTCCTACGATTCGGCCTTCAGGCTCTATGACGAACTCACCGCATCCAATCCGAAATGGAAGGCGGTCTACGAACCCTGGAAGCAGTTCCGCTCGCAGAGCTACGAATGGTTCCGCGTCGCCGAATATTCTTACGACACCTACGGCTACTCGCAGCAGGCCGCCGGAAAGTAGGCCGGAGACCCTCTCCACAAGAGGAAGGGCCGGCGTCTTTGCTGATGCCGGCCCTTCTTGCGTTCGGTCAGTTGAAGCTTGGCGCCGGCGGGGCGCCGAAGCTGGGAGCTGCCGGCGCTGGTGCCGGAGCGGGCGAGGACGGCGCCCCGAAGCTCGGTGCCGCGGGCGCACCGAACGACGGAGGGGCCGGGGCGCCGAAGGGCGGCGGGGCCGAGCCCGACGAGCCCGGCGCGCCGGGCATCGGAACGTTGAGCTGGATCGACGCCGGGTCGACCACCGCCTCCTTCTTCAGGAAGTAGGTCACCGACTGCGGCCACACGATCAGGATCAGCACGAGCACGAGCTGAAGGCCCAGCCAGGGTAGGGCGCCGAGGTAAATGTCGCGGCTGCGGATCGAGGGCGGCGCGATGCCCCTCAGGTAGAAGAGCGCGAAGCCGAAGGGCGGGTGCATGAACGACGTCTGCATGTTCACGCACAGGAGGACGCCGAACCAGACGAGGTCGATGCCAAGGGCGTTCGCCGCCGGCACCAACAGCGGGACGATGATGAAGGCGATCTCGAAGAAGTCGAGGAAGAACGCCACGAAGAAGATGAAGACGTTGACGAAGATCAGGAAGCCGACGACGCCGCCCGGGATGTGGGACAGCAGGTACTCGATCCAGTGGCCGCCATCCATGCCCTGGAACACCAGGCTGAAGACGGTCGAGCCGATCAGGATCATGACCACCATCGACGTCAGGCGCATGGTCATCGCCATCGCCTCGCGCATGAGAGGCCAGGAGAGGCGGCGGTGTCCGGCCGCGAGCAGCAGCGCGCCGACCGAACCCATCGCGCCGGCCTCGGTCGGCGTCGCAAGGCCCATCGCCATCGTGCCGAGCACGAGGAAGATCAGCGCGAGCGAGGGCACCATGCCCTTGGCGACCTGCCAGAGCAGCGCGCGTCCGGACTTGGTGCGCGCCTCCGGTGGCAGCGGCGGCATCTTGTGGGGCTGCAGCTTCGACACCACGAAGATGAACAGCAGGAACAGCGCGATCTGGAGGAACGAGGGTCCGATCGCGCCCGCATACATGTCGCCGACCGAGCGACCGAGCTGATCCGCCAGGATGATCAGAACGAGCGATGGAGGAATGACCTGCGTGATCGTGCCGGACGCCGCGATGACGCCCGTCGCCAGCCGCATGTCGTAGCCGTAACGCATCATCACCGGTAGCGAGACCACGCCCATCGCGATCACCGACGCCGCCACGGTGCCTGTGATGGCGCCGAGCACCGCGCCAACCAGGATGACGGCGTAGGCGAGGCCGCCCGGCGTCGGGCCGAAGAGCTGGCCCGAGCCCTCGAGAAGGTCCTCCGCCAGACCGCACCGTTCCAGGATCGCTCCCATGAAAGTGAAGAAGGGGATGGCGAGGAGAAGGTCGTTGGAGATGACGCCGTAGAAGCGCAGCGGAAGCGCGTTCAGAAGGGCGGGACTGAAATGTTCGGTCAGGATGCCGAGCACGCCGAACAGCATCCCCACCGCCGCCAGCGAGAAGGCGACGGGAAAGCCGAGGATGAGAAACAAGATCATGCCGCCGAACATCAGCGGCGGCATCGGTCCGTATTCGAACATGCGGTCGGTTCCCCCCGGACGGCGCCTTACTGCACCGGCTTTTCGTATCGCGTCTCGAGTTCGATCAGGCCGCGAAGGGCCGCGAAACGCTTGATGAGTTCGGACAGGCCCTGCAGGAACAGGAGTCCGAAGCCGAGCGGCAGCGTCAGCTTGGCCGGCCAAAGGATCAGGCCGCCCGCGTTCATCGATACCTCGCCGGTCGAGAACGAGCGCCAGAAGAACGGCCAGGTCAGCGTGAAGAGGTAGGCGATCACCGGCAGGAACAGCACCACGAAGCCGAAGATGTCGACGAAGAGGCGACCGCGCGGCGAGAGCGAGGAGTAGAAGAGGTCGACGCGAACGTGCTCGTTGAGCCGCAGCGTGTACGAGGCGCCGAGCAGGACGATCGCAGCGAACATGTACCATTGGACTTCGAGAAGCCCGTTGGAACTCATGTTGAAGAGGTAGCGCACGATCGCGTTGCCGGCGCTGATCATCACCGCGAAGAGAACGAGATAATCGGCCAGGACGGCGAAGCCGGCGGACAGCCTGTCGACGGCCCGGCTGAAGGCGAGGAGAGCGGCCATCGATCCTCCAAGGGTTCGTTTCTCGGCTCCACACG
This sequence comes from Aureimonas sp. AU4, assembly GCF_001463765.1. Taxonomy (GTDB): domain Bacteria; phylum Pseudomonadota; class Alphaproteobacteria; order Rhizobiales; family Rhizobiaceae; genus Aureimonas. The sequence continues at coordinate 10,420 of NZ_BBWK01000070.1, read as the reverse complement.
CAAGGCGCGCCCCTCGTGGGGCAGGCAGTGGCGGGAACGAGTTCGTGGCCCTACGATAAATGGCGGAAGAATGACCAGCGTTTTCTTACGGAACGAGCGTGACGACGAAGCGGGAACGAACGCGACGGCAGCAATCCGCGACCGTCCTCAAGCTGGCGAACCAGCTCCGCTTCGAGCTTCTCCTGCTCCACCGGATGGAGCCGCAGGCCGCGGGACTCCACGCGGCCGAGGCGCGCGAGCCGACGCTCGCCGAGGTCTATGCGGCGGCCGTCCTGCGTGCCGCCGGCCGAGACCTCAGCCCATGAAGCGCCGCGCCGCGTAAAGGGCTACCGCCGCGGCGTTGGAGACGTTCAGCGAGCGGATCGCGCCGGGCACCTCGAGACGTGCCAACGCATGAACGGTCTCGCGCGTCTTCTGACGCAGCCCCTTGCCCTCCGAACCGAGAACGAGCGCGATGCGTTCGCCCCGGAACGCTTCCTCGAGAATCGCCTCTCCCGCCGAATCGAGGCCGATGGTCGTGAACCCGGACGCCTCCAGGCTGCCGAGCGCCTCGGCGAGGTTCGCGATCTGGACGTAGGGCACGAACTCCAGCGCGCCGGACGCCGATTTGGCCAGAACGCCCGATTCCTGCGGCGAGTGCCGCGAGGTCGTGACGACGGCGCCCGCTCCGAACGCAACCGCCGAGCGCAGGATCGCGCCGACATTCTGCGGGTCCGTCACCTGGTCTAGCACGAGAACAAGTCGCGCGTCGCCGACCGCCGCAAGGCCGTTCGAGGCCAAGGGCGAAGCCTCCAGCATCACGCCCTGGTGCACGGCGTCGCTGCCGAGTTCCTGATCGAGGAAGCGGGGTTCGACCAGTTCGACCGGGCAGGACGCCTTTTCGGCGTCGATTTCGAGCCGGGTCAGCGCGTTGCGGGTGGCATAGAGCTGGTGGCAGCGCCGCTTCGGATTGGCGAGCGCAGCCTCCACCGTGTGGAGACCGTAGAGGCGGACGCGGTCCGGGGGCGCCGGCCGGCCGGGACGGGGAGCGCTCTTGCCCGCGCGCTCGGGCCGCGGGCTCTCGCCCTTGGCGTCGCGATGGGCACGGCGCAGCCGTGCGTAGTGGGAATCCTTGGGTGTATGGGTCGGTCGGTCGTCGCTCATGGCGTCTCCTATCCCATCGCGCATCGTTGCGGAACAGGTGCGCCGCCGACCCACGCGCATCATCGCTTCCGGGCGTGTTGACACCGCCGTCCGCCCTCTGCATAACGCCGGTCGAAGCGGATGGCCGAAGGGCCTTCCGGTTCCGCTAACAAGCGTCAGCGGCCCTGCGGCAGGTACGGAGGGATGCCCGAGCGGTTAAAGGGGACGGACTGTAAATCCGTTGGCTTAGCCTACGTTGGTTCAAATCCAACTCCCTCCACCACTGCCGGCAGGGCCACGCGGCGCGGGTATAGCTCAATGGTAGAGCAGCAGCCTTCCAAGCTGAATACGAGGGTTCGATTCCCTCTACCCGCTCCAAACAAACCCCTACGGGGCAAGGCTTTCCACCGTTCAGCTATCAGACCCGTTTCAGGTCGTGTCACTGCCGTTTCACTGCGGCTGAGCGCGGTGCCTCTCGCGCGCCATGGCGGTCGACCGGTTGCTCTCCAGGACGTCGTTCCGGATGTAGCGAAGCGTCGTCTTGGCGTTCGTGTGCGTCGCGAGCTTCCGAGCCGAATCGACGCTGTCGGTCGCAGCCTCGGCTTCCGAGATCGCCCCGGCCCGGCTGTCCATCGACCAGACCGTATCGGGCACATCGGCTGCACGAGCGACCTCGCGCCAGTCCTGCGCGTAGTAGTTCTCGCGGTAGGGGCGTCCCGTCGTCTCTGACACGATCAGCGGGCCGATCTTCGGAAGGCTGAGCGCCTCGAGGACCGACATGGTGAGAGGGCAGTGCTTCAGGTCGGGGCTCGATGCCGCGCCCGTCTTCGACGTCGCTTCGATCGTCAGGATGTAGTCCGCGCTGATGACGGACACGGCCGGACCCTGCCAGCGCGTCTTCCCTCTGACGATGCCTCCTTCAGCGTCACCTGCCGGCACCCATTCCCCGATCAAGTCGATTCGCCGCAGGGCCGTGTCCCACTGCAGCGCCTGCGTCAGGGCGATCGAGGGGCGCCCCATCGCAAGCGCCTTCGCGACGATCGCCGCCGCGTGCGCGAACTCCATCTTGATCTTGCGCGGGGCCGGAGCCTCGAACGCGATCGGGCTGAGGATCTCGCGTGCTGTCGCGCAGGCCGCGTAGCGTTGCTGGACGCCGTAGCTCAGAACGGCACGCAGCTTCCGGATCGGCGCAGTAGACGAGGATCAGCGACCCGATCGACGACCCTTCTGTCGGCGAACAACGGCGGCAGTGCCTCCTCCAACGGCGCGGGAGCCGCTGGAACCGGCAAGTATCCCGGCTCGGTCGGAGCTGGTCGAGGTGGTCGTGGCGGCGGTCGTTCGGCTGGCGAGACGCGGACGTCTAGCCTGGCGCAGCCGCCGGGCTCAGGTGGCTACAGCGGCGCCAGCGAGGGCACAGGCATGGTCTGCCTGACCTTCTTCGCAACGTATGATGACGCAATCGCCTTTGCGAAGTCCGTCTATGGAGGGGTGTGGACGCCATGACGACGGTCGACCTCTACCGCCGCAAGGGCGGAGCTCCGGCGGAACTTCTGGCCGTGGCCTACACCGACCAGGGCTATTCCCGTACCGATCTCGCCAACCAGCCCGACAGCCGAGCCGAGCTGGGCTTCATGTTCTTCGGCCGCTTCGACCCGGTGATGCAGGCGGTCGTGAAGCACGGCGACGGGTATGCCATCGTGCCGATCGAGGACGCAGGCGCAACCGATCCCGCCGACCTGCCGGCTCTTGTCGACGCCGAGCGCGACCGTCGCATTCAGGGCGGCATCACGTTCAACGGCACCGTCTTTCAGACCGACGACACGAGCAGGGAGCGTATCTAAAAGGCGCGCGTATCGGGTCTAACTGCTCTCCAGTCGGGCGTCCAGGCGGGCGATCTGCGCTGGACCGGCGTCGGCTCGGACTTCTTCTGGATCGCGCTCGACACCACCCGCGTGCCGATGGATGCCCCAACCACTGTGGCGTTCGGAAGCGCGGTCGCGGCGCGCGAAGGCCTAATCATCGTGGCCACCAGCGATCTTAAGAAGCGCATCGTCGCCGGCGAGACCATCGCAAACATCGGAGACGACTCGCTACGGTCATGAGCACGCCCGACCTGATGACGCCGATCGACATCCTGCGACACGGGATGTTCACTGACATGGGACCGGCCTGGCTGCGGCTTGATGGCGCGACCGAGTACAAGCGGGCCATGTATCCCGTGTTCCTCGACAAGGCGAAGGACTCGCGGCTGATCCTGCCGGGCAAGACGAGCGACACGTTCAAGTGCCTGAGGGTACCGGCGGGCTACGCAACGGTGGCGAGCGGCTTCGACCTGAAGGCGGGCGACCTGATCGGGTCCGACAAAGTGACGCTAACAATCGACAACATGCCGGCTCACGATCACAGCTACGTCGATGACACAGCGATTGCTACGGCTGGCAATGCTGGGCTCGCCAGCGGTCTCTTACCGCTCCTGACGGGCATCACCGCATCGTCGCCGTCCAAGACCACCGGCAAAGCCGGCAAGGCGACACCAGATCTCGTCCCGATCAAGCCGCCTGGCTTCGTGGCTTATCTGTTCGTCTTCGCCGGACTGCCGCGCCAGTAAGCCTCTATACGCTCTCGGCGGTCGAGTTTGAACGTCTGAACGGCATCCAGTACCGCAGGACGTGCGAGATCGCTTGGGAGATGGGGTTCGATAGCTCTGACCGGTTCTACGCAGTGCCGGCTTGAACCGTGTTCGACGTGTCCATCCCGCGACTGCTTTGGCCGATCCTCTCGCCGCACGACCGAAGCTTCTTGAAGGGCGCCGTGCTGTACGACCGGCTTCTCGTCTCCGGCGTTGATCGCGTGACCGCCACTGGTGCCTTCAATGTGGCGCTGGCAGCCGATGGTGTGTCGCGACCCAAACGCTTCGCCATACCACTTGCGGTAGCCTTCTACCGTTTCAACTGACAGTGCGGGTCTACGTTCCTAGCGCTCCTTCCAGATGGCCGGAAGTGACAGCAACAGTTTTGACCCGATCGAATAAACTGCCAGACCCGCGCCAACTAAAGCGACGATGGCGATAACCAAGACCGCCAGATAAGTCGCGAAGCATATCGATAGCGGAAATGGCTCTATCGCCATCGCTCGATTGTCGTTCGCAAACGATCTGTACTTCCGTCGCATTCACCGAATTGCCGTTGATCAGTGTCGACGTCTGTAGCTTCGTCGTACCTCACCGACAAACGGTTGGCGGCGTCATGCTTAACGCTGCAGTCCGACGTCCATCCAATCCGACCTTTGCGGCCGCTCTTCACCAGGACGGCCATTTTCGTGCCCCCAAGGAGAACCCCATGGTCCGTCTGCCTGCCCGTGTCGCCGCGAACAAGCGGAGCATTGCGAACCTTGTAGCGCTGGGCCTAATCGGCGGCGGTGGCGTAGTGCCAGCACTCCCATCTGTTCGCGTCGCGGCGCTCGGTGACAGCCGCGTGACTCAGATCCATCTCGACAGCACCAAACGCAACAAGTCCGCCTACAATCACTTCAACTGGGGCAACGACCTTGCCGGCTTCGTCTACCGGCTGATCGGCAACTTTGGTGTGTCCGGCGAGCGCTCCAACCAGATCCTGGCGCGCCTCACTGCATCTCTCGACAGCCTGACGGCCGCGGGGGGGGGCGCTCTATCTGCACATGGGCGTCAACGACATCGCCCAGCAGTACCCATCTGCTTCGACGTCCGGCGCGACCGCACTCGCCAACTTCAAGACGGCGATCGACGCAGCCCGCACGAAGGGCTTCGAGGCGTGGGTTGTGCTGGACGCCGGCGCCAACAACATGTCGTCTGCGCAAATCGCGCAACTCGACATCTTGAACCAAGGCCTGCGCGACTATGCGACTGGGAAGAAGATAGTGTCGATCTTCGATCTAGCCACCGTCTTGTGGGACACCAAGACCTCGTCTGCAATCACGTTCGAGTCCGGCTATGTGGCGCCAGAGACGCCGCAGGTCCATGAAGCCGAGGAGGGTGCTTACTATGCCGGGAAGGCTTTCGCCGCCTTCCTGCTGGCACGCGGCCTCACCCCACTGTCGCGCACGGATGGCATGCCCTTGTCGGTCAACCCAACTTTTGTCGGCAATGTTGGCATTAAGCCGACCGGCATCACGGGCGACCTCGCGACGAGCTGGGCCGCACGCGCAGTGGCTCGGCCACGGCAGTCGGAACGGTCGCCAACAACGAGCAGGTGTTCGACATCACGTTCACGGCGGCTGGCGAGCAGATTGGCCTGACGCAGGACATCAACATCAACGCCTGGAGCCCCGGCGACGTCGTTGAGGCGATGGCTGAGATCACGGTCGAGAACCCGGTGAACCTTAGAGCCGTGCGCCTCTATATGCGGGCGAACGGCTCGATCGGCGGAACGGGTGCTGCGATCGAGACCATGGATATGCTGCCCGTCAATCGAACAGGTCCCGACGAGACGTTCTCGATGCCCGTCCGCACACAGCGCATTGTCATCCCCGCTTTCGACGCGAAGACGTGGCTGACCTTCAACCTGCGGGCAATCGCGTCGAGGGCTGGCTCTTACAAGCTGCGTGTGAAGAACCTGCGGGTGGTAAAGGTCGTGGCCTGATCAGCCGTCCAACGCTTGTGACGTAGAGGGCGAGCATGACCAACCCAAAAGGCGGCAGCGCAGGATCGCTCTGCAAAGCCGGATGTAAGTCGTCCTGCGGACGCTGGGTTACGTTGCTAAACGGGCCTTCGTCTATCCGTAACATCAAATCCTCTCGATCGATTTCTTGGCGAGAAGACTAGGGTGCTCACAACCCAAAAGCGTACCCTAAATGGGTGAGATCAGTGGAAATTAAGCGCTTTGGTGAAAACGGCGTTCATAATCTGCGTATCGCTAATCTCAAACTCAGGACCGCGATGCGTTGGCCGTTCGTCTGGAGCACCTCGGCGGCGACGTGACTTCGTTAAACAGACATCCAAGGGCCACGCCCAACGCCACACCTGTCGCCTTCACGACGGCATCTTCGATCCGGGCGTGTCTGGTGGAGGTGATGAGCTGCAGCAGTTCAATACCTCCCGCTCCAAGAATGAGAACCAAACCTATGGCGACCCATCTGCGTGGGTACGCGATGACAAACAGGATGGCGAGCACCGCAAAAGCGATGGCTCGATCTAGATCGTCCGTCAGAATTTGCTCCGGCCGCAGTCCGATCGGCGCGATGGTGATGAACACGATCGCGGCCAGAAAGAACCACGCCGCATGGCTAAAATGTCGGGTCGGCATGCACGGCCTTTAATCAGCGGAAGCTCATCCTGATGAGCTTCCCTTCGTAAACAATCGATGAAAACGACCGCCTGACGCCCCCACTCCAGAACACCTCTCGCCCGGCTTTGTGCCGGGCCGTTTTGGGATGGGAAAGGGCTGAAAGCAGTCCAACTGACGCTTGAAGGGACAGTCGGCCGGGCCTACCGCTCGGTCAAAGTGTCATCTCGCTTTCGGCTTCGCATCGTCACACGCGAGTGGTGCACTGACAATCCGCCTCCATCGTGCCCGGTCGCTGACCTGGATGGAGCGCAACCGTCAGAGCTGATACTGCCACGCGCCTTACGGTTGCGCCGTCTCATGACGCGGCGCATCCAAATGGTCTGGCTCGACCATTCGCCGATCGGCGCGGTTATGGTCACAGGACGCGATGCGAACCATGGCTGCCATGGGTTTAGCTGTACTGGCATGCGATCGAAGGTATTCCGCACTTGTCGCTCGCAAATCATTGCTGCATCGCGTCATAACGCCAGCGCTGCCTCATTTTGAACGCGCATGAGTTGTGACATTTGGACACGTTTTAGTCATCCCTTCCGGCCATCATCCGCCTCAGACGGCAAGCCCGATGAGTCCTTTCATGCGCAGTCCCTTCAACGGCATCGTTCTTGGCATTCTGATATCGGCGACCCTTTGGCTGGCCGCGGTGAACGGCATTCTGGCCGGACCGAAGATCGATGCGCACCTTCGCTACTGGCACCACAGAATGACGGTCCCGGCCGACGCCTGACGAAGGCCTAGCAATCACAGACTGCTCGCCTCGCCTATCCCGGCAGAGGTCAACCAAGGCGCCCTTGACCGGGCGCCTTTCTCTTTGCCTGGAGCACACCCATGGATCACGCCGCGTTCTTCTCGGCCATGCGAGCGAAGCCGTCCGGCGGCAGCCTTCAGCAGCGGGCCGTGGACGGCATGTCTGCGCTTCTCCTGGCCTTCGTCGAGCACGGCGACGGTGATCGTCGGAGGCTCGCCTACATCCTCGGTACGGTGTCCCACGAAAGCGACCGGTTCCTCACGATGGAGGAATACGCGTCCGGCGCAGCGTACGAGGAGCGGGGCGATCTCGGCAACACGCAGACCGGCGACGGAAAGTGATTCAAGGGGTATAGTTTCGGCCATTTCACCGGCCGGTGGAACTACAAGGACTGGTTGGATCGTCTTGACGTCAACCTCGTTGCCAATTCGTCGCTGGCCGAACAAACCTCGATTGCTGCGCGGATCTGCGTCGAGGGTATGCTGGTCGGCACCTTCACGGGGCGGAAGCTGGGGCAATACGTCCACGATGGCGATGCGGATTACCGCGAGGCTCGCCGCGTCTTGAACGGCACGGATCACGCCGAGACCATCGCCGGCCACGCGAATCTGTTTGACGGCGCGCTCGTGGCCGCCCGCTACGGCGCCGCGAGCGAGCCCGAGCCCATCGTCGTGGTGAAGGAAACCGCGCCCGCGCCGATCGTGCTGACGCCCGTCTATGAAGCTCCTGCTTCCGTGCCCGCGTTGCAGCCCACGGCATCCGCTGGCGGGCCGACCAGCAAGGCGACGGGCGGTCTCATCGGCGCCGGTCTGCCGAACCTCCTACTTCTCCTTCTAGTGGAAATCCACACCATCCCAGCCGACGTCGCAAGCGATCCCGGAACGATCCTTCCCCTAACGACGATCCTGACGGCGCTCGGTGCCGGGCTGGGCGCCTACCTCGCCCCGCGCAACGCGGCGGCCTGATCCCACGCATACGAGGCCGAGCCAGTGACAGAAGACCTATCCGACATCGCGCGGCGGCTTGGCATGCTGGGGCGCAGCACCGAACCACTCGGTCGGAACCTCACCGGCCATTCCACCGCCATCAGCGAGATCGTCAACAAGTCCCACCGTCTCGAGCGGATCCCTAAGGATCGAACCCCAGCGATCCGATGATGAAGTGGCTGACCGAGCTACGAGACAACGAGGTCGAGACGCTGAAGGCGCTCGGCCAGATGGGCGGTGAGCGCCGCAAGTTCGTCTTCGACGCGATCGAGCTGACCAAATCGATCCGGCGCACGCGTCGCTTCCTGAAGTGGACCATGCTCGGCGTCCTCGGCCTGTTCGTGTTCGCCAACACCCTTCCCTGAACAGGTCATGAAGTTCTGGGACCCCATCCAGGGAGCCTAAAAATGAAGTAGCTTCTAGCCGTCTTCTTCGCTGCGGCCATAGGCACAGGGGCCGTAGTAATCGGGGTATGGTCAGGGGACAAAACATCTACGACCGAAAGTATCTCGACGCCTCAGATCGAGCCGAGCGTGATCCCCGCCGACGGCATCGGCGAGGTCCATTGCCGGTTCCAACGGTTCCGTGCCTGCGACCGCCGCGTTCTGGCCAGCATCATCGACAGCACGGGCAAGCGGTTCGAGTACGCGCCCACCATCCGTGGGGCGGGCGTCGCCTATGGCACCAGCTATTGGGCGGCATCTGATGACGCCGTTCTGCATCCTGCGGCACGGGATATGCACCGACATGGGACCGGCCTGGCTGCGGCTCGACGACGCGACCGAGTACAAGCGGGCCATGTATCCGACCTTCCTCGATAAGGCGAAAGACTCGCAGCTGATCATCGCCGGTTCGACTGCCGCGACTTTCCGGTCCCGCAAGGTGCCGGCAGGCTATGCCACGGTCGCGAGCGGCTTCGACCTAAAGGCGGGCGACCTCATCGGTTCTGACAAGGTGACGCTGACGCTCGACAACATCCCTGCCAACGATCACAGCTATGTCGACGCCTACGCCGATGCCAAGACGCAGACCAGCGGGCTTCTGTGCGATCTCGTCACAATCATGTTGGGGCTGACGGTCAAGACAGCCGACAAGACCACGGGCAAGGCCGGGAAGGCGAACCCGAACCCAGTACCGATCAAGCCGCTGGGCTTCGTCGCGCACCTGTTCGTGTTCGCTAAGCACCCACAGGCTCAGCGAGCGGCCTCGTAATTCAGCCCATCACGCTGCCGATCCGGTTTCGTCGCTGTTTCGATTAGCTGCTCGACCTGCTTCTTCGCGTCCTGATGCGTTGGCTGCTGCTGCATGCGTATCTGCAAAGCCTGCAAAGCGGCTACGGCGGGACTGTTGTCGTTCAAGCTACCGACGATCGCAGCGATGGCCTCCCGCAGGCCGTCGATACGCGCGTCGAGCGTGATGAAGTCGTCGTCGTGCATGGCATGTCTCACAGATCTGGGTCGTCGCTGAACCTAGTCAGAAGCGGCCCACATTGCAGCATTGCTTTCGCCGTGCGGCAAACAACCTCGTCTGAACCCCCGATCCACCTTCGCGGCCGCCCTCCACCAGGGCGGCCTTTTCCGAGCGCCCAAGGAAACCCCATGGTCCGTCTGCCTGGTCGCGTTGCCGCTCGCAAGTGGAACATCGCCGTTCCTGTGGAGCTGGGATCATTCCTGAGCCGGGTGATCGACTTCGGTTTCCGCTATTGGCCGCTCTTCCGTTTGTAGTTGGCGCAAGGATCTCTGTTGATGGCTACAGCCAAGCTCATCGCAACGTCGGCTTCGTGCAGGACGCCGGCGGTCTGGACGGTTCCGGCCTCTCAACCATGACCGATGGCCCGATAGCGATCACCCACGGCATTGATCCTCGCTTCAATTTCACGACCTGACGCGACGAGAGCGACCCTTTCACCGCTGGTTGCAACACGGCCAACGACTCTACGTCGGGCGTCAGTCAGCTTCTGCTTGGCTGTGCGATGTAAGGCATCGGCGGCGATCATCTCGAATAGAACGACCCGACCAACAGCATCAGTGGTGAGGTACGACTAACCGCTGCGACTTCACGCCGGTTCGCAATCACAACCCGGTCGTTTTCTGCTCGCTCGGCTTCAACACGATCAACACGGACGATCCAAGCGTCAGTTCCATACGGCCTACATTATCGGCAAACTCAACATGCGCCTGGCGAAGATCCGCGCGGCCGGAAAGTGGGCCGAGATCACGACGCCCTAACCCTACCGACGCTTGAAC